>NZ_JBQFUW010000003.1:0-435758 GCF_056539385.1 Ruegeria sp. BB6
CATCCGGAATCGTCTCGTGAGTGGCTGCACCTCGCCTCAGTGCGGGGTGCAGTTTCTTTTCGTAATCCAGCTTTAGACATGACGCGTAAGATAGCATTGGGCTCAAGGCAGTCATCTGAGTCTTTTGGTCAGGTGACTGCTTAGAATGGGAAAGCGGGCTTAGAGTTTTGCAAACCTTTAATTTGTACCACACAGAATTTTGCCTATCCACGCGGTCTCACTCCTAAATGGCCTATTGTTTGACCCGCCCCCAATCCCAACACTCAAATTAACAATGGAGGATAAAATGGGGGATGAATATAAGACATATACTATTAATATATTGATTTAAAATAATTAAATTGAGTTTAATGGCGGAGACGAAGGGATTCGAACCCTCGAGACGGTTTCCCGCCTACTCCCTTAGCAGGGGAGCGCCTTCGACCACTCGGCCACGTCTCCGCTGGCCGGTATATCCTCGGCGGTGGACCAGATACAAGGCGATTTTCCCGTGCATCGTCAATTTTCTGGAAACCGGCACCTATTTGATATCCGTCGTCCCGAAACCTCTGCCAATCCTATGAGAATAGGTCTGAAGATCGGGGCGAATTATGGCCTCCTCGGACGAGCAAAAGTAACCAACTTGCCAAAACCACGGTGTTTAAGGCATATTTGGCTAGACATATTTTCAGCATCAATAAAAAACACGCGATTTTCCAGAGGCTAAAACCGGGCAGTGAGCGCATCGCTCACGACATAATCTATTTGGGGGAATAGAAGCTTGGCCTGGTTCAGAGTATTCATAATTGTTTTGTGTATTTCGCTGGTGCCCGCAACGGCATTTTCCAATATCGGCACGGTTATCGGCGTCAAGCAGGGCGCCGAGATAACACGCGCTGGAGAATCACGGCCGCTTCAATCCGGTATGGAGGTCGCATCAGGAGATGCGATTTCAACAGACGGCAATGGATTGGTCCAACTCGTTTTCGTGGATGAGACCAAAATCGCCATTGGTCCGAACGCCAGCATGATTCTGGACGTGACGATGCTGCGCGGCAACCGCAAGGCCAAGTCTTTTGCGGTTCAAGCCTTGGGCGGCAGCTTTCGTTTCATCTCGGGCAAAAGCAAGAAACGGGCCTATTCGATCCAAACACCGACAGCGACAATGGCCGTTCGTGGCACGACGTTCGACATGTGGGTGGTGCCCGGCACCCAAAGTGCAATGTTGGTACTGGAGGGCAACGTTGAAATGTGCAGCCTGAGTGGAAGCTGTCGGTCAACCGGGCGCCAGTGCAGCCTGTTTGCCACGAGCCAGCAGGGAAATGTCGGGCGCCCCGTGGATCAGGAGCAATATGAACTGGCTCTGCAAAACGGTTTCCCCTTTATCCAATCGCAGGAAAACCTGCTTAGTCCGCTGCAAATCGATATTGGCGGATGTGCCGGAGAGCTTGCGCCTGTTCCGGTCCTGAAATCTGACGCACCGGTTCCAACACCTGTACGGCGGCAAAGGGCTGCATTCCGAGAAACCCCGGCCCCCACCAGCAGGCCACAGTCGCCTGAGCCTCGGTCACCTGAACCTCGGACGCCAGAGCCGCCTACACCTGAACCACCCACGCCAGAGCCGCCGACGCCAGAGCCACCGACGCCAGAGCCACCGACGCCGGAACCGCAAACCAAGACAAACCGCTCGGGTCACGGGGACGGCAGCAATCCGGGTGGGCAAAACAGAAACGCTCGTGGCTTTGGGAACCCCGGAAAGGGCAAAGGGCCGGGCAACGGGAAGGGGAAAGGCAATCAAGCAGCGCGTTAACATGGGCATCGCCCAGTGACTTCGGAGGTTAACGTGACCGTGAAGCCCAAAGAAAAGATTGGCCGGAGGCGCGGCTTTCGGTTGGTGGGTCTGGGCCTGATCCTGATCGGCTGTTTCATCAGGGTCATGGACCCCTACCCCGTGCGAATGACCCGGCTGATCTACTTTGACATTCTTCAGCGCATCATGCCGCGGGAATACAACCCGGATTTGCCGGTCCGAGTTCTGGACATCGACGAAAAGTCACTGGCGAATTGGGGCCAATGGCCGTGGCCGCGAACAATTCTGGCACAGATGGTTGAAAACCTGGGCGAATACGGTGCCGCGGCGATTGCGTTTGATATGTTGTTTGTTGAACCAGACAGGTATTCGCCGGCTCGGTTGCTTAACGATCCTGCCCTCGCAGGCGTTCTTACGGTAGAACGTCGCGCGCAAAAGATGGACTACGATGTTCTGTTCGGGCTGGAAGTCGCCAACTGGCCCGTCGTGATGGGAACAGCGGCGCGGCTTTCGCATGAAGGCAGTCAGGTGACCCCGAAAACCGGAATTATCGAAATCGGTGAAAACCCGACTGCCGGGCTGATTGCTGTCCCCTATTGGACTCCGATCGCGCCGCCGCTCGACCGCAGCGCAGCCGGGATCGGCGGAGTGAATGTATCCCCGCTGGGTGGAACGGGAATTGTGCGGCGTGTTCCGGTGCTGTGGGGCGGCCCAAATGGTCCCCTCCCCGGTCTGGGGATCGAAGCCTTGAGGGTTGCAATCGGCGCACCATTCATTCTGGCCGAAGGTGCGCCCGATGAAAAAGGGATCATGCTGGCGGTCGAACTGGGTGATTTTCGGTTGCCGACGACCGAAAACGGCGAGGTCTGGGTTCGGTACCGGCAAGACAGGCCCGAACTTTACCTCTCGGCCGATGATGTCATGCAAAACCCGGACGACCCTGCGCTGAGGGCGGAAATCGAGGGCCGGATCATTCTGGTCGGCACTTCGGCGGCCGGTCTGTTCGACATGCATCAGACGTCGCTGGGGGAATCTGTCCCGGGCGTTTCGATCCATGCACAGATGCTGGAACAGATAATAACCGGGGAAATGCTCAGCCGTTCGGACGTCACCGCCGCGCTCGAATTGCTGTCCTTCGTGCTGCTTGGCCTGATTGTAATCGCGGTCATGTCCAGCTTTGGTGCGGTTGCCTCTTTTGTCGCGGGCGGCGCGGCCGCCGCAGTTGTTCTGGGCACCAGTTGGCTGGCCTTCCAGAACCAGCTTGTCTTGTTCGACGTGACATTTCCACTAATGGGTGGGATGGCCAATTTTGGCTTGCTCGCCGGGTATCTGTTCGTTTCGACCGAGCGGGAAAAACGGGAAATCCGACAGGTCTTTTCGCATTATGTCGCCCCCGAGATACTGGATGAGATGGAAATTTCAGGCCACAGTCTGCAACTGGGCGGCGAGACTCAGGAGATCACGGTGATGTTCTCGGACATCCGGGGGTTCACACCGCTGTCCGAGTCCGTGTCGGCCACCGACCTTGTCGCGTTGCTGAACGAGCTTTTTTCACAGGTGGGCGACCAGATTTTGAAGGAAAGGGGTACGATCGACAAGTTCATCGGGGATGCGGTCATGGCATTCTGGAACGCGCCCCTTCCGGTCGAGGACCATCCGTGTCGGGCTGCGCACGCAGCGCTGTTGATGCGCAAGGCGCTGGTGAGGTTCAACGCGTCGGACGTCATGCAGGACCGGCCGCCCATCGCCTTGGCAACAGGATGCGCGACAGGTCAGGCGTGCGTTGGCAATATCGGCTCGCGCAGCAGGTTCAACTATACCGTCATTGGCGATGTCGTGAATGTCGCGGCACGGATCGAGCAGAGTTGCCGTCATGTCGATTACGATATCTTGGTCTCAAGCGCGGTCTACCGGGCAGCACGGCAGGATTTGGCCATGCTGGAGGCAGGGTTTGTCGATCTCAAGGGCAAGTCCGACCTCGAGGCCGTGTATGCTCTGGTCGGTGACAGAACCCTGATTGACAGTCCAGAATTCCAAAAGCTGTCACAGGCACATGCTGATCTGATCGCGGCAGTACGCGAGCGCCATTCGCACTTGCGTATCGAACGGATGTGCCACCGTTGCGCGGCAATGGCGGCGGATATCGAACCCGGCCTGCGACAGTTTTATCTGACGCTACCGGGGCGGGCTGCGGATTTCCGGTCGGATGTCCAGTCGAGTCAGGTCGTCTTCAGCCATCACGGTCACGCACGGCGACCCTCTGCCTGAGCCGAGGCGTCCAGTACACTCCAGACATCCCAAAATCGGCGAACCCTGCCGCCTGCGACGCGCCGTCTTAGCGCGGTTCGTTCAGACCGAGTGTATTTTCAACGAGAAACTGGGCTGCTGGCTCCAATTCTTCACCGATCAATATCGAGCGGAACCGGGAGTTCAGCACGTCCGTTTCCCAAGACTTCGCGGCAAGGGCAATCCAGACAGCAAGCGAGGCGTCTTTCTCCAGCTCACGCTCGAAGATTCTAAGGATTTGAGCTTGATGCTCGAACCGGGCGGTCCCACCATCTGTCAGAGCTTGAACCAAATCCCGCTTGGCTTCGAGCGCGTGGTTGGATTGCGTCAAGGCACCGCCAATCGCCTCGATTGCCTCAGAGCCATCCACCTCGATGCCTGCAAGCGCCCAATCATAAAGGTTCAAGTCGCCGACGCGCAGCGCCGTGCGGTACCGCGTTCTGACCGCCTGCGCAGCTTCGGGGCCGGATTGCAGGCCCAGCAACCTTATGATCGCCGGGGCATACGCGAGGCGGTTTCTATCATTCAGCTCATGCAACAGCGGAGAAATCGGGTGCGGAACGCGCAACTGCCTGACAATCTCATAAGGTGCGCGGTGAAACTCGATCAGTGCCGCGTTCCGCAATACGGCGTCTTCGTGCCCCAGAAAGCTGCCGAAGAACGACACACGGGCAGGATCAGCCGATTGTCCAAAAGCCCAGGCGCGTCCCTGTTCGCGTATCGCCGATACGAACTCCGCGCGTTCTGGTGTCATCAGGAACCCTTTGCTCCAGCCTGTTGAAAGGCTGCGACCGGCTTTGTCCCGCAATCCGTCTCCATAGATCATGAGAACGGTTCTGTTCGGATCTACGCGAAACGCGGATCTGGTCACGCTGTCGACCAGATACGGAATGTCCGGCAAGCCAGAAACCTGCTTTGGCGTCCCTTTCAGGATCGAAACAGGCGAATACCTGAAGGGGTTTTCCGGTGTTGGCGCCGCCAGCACGATCACGCGCGCCGACAGGATGCGGTCAGCCAACGAATATTCTGGCAGGGTGATGCAGACAGGACAGGCCAACGTCGGACGCGGAGCGACAACGCCACCCGCGAGGAACGCCAAGACCGAAACCGTCAGCAACGCGGATCGCATCGCTTACCCTCCCTTGTCCTTGCCCGGAGTGCGCGACGGCATTCTCGGGCCACGGGAACAGGCTACCCGATCACTGGCATCTGGGCGACAGTTCTGTGCAGGTGATCAGACGGGTTGAGAAATCCGTGCCCGCTCCTCCTGCCGTCCGCAAGGCTACATCAGGTCGTTTTCAACATCCTCGGCTGAGATACCAAGCGAATCCAGACCATTCTCAAGGTGGTCCGACAGGTGCGGCGTTCCGATCAGATAGTCCGCGCACGGAGTAGACGCCTCGGCCTTGGCGGTTGCGATGGCTTCGGCCAGATCCTCGGCGAAAAAGCTCTCGCGCCCGATCCACATGACGGCAACCAATTCGGCCTGTTCATCCTCGCTCATCCGGTCGATGAAAGCGCGCAATTCGCCCTCGGCCCGGTTCAGTTCCCGCCCCATCATGGCGACCTGAGCGACTTTTCTTGCCGAGATTTCCAACATGACCCAACTCCTTCGTGTTCGCGGTTTCCATTCTACCACAAACACTCGGCGTGGCCTGAGTCTTTGATCTTACGCAAATAACGCCCGCTTATGGCTCGCGGACCCGCGAGATTGGATGTTCCGGGACAGGAGCGGTACGAAACGGGCGAAACCGGGCCTTTTTCAGTTTCAGTTTCAGCGCCTGCCACAGGATCAGGACAAACGCGCGCCGCGCGCCAAACGGTCTGCGTATCAACGACCAGAGGATCGCTCGGTCCGTCAGCGCAGCACGTGGGCCGGTAAGCGTTGCAATCAGCCCGCCATTCTTGCGTCCGTAATCTATCCAGACGCCAACCCTGTCGGCACGGAAGTCAAACCGGAACGTATAGGTGCCTTCGATCTTTTGGAACGGAGACACATGCATCAGCTTGTCGGCCACAATCCGGTCCGACGGTTGAATCGGCGCAAAGTTTGGATTGTGGCACAGATAGCTGTGGCGCGTGCTGTAGGTATTGGTCACTTCGGCCACAACAGCATAAAGCACGTCTTCCGCGTCAAAGCAGAACCAGAAGCTGACCGGGTTGAACACATGGCCGAAAACGCGCGGCTGGGTCAACAGCATGATCCGGTTCGGCTGTGTGACCCCGAGGTCATGGAACTGCTCGCGCAGCCACGCGGCACCGCGCCCTTTGCCGGGCTCTCCACCGTGATCGCGATCCCGCCAGTTCGTTACGTTTGCCCCGTTGACAGAGAACAACGCGGGCGTGGGCCCGGTATTTTCCGGGTCCAGCAAGATGTAGTCGAGCGAATACCGAAAGGCGTTTTCAATCGACCCTTTCCGCCCGTGATACGTATGCCCCGCAATGTGATCGACCCGCTTCATGCGACCTTTTCCATTCTGTCTGTAAACCGTTCAAACGGCGGCCTTTTCCTCAGACCTTATACAGATATTCTACGAAGCGAATGCCCATATGGATTATTATTTGCCACAGAAAGTGATCCGCCTTGGGCAGCCCCGCGTAATGTGGTTATGTTTACCGAGATCGATACCGCGAGCTTGGATGAACCGGTGGCCGACGGGCCCCTAGCAAAAACCTGGCACGCGAAAGAACGTACCAGGGGCAGGCCGGTGAACGAAGCAAACGGCAGTTGCAATACCAAGACCGAGTGGGTTGGACATGTGACCCGCATTCGGGATGCGCAGGATCAGGCGGCCTTTGCCGAGCTGTTTCAGTACTTTGCGCCGCGCATCAAGGCATTCCTGATCAAATCGGGGTCTGATGCGGCGATGGCCGAGGAATGCGCGCAAGAGGTGATGGCGACCTTGTGGCACAAGGCGCATCTGTTCGACCCCTCGCGCGCGACCGTGGCCACTTGGGTCTTCACGATCGCACGGAACAAACGCATTGACGTCCTGCGCAAGCAACGGCGGCCGGAACCCGAGGATTTGGGTTGGGGTCCCGAGGCAGAACCGGAACAGCATGACGTCGTTGCGTTGCAACAGGAAACCGCGCAACTGCGCGACGCATTGTCAGCGTTGCCAGAAGCACAGAGAGAACTGATCGAAAAGGCGTATTTCGGCGACCTGAGTCACCGAGAGATTGCGTCTCAGACCGGGTTGCCCTTGGGAACGATCAAATCACGCATACGGCTGGCGCTGGACCGCTTGCGCCACGCGATGAACTGAGATGATGACGATGAGCAACAAGATCAAACATCACCTGACAGATGACCTGCTGATGGCCTATGCCGCAGGCGGTCTGCCAGAAGCATTCGACCTGATGGTCGCAACGCACCTGTCGTTGTGCGACCACTGCCGCGCGCGCGCCGAAAGTTTCGAGGCTGTCGGCGGGTGTGTCTTGCAGGATCAGGATGATAGTGCGGCGCTGAGCGACGGTTCGCTGGCCGCGACCATGGCGCTGATCGCCAAGGGTGCACCCGTTGCCAAGCCTGCGCGCCCCGGCTGTTCCGTGCTTCCCGCGCCGTTGCAGGATTATGTCGGCGGTGACGTGAATGCCATCCAGTGGCGCTCGATCGGGATGGGCGTTAAACAGGCGATCCTGCCCACAACGCGCGAAGCGACAGCCCGATTGCTGTTTATCCCGGCAGGGGCCGCCGTGCCCGATCACAGTCACAATGGCATGGAACTGACGATGGTCCTGCAAGGGGCATTCTCGGACGAAGTCGACCACTTTGCACGCGGCGATGTCGAGATTGCGGATGAAGACCTGCACCACATGCCGACGGCGGACATCTCTGAGGATTGCATTTGCCTGGCCGTGACGGATGCGCCGCTAAAGTTCAGCAAGCTGATGCCGCGCCTGTTCCAGCCCTTTCTACGCATCTGACCTGAACAGCCGTTTTGTGCTACACTGAGACTTCGACCCTGCAATCGGAGGATGTAGTCATGAAAGCACTTGCCCTGACCCTTGCCTGTATCGGGTTCGCCACGTTTGCCAATGCACAGAGCGTTGCCGACGTGAAGTTTGAGACAGGCAACTATGGCACAATGGTCAACGGAACCGTTACGGGCAACGAGTATTTTGACTACCGACTGGGTGCGAAAGCCGGGCAGGAACTGTTCGCAGAACTTCAGGTCAGCGACACCAACGGGTATGGTGTAATCTATTTTAACGTCCTGCCGCCGGGCAGTGACGGCGCAGCAATCTACAACGGGTCCATCAACGGGAATACCGCGCGGGTTGAACTGCCAGAGGACGGAGATTACACGATCCGCGTATACCTCATGGGCAATGACCGGGACACCGACAAGACGGTTGGGTACAATCTGGACCTCTCGATCCAGTAGCGCTTAAGCCTCACTTTTACCAAGCGGCACCACGTTGGCGTGATCGTCCGGCGCGAGTTCCTCGAAATCAAAATTGTCCAGACGCTGCGCGCGACGTCCGGCTTTTTCGGCGCTGATCTTGATATCCGAGATATCCTTGGCCGCCTGTCCAAAGTGACGGTCCAGATTGGCCACGCGATCGCCCAGCCGTTCGACATCCTTGTGCAGCATCCCCAATTCCTTGCGGATGGCCCCCGCCTGTTCCCGCATCCGCGCGTCTTTCAGGATCGCGCGCATAGTGTTCAGCGTCGCCATGCAGGTGGTGGGCGAGACGATCCAGACTCGTTTTTTGAAACTCTCCTGCACCAGTTCGGGGAACTTGGCATGCAACTCGGCATAGACAGCCTCGGACGGTAGGAACATCAGCGCGCCGTCGGCGGTTTCGCCGTCCAGAATATATTTTTCGGCAATATCGGTGATGTGTTTGCGCACCGTGCTGCGGAACATCTGAACGGCGGCCTTCAGCTCCATGTCATTTGTCGCACCGATCAGCGCTTCATACGCCTCCAACGGGAATTTGCTATCGATCACGATCGGCCCCGGCGGGTTCGGCAAATGGATCAGGCAATCCGCCCGACGTCCGTTCGACAGCGTCGCCTGCAACTGAAAACTGTCCGAGGGCAGCGCCTTGGACACGATATCGTTCAACTGAATCTCACCAAACGCACCGCGCGTCTGCTTGTTCGACAGGATATCCTGCAACGACAGCACATCGCCCGACAGTTTGGTGATATTGTCCTGCGCCTTGTCGATGGCGGCCAGCCGTTCCTGCAATTGCGTCAGCGAGGTCGCGGTCTGTTTCGACGAACCATGCAGCGATTCCTTCATCCTCTCCTGCATCTCGGCCAGCGCGCGGGCGGACTTCATCGCGTTGTCCGCCAGCCTGTCATTCATCTGCTGCTGGACCGAGGACAGCCGCGCCTCAACCGTCTGGATCACCTGAACCTGCGCATTGGCCTGCGTGTCCGAGACATGCTGGAGGCCGCCGCGCAACTGTTCCTGCCCTTGCCCCAACTGCTGCACATTCTGTCCCAGATGCGCCATCTGCCGCGCCAATGGCTCTGCCATTCGCGCCGAGCGGTTGGCTGCACGCAAAGACAGGAAAAGCAATAGCAGGATCAGCGCGACAATGCCGCCGCCGATCAGGATCACGGGGTCGTTCAATGCAATCTGGGTGCCAGCAATCTCGATCATGTCGCCTCGGGTGTTCTTGTTTTATTCTTTTTACCGCGCAGCGCGCGCGGGATCAACTGCGCCCGAACAGACGTTCGATATCGGCCAGTTTCAGTTCAACATAAGTTGGCCGCCCATGGTTGCACTGCCCGGAATGGGGCGTCGCCTCCATCTCGCGCAGCAAGGCGTTCATCTCCTCTGCCCGCATCCGACGGCCCGACCGGACCGAGCCATGGCAGGCCACCCGGCTGAGGATCGCCTCGATCCGCGCCTGCACGGTTTGGCTTTCGCCCTGATCCGCCAGCTCATCAAGGATATCCAGGATCATCGCGCGGGCATCGACCTCACCCAGAATGGCAGGGGTTTCGCGCACGGCGATAGCCCCGCCGCCAAAGGGCTCCAGCGTCAGGCCAAGGCGTGTCAGGTCGTCGGCCACGGCCATCAGGCGCGCGCAGTCGCTTTCGGACAGCTCCACGATCTCGGGGATCAGCAGCGCCTGCGCAGCCACGCCATTTTCAGCCATCTGACGTTTGAGCTTTTCATAGACCAGACGTTCATGCGCCGCGTGTTGGTCCACGATCACCATCCCGTCGGCAGTCTGGGCAATAATGTAGTTCTCATGCACCTGACCGCGCGCCGCGCCCAACGGCAAGTCCTGCGCCGGAGGCTCTTCTGTGACCACGGGCGCAGGTTCCACAATACTGCCACTGTAGTCCTGCGACAGTTCGGCAAACCCCGGTGCTTGCGCCTGATATGCCACCTGTCGCGCGACCTGAGAAGGGCGGTCCATCTGATAAACGCGCGCTGGTGCAGGCTGCGCCGGTTCGGGCTTCATCGCGCCCAGAGTGGCATTGGCCACGGTTGAGGATGCCCGGTGCCCTGCCTCGGCCAGCGCGTGCCGCAAGGCCGAAACGATCAGCCCCCGCGCCACGCCCGGATCGCGAAACCGAACCTCGGATTTCGCCGGGTGGACATTCACATCCACCAGCGTCGGGTCACAGTCGATGAACAGCGCCGCAGCCGGGTGGCGGTCGCGGCTGAGGAAATCGAAATACGCCGCCCGCAGGGCGCCGGTCAGCATCTTGTCGCGCACAGGGCGGCCATTGACGAACAGATACTGCGCCACCGCCGCGCCCCGAGAATAGGTCGGCAAGGCGGCATACCCATACAGCCTGATCCCCTCGCGCGTGGCGTCGATCTGCAGGGCATTCTCGGCAAACTCGCGCCCGATCACGCGGGCAAGCCGGGCGTGCAGCGCATCGAACAGGTCGCCATTCTCGCGGTCGGCGCGAAACGTCACGCGCCCCTCGCCCCCGCCCGAGACATCGCGCAGGGTGAAGGTAATCGCAGGCTCGGCCATCGCCAAACGCTTGACGGTGTCGGTGATCGCCTGCGCCTCGGCCCGGTCGGTGCGCATGAATTTCAGGCGCGCGGGCGTGGCAAAGAACAGGTCGCGCAGTTCAACCACCGTACCTGCACGCAGAGCGGCGGGTTTCACGGCCTCCATCTTGCCGCCCGCGACATGGATCGAAGCGGCCTCATCCCCCGCTACGCGGCTGGTGATTGTCAGCCGCCCTACCGCGCCCAACGATGGCAGCGCCTCGCCCCGGAACCCGAAAGTATGAATGTTCAGCAGGTCGGACCCGTCGATCTTGGACGTCGCGTGGCGAGACAGCGCCAGTGGCAAATCCTCGCCGGAAATACCACACCCATCATCGGTGACGCGAATGAGTGTCTTGCCGCCGTCGGCAATATCTATCGCAATTCGTGTCGATCCCGCGTCGATCGCGTTCTCGACCAGCTCTTTCACAGCAGAGGCTGGCCGTTCGACAACCTCACCCGCCGCAATACGATTGATCGCCGCGTCGTCAAGCTGACGAATGATGGGTCGCGTTTCGCTGATATTGTGGTTTGCCTGCGCCATACCCCTAGAGCTAGCACAGCCGCATACGATTCTGCCACAGGTTTGGGATGGTCAATTTTCTGGCGAGGGGGCGTTCGGACAATCGCGTCGCGTTTGCGAGAGGCGGCGAACATCGTCGCAATTGTCCGAACGAACCGTTGTGAGTGGTGGACGTTCTTTAGCAATACGTGGTTCGTAGCACGAAGAACCGCGTGTGACTCTTAAACTCTGGACAGCGTCATATCTTGGGCGGAGATCAGCCGATAAACCATATCCTGACACAGCAAGATCATGCCGAATCATGCAGCGCCGGGCGCGCCGGTCCGTGTCCGGCACGGCCCCCAAACAGCGGTACAGGCAAGGATCAGGCCGGATACGGTCGCAATCATTCCGGCCGCGCTGACCGCATCCGTCGCGCCCAGCCACAAAGGTCCGTAGCCTGCCAGAACATACCCGGCAACGGCCGAAATCACCGCGAAAACCACGCTCCACCCGATTTGAGTTTCCAGCCGGTTGGTCATCATGCGCGCCGCCGCAGGAGGGCATATGAACATTGCGATCACGATGATCGAGCCTACCGCATCAAACGCCGCAACAGCCGCAATCGCCGCGACAATCACCAACGCCATGCCAAGGGCTCCGGTCCTGATGCCGATCGTTCGGGCAAACCCCTCGTCAAAGGTAGAGATTTTCAGCGGCCGCCAGAACAGCCAGGTAAACAAGGTGACTCCGGCCAAGGTCAGCGCGATGCGGGGCAATTCCGGCGGCAAGCCAGCCAGCGCCTGAATATCCCACAGTGATGTCCATCCCACCGCGTCCAACCAGATCAGGCTTTCCAGATTGCCATACAGTGCGTGTTCGACGTCCAGATGAACGGTCGAGGTGTCGGTTTGTTCCAGCAGCAGCACCCCGCCCGCAAACATGGTGGTGAATACAACCCCCATTGCCGCACCGGGTTCAATCTGGCCCAACCGCCGTATGGCCTCGATCATCATAACGGCGACAACCGCCGCGCCTGCTGCGCCCAGCATCATCGGCCAGGTCGAGATTGCTCCGGTCAGCAGGAACGCCACAACGATACCAGGCAGAACAACGTGGCTGATCGCATCACCGATCAGCGCTTGTTTGCGTAGCACAAGAAAGTTGCCCGGCAGGGCGCAGGCGATGGCCGCGAAAGTCCCGATCAAAAGCGGCGTCAGGGATAGGGGGACGAATTCTTCTCCGCTCATGGGTTCACTCCCTGCGGCCCACCGATCTGACGGTCAATTTCGATGATCTGATCCCGTGTCAGAACGGTTTCAATGTCGCGCAACCCGTCATACAGAACCGCCGTGGCCTCATGCGCCTGATCCGCGCGGACGATCTCCCACCGTTTTTCGTCGCGCAGCGCCTTCGCTGCGCGCGCCCTGCCCGCCTCTGTCGCAACCCCATCGGCCCGTACCAGCCCGGCGCTGCGCAACAGCCGAAGCGTCAACGGTTCGTATATCTTTTGCCCCTGCGCCAGCGCCAAAAGACCTTGCCTGATGTGAACCTGGCGCTGAAAGCGCAGGTGGCGAAGAACGGCAGCCAGAACGCCCCTGACAGGCGCAAACAACAGGGACAGGGCAAACAGGGCGAAACTGACCAGAACGATGATCGGTCCCGTGGGTAAGTTGGGGGCCGAGGCCGACAGCGCCGCACCCAGATAGCCCGAAAGCCCGCCGGTCAGCCCGGCCAACAGCACAACACGCTCTGATCGCTCGGTCCAGAAGCGCGCAGCAACGGGTGGGATGATCAACAGCGCAACGATCAGGATCAACCCGACGATTTTCAGCCCCACAACCGTCACGGCCATGACCAGCCCCATCATCGCAAGATCAATGCGATGCACCGCATGCCCTTGTGCCGCAGCATATTCCGCGTCGAACGCCACCAGTGTCATGGGACGGCGAATGATCAACACCAGCGCCAGCGTCGCTGCCCCTCCGACGGCTATGATCAGAGCGTCGGCCCACAGCATTCCCGCGGTCGAACCCAGCAGAAACCCCTCCAGCCCCGCCTGACGGCCCACGCCCATCGTCTGAATCACCGTCAGCAGGACGATACCGAACCCAAAGAACACGGACAGGACTGCGCCGATTGCGGCGTCCTCGGCCAGCCTCGTGTACCGGGTCAGCCAATTCATACAAAGAAGGCCAACCCCGGCGGACAGAGCCGACCCAACCAGAAGGCCAATCAGGTTGCGCCCGTCGCCCCCAAGCGCGACCAGAACCATAAAGGCCAGACACACGCCCGGCAGGGTCGCATGGCTGATCGCGTCGCTGACCAAAGCGCGCTTGCGTAGAAACAGAAAAGTTCCGGTAACCCCCGCAGAGATTCCCAACAAAGTCGCACCGACAGCGACCAGCGTGGCATTATAGCCAAGCTGCAGGGTCAGGGCATCCCAAAGCATATTTACCCCAGCGCGCGTGAGATCTGGTCGATTTGAGCGGTGGCCAGACGGCCTCCATACGCCGATTGCAGAGTTTCGGCGGTGAACGCCTCGGCCACCGGCCCTTCGGCCACTTTACGCGTGTTGATCAGGAAGACGTGGTCGAAATAATCGGTGACGGTCGCCAGATCGTGATGCACGGCGACGACTGTCTTGCCGGCCTCTCTCAACGATTTCAGCACGGCGATGATCGCCTTTTCCGTGGCCGCGTCAACGCCTGCGAAAGGCTCATCCAGCAAATAGAGATCGGCATCCTGTGCCAAGGCACGAGCCAGAAAAACACGTTGCTGCTGCCCTCCCGACAACTGACCGATCTGGCGATCCGCAAAGTCACGCATGCCGACACGCTGCAGACAGTCCATCGCACGCGACATATGGCGTGCCCTGATCCGGCCCAACAGACCGAGTTGTCGCGACAAACCCATCAAGACCACGTCAATCACACGGGTCGGAAAATCCCAGTCGACACTGGCCCGCTGCGGGACATAGGCGATCCGTTCGCGCTGTTTTTCCAGCGGTTTGCCGAACACCGTGACCTGCCCCGACAACGGTGAGACAATACCCAAAGCCGCCTTTAGCAGTGTCGATTTCCCCGCGCCGTTCGGCCCGATAATCGCGGTCATAGCACCCGGCTGCACGGTCATGTCTACCGAAAACACCGCCGGTTTCTGACCGTATGAGACCGTCAGGCCACGAACAGCCAGAGGGCTTTGGTCAAGGCCGTGCTCTGATTTTGAAAAACCTTGTTCAGCCGCCAGCTCGAGCATCACTCAAAACCCCGCCGACAGCTTTCCGTTCATGCCGCGGTCAGGCACATCCGCGCCCAGCGCCCCTGCAATCACGGTAATGTTGTGATCCAGCATCCCGACATAGGTGCCTTCGTAGGTTCCCGGCTCGCCCATCGCGTCAGAGTATAGCTCGCCGCCAACGCCGACCTCATGACCCTTTGCAGCAGCACCTTCAATCAGGGCGCGCATCGACCGGTCAGAAACCGAGCTTTCGACAAATACCGCCGTAAGCTGTTGATCCACAAGTGTGTCGACCAGTTCACCAATCCGGTTCAGACCGGCCTCGGACTGGGTCGAGATCCCCTGAATACCCATCACCTCGTAACCGTATTCAGCACCGAAATAGCCGAACGCATCATGGGCCGTGACCAGAACGCGATTGTTTTCGGGGACAGAGGCAAGAGCCTCGGCAGCATAATTTTCAAGCTGGGAAATCTCGGCCAGATGTACCTGAGCATTGACGGCAAAGATGTCTTTGGCTTCGGGTCGCGCCTCGGTCAGCGCCGCCTGAACCTCGATCACTACGTCACGCCACAGGGCTGGGCTCATCCACAGGTGAGGGTCGAATTTGTCGGCATAGTCGTCATGCGCGCGCAGCTTGGACTTTTCAACGCCCTCTGCAACCGCCACGACAGGACGTTTGCGGCCAAGATCGTGAAAGAAATCCTCCATCTGCGCCTCAAGATACAGCCCGTGCCACAGGATCAGATCGGCCCGCGTCATGGCGACAATGTCACTGCGGGTCTGCCGATAGGCGTGCGGGTCCACACCGGGACCCATCAGACCCTTGACCTCAACGTGATCGCCGCCGATCTGACGTGCAGCATCAGCGATCATACCGGTTGTGGCGACCACTTTCAGCGGTGCTTCGGCCCAAGCCGTAAATGGCAGTGCAGCGGCAAACGCCAACGCTGCAAGAAAGGTGCGACGAATCATGTAAGACCCCGATTTGGTATCCCCTTGAGAATGAATATGCGAACCATTCGCAACTAAGTCAACGCTATTGCGAATTATTCGCAAGAAAACGCCCAAATTTGTCCATCTGGTCAAAAAAGTTGCCTGCGAGAGACCGGTTTGCCTTTCATTTAAGCGCAACCCGTGCGAATTTGGCCCGAAATTCCCAAAGGATGTGAAGATGGATACGCAGAGCTCAGACAGCCCAGTGCGCACCGCGCATCTGCCGCAAGTGACCGAACCCAGAAACCCCGGAATGGACCTTGATCTGGACTGGGTGCGCAGTGTTCAAGCCAACACCTCGGCTATTGAACGCCGCGCCGCCACTCTGCCCGGTCGACGGTCGGTCAAGAAAGACTACCAAGCCGCGTGGCTGCTGAAGGCGATCACGATGATTGACCTGACGACTCTGTCCGGCGATGACACTGTGGGGCGCGTGCGCCGTCTGTGCGCCAAGGCCCGGCAGCCGGTCGCACCCGCGCTGTTGCAGGCGATGGACATGCCGCCGATCACAACCGGGGCCGTCTGCGTCTATCACGATATGGTCGAAACCGCCGTAGATGCCCTAAAAGGCACCGGCATCCCGGTCGCCGCCGTCTCAACCGGGTTTCCGGCGGGACTGTCGCCATTTCACCTGCGCGTGGCCGAGATTGAGGAAAGCGTCAAAGCGGGGGCCGAGGAAATCGACATCGTTATTTCTCGCCGCCACGTCCTGTCGGGCGATTGGCAGGCTTTGTATGACGAGATGAAGGCGTTCCGAACCGCCTGCGGTGATGCCCACGTCAAGGCCATCCTCGCGACCGGAGAGCTGGGTAGCCTGCGCAACGTCGCGCGCGCCTCGGTCGTGTGCATGATGGCAGGGGCGGATTTCATCAAGACGTCGACCGGTAAAGAAAGCGTCAACGCCACTCTGCCCGTCACCCTCGTGATGATCCGAGCGATCCGCGATTACTATGACCGCACCGGCTATCGCGTCGGTTACAAACCTGCGGGCGGGATTTCCAAGGCGAAAGACGCTCTGGTCTACTTGTCGCTAATTAAGGATGAGCTGGGCGACCGCTGGCTGGAACCGGACCTGTTCCGCTTTGGCGCGTCATCGCTGTTGGGCGATATTGAACGACAGTTGGAACACTATGTCACCGGGGCGTACTCCGCTAGCTACCGCCACTCCATGGGCTGAGGAAAGAACAATGACAGTCAAAGAAATCTTCGAGACCATGGATTACGGCCCCGCCCCCGAAAGCGCCGCCGAGGCGTTGGCATGGCTGGTCGATCAGGGCGGGAAATTCGGCCACTACATTGACGGTGCCTTCACCAAGCCGGGCAAAGGCTTTGAAAGCCGCAACCCGGCGACCGGAGAGGTTCTGGCCAAGCTGACCCAAGCCAAGCAAGGTGACGTGGACGCCGCCGTTTCCGCCGCCCGCAAAGCCCAGCCAAAGTGGGAGAAACTGGGCGGTGCTGGCCGTGCACGATACCTCTATGCCATTGCGCGGCTGTTGCAGAAACATTCGCGCCTGTTCGCGGTGCTGGAAAGCCTCGACAATGGCAAGCCGATCCGGGAATCGCGCGACATCGACATCCCTCTGGTCCAGCGGCATTTCTACTATCACGCAGGCATGTCCCAGTTGATGGAGAGCGAGCTGCCCGACGCGCAGGCCTTGGGTGTGTGCGGTCAGATCATTCCGTGGAACTTCCCCCTGCTGATGCTGGCGTGGAAAGTGGCCCCCGCTTTGGCGATGGGGAACACGGTGGTTCTGAAACCGGCCGAATATACCTCGCTTACCGCGCTGCTATTTGCCGATATTTGTTCGCAAGCAGGGCTGCCCAAGGGCGTGGTCAATATCGTCACCGGCGACGGTGAGGTGGGCGAGATGATCGTCGCCTCGGATGTGGACAAGATCGCCTTTACCGGCTCGACCGTTGTGGGGCGGCGCATCCGCGAAGCCACGGCAGGCTCGGGCAAGGAGCTGACGTTAGAGCTGGGCGGCAAGTCCGCATACATCGTCTTTGACGACGCGGATATTGATTCAGCCATCGAAGGGCTGGTTGATGCGATCTGGTTCAATCAAGGTCAGGTCTGCTGTGCAGGCTCGCGTCTTCTGGTGCAGGAAGGCATTGCTGATCGCTTTCATGCCAAACTGCGCGCGCGGATGGACAACCTGCGCATTGGCGACCCGCTGGATAAATGTATCGACGTCGGCGCGGTCGTGGACCCGGTTCAGTTGCAGACCATCAAGGGAATGGTCGAAAGCAACACCGCAGGGGACCTCTACCAAACCAATAGCGCGCTGCCCGAGAATGGCTGCTACTACCCGCCGACGCTGATTTCGGGGCTGGAGACATCCGATCCGCTGATGCAGGAGGAAATCTTTGGCCCGGTTCTGGTGTCGTCCACCTTCCGCACCCCGACCGAGGCGGTCGAGCTGGCCAACAACACACGCTACGGGCTGGCCGCGACGGTCTGGACCGAGAATGTGAACCTCGCGCTGGACATCGCGCCAAAACTGGTTGCAGGCGTGGTCTGGGTGAATGCCACCAACCTGTTTGACGCCGCCGCCGGTTTTGGTGGCGTGCGCGAAAGCGGGTTCGGGCGCGAAGGCGGCTGGGAGGGTCTGACCGCCTATACCAAGCCCAAGGGCAAGACCAAGGCGCTGACGAAACTTGACGCCACCACCGGCGAGGGTGCGCCAGTCGATCCAATCGACCGCACCGCAAAAATGTATGTCGGCGGCAAGCAGGCGCGGCCCGACGGAGGTTATTCCAAGCCCATTTGGGGCAAATCCGGCCTATTGGGGCATGTGGGTCTGGCGAACCGCAAGGACGTACGCAACGCGGTCGAGGCTGCGGCGGGTGCAAAAGGCTGGTCCGAGACCACGGGCCACCTGCGGACGCAGATCCTGTATTATATTGGCGAAAACCTCTCGGCCCGAGCGGATGAGTTCGCCGCACGGATCGACGCCATGACCGGCGGCAAAACCGGCGCGTCAGAGGTCGAAGCCTCGATTCAGCGCCTGTTCACTGCAGCAGCATGGGCCGACAAGTATGACGGTCAGGTTCACGGTGTCCCGATCCGGGGCGTGGCCATTGCGATGAAGGAACCCGTGGGCGTGATCGGCGCGCTTTGCGCGGATGAGGCACCATTGCTGGGTCTGGTCTCGGCCATGGCACCGGCGATCGCGATGGGCAACCGGGTGGTTCTGGCCGCGTCCGAGCCTTACCCGCTGGCTGCAACGGATTTCTACCAGATCCTTGAAACCTCGGACGTGCCCGCAGGCGTGGTCAACATCCTGACCGGCAGCCATGTGGAACTGGCGAAACCGCTGGCATCGCATCTGAACGTGGATGCGGTCTGGTCGTTCTCATCCTCGGACCTGTCAAAAGAGATCGAGGTCGTCTCGGCCGGAAACCTCAAACGCACATGGGTCAACAACGCCAAGGCAACCGATTGGAGCGTGGACCATACGCGCCGGTTCCTTCAGGCTGCGACCGAGGTCAAGAACATCTGGGTGCCCTACGGAGAATAGGGCTCCCGCCTAAAGGCAGGCGTTGATCAGATCACCCGCACCCTGTCCATGGAATGGGGCGTCGATGTCCCCATTGGACGATGGGGCACCGTTCAGGACGTGGCCAATGCCTGCCTGTTTCTCAGCTCGGACATGGCCAGCTATATCAGTGGGACTGTTCTATCCTTGGATGGCGCACTTTATCAGCGCGGGTCGGGAAAGTTCGGGCAGATGCTGCGCGCTGCCGCAGGGAAAAAGGGCTAAGCAACGCTCAGCCCCGTTTGCATCAGTTCGTCGTTTCCAGACCTTCAGGCTTGCCGACAACGGTGAAATGCAGCCCTTCGGGGTCAAGCAATTCACTGGCCACGCGGTTCACGTCTTGCAGCGTGACCGCGTTTACCTTGTCGTTGCGGGTCGAGATGTAGTCAATCGGCAGGTCGTCCATCTGCATCCCGACCATGATGCTGGCAATCTGGCCGTTCCCGTCAAACCGCAGCGGATACGCCCCGGTCAGATAGGTCTTGGCATCATCCAGCTCTTTCTGCGTCACCCCTTCGGACGCCGCGCGTGCCCATTCGTTTCGGATCACGTCAACCGCCTCGGCGATGCGATCATTCGCGGACGACACCGACCCCAGATAGACCGAGGCCAGGTCCTTGGGCACGAGATAGGTCGCCACGCCATAGGTCAGCCCACGCTTTTCACGCACTTCCTGCATCAGGCGGCTTTCAAATCCACCGCCACCCAGAATGTGGTTCAGAACAAACGCGGCAAAGAAATCGGGATCGTCGCGATCAATTCCTGCATGCCCGAACAGGGCGACTGACTGCGGAGTGTCAAACTCAACGACGCTGACACCGCCGGGAATAGTAACCTCGGCACGGTCAGGAATTGGCTTTCCGGTCTCGGGCAGATCGGCCAGCAGTTTATCCAGCAGAAAACCAAGCTCCTCGGCCGTGATGTCCCCTACGGCACCTACATACAGTCGGTCCTTCGCAAACACGTTCGCAAAAGCGGTGGCAACGTCATCCCGCGTCAGAGCGGTCACACTGTCGATGGTGCCTTTCCCCTCGGACCCATAAGGATGATCCCCATAGGCCATGCGCGCAAAATTGCGCCCAGCGATGTCATTTGGGTCTGTCTGGTCCGAACGCAGACCCGATAGGACCTGCGCCCTGACACGATCGACGGCATCCTGATCGAACCGAGGTTCGTGGAGCGTGGTGTGCAGCAGATCAATCACGTCATCCCGGTTTTCGGTCAGAAACTGAGCTGAAACCGAAACCGTGTCGTCGCTTGCGTTATATCTGAACGAAGCCGCCAACGATTCCAATTCGCGCGCATAGGTGCGAGCGTCCATGTCCCCGGCCCCTTCTTCGATCAGGCCGCTCATCAGATATGTGGCCCCGCGCTTGTCGGGATCATCCAGAGACGTACCCCCCCGAAAGCGCAGTTCCAGCGCGGTGAAGGGGATCGAGTGATCTTCGACCAGCCAAGCCGTGATCCCGCCGGGTGACGTGACCTCCTGAATCTCAATCTCGGCCCATGCGGGCAATGCGATGACAAATGCGATCAGGGTTGCGAAAATCCGTTTCATTGCGTCACCTCGTCGTCACGCATCAGCCAACCGGTTACAGAAGCCTCGGGCTGGAACACTTCACGGGCCGCAGCGATGATCTCGTCACCAGTCACGGCCTGAAGGATATCGGGCCACGCCTGCACATCCTCGACCGTCAAACCGCTGGTCAGGGCACGGCCATACCGGTTGCCAATACCATCCACATTGTCTCGCGCATAAGTTTGCGAAGCGCGAAGCTGCATCTTGATCCGGTCCAGATCCTCTTGGTTCACACCTTCGGCAATAAAGTCAGCCACGGCCTGATCCATAGCATCTTCTGCTTCCTGCAAGGACACGCCCTGTGCGGGTACGATCAGCAGGTCAAAGGTTGTATCGTCCAGTGACACGCCGCGATAGAAAGCGGCTGTATAAACGGCTTTCTGCTGCTCGAATTGCAGCTTTTCGTTTAAATAGGCTGTGTTTCCACCGCCCAGCAATTCTGCCAGCAAGAACAGCGCGGCCGCTTTTTCCTGCGCGCCGGGGTCACGCTCGGGCGCGAGGTAGCTGCGCTGAACATAAGGCTGCGACACGCGCGGGTCTTTGTAGGTCAGGCGACGCTCAGCGGTTTGCGGTGGTTCCTGAGACCGAACCCGTTCGGGCAGGTCCGGGTTGGCGGGGATCACGCCATAATACTGATCCGCCAGTGCCTTGACCTCGTCAGGCTGCACATCACCAGTGACCACAAGGATCGCGTTGTTTGGCGCATAGTGGGTCTGGTAGAAGGACAGCGCGTCCTCCATGTCCAGCGTTTCCATCTCATGCCGCCAGCCGATGATCGGAACGCCGTAACGGTGGTTCAGGTACTGCGCGGCGTTCATCTGTTCGCCAAACAGGGCACGCGGGTTGTTTTCGGTGCGCTGGTTGCGTTCTTCAAGGATCACGTCACGCTCGGTGCGGATATCTTCGTCGGACAAGCGGATGTTGCGCATCCGGTCCGCTTCCATCTGCATCATCAATTCCAACCTGTCGGCTGCAACACGCTGAAAATAGGCGGTATAGTCATACGACGTGAACGCGTTGTCATTGCCGCCATTGGCAGCGACGGTTGTAGAAAACTCACCCGGAGCCAGCGTATCCGTACCCTTGAACAGCAAATGTTCCAGGAAATGGGCGACGCCGGACGAGCCTACGGGCTCGTCAGCTGACCCTGCGCGATACCAGACCATATGCTGCACGACCGGAGCGCGGTGATCTTCAACCACGACGACATCCATGCCGTTATCCAGCGTGAAGGTGGTGACCGCCTCAAGGCCATCTTCGGCAAAAACCGGTGTGGCGGCGATCAGGGCGGCCGACAATGCCAAGGCCCGAACCATAGGGCATCCTCCGTTTCGTTTTGTGATGTTCAAACTACGGTGGTGCGGCGCAGGTTCAAGGCCGATGACGAAAAGTTAAGGATTATTCATCGACCGGTGGCGAGGAAGGCGTTTCTATACCCGCACGCCGCGCAGCTTCGTTCTGAAGATCGGCATCAAGGGCTTCGCGACGATATATCTGCGAGTAACGGTCCACCTTGAACAGGCGCAACCGGGTCCAGCGACCCTGCTTCTTACGGAACGCGGCGTCTTCGGATTCAACGACCTGCCGTGTGTTCGATGGCACACCATAACGGCTTGAGGCGGTCACAAGCGCCGCATCAGTCGACGGGATAGGCGTGTTCGGGTTCAACGCCGCGGCACTACCGCCCAGCGCCACGACCGCGTCCGCGTTGGGCGTCGGGTCCGTCAGATTGCCACCCCCGGGTGTCGGGGCTGGCAGAAACTGGTAGTCCTTTGGCTGCGTCAGCGGCTTGACCGGCAAGACCGAGAATTCATCCGGCCCCGGGCCCGGCGCCTCAAGATGGCGCAAGCCGATATCGGAACATCCCGCCGTGGCAACGGCCAATGTCACTGCAATAATGGAACGCGGCAACCGCATCAAAGTCTCCAGCCTGTTTGAGGGGCTTTTATCGCATTTCCCCGGGCGCGTCACGAGTGCTTTTTGCCATCGAACAGCATCAAACCGATCGCTCCTGCAAAAATGAAGACATCTGCAAGGTTGAACACAAAGGGATTGTCGATACCGCAGCAGGACATGTTCAGAAAATCCAGAACATAGCCGTAGAGAACACGGTCAATGACATTTCCCAACGCGCCTCCAATCAGAAGCCCGCCGGACAGCAGCACTATTCGCGAAGGGGCAGAGCGTAGCAACCAGATCAGAACGGCGACGGAAATCACCAGTGAAATGCCGATCAGAGCCCACCGAGAAGCGTCGCTGTCCCCTTGGAACAACCCGAAATTGATGCCCCGATTCTCGCCGTACTTGAACACCAGCAGGGGCGGCAGAACATCGATACTGCCCTCGGCCACGCGCATGACATGCACGACCAGATACTTGCTGATCTGGTCGATCGCAATCGCGCCTAGCGCGGCCCAGAGCAGTAGACGATACCCCATCAGTGGCGGAAATGGCGCATGCCGGTGAAGACCATCGCAAGACCGGCCTCGTCCGCCGCTGCAATCACCTCGTCATCGCGCATCGAGCCGCCGGGCTGGATCACGCAGGTCGCGCCAGCTTCTGCCGCCTCCATCAACCCGTCGGGGAAGGGGAAGAACGCGTCCGACGCCACCGCCGAGCCGATGGTCAGCGGTTGGGCCAAGCCCAGCACGTCGGCCATGCGTTCAGCTTTCTTGGCCGCGATCAGGGCCGAGTCCACGCGGCTCATCTGGCCTGCGCCCACGCCTACGGTCGCGCCATCCTTGACGTAGACGATGGCGTTGGATTTGACGTGCTTGGCCACTTTCCACGCGAACAGAAGATCGCGCATCTGTTCCTCGGTCGGGGCCTTCTTGGTGACGACTTTCAGGTCGTCCATGCCAACAAAGCCGTTGTCCTTATCCTGCACCAGCAGGCCGCCGGCCACCTGACGCACGGTCTTGCCGCCTGCGGTCACATCCGGCAGCGCCTCGGTCGTCAGCAGGCGCAGGTTCTTCTTTGCGGCGAAGATCGCCTTGGCTTCGTCCGAAGCGCCGGGGGCAATCACGACCTCAGTGAAAATCCCGGTGATCTCTTGCGCGGTTTCCGCGTCCAGAGGCTGATTCAGCGCAACGATCCCGCCAAAAGCCGAGGTGCGGTCGCAATCGAAGGCAGACTTGTATGCCTCTAGCAGAGTTGCGCCCGTAGCAACGCCACACGGGTTGGCATGCTTGATGATGGCGCAGGCCGCCCCTTTCGCCGGGTCAAACTCAGCCACCAATTCAAACGCCGCATCGGTGTCATTGATGTTGTTATAGCTCAGTTCCTTGCCCTGATGCTGTACGGCAGTCGCCACGCCGGGGCGGTTTGTGCCGTCCGTATAAAACGCGGCCAGTTGGTGGCTGTTCTCGCCATAGCGCAGAGTTTGCTTCAACTCACCGGCGAAGGCACGGCGCTTAGGCGCCTCAAGCTGCAATGCATCGGCCATCCAATTCGACACGGCGGTATCATAGGCAGCGGTTCGGGCATACGCCTTTTGCGCCAGCCATTGACGGAAGCCCAGTGAGGTCTTGCCGTAGTTTTCCTCTAGCTGATCCAACAGCGACGTGTAGTCTTCGACATCGACCACAACATTCACAAAAGCATGGTTCTTGGACGCCGCGCGGATCATCGCCGGGCCGCCGATGTCAATGTTTTCGATGCACTCATCATAGCCCGCGCCCTTGGCGACAGTCGCCTCAAACGGATAGAGATTCACCACCAGCAGGTCGATCGCGCCAATGCCGTGTTCCTCCATCGCCGCGACATGGGTGTCATTGTCGCGCAGGGCCAGCAGCCCGCCATGCACCATCGGATGCAGGGTTTTCACCCGGCCGTCCATCATTTCGGGAAAACCGGTAACCTCGCTGACATCCTTGACCTCAAGCCCCGCATCCCGCAGCGCCTTGGCGGTTCCGCCGGTCGACAACAGCTCGACCCCGCGCTCGGCCAGCGCCTTTCCCAGGTCAATCAGCCCTGTCTTGTCGGAAACGGAAAGCAACGCGCGGCGCACGGGGTGAAGATCGGTCATGGGTCCAAAGGTCCTTTTGGCGTCAGTCGAATACGGGCTCGTCCCGGTGCACGTCGCGCACGGCATAGGCTGTATCCTGCGCCTTGCTAAACGTCCACTGGATGCGCGTCGCATACTCCATCGCGCGGCCAGATAGAACGATCTGTTTTGTCGCGCGTGGCTTCAGACGCCCTTTCTCAAGGTAAACGCTTGGTTCAACAGATAATTTAGAAACCCCGTCGTGGCGGAATACCCAAATTTCACCACTCTTGAGGGCCATCGACACCGCCGCACCACCCAGATCAATGGCCGCATCCACATCAGGATGCAGATGAAACCTAACGTCAAACTCGATTCCCTGGAGTTTCGAGGCATCCATCGCCTTGTTGAACTGACGCTTGGCCTTGTCGGTCGCGGTCAGCAGGATGTCTTCACCCGTCAATTCACGCCCGTCAAAGCGCAACTCGAACGTGCGCGCATGAGTCAGCCCGAAAACCTTGGCATAGCCATCGTGCCCTGCCATGAACCGTCTGCCTTCAAAAGCGTCCTCGAACTCGACCGGCACGTCCTGCGGCGCGTCAACCAGAGCCTCTTTTTCGGTCCCCGCGACCGGGTCCGTCAAGCGAGCGCTGGAATAGCCGTCCAGACACAAAGTCGAATGAGACGGCGTAGCGCGCCCGGCCCGACGCCATTCAAGCCCGAAACTCTCACCCGCTCCGCAATTTACGATCAGCGGCCGCCGACCGGACGTCATTTCAAACGCCAATGTCGACGCATGTGCGTTGTAGGACGCAGTCCCTTTCGGAGGCGGGCTGGCATCGACGATCACGCTGGTCCGTGCCGCGTACAGCCTGGCGAACCCCATCGTCAGCCCGTCCGCATGTTGGGGCCGAACCCCGCTTTGGGCCAATGCTTGATCCAGTCTCCCCTCCAACCCGCGACCGCCCCCATGAAACCGCGCCAACGCGCCGTCCGAATGTCGTAGATTTCGCAAGGTGGGCGCGATCCGTTTGATCGCGTCGGCCTGTGCTGCTGGCGTGCCCCGGCCCAACTCACTGAGCGCAGCCGATGTCCAGGCAAGCAACGTAAACACTTCCAGCAATTCTTCGGGGTTTCGCGTCGATATACCGCCCTTTTGGTCAATCTGCTTTTCGCATTCTCGCGCAAGGGCGCGAAGGGCCGGATCAGCCATCTGCTCTAGGCCCTGCAGCGCCAGCCCCGCCTGCACCAGCCCCGCCAATGCCTCGAACCGAGGCAGCCCGGGTGTCGCGGCCCGCCACCGTTTGGACAGGAACCACGATTGCTGTGCCAGAGACCGAAAGAATGCTCGGGTCTGCTTTTCGTCCATTCCGCGCAGCAGAAACGCCGAATGGTTGATCCAACGTAAAACGCGTCGACCTGTCAGGTCCGGTGCCCAGCCCGGCCCCTGACCGCGACCATGCGCGTCAATCCAGCCCCAAATCCAGCGTTGCGCCTTTTCGCGCGCCCGCATATCCCCGACGGCGGCCAGATCATCCAACCATGCAAACCCGTGGCGTTCGCTATCGAAACCGGCACTTGGTGCGGTCACGTCCCACAAGCCGGTATCCTGCGCCTCGACCAGAAATCCGGCGAACAGCAGGTTACCCGCCACAAGCTGCCGACCGCGTGCGAACGAGCCTACTGTGCGCGGCTCGGGCTCTCTCACAAACCCGGCGACGGCTTTACGCCGCTGACTAAACCGCGCGTAAATACGGTTCTGAAACCGCGTCCATCGATTGGCCATGGTATCTGAGTTCGACATGCCGCTCGTTACTCTGCCTCTTGCGCTCTGCTGGCGCCTGAGACCCAACGATAGACCGCCCCGCCCGTCAAGTCACCGAAAAGCGTCGACCTATGCCGATTTGTTCAGACAGGCGATATAGAACCCATCCATTCCACCGCGATCCGCCCAGTAATCGGGACGCAGACGCAGGCCGCCTTCCTCAGTGATCCAGTCATTTTCGACCCCAGCCACCATGACGGCCTCGCGATCGACCTGCATGTCGGGATATTGGGGCAACGCCTCCTCGATCTGAACCTCACCCTCGTCGGGCAACAGGGAACAGGTGCAATAGACCAGCCGCCCGCCCGGTTTCAGCAGGGTCCAGGCGTGTGCCAACATCTGGGCCTGAAGCTCAATCAGCCCGCCGAATTCCGATCCGTCCTTGGCAAAGGGCAAATCAGGGTGCCGACGAATGGTGCCGGTAGCGGAACATGGCGCATCCAAGAGAATGGCATCGTACTGGCCCTGATGCTCCAACGCATCCCCGGCGATGACTGTGGCCTTCAGCCCGGTGCGCACAAGGTTTTCCCGCACACGCTCGAGCCGCGACTCCGAGATGTCCAGCGCCGTGACTTCGGCCCCTTCTGCGGCCAACTGCAAAGTCTTGCCGCCCGGTGCGGCACACAGGTCCAGTATTTTCTCGCCCGGTTTGGGTGCCAGCACGCGAACCGGCAGCGCCGCAGCCGCGTCTTGCACCCACCAGTCGCCGCGATCATATCCCGGCAGCGCCGAGACCTGACCCGCATCACGCACCCGACGCGATCCGGTCGGCAAAGCCTCACCCGGACCAGCGACATTAGGTTTGGCGGATATATCCAGCGGAGCGCCGTCGAAATGTGCCTTTTCCATACCAGCTACCGCCTCGGCACCCCAAGCCATGACAAGCGGATCGCGCAACCATTCGGGCAGGCGCGGCACACGCATCTTTGGCCAGGCGTCCGGCCCTTCGGCTGCGACTTTGCGCAGAACTGCGTTCACCAACCCCTTGAGGCGGCCGTGCTTGCGCGAGCGGCCCACAATTTCGACCATGGAATTGACGACACCATGCGCCGCCTCACCGTGGCACAGCTCAACCGCGCCAAGACGCAGGGCGTTGTGGACCGTCAGCGCAGGTGTCCGGTTCAGGTGATTGTCCAGCAGACGGTCGGCCCGCTCTAATCCGCGCAGGGTTTCCAGCGTCAGGCGCTGCGCCCGCGCGCGATCTTCTGGGCCCAATCTGTCCAGTGCGCCGGCGGCCAGACACTCGGGCAGAAGCCGTCCTTCTCCTAGGATCTGATCCAGCAGATAGATCGCGCTGCGTCGCGCTGCCGTTGCGTTGTCGGACATGGAATCGCCTTTCGATACGCCGCGCTTGCATTGCCAAGCGGGGACGGGGGCGTATATCAAGCCCAAGCACGGAAAGGAACCCGATGTCATGAGCGACGACAGCAAAGACCTGCCCCCTGCCGCCCAGCGCGCTTTGGCCGAAGCCGAAGAACGCCGCCGCAAGGCCGAGGCCAAGGGAAAAGAGATGCCAAAGGAGCTGGGCGGGCGCGATGGCCCCGATCCGGCGCGTTATGGCGATTGGGAAAAGAAAGGCATCGCGATCGACTTTTGATTGCCTAGCCGCGCAGCGCTTCCAGAAAATCCCATATGAGGGCGCGTTGCTTTTTTGACTTTAACCGATCCTCTGGCCAGGTCAGCCAATACCCGTCTCTGGTTTCAAGCTCCGGCAAGTCCAACCGGCATAGCTGACCGTTCTGCAGGTTGCCCCGGGCCAATGGGACAGAGCCCAGAACAACCCCCATTCCCTGCCGCGCAGCGACAATGGCGTGGCCCATTGAATCAAAGCTCACCGGCATTGGCGGCAGGTCTTCCACTCCGGCTTTTCGCGCCCAATCCCGCCATCCCGGTCTTTCACCGCGCTGATCGACAAGAGGGGCACCCCATTCAACACCGGGCGCAGCCATGGGAACCAGCACTTCTTGCGCGATCAACGCCGCTTCGCGCCCCGGCCAAGCCCCTTTGCCGTACCGGATCTGCAACCAGGTCTTTTCTTCATTCAGTGATGACCTGCGGGCCATTGAATCCGTCAACACCCGGACCTTGGGGCGCATTTCCAGAAAACCTGGAATACGCGGCAATACCAAGGCGTAAATATGCGAGGATAACCCCGCCACGCGCAATTCGCGCGGCGATTTTCCGAAAAGATCCTCGGTATTACGCTCTAACGCCTGAAGGCTTTCCTGAACCAAGGGCAGATAGCTTTCCCCCTCAACCGTCAGCGACACACCGCGCGCCTCACGTACGAACAAGGTCCGGCCCAACCACGCCTCAAGGTTCCCGATGCGCTGACTGACGGCCGCCTGCGTCAACCCGAACTCGCGCGCTGCGGCTGAGAACCCTCCCAGTCGTCCGGCTGCCTCGAACACGCGCAGCCAGTCCAAAGGCGGCAATCCGATCTTTTTCTTAGACATAAGATTTTCCAACCCTCAGTAGAAATAAGGATTAATTGTGGTAATGCCATAACAGGCGTATCTGCTCAACCAGAGACCGCGCCGAACAGGAGAGACCCCATGCTGCGCTCCGTCACCCATGAACCTTCCGTCGTGACCGTTGAATTTACCGACGGGACCAGATCGCGTTTTCATGCCATCTGGCTGCGCGACAATGCCCTTGATCCAGAAACGCGCGCGACTGGCAATGGCCAGCGCCTGATCACCATAGGCGACATACCGGCCGAGACCTCGGTCAGCGCAGCCGAAATTGCAAACGGCGATCTTCGGGTCACGTTCCAGCCCGAGGATAAAACCGTCTCTTTTCCGGCCAACTGGCTTGCCACCCACAGCTATGACCGGGACCGGAAAGGCACTTTCGGGCGCATTTCCCCAGACCTGACGACTTGGGAGCGCGGCATGGCAGCGCCCAGCGCAGACTGGACCGAGGTGCACACCGACCCCGCGATCAAGCGCGACTGGCTGGCCTCTGTCGCCGAATACGGGTTTGCCAAACTGACCGCAGGCCCGACCGAGCCTGAGTCGCTGCTCAAGGTGGCGGAACTGTTTGGATATGTGCGTGAAACCAACTACGGCCCATATTTCGAGGTTCGGACCGAAGTGAACCCGACAAACCTGGCCTTTACCGGCCTCGGGCTTCAGGCGCATACCGACAACCCCTATCGCGATCCTGTGCCGACACTTCAAATTCTCTACTGCCTCGAAAACAGCGCCGAAGGCGGGGATTCGATCGTGGTGGACGGGTTCCGGGCCGCAGAACGGCTAAACAGGGAAAATCCCGAAGGGTTTGCATTGCTGGCGGGCTACCCGGCTCGGTTTGAATACGTAGGTTCCGACGGGGTTTGCCTGCGCTCACGCCGACCCATGATCGAGCTGTCACCGGACGGAGAGCTGATCGGCATCCGTTTCAACAACCGCTCGACCGCGCCTCTGGTCGATGTCCCGTTCGACAAGATGGAAGCGTATTACACCGCCTACCGCCAACTGGGTGCGATCATCGACGATCCTGCGATGGGCGTGTCGTTCAAGCTGGAACCCGGCGAGAGCTTTATCGTCGACAATACCCGCGTCCTTCATGCGCGGCTGGGATATTCTGGGGCGGGGTCGCGTTGGTTGCAGGGCTGCTACGCGGACAAGGACGGCCTGCTGTCGACCTTGGCGGCAATGGACATGGGACAACAGGAGGCAGCGGAATGAAACCGGATTTCTCAACCCTGAACCGCGATAACATCGTCGCGTTCATCGGCGATATCTTCACGCGTCGGGGCGGCGAAGAGTATTTGGGCGAGCCCGTCACGATGGCCGAGCATATGCTTCAGGGCGCAACGATTGCCGAACAGAACGGCATGGCCGAAGAAATCATCGTCGGGGCGTTGCTGCATGACATCGGTCATTTCACGTCCGAGTTCGGCACCTATCATCCTGACGACACCGAAGACCGCCACCACGAGGATGCAGGCGCAAAGGTGCTAGAGCAGTTCTTTCCCTCGGTCATCACCGATTGCTGCCGTTACCACGTTGCCGCCAAGCGGTATCTATGCGCCACAAAGCCGGACTATTTCAGCCGTCTGTCCGACGCCTCCGTTCACACTCTGGAATTGCAGGGCGGACCGATGAGCGCCGAGGAAGTCGCCGAATTTGAAGCCAATCCAAACCTGAAAGAGATCGTTCAGGTCCGGTATCTAGACGAGGCCGGCAAGCGGCCAGACATGGAAACACCCGATTTTTCCCATTTTGCGCCGATGGTGCAGCGCATGGTCGACAAGCATATGGAGGTCGCATGAACGCCCCGGAATACATTTTTGAAGCCAGCTCCAAGCCCTCGCTACCCTGGCACGAAGTCCCTCTGATCCGTGCCACCGATGAGTCGGTCAAGGGCTATGGCTGTCTGGTCGATGATCCCGAGGGGTTCGAGATCGAAATCACCCGCTGGCCGCAACAGGGCTGGCGTCCCATCGACGAAGGAACGGGTGACGAAGGCGGCTGGGTCGAAGGCACATTCAGCGGCGAGTGGAAGGGCGATGTGCTTTACGGCAAGAACGAAGCGGTGGGCGGTCACTATGTTCTCGGCTGGTCGACGGACCCGCAGCAGGCACAGGCGGACAGCCAGACTGCTCCGCGTGATCAGGTGTTGCTGTGGCATATGAACTACCACCCGGACGGGGGGCAGATGTTCTGGCCGCTGGACAACAAGCCCTTTATCGTTCCCGCGGCCCTACCCGGCGACAACCTGACGCCAGACAAGGTTGTGGCGTTCTGGTGCGACGGTTCGCGCGGGCTTTATATCCATCCCGGCATCTGGCACGAAGGGATTTTCCCCGTGGAAGACAACCAGCGGTTCCTTGACAGACAGGGCGCAGTTCATGCGCGGGTCAGCGCGGATATCGGAAAGGAATTCGGGGTTTACCTCGCCTGCCCACTTCGTGCGGACAAGATCAAGTCGCTTTAGGGTTCGACCACAGAACAGCCTGTCGACCGAATTCAGTCGAAGTTCAGCTCGGTTATCGCCGTGTCCTCGTAGTGGGTACCTGGGTAGATATCCGTGATCTCGAACAAGATCCACGAAACAGGCCCGTATTTGGCCAGCGCCGAAGTGCTCTGCCAGTCGGGAGTGTCATCCAGCGTGAAGAATGTCTGACGACCATCAGAGAATGTCAGCCGCAGTTTCCGCACCCGGCTATTGCGTGAAAATGACTTTTGCGACTTGGCGTAGCCGTTGCGCAGGCTCCAGGTGTCTACTTGGGTCGGCTCGTCGAAGACCAACACAAAGGCTTCGCCGACGCCTTGGCCCGACGCGCCTTCGACCCAGGCGGTTTGATGATCTCCGTCCGTTGCGGATGAAGGGCCATATCTGTTGCTGCCCTGAGCTGCCAGAACCGAACTGAAACACAGGTCTGCCCAGCTCCCGAGAACCGCGACACCGGTACAACTTCCCATGGCCCGGCGGGGCGGTGGCGGCGCTGCTGGCTCGGGGGGCTGAACAGCCGGGGTCGTGTCGGCCGGTGCCTGCCCCTTGCGCCGCATCCATCCGCGTTCGACCGCCGCAAGACGCTGGTGTTGTGGCGGGTGGGTGGACGACCCTTCTGGCGGCAACGTCGCCCAGAGAGACTGCGCCTCTATCAGGGTCGCGCCCAGCGCGGCCAGCACGAAGCCGGCATACTCGTCCGCCTCAAGTTCAGTCGGAGGACGCGAGCCGCCTTCCGTGATGGTATGGCCCTGTAGGTGATGACCAACCTCATGCGCTATGACACCATAAAGCTGCCAGTACGCATTCGGGTCAGCCTCGTATTGCGCCAGCCAATCGGGATTGAAGGCAAGAAACCGTTCTTCGCCCAGGATAACCGCAGCGGCGTTGCCTACCTCGTAGGTTTCCACAACCTGGAAATTCGGCAACAGCCCCGACACGGACAGGATCTCATCCACTACGCCCCAGACCTGCTGCACCGAGAAAGCGCTGGCATCGCTGTAGCGCGGTTTTTGCAGCGAAATTTCCTTGCACCCTTCCACCGTGCAAGCCACCTGCGGCTGAGCAGTTTCATCCGCCCGGGCGCCACCTGCGATCACCGCAAGCACAAACGCCATTGCGACAGTTCTGACCAAATCACTCTACCTCTCTACATAGCAACTCGGGTTTGGCCGAGTATCGGAAGAAGGTAAAGCCAAATTGATAAAATCCTTTGGTTGTGTGGAGTTAAAGCCCCAGTACATCCACCATGTCATACTGACCCGGAGCCTTCCCCTGCCCCCAAAGCGCCGCCTTGAGCGCGCCTCGGGCAAAGATGGCGCGGTCGGTGGCGAGGTGGCGCAGGACGATGCGCTCGCCGGGGGCGGCGAACAGGACGTCATGTTCGCCGACAATGTCGCCACCGCGAATGGCGTGGAACCCGATATCCCCACGCTTGCGCGCACCGGTGATCCCATCGCGGGCGCGGTCAGATACGTCGGCCAGATTGACACCACGCCCTTCGGCGGCGGCCTCACCCAGCATCAAAGCCGTGCCCGAGGGGGCGTCGACCTTGTGGTGGTGATGGCCTTCGATCACCTCGATATCGAAATCTTCGTCCAGCGCGGCGGCGACCTTTTTGGTCAGTTGCACCAGCAGGTTCACCCCGAGGCTCATGTTGCCCGCCCGAACAATCACAGCGTGGCGTGCGGCAGGCTCCAGCGCGGCGATCTGTTCGTCCGTCATCCCCGTGGTGCCGATCACATGGACGCAACGTGCCTGCGCCGCCAGCGCAGCAAATTCCAGCGTCGCTTCGGGCGCGGTAAAGTCGATGACGGCCTGCGCCTGTGCAAATGCCTCAAGCGGATCATCTGTCACAGTCACGCCCAGCGCCTGCCCGCCCATGGCCGTACCGACGTCCTGACCGATCCAGTCATGGCCCTTACGCTCGACCACGCCGACCAGACGCGCCTGATCGCTGTCCGTCACGGTCTTGATCAGCATCTGACCCATTCGGCCCGAAGCCCCTGTGATGACGATCCCCGGAATATGGGTCATGGCGTTCTTTCCCTGTTTCTGTCGGCTCAAAGCCTCCTACCCGGTTCGGGGCCGCTTGGCAAAGGCCGGATTTGGGCTTAGATCGAAGACATGGCAAAGAACAAATTCCACGATGGCCCCGGCCCGTCCCAACGACAGCTACGCGTCGGCGAACTGATCCGCCGCACTCTGTCCGAGGTTCTGGCGCGCGGAGATGTCCACGACCCTGACCTGAACCGCATGTCAATCACCGTGGGTGAGGTGCGCACCTCGCCCGATCTGAAGATCGCAACTGCCTATGTGCTGCCCTTGGGCGGCAAGGGGCAGGATGATGTGATCGAGCTGCTGGCCCGCAACAAGGGTGAGCTGCGGCGCGTGATCGGCAAGAAGCTGAATCTGAAATTCTCGCCCGATCTGCGGTTCCGTCTGGATGACACGTTCGACCGTCTGGACGACACCCGCCGCATGTTTGAACAGGACGCGGTGCGCCGCGATCTGGACGAGTGATCCGCACGCTGGCCACGATTTGCGCGGTTTTCTGGGCCTCGCAAGCCTCGGCCGTGACCTGTGAAAAGGTGACCCACGGGCAAAAGCGGTACACCATCTGCGAAGTGGATGCCGCCAACGAAGACCTGCGTTTGTTCCTCAAGGATGAAAGCGGCTCTGTTCTGGGTCATTTTTCCTCGGTGAACGATGCGCTGGCCAGTGAGGGCAAGCGACTGGCCTTTGCGATGAACGCCGGGATGTATCACGACGACCGCTCACCCGTGGGCCACTACGTTGAGAATGGTCAGGAACAGATGCGCGTCATCGCCAATCCCGGCCCCGGCAATTTTGGCCTGCTGCCCAACGGCGTGTTCTGCATCCGCGAGGGCCGCGCAGATGTGTTCGAGACGTTGGATTTCGTTGATCAATCCCCTGACTGCGCGTTCGCGACCCAATCCGGCCCCATGCTGGTGATCGACGGAGAGTTGCATCCACGGTTTCTGCCCGACTCGACCTCTCGCTATGTACGCAATGGTGTGGGCACCAGTTCCGATGGCACGCGGGCTGTGTTTGCGATCTCGGACGACTATGTCACCTTTCACGAATTCGGCAGCCTGTTCCGGGATGTGTTGGAAACTCCGAACGCGCTGTTCTTGGACGGTAATATTTCGCGGATGTACGAAAGGGCCAGCAATCGGTCGGACGTTGGCTTTTCGCTTGGGCCGATCGTGGGCGTGGTCGAGGATGCACCCTGAAATTGACAGGGCTTTTATGATCCGCTAACTCGCGCGCCTTAGCAAGATTCAGGGTGCGATATGGGACGCAAACGCAAGGGCCGCGACATTTCCGGTTGGCTGGTGGTGGACAAGCCTGCTGGCATGACCTCGACCGCAGTGGTCAACAAGGTGCGTTGGGCAATGGACGCCAAGAAAGCGGGTCACGCAGGCACGCTGGACCCCGAGGCAACCGGCGTTCTGGCCGTGGCCTTGGGCGAGGCAACCAAGACGGTTCCCTATATCACCGACGCGTTGAAAGCCTACACGTTCACCGTGCGTCTGGGTCAGGCCACCAATACCGACGATGCCGAGGGCGAGGTGATTGCACAAAGCGATGCACGCCCTTCGGACGACGATATCAAACAGGCGCTGGCCCCGTTTCTAGGCGATATCATGCAGGTGCCGCCGAAGTTTTCCGCCGTGAAGATCGACGGCCAGCGTGCCTACAAGCTGGCCCGCGATGGCGAGGATGTGGAACTGTCCGCCCGCCCCCTGTGGGTTGAGGAACTGATCCTTGTCGATCGCCCCGACGATGATCATGTCGTGCTGGAAATGACCTGCGGCAAAGGCGGATATGTCCGCTCCATTGCCCGCGATCTGGGCGCGGCTCTGGGATGCCAGGGCCACGTCAAAGAGTTGCGCCGCATCTGGTCCGGCCCGTTCGAGGTGGAAGATGGCCTAAGTATCGAACAGATCGACGAGATGGCGAAGACCACTGCTTTGGACGACTACCTGCACCCGCTGGAAACCGGCCTCGCCGACCTGCCTGAATTGAAATGCACTCCCGAGGGTGCCACCCGTCTGCGCAACGGCAATCCGGGCATGGTTCTGGCCTCGGACGTGGAATACGGAGACGAGGCATGGGCATCTTTGGATGGCAAAGCCGTGGCGGTTGGCGTCTATAAATCCGGCGAACTGCATCCCAGCCGGGTGTTCGTCGCCTAGGCGCCGTGTTAGGCCGTGGGCATGATCACCCGAACGCATACCAAGGGCGATGCGCCCTCGACCGCCATCTATTCGGATTGCGAAAACTACCGCTATAGCCTGACCCGCGTCTGGGATGAGGGCGGACGCAAGGCGCTGTTCGTTATGCTGAACCCGTCCACCGCGACCGAGGTGCAGAACGACCCAACCGTCGAACGCTGCGAACGCCGCGCGCGCGCGTTGGGGTTCGGGGCGTTTCAGGTCACCAACATCTTTGCTTGGCGCGACACCGACCCGCGCAAGATGCGCGCCGCCGCCGATCCTGTAGGGCCGGAAAATGACGCAGCCATTCTGGACGGTGTGCAATGGGCCGATCAGGTCATCGCAGCATGGGGAACCCACGGCGCACATCTAGACCGTGGACCGGCGGTTGAAACCTTGCTGCGCGGCACCGGGCAACCTCTGTTTCATTTGGGGCTGACCAAGGACGGCCACCCCAAACACCCTCTGTATATCGCATATACCCAGCAGCCCGAACCATGGTGATCAAAGGTTAACCACAAGCTCAAATCAGCTTTGACCAACCAACTGGCAACATGAGACAAATCACCCTCGATGCAGCGCGCTTGCGGAGGGATGTCATGTTTCTGTTCGGATTGCTGGGCCTTGCCGCAGTCGGCGGCGCCGCCTTCGCGATAAGCGATGTTTTTGAGGCCGACGACGACCTTGAGGACGAGGAAATCGTCGAGGATGAGGCTGAGGACGTTTCAGAAGGCAACCTGCTGGATGTTGGCGAAAACATAGACACCCCCACAGAACCGTCGACCGGGACAGTGATATCTGAATTCCAGGATGATCTGATCATTGCAGGCTCAGAGGGTCAGGATCTTTTGACGGGGCAGGACGGCAACGACCAGATCAACGGGTACGGCGGCAACGACAGTGTAATCGGCGGGGAAGGCAACGACACTCTGCATGGTGGGGCCGGTGAAGACCACGTTCTTGGCGAAGGCGGCAATGATGTCCTGCACGGCGAAGGCGGGGCAGATCAGATTGCCGGGGGCGCGGGGGATGACGCGCTGTTTGGGCATTTCGGCGACGACATTCTGGACGGTGGCACGGGTAATGACGAGCTATATGGCGGGCAGGACGACGACACTCTGACCGGTGGCGAAGGCGATGATGCTCTGCATGGCGGCTATGGGGACGATCATCTGGACGGTGGCAAAGGGCAGGATGTCCTGTTCGGCGGAGATGGCAACGACGTCCTGATGGGTTCGGACGGTAGTGTGGATTTCCTGAACGGCGGCACCGGGGATGATACGATTTTGGCCGATAGCAACGACATCGTGACAGGTGGTGAAGGCGAAGACGAAGTCGTCGTCCAAGCGTCTCAGGACGGCACGGCTGCGACCGTGATGGATTTTCAACCCGGTCAGGACAAACTTCTGGTTTCATGGGAAGGCGAAGAAAATCCGGTTGTTCAGGTCGAGCCTGATGCCGAGGATGAAAACCTGACAAATGTGATGATCAACGGCCAAAACGTCGCTCAGTTGCTTGGGGCCGAAGGTTTGACCCCGGATGATATTCAGTTGATCGGCGCATTCGACCTGACGCAGCTAAGTGCGCTGGGCTGATCCAACAGAATCCTTTTGCCATTCGCCGCAAATACGCTTATACGCGCGCATCCGTACCGGAATCGGTGCGGTTTTCTCCATGGGCCTGTGCTGGACGACATCCCGGCCTGCGCCATCAACTCTAACCTTTTACAAGGAGACCCCGATGTCGATTACTGCCGCTGATAAAGCACGCGTCATGAAAGAATTCGCAACCAAGGACGGCGACACCGGTTCGCCTGAAGTTCAGGTTGCAATCCTGACCTCGCGCATCAACACCCTGACCGAGCACTTCAAGACCCACAAAAAAGACAACCACGGTCGTCGCGGTCTGCTGAAAATGGTCGCCCAGCGTCGTAAGCTGCTGGACTACCTGAAGGGCAAAGAAGAAGCGCGCTATCAGGACCTGATCAAAAAGCTGGGCATCCGCCGCTAATCGCCACTTTGCGCGATTATCCGGGCCAGACCCCAGATTTACGATTTGTACGCCCACCCTTGCGGTGGGCGTTTTCATTTTTTAGCGCGTCGTGATTGCCCCCTGATCCGGCAGCGTGTTTTTCAGCATCAAATCTCACGAATTTTTTCGCAGGCGACCACAATTCCTTTGCCGGCATTTGCGACGGCCCTATGATTCCAGTTAGTCCGAAAAACGGGCCGCCATGTAAAATGTGAATTGTTTGAGGAGAGTTTGAATGAGGAAATTTGCCCTCTTGTCCCTGATACCATTGGTGCAGGTGGCTCCTGACTTGGCGTATGCGGACAATTCTGCGGCTGCAAGCGCTTTTCAGGGCGCATATGCGGGATTGGAACTAGGGGCAGCAACAGCCGACGGAATGACTGATTTCCCAGTTTTGTCGGGCGGCACGAGGAACACTTCATTCGACCCTGACACAGGCCGCAGTTTCGGGGTGGCGCTGGGATATAATATGCAGCGCGGCGACATGATCTACGGTGCGGAAGTCAGGTACTCGAACCTGTCGCACGTTGTGGAAAAGGGCAACCCGGAAACACGCGAAGTCATGGACTTTGCGGACTTGCGCGGTAGGGTCGGCTACGTGAACGGTGATTTCATGTTTTACGGCGCCCTTGGCTGGTCGTGGTCCAGGCTGCGGGTCCACCCAAGCGCTCAATTTGACCGGGACAGCCAAACCACGCTGGACGGGTTCAACATCGGTCTGGGCATGGAATACAACATCAATGACCGGTGGTCCTTGGGCGCAGATTATACCTATAGGGACGTAAGCGGCGAGTTTGACGACGCGCCCAATGACTCGGATTTCGACCTCAGCACGCTCACCGCCAGAGTCGCCTATCGGTTCTGAGCGAACACCCACGTGGCAGGCCAGATGTTGTCTGGCCTGCCACGTCACCCGACGACACGAATTCGGCGCAGTCCAAACGGATCATTCGGTTTCCCTGCGCCATGATGGAAGTCCAATGCCCATATTTCCGAACATCAAAGTGATATTTGTACACATCCCGAAATCGGGCGGCTCAACGGTGACGACAGTATTGAAGCGTGATCGCTTCTTGGGGCGGCGGGTGAACCCAAGAGATCCGCGCGATACCGACATCGACTATATCTCGCAGTATTTCGATTTGCTTGGGAATGAAGCCAACGACTATTACAAGTTCAGCTTTGTGCGGAACCCTTGGGATCGCTTCGTGTCTGGCTATCACTACGTCTGTCAGCGACGGCCGGAAATCACAGAGGTCAGCTCTCACGGATCATTTGCCGAGTTTGTTCACGCCTTTTCGCAAGAACCGGACAAGTTTCTCAAAATCCGCTATTTTCAACCACAACATATCTACCTGACCGACAGTTCAGGAAAGATGCCCATTGATTTCGTGGGCCGCTTTGAACGGTTTGACGAGGACCTCAAGGTCGCCTTGAAGCAGATCGGTATGCGAAGGGCGCTTGTTCGCCACCGAAAACAATCAAAACGCACTGACTACCGCGACTACTACGACCAAGAGACTCAGGACATCGTTGGGCGCGTTTATGCGAAAGATGTGGACCTGCTCAGCTACAAGTTTGATGACGGTCGCCGCCGCGAGAAATCAGGGCTGTTTGGGATGCTGAAATAGCCCAGCGACCCCAGTTGCTCTCGCGCTTCTATCAGCGACCGCAACAGCCGAAATCATCTGCTGCGTAAATGGTACCCGTCACTCGACAAACGGAAGGCTGGTGTATGCACCGACTTCGTTATTTCCCGATCGTTCGTTGAACGCCTCGATCATGTCGTTGGTGGCTTTTGCGGCATCCAAATCAATACTCTCAAGGTCGAACTCGGAGAACGGGAACTCAGCCGCAGAATCTGGCGGCTGTTTGACCATCTGAACTGGCGCGGGAAAGGATTCTTCGTTGGGGATGCCCTGGCGGGTGCGGATGCTATCTTTGGTGACGTTCCACGTCATGAAATCGGTCGCCAGATCAAGCGGGCCGTCATAGGTTTCCCGAATGGCCGAGTAGACCGCCAACGCAATGTCGTGGTCGTTCTGAAAATGGTAACAGACAGCCAGTCTTGGCTCTGTATCTGACATGATTTTGCCAAATGCCTGCGCAGCGGTGTGACCTTGCGATCCGACAAAAATCGCCTCGGAGGGCGCAAAACCGTATTTTTCGATCATGAATTCAGGAGGCGTGAAGCACTCGTGAATCGCGAGGTCCGCACCGGCCGCGTGTTCTCTCCACCACCGGGTCGGCAGCGTGTCGGAAGAAAAGGCAAATGTCAGATCGTTCCATTCCAGAAGAAAGCTGACAGCCTGTTCGCCGTGAATAGCGGGAAGGGTTCTGACCTGAACGCCATTTTCGTCATAGACGACGTTGTTCACAGCCTTCCAGTCGAACTCATTCACCTCAAGCTGCAGGCCGCGCGGATCAACGGCTGCGCCTCTGGTTGCTTCTTCCCATGCCCACATCTTCATCATGTGATCGGCCCAAGCCTTTGTACCCCATTCAGGCTTAATGCCTTCCGGACCCCAAAGGCGCACAGGTGTGAGGCGGTTATTCACCGGGCCGGTGAAGTAGAACGCGGGGAAATCGCCTGCGTGGTCAAGATGCAGGTGACCCAGGAACACCTTGTCGAGTTGATCCAGAGGAATTCCAAGCGCCATGATCCGTTCAAAGGACCCTTCCCCCATGTCGAAGATGAATTTGTCGCCGTTCCCCAGCTCGACCAGGAAACAGGCCGCAGCCTGTTTCAGGCGCGGCTGTGGCATGCCCGTTCCGCAGGCAACGACCCGCATTTCGTCCGGACCCAGCGTTTCAGTGCCGGGATAGTAAACGGTTTGGTTGGGGTAAGGTTCGGTGCGCGACCATGCCTTGGGTTCAGAAGATTGTGCCATTGCTGTTCCTGTCGCGGTGACAGCAAACGCCGCGCCAAATAGCGCTGCTCTGATCAGTCCTGTGTTCAAACGCATCCAAAATCCCCCCACGCAACCAAACGTAATGCTCAAAGATATGAGAGCACTATATCAACAACCGGGAATTTTTGAATACTTTTAGCAGCTATACGCGATGGAAGCGCCCGCCATAGGACAGGCGCTTCGCTTTGTTTCGTTTGGCCTACATTTTGGCTTTCTCTGATTTCAGCGCCAGCCACAGGCAATAGCACATGACCAATACGACCAACGTAAACGGAATACCCGTTGAAACCGCCGCACCTTGAAGGGCAACCAAGCCGCCTCCCAGCAAGAGGGCGATTGCGACCAGCCCTTCCAAAGTGCACCAGAACACGCGCTGGATCACCGGGGCATCCATCTTGCCGCCCGCGGTAATCGTGTCGATCACCAGTGAACCGGAATCCGACGAGGTCACAAAGAACACCACGATCAGGATCAACGCGATTGGCGCGACGATACCATAGAGCGGAAGCTCTTTCAGGAAGCCAAACAGCGCGCCTTCGGGGGCATAGCTGTCGATCACGGTGGCGCGGACACCTTCTGCTCCGCCTGCGTTCAGCATGTCAATCGCGGCACCGCCGAAGGTTGACATCCACAGGGCGCAGACCGCCGTGGGCGCCAGCAACGCGCAGATAACGAACTCTCGCACCGTGCGGCCCTTTGAGATACGCGCGATGAACATGCCCACAAACGGCGACCATGCAATCCACCACGCCCAGTAGAAGGTCGTCCAGCCGTGGAAATAGCTGGTGTCTTCACGCCCGAACGGGTTGGACAAGGCCGGCAGGTGCAGCACGTAATCCGTCATCACGTTGAAGTACCGTGCGATGGCCGTTCCAATACCGGTGACTGCGATCACGAACAGGAATAGGCCGACGGCCATGATCATGTTAATCTCGCTCAGCCGTTTGACACCTGCATCCATGCCCAGAAGGACCGAGCCCAGCGCAATCATTGTGATCCCGATGATGAGAAGCACGACAACCGTCGGGCTGGGTTCGATGCCGAACACCTCGTAAAGGCCCGCGGCTACCTGCTGCGCGCCCAATCCAAGCGAGGTTGTCAGGCCGAACAGCGTAGCAAATACGGCCAGGGTATCAATGATGTGACCCCACCAGCCCCAAACGCGTTCACCCAGGATCGGGTAGAACGCCGACCGCAGGGTCAACGGCAAGCCAAGGTTATAGCTGAAGATGGCCAGCGCAAGTCCGACGGCCGCGTAAACGGCCCAGCCCTCAAGCCCCCAATGGTGGATCGTACCGACGATACCTGCATATTCATTGCCGGGCACCGCAATATCAATTCCCAGTGGAACAGCATTCCCGTCCTCGGCAAAGTTGTAGTACACCGGCTCCATCACGCCGAAGAACAGCAAACCAATCCCGATCCCGGCCGCGAACATCATCGCGATCCAGCCAGCATAGGAATAGTCGGGCTTGGCGTCCTTACCGCCGATCCGCACCTTGCCGACGGGTAAGACGATCAGCACCAGACAGAACAGGGTGATTGCATCCACGGAAAGAACAAGGAACCAATCGAACGTACTGGTCAGCCATGGCCGGAGCCATCCAAAGAAGGTCGCTGCGGCCTCCTGATTGGCCAATGCGATCAGGACGAACGCAAAAATGAGGATACTTGAGATCAGGAAAACCGGGTTGTGGATGTCCAAACCGAACGGTCGGACGTTGTCTTGCCCAAGTTCGTATTCGGTTTCAAAGTCATAGATCCGGGGATCCGGATCCAGCATTTTCTTTGTCTGAGCCATTCGACTGCCCCTCTGTCCGCTAGGTGCAAACGCCAAGGTATTCGGTCGACTGACGGATATGAGTATTGTACCCCCTTGGCGCGTTTCCGTCTTTTCGACCGCGGGTTCAGTGGTAACATCTTACACTGACATCATATTTTTACAAAACGCATTCAAGTTATCGCATTTGTTTGGTCAAATTCACATAAAAGCCTGACTATCTCGACAATGCTGTTCCAACCGGTGGAATGGCCGTCAACTGTGCCACTATGCGGTTTCTCTTTCCTTTGAGAGGAATCTCATGTATGCGCGCAGCATCTGAGACGTTGTGCCCTGACCCCGGCACTCGAACGGAAGATAAAATGGGGTCGGCGGCAATGGGGCCGCCATGCAAAACGGGAGACCCGGAGGGCCGGGAGTGCTCCCTTTTAGGATACGCAAATGTTTGATGTAACAAAGAAATCGATGCAGTGGGGCGAAGAGACGCTCACGCTGGAAACCGGCAAGGTTGCGCGTCAGGCCGACGGCACCGTGATTGCCACGCTGGGCGAAACCAGCGTCATGGCGAACGTGACTTTTGCCAAGCAACAAAAGCCCGGTCAGGACTTTTTCCCGCTGACCGTGCACTACCAAGAGAAATACTATGCCGCCGGTAAGGTTCCGGGCGGCTTCTTCAAGCGCGAGGCGCGCCCGACCGAGAAAGAGACGCTGACCGCGCGTCTGATCGACCGTCCGATCCGCCCGCTGTTCGTTGACGGCTTCAAGAACGAAGTTCTGGTGATGTGCACCGTGCTGTCTCACGATTTGGTCAACGATCCCGACATCGTTGCGATGATCGCAGCATCCGCTGCTCTGACCATTTCCGGCGCGCCGTTCATGGGCCCGATCGCCGGTGCCCGCGTTGGTTTCGTCGATGGCGAATACGTCCTGAACCCGACCGTGGACGATATGCAGGACCTGCGCCTGAACCCTGAACAGCGTCTGGATCTGGTTGTGGCCGGTACCAAGAACGCCGTGATGATGGTGGAATCGGAAGCGTACGAGCTATCCGAGGCCGAAATGCTGGGTGCCGTGAACTTTGCGCACGAGCAGATCCAGCCGGTTCTGGACCTGATCATTGATCTGGCCGAAGAAACCGCGAAAGAGCCGTTCGACTTCCAGGCCCCGGATTACTCGGACCTGTACGCCGCTGTTTCGGCTGCCGGTGAAGAGCAGATGCGCGCCGCCTTCGCAATCACCGACAAGCAAGAGCGCACCGCCGCTGTTGCCGCTGCGCGTGAAGCGATCAAGGAAGCGCTGACCGAGGAACAGCTGGAAGACGCCAATCTTGGCTCGGCGATGAAAAAGCTGGAAGCCGGCATCCTGCGCGGTGACGTCGTCAAAGGCGGCAAGCGCATCGACGGTCGCTCGACCACCGACATCCGTGGGATCGAAGCCGAAACCTCGATGCTGCCCCGGACGCACGGTTCGGCCCTGTTCACCCGTGGTGAGACACAGGCGCTGGCCGTGACCACGCTGGGCACCGGTGATGATGAGCAATTCATCGACGCGCTGCACGGCAACTTCAAATCGAACTTCCTGCTGCATTACAACTTCCCTCCGTATTCGGTGGGTGAAGTGGGCCGCGTGGGTGGCCCCGGCCGTCGCGAGATTGGCCACGGCAAGCTGGCATGGCGCGCCCTTCAGGCGGTTCTGCCTGCGGCAACCGACTTCCCCTACACGATCCGCATCGTGTCGGAGATCACCGAATCCAACGGTTCCAGCTCGATGGCGTCGGTCTGCGGTGGTTCGCTGTCGATGATGGATGCAGGCGTTCCGTTGAAAGCACCGGTTGCCGGTGTGGCCATGGGTCTGATCCTGGAAGATGACGGCAACTATGCCATCCTGTCAGACATTCTGGGTGACGAAGACCACCTGGGCGACATGGACTTCAAAGTGGCGGGTACCGAAAACGGCATCACCTCGCTGCAGATGGACATCAAGGTCGCAGGCATCACGCCCGAGATCATGGAGAAAGCCCTGGCGCAAGCCAAGGACGGCCGGATGCACATCCTGGGCGAGATGGGCAAAGCCCTGTCCGAGACCAACGAATTCTCGGTTCACGCCCCGCGCATCGAGACCATGAACATCCCGACCGACAAGATCCGCGAAGTGATCGGCTCGGGCGGTAAGGTCATCCGCGAAATCGTCGAGGTTTCGGGTGCCAAGGTCGACATCAACGACGACGGCGTGATCAAGATCGCCTCGCCGGACGGAGAGTCGATCCAAAAGGCATACGACATGATCTATTCGATCGTGGCCGAGCCGGAAGAAGGTCAGATCTACACCGGTAAAGTGGTCAAGATCGTCGACTTCGGTGCCTTCGTGAACTTCTTTGGCAAGCGCGACGGCCTGGTCCACGTGTCCCAGATCGAAAACCGCCGCCTGAACCATCCGTCGGATGTTCTGAAAGAAGGTCAGGAAGTAAAGGTCAAGCTGCTGGGCTTTGACGACCGGGGCAAGGTGCGCCTGTCGATGAAAGTCGTCGATCAGGAAACCGGCGAAGAGATCGTGCCCGAGAAGAAAGAAAAGAAAGAAGACGCAGAATAATCTGCGCCTCTTTCTGAACAGCGAAAGACCCCGGTTTTGGCCGGGGTCTTTTGTTTAGTGCGCCACGCCGGACGGTCCATGCTTCATGATATGCCACTGGCCGAAGCTGTCGTTCAGATCCAGCTTGATCGCGGCATTCGCCTTGGTCGACGCACTGCCAATTTCCGCCAGAGTGAATTCGATCCCGCCGGGAAGGTCGATCCGAACCCGATGCTCACCGCCCCCATGCGGTGCCTGAATCGGGCGACCGGTCGAGTTTAGCACATCGCCTATAGTGACCTTGGCCGTGCGGCCTTCCATATCCATCTCGAAATCAATTGGCAGATACAGCGTCTCGTGAACGGTTTTGCACATCGCCCGAAAGACGAACCAATGGGTCGCCATTTCTTCGGTCTCTTCGCCGTGAAAGACCTTTTCCAACGCAGATCGCTGCGCGTCCGAGGCGCTTGGGTCGATGATAACCTGCATCTCACCACCGCCCTCAAATATCGGACCGGGCCAAGCGTAAATCAACGCAGCCTTCGCCCCGACAAGGTCCGTGTCGCCGAAATGTCCCTTGGAAATATTCAGAACTTCAAACCCACGGCAATTCCCATGGGTCGGCACTTCCTCGAACTGGCAAGGGCAGGCATAGCCGCAATTGCAGTTCCCGAAAGCCTCACCTTCGACATACCAATCTGTAAATGCCATCGTCTTCTCCTGTGATGCACAGTGTGAATGCTCGATGTTTGTGGCCTTGCGCCTGTAGCTCTGCTGAACAGACATACCCTACCATAACTGGCTGGATTCACGAACCGAGCAACATTTCCCGATGCGAGAAAGGCACCCGGGAATGAGTTCTAAAACAAGGTCATCCAGTCCCTTCGGCACGCCATTCGCACATGTCTTGGGTGAAATCCTGCGTCCACCAAGACCTATGATTGTATTTTGGCTCTCTTACCCACTTGTTTCTCTTTCCCAGATTGCGCTCGTGTTCTATGCACTTGGGCATGCGCTCTTTCGTAATTCACATGTCCTCAAGTACGGCCCGGCGGCCTAACGCAGAAAAGCTGTGCGCTGACCTGCCAAACGCCGAGTTGTTCGAGGCCGTGAATGGGCGGAATTCTGACCAGATCGCGAATGTCGAGCTGTTTCCCGGCAATTTGCATCAGCCCGAATACCCGTTCAATTTGCGACCTGCTGAAATTGGTGTTTTTGAAAGCCACCGCCGAATCTGGCGCAAGCTGGTCGATGAAAAGATAGACATGGCTATCATCACCGAGGACGACCTGCGCGTTGACCCGTGCCGGATGACCGAGGCGCTAAAGATGCTCGCGCCGATCGCAACACCGGATCACTATATCCGCATTCCCGTGAAACAACGTGAGATCGCCGCCCAGGTGCTGGTGAAACACAACGACATGCGATTGATCCTGCCCAAAGTGATCGGGCTGCAGTGTGTGTGCCAGTTGGTCGGTCGGCGCGCGGCCGAACGGCTGCTTGAGGCAACCAACAAAATCGACCGTCCGATTGACACGTTTCTGCAAATGCACTGGTTGACGGGCCAGCCGATCCTGGCACTGCTTGGCAGCGGCAATCAGGAAGTTGCCAACGAGATTGGCGGGTCAACCATTCAGGCCCGCCCTCCGCTGGGCGACAAGATATCCCGAGAGTTCAAGCGCGCGGCTTATCGCGCGAAGCTCTACCAACACCCACAGCGACCGGCCGCCTGATACGCAAAGTGGTCAACCGGGGCATATAGCCCCGCTTTCTGTCTTAGCTGGGCGCTTTGGTCTTGCGCAGGTACGGGAAGATCGTCTCAAACTCGCCGAACTTTTCCTTGGCTTCTTCGTTGGAAACCGCCGGAGGGATGATCACGTCTTCGCCCGGCACCCAGTTTGCAGGGGTCGCAACGCCCTTGCTGCTCATCTGCAAACCATCCAGTGCGCGCAGGATTTCCGCAAAATTGCGGCCTACGGTCATCGGATAGGTCATCGACAGCTTCAGTTGCTTATCGGGACCAATGATAAAGACCGAACGAACAGTGGCGCTGTCAGCCGGTGTACGGCCATCCGGCAGGTATGCTTCGGCCGGTAGCATGTCGAACGCCTTCGAGACAGCCAGCCCGTCATCCGCGATGATGGGGAAACCGGGGTTGGCATTGCCATATGCCTCAATGTCCTTTTTCCACTTCTTGTGGTCCTCGACTCCGTCGACGGAAACACCCAGGACTTTCGTGTTTCGCGCGGCCCATTCGTCGTTCAACTGAGCAACAGCCGAAAATTCGGTGGTGCAGACAGGGGTAAAATCCTTGGGGTGCGAAAACAGAATGGCCCAGCTGTCACCAATCCAATCGTGGAATTGAATGGTGCCCTGATCCGTTTCTGCCGTGAAGTTGGGAACCGTGTCGTTGATGCGCAAACCCATGAGGCATCTCCTTTTCTGCTGATGAGCGTGATCGGTTGGTGCAAACTTAATCACTTTGCAATCAAGTTAAACCGTTCTTTTGTGACTTGCCGGATATTTCCCTAGCCCAACGCGCAGCGTCACGTTGAATTGTTACTTGCCCCTTTTGGGACAGAGTGACAGAGTGCCCCACAAAACCGACCGGGCGGTCGAAATAACTCAGTTCAAAAGGTGGAGCCATGATCGACAAACGCAATTTCTACATCAACGGACAATGGGTCGCTCCGGCGCAGGCCAATGATTTCGAGGTGATCAACCCCTCGACCGAAGACCCGTGCGCGGTCATCTCACTGGGCGGGGCAGAGGACACAAATGCAGCCGTCGCCGCAGCCAAAGCCGCATTGCCCGGATGGATGGCCACTCCGGTTGAGGACCGCATCGCGCTGGTTGAAAAGCTGGTTGAGATCTACCTATCTCGCTCGGAAGACTTGGCGCAGGCAATGTCGCTGGAAATGGGCGCTCCGATTGACATGGCGCGTACACAGCAGTCTGGCGCCGGTGTCTATCACCTGAAAAACTTCATCCGCGCCGCCAAGGCGTTTCAGTTTGATCGCCCCTTGGGGGATCACGCCCCCAACGACCGGATTATCTACGAAGCCGTGGGTGTTGCCGCCCTGATCACGCCTTGGAACTGGCCGATGAACCAGATCACGCTCAAGGTGGGCGCGGCTGCGATCGCGGGTTGTACCATGGTTCTGAAACCGTCCGAGCAAAGCCCGCTGAATGCGATGATCTTTGCCGAGATGATGGACGAGGCCGGGTTCCCCGCCGGTGTGTTCAACCTTGTAAACGGCGACGGCGTGGGCGTCGGCTCGCAACTGTCGGCGCATCCGGATGTGGATATGATCAGCTTCACCGGCTCGACCCGCGCGGGTACGGCGATTTCCAAAAACGCCGCAGATACGTTGAAGAAAGTGCATCTTGAGCTGGGCGGCAAGGGTGCAAACGTGGTCTTTGCCGATGCCGATGAAAAGGCCGTCAAACGCGGCGTGCTGCATATGATGAACAACACCGGTCAAAGTTGTAACGCCCCAAGCCGCATGCTGGTGCAGCGCCCGATCTACGATCAGGCGGTCGAGACGGCCGCGCAGGTGGCCAACATGGTGTCGGTCGGGAACGCTCAGGAAGAAGGGCGGCACATTGGCCCGGTTGTGAACGAGCTTCAGTGGAACAAGATTCAGGATCTGATCCAGAAAGGGATCGACGAAGGCGCGCGCCTTGTCGCGGGCGGCACCGGTCGGCCCGAAGGTCTGAACAAAGGCTATTATGTTCGCCCCACGGTCTTTGCCGATGCCAACAACCAGATGACCATCGCGCGCGAGGAAATCTTTGGCCCAGTTCTGACCATGATCCCCTTCGATACCGAGGAAGAAGCCGTCGAGATCGCCAACGACACGCCGTATGGGCTGACAAATTATGTCCAGACGCAGGACGGAAGCCGTGCCAACCGCATGGCGCGTGAGCTGCGTTCGGGAATGGTCGAGATGAACGGCCAGTCGCGCAGTGCGGGGTCTCCGTTCGGTGGGATGAAACAGTCCGGTAACGGGCGCGAAGGCGGCGTCTGGGGTCTTGAGGATTTCCTTGAGGTCAAGGCGGTCGGCGGCTGGGCCGCTGAATAACCGCGTACTTACATGATCCAGTAGTGAGGCACCCAAGGGTGCCTCGCTTTATTTTCAGGCATCTGCTTGCGCTGCTTCATAGGCAAGCATGGCGCGTTTGACCGGCAAGCCCCAGTGATACCCGCCCAGACCGCCTGACTTCCGCAAGGCGCGGTGGCAGGGGATCAACCAACTGACCGGGTTGCGCCCAACTGCCGTGCCCACGGCGCGGACGGCTTGCGGCGATCCCACCCGCTGCGCAATCTCGGAATAGGTCGTGACCTGACCGGACGGGATATGCATCAGCGCCTCCCACACTTTTATTTGAAGCGGTGAGCCGATCAGGTAGAGAGGTGTCGGCTCCAAACGGTCGCTTACCGATCCGAATGCGCTTAGCACCCAAGGACGCAACCGCATCGGATCCTCTACGAAATCCGCAAGGGGCCAGCGTGAGAGCATATCCTCCATCGCCGCTTCCTCACCGGATTCTGCGGCAAAGGCCATGCCGCAAATGCCATTGTCTGTTCCCATCACCAACGCAGGCCCAAAGGGGCTTTCAAACCAGCCCCAGTAGATCGTAAGACCCGCGCCCTTGCGAGCGTATTCGCCGGGGCTCATGGATTCCCATTTCAGAAACAGATCATGCAGGCGACCGCTGCCAGACAGACCTACGTTATGCGCAGTCTCAAGGGTCGTGAACCGTTCGCGCAGCAACGCCTTTGCATGGCCCAGCGTCAGATACTGCTGATACCGTTTCGGCGACACTCCGGTCCAGCGCGAGAACAGACGTTGGAAATGGGCTGGGCTCATATCCATCTGACGCGCCAACTCCTCCAGAGACAGGGATTCTCCGCCCTGATCAATCAATTCGATCGCGCGGCGCATGACGTTATAGTGGTATCCGCTTTCGGGGGTCTGGACGTTCATTTCGCACCTCATCTGCTGAACCGAACCATAGCGCGTTGGTCGTATCCGAGCGACCCGGAACGTGCGCATTGGCTTAGGGCTTGTGTCACCAGCCCTTGGGCGGCATTAAGGCCTTGATGGCAAAGCAACTCGATTATCATACGATCCGCGAGATCTTTACTCGTTTTCAGGACGCCGACCCCGAACCCAAGGGCGAGTTGGAGCATGTGAACGTCTATACTCTTGTCGTGGCCGTGGCGCTGTCGGCGCAAGCCACCGATGCGGGCGTCAACAAGGCCACGCGCGAATTGTTCAAGATCGCCGACACGCCGCAAAAGATGCTTGATCTGGGCGAAGAAGGTCTGATCGAACATATCAAGACCATCGGCCTGTTCCGCCAGAAGGCGAAGAATGTCATCAAACTCAGCCGTATACTGGTCGAGGATTACGGCGGCGAGGTGCCCAATTCCCGCGCCGCGCTGCAATCGCTGCCGGGTGTCGGGCGCAAGACGGCCAATGTGGTGCTGAATATGTGGTGGCGGCAACCGGCGCAGGCGGTGGATACGCATATCTTCCGCGTCGGCAACCGCACCGGCATTTGCCCCGGCAAGGACGTGGACGCGGTCGAGCGTGCCATCGAAGACAACATCCCCGCCGATTTCCAACTGCACGCGCATCACTGGCTGATCCTGCATGGCCGCTATCACTGCAAGGCGCGCAAACCTTTATGCGGAACCTGTATCATCCGCGATCTCTGCCAATTCGAGGACAAGAACCTATGAAAACCTACCAGCTCACCGGTATCGGCAACGCCGTCGTGGACGTGATCTCTCAGGCCGATGACAGTTTTATAGAGCTGATGGGCATCGAGAAGGGCATCATGCAACTGATCGAGCAGGAACGCGGCGAGGTTCTTTATGCGTCGATGGAAGGGCGCGTGCAAACGCCCGGAGGTTCGGTCGCCAACACCATCGCGGGTGCAGGTGCGTTGGGTCTGGATTCGGCGTTCATTGGACGTGTGCACGACGATGCATTGGGTCGGTTCTACGCGGACGCGATGAACGAGGATGGCGTCGATTTCGTGAACCCTCCGGTCCCAGGTGGGGAACTGCCAACCTCGCGCTCGATGATCTTCGTGTCGCCGGATGGTGAGCGGTCGATGAACACCTATCTGGGGATTTCCTCGGAACTGTCATCGCAGGACGTGTCCGCAGATGTGTCGGGCAACAGCCAGATCATGTTCCTTGAGGGTTATCTGTTCGACAAGGAAAAGGGCAAGGCTGCATTCCTTGAGGCCGCGCGCACCTGTCACAAAGGTGGCGGCAAGGCCGGGATCGCCATTTCCGATCCGTTCTGCGTGGAACGCCACCGGGTCGATTTCCTTCTGCTGATCGAGAACGAATTGGACTTCGTGATTGGCAATGAGGCCGAGATCAAATCCCTGTTTGAAACCGATGACCTTGAAGATGCGCTGGCGAAAACCGCCGCGATCTGCCCTCTGGTGGTGTGCACACGCTCGGGCGATGGTGTGACGGTGTTGCATGAGGGACAGCGCATCGACGTGCCCGTTGAAAAGGTTGTGCCGGTCGACGCCACTGGCGCAGGCGATCAATTCGCCGCCGGGTTCTTGTTTGGTATGGCCACAGGCCGCGACTACGAGACTTGCGCCAAAATCGGCAATGTCTGCGCGCGCGAAGTGATCAGTCACATCGGCCCGCGCCCCGAGGCAAACATGTTGGAACTCCTGCGCGAAGAAGGCTTGCTGTGATTCATCAGAACCGCGTCCCGGGCTCAGGGACACCCAAGCGATTGCTGTTCGCGATGACGGCTGTTTTCATGATGCCCGCCCTTACACCCGCACAAGCGGTCGATGGCCCCTGCGAAGGCTGGAAGGAAAGCGGCGACAAACCCTATTGCGGCGCGTTCCTTGAATGGTTGCCGCAATTCGCCGAGGATTTCGACATTCGGAACACCGAAGGCAGATATGCCGTGGACTGTTCGGCCCCCGGTGGCATCGAACTGTCCGGCACAGGTCCGGGTGAGACGTTTGGGCTGGTTGTGGATGGCGCGCGCATCCCTGATGTGGAAATGTGGGTCAGCTACTACGGCAACCAAAGCAACCCGATCACCTTTGTATACGGCCTGTGGCCAGAATCTTTTTCTTACGGGCTGGTTGTCAACGGCGATCAGGGCGGGTTCTACATTCTTGAGGACAAAGAGAGCGGACACCGCCTGAGCCAGTGCCTCGACTAAGGCTACGATCCGGTTGCTGCGTCGTTCAACGCCCAGTCATATTTGTAGGCACTGACGCCTGACACTTGCTGCAACCGCGCGCGCAGTTCCGGATCTGCCGCCGACTGGAGGTAGGCCAGAACCGATTTCTCATCCCGCCCAAAATCCTCGCGGAACCAGATAAAGATTTTGGACAGGATCAGCCGTCCGCGATCATCGAAACGCACTCCGCGCGGGTCGTTGATATAGGTGCGCCCGGCTGCGGCAAGATCGCGTTCCAGAGTTTCAGCCTGCCATGCGCGCGCCATCAGGTTCGGGCACCCGACAGCCGCACAGTTCAGGGCATAGTGGATGCGCGGTTCCTCATAGTTTGGACGAATGACGCGGTGTTCTATGTCGTTCAGGCTCAAGCTGTTCCCGGAAACCTGCACCAGAGGACGGTTCCACGGACCAATAGAAAACGGCCCGTCTTTAATATCTCTGATCGATTCAACCGGATAGCTGTCCAGAACCACAACCACCGTTGCCGCGTTGTAGAGGTTGATCCAGTAGGCCAGTTGCTGTTCGCGGGTCAGGCGACCGGGATCGACGGATTGAAGCTGGGTCAAATACCCATCCAACGCGTCCCGATCAGCTTGCGTCACCTGCCCATAAGCCAATCGGTTCACACCCTGCGCATCCTGAGAAATGTAGCGGCCCAGAAATACCGTCCATGCCGTGTGATCCACTTTTTGCCCCGCTTGAGTGGAGGCACGGGTCAAAGTGGTGTCCGGCAAAGGGGTGGCCGAGGGCAAAGCCAGACGTTCAACGCTGGCACAGGCAGCAATCAGAGGCAGCAGTAAGATCAGTAGTATACGCATAAGGTGGCCCCCGATCATTGACGATAGACCGGGGGCAACGCCGCAAGGTCTGGCGGATACTCATCAGTTAGAGGCAAGCCCCGGACAGGGCCACGCCCCCTCACGCCAACGTGCAGGACGGTGATCGCATCACCCGCAACATCCGCCTGATTGACGTGTCTGGACCGATGTGGGGGCTTCGTTCTGGTTGGCTCCTCGGCCTAACCAGGTGCGGTCGGCCAGATAGAAATCTGTGAACCGAACGGCAAAATCTTCGGATACCGACTTTTGAGGAATCCCCGTCGCCATCACAGCCTGTTGCCATGCCTTGACCCTGGGATAGTGCGCCAGCATGTCATGACCACTATGCGCTTCGACAATCGAGGCGCGGTGCAGCAACGGCAGCCACGCCATATCGACATTGCCCAGCGCCTCTCCGCCAAAGAAGGGGCCGCTGCCCAATGTCTGTTCAGCCCTTGCAAAGGCGGCGTTCAGTTTTGACATACGCTCGGCAAACGTCGCCATATCGGTGCTTTGCATCGCGCTGCACTGGACAAGATAATGCTTGCTGGCCTGATAGCTCCAGGCGCGGTTCAGGGCGCGTTGCTCGGGCATCAAGTCGGATTGCAAAGGCGCTGAGATGTCATCGAGATATTCCGCAATCGCATCAGACTCGAAAAGTGGCGTGCCGCCATCGGTGACCAGAACGGGCACCTGACCTGTAGGCGAGAGCTCAAGGAACCAGTCGGGTTTATCGCTGAGACTGATGTAGTCGATCTGGTAAGGTATCTGCTTGGTCTCAAGCAACGCGGTTACGCGCTGCACGAAAGGGCAGATTTTAAAGCTAACGATACGGATCATCTTTGTTTCCTTTTGGTGGTTTCATCTGTCAGACGAAGCCCGCGCCAAAAAGACGACGTTCAGATCAACATTTTTTGCAGCTTTCCGATTTTTCCTGCACATCCGCGATGTTTCCACGCGCATCCATCGTGATGTCGCAGCAGTTTTCAAACGCTTTGCGCAACTCGGCCCGACCTTTCTGCACGCGGGATTTGAGTGTCGAATACGGGAGACCATGCGCCATCGCGTAGTCATTCTGAGACATGCCGTTGATGTCGATGGCCATCAGCATATCCGCCGTTTCCGCGGGAAGACCGCGAATAAACGGCTCGACGCAGCGTTCCAGATCCTGCCGGGTTTCGGGGTCATCGCGGTGATACCACAGGTCATCCGGGTGCGCCTGCGCGCGGCCGGACTTACGGTAATAGTCTATGATGGTGCGATCAGCGGTCTGAAAAAGCCACGGCTGCAACTTGGACGGATCATTCAGCGCAGGCAAACCTGTAAACACTTTGACCGAAATCTCTTGCAGCAAGTCGTCCACATCTGCCGCATTCGAGACACGAGAGTGCAGAAACGCCTTCAGGCGCGCACGGTATTTGGGCCAGATATCCTCGATGCGCATGGCACTTTATGACAGGTGTTCGGCAAAGGCGGCAACCACCTGCTGGTAGACCTCACGCTTGAATGGCACGATCTCGTTGATCAGGTTGCCTGGCTCCTGCCATTTCCAGCTGGTGAACTCGGGGTGTTCGGTCTGAATGTCGATTTGATCATCGCGCCCGGTAAAGCGCAGAAGGAACCATTTCTGTTCCTGCCCACGATAGCGCCCTTTCCAGATTTTCGGGACGATATCATGGGGCAGATCATAGGGCAGCCATCCGGGGGTTTCGGCCACAACCTGCACCAGATCGGCGGTGACGCCGGTTTCCTCCCAAAGTTCACGCAGGGCCGCATCGCGAGGGTCTTCGCCCTTGTCCACGCCACCTTGCGGCATCTGCCAGGCCTCGGCGTGGCGGTCATTGCGCTGGCCCACGAAAATCTTGCCCTCGGCATTCATCAACATAAGCCCGACGCAAGGACGGTAGGGCAATTTGGCAATCTGGTCCGGGGTCATTGGCGGCCTCATATCGGTGTCCCGGTTCGTCTGTATCAAGTGCCGCAGCGACAGCAAAGACTTTGACGCTAGGTTTCGCGTGACAATGTTGACGCGAAGGTCAATCTAACGCTGCAATTCCGGGAGGGAGAGTTCGCCATGACTGCGTACCCAAATATGCTGGCCCCGCTTGATCTGGGCTTTACGACCTTGAAAAACCGCGTGCTGATGGGCTCGATGCACACTGGCCTTGAAGAAACCGGCGATTGGAACCGGGTGGCCGAGTTCTATGCCGATCGCGCCCGCGGTGGTGTGGGCCTTATGGTGACAGGCGGGATTGGTCCGAACCTTGAGGGTTCGGTCCTGCCGGGCGCATCAATGATGACCAATGACAAAGAGGTGGCGAACCATTCCATCGTCACCCAGCGTGTGCATGAGGCGGGCGGCAAAATCGCCATGCAGATTCTGCATGCGGGCCGCTATGCCTATGGCCCCAAATGCGTGGCTCCCAGCCCGGTGAAATCGCCCATCTCTCCTTTCCCGCCGAATGAACTGGACGAGGACGGGATCGAAAAGCAGATCAGCGACATCGTCAACGCTGCTGCGCTGGCCCAAAAAGCGGGCTATGACGGGGTCGAGATCATGGGCTCCGAAGGGTATTTCATCAACCAGTTCCTCGTGACGCACACCAATAAGCGTGAGGATCGCTGGGGTGGCTCGTACGAAAACCGCATGCGCCTACCGATCGAAGTCGTGCGCCGCACGCGCGAGGCCGTAGGCACCGATTTCATCATCATCTATCGCCTGTCGATGATCGACTTGGTCCCCAACGGCTCGACCTATGATGAGGTGGTCGAGCTTGCACAGCGAATCGAAGAAGCGGGCGCCACGATCATCAACACTGGTATCGGCTGGCACGAAGCGCGGATTCCGACCATCGCCACCAGCGTACCCCGTGCGGCCTTTGCCTGGGTTACGAAAAAGCTGATGGGTCAGGTGAACATTCCGGTAATCACCTCGAACCGGATCAACACGCCCGAAGTCGCCGAAGAGGTTCTGTCGACCGGCTGCGCCGACATGGTATCGCTGGCGCGCCCAATGCTGGCGGATGCAGATTTCGTGAACAAAGCCATCGCAGGACAGTCTGCCCAGATCGCACCTTGTATTGCCTGCAACCAAGCCTGCCTTGATCATACGTTCGGCGGCAAATTGACCTCGTGTCTGGTCAATCCACGCGCCTGTCATGAGACCGAGCTGGTGATCGAACAGGCCGAAACCCGCAAGACCATCGCCATCGTCGGCGCAGGTCCGGCCGGTCTGTCCACCGCAATGACAGCCGCCCAGCGCGGACATGACGTAACCCTGTTCGACCGCGCCGCCGAAGTTGGCGGGCAGCTCAACATGGCCAAGCAGGTTCCGGGTAAAGAGGAATTCTGGGGTCTGGTCGACTGGTATCGCACCATGATCGCTGATCTGGGTGTGAAGGTCGAACTGAACCGCGAAGTCAGCGCCGATGACCTGACCGGTTTTGATGAAGTCGTCATCGCCACCGGCGTCAACCCGCGCGACCCGGAAATCCCAGGGCAAGACCGCGAGAATGTCATCAGCTACATCGACGTTCTGCGCGACAAGGCCGAGGTCGGCAAATCCGTCGCGGTGATCGGTGCCGGCGGCATCGGGTTCGACGTGTCCGAGTTCCTGCTGGAAGACGGTCACAGCATCACCACCGACCTGCCTGCGTGGATGAAGGAATGGGGCGTGACCGACCCGGCCAAGCACCGCTCGGGCCTGGCCCCCGAAGGACCGCAGCCAGCGGCCCCGGCGCGCGAAGTGACGTTACTGCAACGCAAGAAACAGGCGCATGGTAAGGGTCTGGGTAAAACCACCGGCTGGATTCACCGCGCGACGCTCAAGATGAAAGACGTGAACTTCGTTGGCGGCGTCAATTACGAGCGTATCGACGACGACGGCCTGCATGTCAGCTTTGGCGAGGAGCGCGCGGACCCAACCGTTATCGCGGCAGATACAGTTGTTCTGTGCTCCGGTCAGGTCTCGGAACGCAGCCTTGCGGATGCGCTGATCGAACGCGGCATCACTCCGCATGTGATCGGCGGCGCGGATTTGGCCGCGGAACTGGACGCAAAGCGCGCGATCAACCAAGGCACACGCTTGGCCGCTACTTTCTAACGCGACGATAACTTTTGCACCCAGCGAAGCCGCCTCGAATGGGGCGGCTTCCTAATGTTCGTCTGCTATTGGCAGAGGTGCAGAGTGACCCTTCGCGATCTGATCAAGCAAGGCGGAATGCGCGCCTCCTACTCGACCGTGATCGTAATCACATCTGACACAATCGGCGTTGCGTGCGGCACATGCCCGGCATCGCCAAGCACCAGTTGCAGCGTATGCTCGCCCGCGGCAAGGTCCAGTGTCACTTCGGTTTGTCCACCGCCGAAATGGATGTGGTTGTCATCGGCAGGCAGACCATAGGCCAACTCATCTGCGCCATCTTCCCCCTCGCCCAGCGGCGGACGGTCGATCAGAAGGTGGTGGTGGCCCGTGTTTTCTTTCTCTGTACCGGCTGGGGCGACGCCCATTCCGCTTAGGCCGAACACGATCGTTACCGGTGAGTTTACGGTATCTCCATCCGACAAATTCACGAAATAGACCGTGGCATCCGGATTGGAAGGCGTCTCACCCCCGGCCTGAGCAAACGTGGCTGAAAGGGTCAGGGCGACGATGGCGAAAAAGGCTTTCATGATCTCCTCCGTGGTCACAAATTTGCCATTCTCATCCTAACATATTCACGCAAAATCTACTAAAACCCTACATGTATTGAGTTTGTGGCGATTTAAGAAACCACCGTTTCCGCGTTTCCTATACGCAAACGATCCGAATTAAATCCCTGATATTATCCCATGTCTGCCCAGTTTCCGCCCAGATTGGCCAGCAAGATCGGTCAACGAACCAAGACCTGGGGAACGAGTATGGACAGACTGACCGAAATGGAAGCCTTTGCCAATGTGGTGGACCAGGGTGGCTTCACGGATGCGGCCAAGAAAATGGGCATCTCCAAGTCGGCCGTGTCAAAGCACGTATCGAGCCTGGAAGCCCGCCTGGGCGCCCGCCTGTTAAACCGCACGACACGCCGCGTTTCGCCGACAGAAATCGGCCTCGCCTACTATGACCGGGCACGTCGTGTTCTGAATGACGCGGGCGAAGCCGACGCTTTGGTGACCTCGATGCAATCCGCACCATCCGGGCTACTTAGAATCAGCGTCGCGACAGATTTCGGCGTGAATCACCTGTCACCGGTTTTGTCAGGATTTCTGGCGGCTTACCCGGATATCACGGTGAACATGGTTCTGAACAACCGGTATGTAGAGCTGATCTCGGAAGGCTTTGACGTGGCTGTACGAATCGGTGAGCTGGAAGACAGCACCCTACGCGCTCGCAAGCTGACCGAAACCGTTAAACGCATGGTCGCCGCCCCAAGCTATATCGAGAAATACGGACGCCCGCAGAAGATCGACGACCTAAACGAACACAAGCTGTTGCACTATTCCAGCCAGTCGTCGGGCAACGTGTGGAAGCTGACCGCGCCTTCGGGTGAAAAACGTCAGGTCCGCACCGCAGGGTGGTTGAGCGTCAACGACGGTCAATCCCTGCTGAACGCGGCGATCTCGGGCCTTGGGATCGCCCATCTGCCCAGCTATCTTTATGCCGACGCGCTGAAAACAGGTCGCGTTATGGACGCAATGCCGTCACTGCCCGACGAGGTTCAAGGCGTCTATGCTGTCTACCCGCCAGGCCGTTTCACGCAGCCCAAAGTACGGGCATTCATTGATTTTCTGGTCGAGTCCTTCAACGACAAAGGTCCGATGGATTGGTAATTTCTCCCCGGTGAAGACTGTACGACCCGCGCTTCCTGTGCGGGTCTTTTTTTATTCAAACGGCACCGTCAAACCCATATCCCGTGCAACTTTGCGCAGAGATTGCGTCAGAATATTTCGGCCTTGCAGGTCGTCTTCCCCTCGGCGCGCCAACAACGCGATATCGCGGTTGGCATTGGGAATGGCCAAGGGGCGCAACCGAACCTCATCGCGGTAGATCCCCTGCCGGCGCGCGTATAAGTCGGGCAAAACGGCAACGCCAACTCCCGACGCAGCCATCAGAACGATCGAATCCAGCGTTGTTCCTTCATATTCGTCTGACACCACCCCACCGCATTCGGCAGCCAGAGCGTACACGATCCGGGACAGGCGATGGCTTTGATCCAGCGTCAGAATCAAACGGTCGCGCAGGTCTTCGGCGGTGACGCCGTGCAAATCCCGCGCCAGCATGTCGTCAACGGCCACGCCGATCCACAAGGTTTCGTTGAACAGACGTTGCTGCATCGTATTCGGATGATCCTCGGGCGTCGAAATGATCAAGTCAAAGCGCCCTGATTTGAGTCCTTGCTCAAGGTCACGCGTGTTTTCCTCACGCACCACGATACGCAGGCCCGGACGCTCCTGATGGATTTTCTTGATGGCCTGCGGCAACAGATAAGGACCGATTGACGGCAACACGCCCAGTCTCAAACGTCCACCCACCGGCGCATCGCTGGTCACGGCGTGGCGTAGGTCCTGAACCTCGGCCAATATCTTCTGGGCGCGTGAAATGAACTCCTCTCCTTTGGCTGTTGCGTGAACGCCGCCCCGATTGCGTTCAAAGATGCGCAGGCCAAGCTCTTGTTCTACAGCCGATATCTGCGCCGAAAGGCTGGGCTGACTGACATTCAGCACGTCCGCCGCAAGCCCGAACCGGCCAAGGCGACTGACTGTGACGACATATTCAAGTTGGCGCAAGGTTGGGCGCATTTCATAGCCTTAAACTATATTAAATTTAGTAAGATAATATTGGGATAATGCAATTCGGCAAGGCACCTAGCCCAAAAACCGGGACAGGAGCCGCAAATGCCCAGCGTAATCGAAACACTGTCCAGCAATTTGCTGGTGCCTACGATCCTTTTCTTCGCGCTGGGATTGCTGGCCGCCTTTGTGCGCAGCGATCTTTCGATTCCCACGGGCGCGGCCAAATTCATGTCTCTGTATCTGCTGCTGGCCATCGGATTCAAAGGCGGCAGCAATCTGGCCGAGCATGGCATCCACCTGGACTTGTTTCTAACCTTGCTGGGTGGTGTGGCGCTGTCCTTCGCCATTCCGTTCGTTGCCTTCGGGTTGCTGCGGGTCATGACCCGGCTGGACCCGCTGAACGCGGCTGCGGTCGCCGGGCATTATGGGTCGATTTCGATCGTTACCTTCGTGACCGCCACAAGCCTGCTGGACCTTGTCGGTCTCAGCCATGACGGGTTCATGGTCGCTGTCGCTGCGGCGATGGAGGTGCCCGCCATCCTGTCCGCGCTGTGGCTTGCCCACAGATCAAATGGCAACGGCATCATGGACAAAGGGCTTTGGCGCGATCTTCTGGCGAACGGGTCCATTGTTCTGCTGACCGGCGCCTTCCTCATCGGAGCCATCACGGGCGGTGAAGGCATGCAAATGATCGCGCCGTTCATCGTGACGCCCTTTACCGGAATCCTCTGCCTGTTTCTTCTGGACATGGGCCTTTCAGCCGGGCGGAGCCTGCTGAGTAACCGCGATAAACTGTCGGTGGGGCTGTTCGGCTTTGGCGTGCTGATGCCCCTGATCGGAGCGATGATGGCCTGGGTCGTCGGTGCAATGATCGGCCTGTCCGAAGGCAGCCTGTTCCTGCTGATGGTACTGTCTGCGTCGGCCTCTTACATCGCGGTGCCAGCGGCAATGAAGATCGCGCTGCCCAAGGCCGAATCCGGGATTTACCTGACCCTGTCACTGGGCGTTTCGTTCCCGTTCAACATCACGGTTGGTCTGCCGCTTTACCTGTGGTGGGTGATGTGACGGATCAGTTGACCAGCAAAATCGCCTCGACCCGGCGGTTCAGGTCCCTGCCCTCGGGCGTGGCATTTGAGGTCAACGGGGCAAGATAACCGATGCCGCGCGCCTCAAGCCGGTCTGCCACGACACCGTATTTTTCAATCAAACGGACGCGAACCGCCTGCGCCCGGCCCGTGCTGACCGAGATGTTTGCCTCGAGCGTGCCGGTGTCATCTGTGTTACCCACAAGCGCCATCCGTACGTCCGGGTTTTCTTTCAGGTATGCTGCGATCAGGGCAAGCGACGCAAAAGGGCCGTCGCCCAGAGTGATCTCACCGGTGCGAAAATGCAGATCGTCCAGAATGACATGGCCGTTCTGTTCGAGATCAGCCAGCAGCCCCTGCGACTGCTCCACCGTCTCTTCGATGACAAGCGGCGGAGGGGCTTCGGCATCCGCAGGTGTAACGCGGATCATCTGAACATAGCCATCTGGCGGGTTGCGGCTGACCAGAAGGCTCAGCGCCTCGTCCCCGCGGGTGGCGGACAGAAAGCGATAGTCCTGAATGGCCACATACATGTCTGGCGTTGGCACGACCTCGGTTCCAAAACGAAAGTCAAAGCCGCCGCAGGTGCGCGCCTCGCATTCAAACAGCACGTCGAACCCTTGCGCCTGAATCTGATCCCGCAGCGGCTCGAGCAACTGCAGCGTCGTGCTGGACCCCGCCTGCAAACGCCACGTCAAACGCTCGACCCGGCCCTCGACCGTTCGGACAGGCACAGAGCCATCGGCAAAAACCCCGGTCGGCATGTCATAGCTGTCCAAGGCACTGGTCCGGTCGCTGACCTGACGCGCACCAGAAGGCAGTGTCAGGTCTTGCGCGGCAACCGGCCCGACCCAAATTAGGGCCAGTATGAGGGTGAGGTTTCGGATCATCGGGCCTGCGCGTGATACTCATCATTGGGGGCCATCGCCGTGGCGCTGGCAACCCGGTTCGACATGTTGAAAAAGCCGGTCACATTGGCGATGTCCCAGATATCACGATCCGAAAAACCCTCGTCGCGCAAGCGCTGACGATCAGGTTCTTCGATCTCGGTACTGGCGGTCGTCATCTTAGCCGCAAAGTCCAGCATCGCGCGCTGACGCGCATTCAAAGGGGCGACACGGTAGTTCATCACCAACATCTCACCCAATTTCGGATCGCCCGATAGTTGCCGGACCGCCGCGCCATGGGCTACAAGACAGTAAAAACACTTGTTGATGGCCGAGACCACAACGGCGATCATTTCACGTTCCAGCTTGGACAGCCCGCTGTCGCCCAGCATCAGGTCGTTATACATCCCGGTAAAACCGTTCAGCTTGTCGATATCGAAGGCATACGCCTTCAGCACGTTTGGCACGAAACCCAGCTTTTCAACGCAGATATCAAAGTATTTTTGGGTTTCAGGCGGCAGCGGGTCGGCCATCGGCAGGTTCAGCGCGGTTGGTAGTGTTTGATCGGTCACGTCGGGCTCTCTCCTTGGGTAAGCTGACGGTAATGGTATTCTCCGACGATCTCCATCCCGAGCGCATGATAGAGACCATTGGCCCCATCATTGGCCTTGGTACAGATCACGCTGAGCGTTTCAACGCCTTGCTCCTGCGCCCAGAACGCCGCAGCGCGCATCGCCCACCGACCCAAGCCGTGACGACGGTGCGACGGCAAAATCTCTAACGCGTGCACCATGGCAATCGAGCCATGCACCGCGACAAAGGCAGTACCCGCAGGCTGATCCGCGCGGCGCAACAGCAGTCCGGTTTTCGGCCCGGGTGCGCGATCCATCACGGCCAGACGGCCGGGGCCGATACCTCCCTTTGCCCAGATTTCATTCATGATTGCCAACGGATCCCAGATGGCAAAGGCCGTGACACGGGGGACTGGAATACCCGTCAGATGCTCGACCGGGCAGGAATAGATGTTGACCGGATCAAGTATGTCGTATCCACGGTCGGCAAGCTGATGATCCAGCGCCTCGTCGCCCGGCCAAATACAGAAAATCCGCTTTTGCCCCATGGACCGCATCGCGGCTTCGGCGGCGTCGATCTCAGTCTCGCTCGCTTCACCCAAGGCGCTTGCGGCCGACACGCGCGATCCCCCGCCCAATCCTTGCCGCAGCCGGAATGGACCCAGCCGATCATAACGCGCGGCAGGCCATGTGCCATCGACTACATCCGCCCAGCTCGGGGTCACAGGTCCAGCTCTTTCGCCAGTCGGATAGTGGCCGCGTCAACCTGCGCACCGTCGGTTCCGCGAATGACGACGTTTGACCCGAACACGCCGTTGACCTGAAACGGATAGCTGCCAATGGAGAGGTCCGGGAAGTCATCGGCCAACACGGATAATGTTCCGGCGATATCCCCTTCGCCCCGGTCTACCCGCAAGGTTTGAGACAATAGCGGTCTGCCTCCGCTCAGGCCGTGCAGAACGCTTGCAACCATGGCCTGGAAAACCGTCGGCACCCCGGCCATGACATGCACATTCTCAAGTGTAAAACCCGGCGCGGTCGAAACCGGATTGTCGATCAGCTCTGCCCCGTCCGGGATACGGGCCATGCGCAAGCGGGCTTGGTTCAGTTCCAGACCCGAGTTCTTGTAGTGCGTCTCTAGCAGGGCGCGGGCATCCGCGCGCACGTCGATTGACGCCCCAAAAGCTGCTGCGATGCAGTCAGCCGTGATGTCATCATGGGTCGGACCGATGCCACCGCTTGTAAAGACGTGATCATGGGCACCTGACAACGCCTTGACCGCAGACTCGATCGCGGCAGCATCATCGCTGACGATACGCACTTCCTTGAGGTCGATGCCCAGCTTGGTCAATTCTCCGGCAAGGTAGTGCATATTGGCGTCCCGGGTGCGTCCTGAGAGAATTTCATCCCCGATCACAAGCATTGCAGCGGTTGGATTGGCCATGGCGCGTGCCCCCTCTTGATCGACCCTTGGGGCAGGTATAGGCCGTTGGACATGCGATTTGAAACCCCTCTTGTCCCCGCCCGCCTGATCCGCCGCTACAAACGCTTTCTGGCCGATTGCACACTGGAAGACGGGCGCGAGGTGACAGCCCATTGCGCCAATCCGGGGTCAATGATGGGGCTGGCAGAACCAGAGCAGAAAATCTGGCTGGAACCCAACGATGACCCGAAGAAAAAGCTGAAATACGGCTGGCGGCTTGTGGATCACGAAAACGGTCACTTTACAGGGGTCGATACCTCGGTTCCCAACAAAGCCCTGCGCGCGGCACTGCTGGCGCGTGAAATCTCCGAACTGGCTGTCTATGAAACCATCCGGCCCGAGGTGAAATACGGCGAAAACAGCCGCATCGACTTTCTGCTGACCCAACCCGGCCTGCCGGATGCCTATGTCGAGGTCAAAAGCGTGACCCTGTCGCGCCAACCGGGTCTGGCCGAGTTCCCCGACAGCGTCACCGCACGCGGCACCAAACATCTGGGCGAACTTTCGGCGATGGCGGCACAGGGCCACCGGGCGATCATGCTGTATCTCGTGCAGCGCACCGATTGTGACCGGTTTGCATTGGCCGCCGATATCGACCCGGCTTATGCCGACGCCTTCAAGGCTGCACAGGCACAAGGGGTTGAGCGCCTTGCCATCGGCACCCGGATTTCATCCGAAGGCGTTTGGGTAGATACGAAGCGATTCAACTATGAACGCGGCTAGCTGACTGACCCAAAGCTCTGTTGCGTTCAACTTGGCGCGCGACATACAAAGGTGGTGGACGCAAGCGGCATCGTCATATCGCTGGCCTCAAATTGCGACCGAAGCGCCGACAGCAATTCGGTCACAACCTCGTCCGGGTCGACACCCCCGCGCGCCCTGATTTCGTCAATCATCGGGTTCCCGTAAACCAGAGCAGTGGCAAACCTCTCGGGATCAACGATCGGTTTGTTGATCCTGATGGTTTCATGAGTGACGTCCTTCCATCCTGCTTCCCGCAGATCCTCAAGGACAGCTTCCGGGTCGCCATAGTGAAACGGAACCTTGTAAAATCCCGGCGGGTCATCAGGGAAGAACCGCGCCGCCGCATTGTGCGCCGTCTCTGAGAAAGGGTTCTCTGCCATAGAGTTCCAGACGTTAAAGACATAGCGGCCGCCGGGTCGCAGGACACGCGCCGCCTCACGGTAAGACTCGGTTTTGTCCGGAAAGAACATCACGCCGAACTGACAGACCATCAGGTCGAATGAATTGTCGTCAAATGGCAACTCCATTGCGTTGGCGACCGAAAACTCAACATTATCCCGGTCTGAAAACTTGCCTTTGGCTATTTCAAGCATCGGAGCGTTCAGATCGGTAACAACCAGCGAGGTCTGCGGGTGCAACTGATCCCGCAATTTACGGCTGACAATCCCTGTCCCCGCAGCAAGTTCAAGTACCTGCCGCGCGTCCAGCCCGCCGCACAGCGCTGCAATCTTATCTGCATAATCCACGAATATATTTGGACCCAGTCCTTGATCGTAATGGGCCGGAATATCACCAACAAATTCTGCCGAATTACCTGACATGACCACCCTCCCAAGTGTTCGCAACCAGTTAAAAGTCGCTAGTCTATCCCAGTTTCCGAGTTTAGGCGAACACAGCAGGCCGCGTCCGGCCTTGAACTTTGCCCTGTCAGAACCATTTGAACGGTTGAAAAAGCCCGCGACCCATCGCCCTCTGGTACTTTCTGCACAAGCAGCGTAAAAGAAATGCCGCGCGAAACATTTGGAGCCTCGCACCGATGAAGGAACATCGTGGCCGTCTGACAAAGGACGGTATCCGCATCTATGAACAGGGCGACTTTGCCGGCATGCACGCGGCAGGGGCCTTGGCTGCGCGGATTCTGGATGACATTGCAGAGCATGTCTTTCCCGGTCAAACCACCGGCGCGATAGATGGCATGATCACCCAGATGGTCGAGGACGCAGGCGCGACATCGGCAACCATCGGTTATAAAGGCTATCAGCACGCAAGCTGCATCAGCGTCAATCATGTGGTCTGCCACGGCATTCCCGGCGACAAGCGGCTGAAGGATGGCGATATCCTGAATATCGACGTCACCGTCATCGTCGACGGCTGGTTCGGCGACACGTCGCGCATGTATGTGGCGGGCAAACTGCCTCGCAAGGCGGAACGCCTGATCCAAGTGACACACGACGCCCTGTTCAAGGGGATTGAGATGGTCAAGCCGGGCAACACGTTCGGCGATATTGGCCACGCGATTCAGGCGTATGTCGAAGCACATCGTATGAGCGTTGTGCGCGACTTCTGCGGCCATGGACTGGGCCGTGTTTTCCACGCGCCGCCCAACGTCCTGCACTATGGCCGTCCGGGGACCGGGGCGGTTCTGGAAGAAGGCATGTTCTTCACGATCGAGCCGATGGTGAATCTGGGGCGGCCTGAAACCAAAACCCTGTCCGATGACTGGACAGCAGTGACGCGGGACAAGTCCCTGTCCGCGCAGTTTGAACATTCGGTTGGCGTTACGGCAGATGGGGTAGACATCTTTACCCTATCACCGGGCAACAAGTACCATCCGACCTATTCGTCCTGATCGGCGGCCTGATCCCGCAAGAGTTTCAACAGCAGTGTTTCAGCCCCCCACGGCGTCACCGCGTCGTGGATGAAGATAGGCGCGCGCATCGGTGTGCGCTCGGGGCCGGTATCGGCTGCGGCCACCTGTGACGATGCCCAGATCGAAGGGGTCAATGCGCGGTCCATGAACGCAGCCTAACACATTCGGTCGACTTCCCCAAAAACCCGGACGCGGCACGCAGGAAAGCCCGGCCTCATGCGTCCGAGGCACCCTTCCACATCAACGTGATATGCGTATCGCCATATTTGCGGCTGTCCTGCAGTGAAAACCCCTCGGGCGGCTGCATCGGGGCGTTTTCTTCCCACACGATCAGCGCGCCTTCGGATATCCATCCGCCGGACAAAGCGGCCAGAGCCTTCTGTCCCATGGATTTCCCATAAGGAGGGTCCAGGAAAATCAGGTCATAGGGCGCGTCTGGGTTTTCGCCCAACCGGGTCGCGTCGCGGCGGATCAGGTGGGTCTGGCCAGAGCTACGGGTCAGGTCGATATTCTTGCGGATCAACCCCTGCGCCACACGCCCGTCATCCACGAAGGTCACATGGCTCGCGCCGCGCGACAGCGCCTCCAGCCCCAGCGCACCTGTGCCCGCGAACAGGTCCAGCACGCGCAGACCGTCAAAGTCGATCTGATGGGTCAGCACGTTGAACAGGCTTTCGCGGACACGATCCGTTGTGGGCCGCAGATGTGCGCCCGCGTCCCCTTTGCCGACCGAGGCCAATGCGCGGCCCCGGAATTCTCCGGCGATGATCCTCACGCCTTGAGCAGCGGCTTGAGGTCCGCTTCGGGGTCGGCAACCACGGCTGGATCGGCGGTTTTTCCTGCGTCGATCAGGCGTTTGCCGACCATATAGGCGCGCGGGTCGTTCATCGCGTCCACAGCGATCAGCTGATCGCCTTTGTAGTACCAGAAGGACACCGTTGCGCCCTCACCCTGCCGCGTCACAACGCGATCATAGCCGGTGTTCAGCCCCGCGATTTGTAGTTTGACGTCATACTGATCCGACCAGAACCACGGTGTCGCGGTATAGTCCTTTGCCGCGCCCAACATGTTCTGAGCGACGACCTCGGCCTGATCAATCGCGTTGGGCACGCTTTCCAGCCGGATACGCCCCCCGGCATGGGGGAAAGACGCGCAATCGCCCGCCGCCCAGATCGAGGGGTCCGAGGTGCGGCCATGGGCATCGGTCTTGATGCCATTGTCCAGCTCCAGCCCGGCCAATTCCGCAAGAGCGGTCGAGGGGGCGATACCCACGCCAACGACGACAAAATCGACCTCTAGTTCGGTCCCGTCCGTCAGGATCGCACCTGTGACCTTGCCGTCCTCGCCCACCAGACGATCCAGACCGACGCCCTCGCGGATATCCGCCCCGTATTGCGTGTGCAGGGCGCGGAAATAATCGCTGGTCTCTGGCGCGGCGACACGTTGCAGGATGCGGTCGGCCATCTCGACCAGAGTCACCTTGACCCCGCGCTTGGCACAGACCGCCGCGGCCTCAAGCCCAATATAACCGCCGCCCACGATCAACGCGCGGGCACCGTTGGTCACGCGCGGTTCCATCTCGTCGATATGGGCGAGATCGCGCACCACATGTACACCCGCCAGATCGCCACCGATGGCAGAAGGCAGGCGGCGCGGGTCAGACCCGGTGGTCAAAGCCAGTTCGTCATAAGAAATGACCTCATCACCCAACGAAACGGTCTTGGCCTGAGGATCGATCCCGGTCACGCGCTGGCCCAGACGAAGGGTGATGTTTTTCTCGGCATAAAAGCTCTCGGGGCGCAGAAACAGGCGTTCCAACTCCATCTCGCCCAGCAGATAAGCCTTGGACAATGGGGGGCGCTGATAGGGCAGATGCGGTTCGGCCCCGATCAGGGTGATGCCACCTTTGAACCCGTCTTTGCGCAGCTTTGCGACAAGCGATGCGCCCGCTTGTCCGGCACCGATTACGACAATATGGCTCATCTTCCCCTCACCCTGTCGAATTCCCGTGGTCTCCTCCACGCGTCCACCTATATTGCGGCAAAGCCCGACTCTGCAAATCCAAATGACAGGAGCACAAAAATGATTTCAACAGGTGATATGCTGCCCGACGCCACGCTGATCCAGATGGGTGCAGATGGCCCCGAAGAAGCGCGGGTTTCCGACAAGACCAAAGGGCGCAAGGTCGTAATTTTTGCCGTCCCCGGCGCGTATACTGGAACCTGCACAACCGCGCATGTGCCAAGCTTTATCCGAACCAAGACCCAATTTGACGCCAAGGGCGTTGACGAAATCATCTGTATCTCGGTCAACGACCCGTTCGTCATGGGTGCATGGGGCGAGTCGACGGGTGCGACGGCCGCCGGGTTGTCGATGATGTCCGATCCCGCATCGGAGTTCACCAAGGCCATCGGAATGGACTTTGACGCCCCGCCCGTGGGCTTGTTCGGCCGCTCAAAGCGCTATGCGATGCTGGTCGAGGATGGCAAGGTTACCGCCCTGAACCTCGAAGAAAACCCCGGCGCATGTGAGATTTCGGCCGGCGAGGGTCTGCTCGAGACGATCTAAGCAAGCATGGCCCCGGCCCCGGTCGGGGCCATGAATTCTATTTAACTTGATGCAACGCCCTGATGCGCGAATACTGATCCTATTCGTTCAGGGAGTTCTGTGATGAAACTAAGGGTATTTACTATCTTCCTCGGCGCGGCAGGCGCTCTGGCGGCCTGCGGGCCTGCCCCCACTCCACAGCAGCAAGCGGCGCGACAGCATGAGATCGCCTGTCTCAGCGGTACGCTGGGCGGTGCACTGATCGGAGGAGCCATCGGCAACCAGTTCGGCGGCGGTTCGGGCCGCGACATCCTGACTGCGGCAGGCGCCGTTGCAGGCGGCCGGGGCGGTCAGCTTTACGCATGCTGAGGAGGACGAAGATGAGACTTGGATATGTGGCGCTTGCTGCCATTTTGGTGGCCGGGGCAGTTTCAGCCGAAACAGCGGCCGAGCTGCACGAACAGCAACTGAACGCGATCGACGCGAACAATGACGGATTTCTGTCCAAAGACGAGTTCAACGCCTTTTCCGACTATGCGTTTCAGGCGATGGATGAGGACAAGAACGGAACCCTCGGGCTGAATGAAGCCAAGCCGTTTCTGGACATAAAACAGTTCCAAAGCGTTGACCGCAATCGGGACAACCTTATCTCTCGTGCAGAATACGACGCGCAGATGAATGATGATTTTACATCCGCGGATCAGGACGGCAACGGGCTGTTGGACTAGCACCCGTCGAACCGAACAGGAGCGTGCAATGAACAAATGGATTTCTCTGGGCGTTCTTGGCGTGCTTGCGGCCTGCGATGTGCCACAAGCACCCGTGGTCACAGGTCCGGGCGGCCAACAACAGATCCAGATCAGCACCAGCGGTCTGACGTGTTATGAGTCGCGCTGCCTCGACATCAACCCGGCCGCCCGGTCCGTGCGCATGGTCGGGAACCGAAGAACCGGAATTCCCGGCAACATCGATGTCAGCGACGGCACGATTACCCCTGCCGAATTCAGGCGTCTGGGTGAAGTCGCGAGCCTTGCCGGAGGCATGGGCTCACGCGGGGATCGCGGCTAGGCCAGACTGTCCATCTTGCGGGCAAGTTTTGCGTCAAGCGACGACAACCCGCCGACGTCATGCGTTGAAAGTGTCACCTCGACCGTGCGGTAGACATTGAACCATTCAGGGTGGTGATTCCACTTTTCAGCAAAGATCGCCACCTGCGTCATCCAGCCGAACGCGTGGACGAAATCCTCGAAAATGAAGGTTTTTGTAATCGCATCCCGGTCCTTGACCATGGTCCAGCCGTTCTTGAACAGCGGGTCCAGAAGGGGGCCGCGGGTCTCGGTCGACAAAAGTTCGGTCATTGCTGTTCCTCCGGGTTCGATTTTCTGAACGGACCGTAATCCGTTAGAATCTCGATCTCTTCTCCCACTGCGGCTGCCTCGGCGTCCAGATATTTCTTGATCGCATCGGCAAAGCCGGGGTCGTTCACCCAATGCAGGCTATGCGTGCGCGTGGGCAGATAGCCGCGTGCCAGCTTGTGTTCCCCCTGCGCACCGGCTTCGACCCGCGCCAAGCCCTGTGAGATGGCGAAGTCGATCGCCCTATAATAGCACAGTTCAAAATGCAGGCAGGCATGGTGTTCGACGCACCCCCAATAGCGGCCAAACAAAGTCTCGCGCCCGATGAAGTTCAGCGCTCCGGCAATCGGGTATCCGTCGCGCTCGGCCAACACCAAGGCCATGTCACCAGTCATGGTTTCATGGGCGATATCAAAGAATTGCCGCGTCAGATACGGCATCCCCCATTTGCGCGAGCCCGTGTCCTGATAGAACCGCCAGAACGCATCCCAATGTTCAGGCCGCAGGTCATCGCCGGTATAGGTGCGGATCTCACCGCCAAAACTGCAAGCCTGTGCGCGTTCCTTGCGGATATTCTTGCGCTTGCGCGACGACAGCGCCGCAAGAAACCCGTCAAAGTCACCGTATTCGTCATTCAACCAGTGGAACTGCTGGGAATGACGAACCATCAGGCCCATTTCTTCGCCCACAGCGGCCTCTGCTTCGGTGCAGAAGGTCGCGTGGATGGATGAGACCTGATTGTCCGCCGCCAGTTGCACCGCCCCCTGGACCAAAGCGGACATACCGACGCCTTCATAGCCCGGCCGCACCAGAAACCGCCGCCCCGTGGCGGGCGTAAAGGGCACCGCGATCTGCAGCTTGGGGTAATAGCGCCCGCCCGCGTTTTCATAGGCATGCGCCCAGTTGTGGTCGAAAATATACTCGCCCTGAGAATGCGACTTGGCATATATCGGTGCCGCACCGATCAGCATCCCATCCAGATAGGCAGTCAGATATTGTGGCTGCCAGCCGGTGCCACGCCCGACTGAACCGCTTTCCTCCAGCGCCAGCAGAAACCGATGCGTGGTGAAAGGATCAAACGGGCGACCCCCGTCCAAGGCTTCGGGGCAGGCGCAACTGTCCCATTCAGCCGCAGGTATCTGCGCGAGTGAATTCAGTACCCGAACCTCGATCTGTGCCTGATCCATGTGCCCTCCGCGTCTGGTCTTTATCTGTGACGGACGGGGTTGGGTTCAACCCGGATGGGCGGCCAAATACCCCTCGAAGGTCACATTATCGGCAACCTTGCGGGCCTCTGCCTCTTGTTCGGGCGTGCGGATGGTCCAGCACAGGATCGGAACGCCCTGCGCCTTCAGCTCGGCCACGCGGGGGCGCATGAGGTCGGCGGCTTCGTGACTGATAAAGCTGGCTCCGACCCGGTCGAAATCCGGAATGCCACGCAGATGGTCGCACACATCCTGCGGTAACAGCTCGACCTTCGGCTCATAGGCGCAGGTTGTGATCCCACGCGGCAAGCGCGGAGCCAGACGCGCAAGCTCCGCCACCGAATTGGGGTTGAACGACATCAGAGCCACCGGGCCTTCATAGCCCAGCAAGGCGCGGACAGTGTCGTGCTCTAACGGGCCGATATTAGGACCCATCGCGCCATCCTGATCCTTGAGCTCGATCAAAAGGGGAACCTGACCCGCAACGATGTCCAACACCTCGTCCAGTGTTGGAATACCGTCATCGCCAAACAACAATGTCAGCTTTGAGGCCTCAGCCGACGAAACCTGCCGGATGGGACCCGACTGGCCGGTCAAACGCGTCAAGTCATAGTCGTGGAACACCACAGCCCGGTCATCTGCAGTCAGTTGCAGGTCGATCTCAATTCCATACCCAGCCCGGATCGCCGCACGAATGGCCGCCCGGCTGTTTTCCGGGCGGTTGTCCGAGATGTCATGCAAGGCCCGATGCGCAATCGGAGCCCGCAGGAAAGCGGCTGGTAGGGCAGGCGTCATGCGATCTCGAAGATACCTTCGATCTCAACCGCAACGCCCAGAGGCAGCGACGCGGCGCTGACAGCCGAGCGCGAATGACGGCCCGCTTCGCCCAGCGCCTCGACCAGAAAATCGGATGCACCGTTGATGACCTGCGGCTGCGCAGTGAAATCAGCGGTCGAGTTCACGAACCCGGTCAGCTTGATCACGCGCACCAGCTTATCGATATCCCCGCCGCAGGCCGCCTTGACCTGCGCCAGCAAGTTGATCGCGCAGACCTTGGCGGCGGCGGCTCCGGCCTCGACACCCATATCATCGCCCAGCTTGCCGGTGATCAGGTCGTCATCCTTGGAAATCTGGCCCGAGACATAGACAATGTTCCCGACGCGCACGAAAGGGACGTAATTCGCCGCCGGAGCAGGCGCGTCCGGCAAAGTGACGCCCAGGCTTTCCAGTTTTGCTGCGATGCTCATGTGATGATCCTCACCTAAATTCGACTCGGTCGGACGCTAACCGGGTTCAGGGATTTGGAAAAGCACGAAACCGGCAGTTTTGTTGCTGCCCGCGCACTAAGCATAACTTCTCTTATTCGGGACGCTTCCATTCTGGTCACTTTACCTTGACCCTAAGCGCAGGTTAAACGCTGGCTGTTTCTGTGTATTTGTGAAACATCTGAGTGACGTCGAATTGTGCCGCCTCAAACGGCCAAAGGCAGTATTGATTAAATGTTCGGGCGCATCGTCCCCGAACAGGTTGGAGTGGCAAAACCCGTGTTGAGCAGAATTCGCTTGAAGCCCCTGATCGTCCTGTCCGTTATGACAGTTCTTGGTGCATGTGCCACGCGCCCGCCCGAAGGAACGCCTCCGGGGGAAACATTCGATCCGTATGAAAACGCCAACCGGGGCATCCACAAGTTCAACCTTGGCGTCGACCGGTTTTTGTTCCGTCCGGCCTCGAAGGGCTATGTCAAGATTGTGCCCGATCCGATGGTCACCAGCTTCAACCATTTCGCCGAAAACCTGACGATGCCGGGTCAGGCGCTGGATTACCTGCTGCAAGGCAATATCAAACAGTCCGGGAATGCTCTGCTGCGGTTCGCGATCAATACGACGGTCGGCGGCGCGGGCCTGTCCGATCCCGCCAGCGAATTGAACCTGCCGCCGGTGGACACGGATTTTGGCGAGACATTGCACCTGTGGGGCGTGGGTGAAGGCGCTTATGTCGAGCTGCCGTTCTACGGCCCGTCAACCCAGCGGGATTCGATTGGCGTGATCGTCAATCTGTTCTCGAACCCCATCAACTTTACGCCCGTTCGCCCGGTCGACAATATCGGCGTCTACGCCGAGGTTGTGCGTCGCATGGGGGATCGCGGCCGGTTCTCGGATACGGTCGATTCGATCCTGTATGAAAGTGCCGACAGCTACAGGCAGGCACAGACCATCTACCTGCAAAACCGGCGCTTTGAACTGGCAAGAGACGATGAAGACGCCTATTTGGGTCTGTATGATGACCCCTATGCCGAAACCGGGACCGACCCAGTCAGGGACCCCTACCTAGACCCTTACGAGGACCCCTATGCCGAGTAACCACTTGAACCGACGCGGTTTCGTCGCCACTGGCCTTGCCGGTGCGCTGATGACCGCCCTCCCCGCTTTCGCCCAGACCGAAGCCAGCGCCAAGGCTTTGGTTGTCAGCGTCGTGGACGAAATCAACCGCGTGATCGCCTCGGGTAAGTCCGAAAAAGCGATGATCCGCGATTTTGAGAAAATCTTCGTCAAATATGCCGACGTTCCGATTATGGCGCGCTATGTGCTGGGCGCTGACGGCCGTTCGGCCAGTTCATCGCAGCTAAAACAATTCACCAGGGCGTTTCAGGGCTATATCTCAACCAAATACGGCCGCCGTTTCCGAGAATTCATCGGTGGTCAGGTTACAGTTCGGAACGCCCGCAAGATCAAGGCCGGGTACGAGGTTCGTACGTCGGTCAAGCTGCAGGGCTCGTCCCCGTTCGAGGTGACCTTTCTGGTGTCCGACAAGTCCGGGCGTGATCGGTTTTTCAATATGTTCATCGAAGGGGTGAACATGCTGCTGACAGAACGGACCGAGATCGGCGCTATGCTGGATGCGCGTGGCGGTGATCTGAACCGACTTATCAAGGACATGAACCAGAATAAGCTCAGCTAAACTGGCCCATAGATGCAAAAAGCGCCGCGCGCCCCAATCGCGCGGCGCTTTTTCGTTCTGCTGCCTTAGTTCAGGCGCTCACCGGTTTCCTTGGCGAAATAGGAAACTTTGCTCATGTCAAAGGCCAGATTCAACATCTTGCCCGCCCGCGCGCTGGTTTCCGCGTGAAGGCGCGCGGTGACCTGCTTGCCTCCCAGTTCTGAGACCACATAGGTGTCAGCCCCCGCCGGTTCGACCATATCGACAAGGCACTCGGCTTCTTGCACGCCATCGCCTGCGCGGAACCCGGCCTCGGCAATATCCTCGGGGCGCAGGCCAAGGATCACATCCTGCGGCAGCGACAGATCGCGGGCATCGTTCAGCACCAGAGTCTCACCACTATCGCGTGCGATGGCGATCTGGGTACCCGGTCCGTTCTTGCGCGCCTGCGCCGGGATCAGGTTCATCGCGGGGGAGCCCATGAAATCGGCCACGAACAGGTTGGCCGGGTTGTTGTATATCTCGGCCGGGCTGCCGATCTGCTGCACGATTCCACCCTTGAGAACAACGATCTTGGTGGCCAGCGTCATCGCCTCGATCTGGTCGTGGGTGACGTAGACGATGGACGCATCCAGTGTTTGATGCAGTTTCTTGATCTCGGTCCGCATCTCGACCCGCAGCTTGGCGTCGAGGTTCGACAGCGGCTCGTCGAACAGGAACAGCTTGGGGTCACGCACCAGCGCCCGGCCCATCGCAACCCGCTGACGCTGACCGCCCGACAACTGGCTGGGGCGGCGGTTCAGCAGAGGTTCAATCTGCAACAGTTGGGCAACCTCTTTCAGCTTGGCGTCCTGCGTCGCCTGATCGACCCCGCGCACCTTCATACCAAAGGTGATGTTCTTGGCGACGGACATGGTCGGGTACAAAGCGTAGGACTGGAACACCATCGCAATGTCACGGTCCTTGGGGCTGACATGGGTCATGTCGTTCCCACCGATGGACAACGTCCCGCCGGTGATAGGCTCTAGACCTGCGATACAATTCAACAGGGTGGATTTGCCGCAACCCGATGGGCCGACCAACACCAGGAAATCACCCGGTTCGATCGAGATGTTGATGTCCTTGAGAATCTCGGTCGCGCCGTAATTCTTGTACAGGTTTTGGATATCGAGGATCGGGGCCATGATTTATCCCTTCACGGAACCAGCGGTCAGACCGCGGATGAAATACTTACCGGCAACGACATAGACGAGCAGCGTCGGCAGCCCCGCGATGATCGCGGCAGCCATGTCGACGTTGTATTCTTTGACGCCGGTGGTGGAGTTTACGATGTTGTTCAGTGCCACGGTCACGGGCTGCGTCCCCGCTTGGCTGAAGGACACGCCGAACAGGAAGTCGTTCCAGATCTGCGTGAACTGCCAGATCACGGTCACCACGATGATGGGCAGCGACAGCGGCAGGAAGATCGACCAGAAGATCCGCAAGAACCCGGCCCCATCGACGCGCGCAGCCTTGGTCAGCTCGGCCGGGATGGTAACGTAGTAGTTGCGGAAGAACAGCGTAGTGAAGCCCAGCCCGTAGATGACGTGAACAAAGATCAGTCCCGGAATGGTTCCGGCGATCCCCATCAAGCCCAGCAGGCGCGCCATCGGCAGCAGAACCACTTGAAACGGGATAAAGCAGCCAAACAGCATCAGCGAGAAGATGATGTTCGCCCCTTTGAACCGCCACTGCGCCACGACATAGCCGTTTAGCGCGCCCAGCAGGGTCGAGATCGCCACCGCAGGCACTGCAATCAGGACCGAGTTCCAGAAATAGGGCCGCAGACCTTCACACTGAATACCGGTGCAAGCGCCGGACCATGCCGTTTTCCAAGCGTCGAAACTGACCTCACGCGGTAGAGAAATCAGAGACCCGGTTCGGATTTCCTCAAGGCTTTTCAGCGACGTGGTCAACATCACGAACAGCGGCATCAGGTAATACAGCGCAAACAGGCCCAGCAGGACATACAGCAACCAACGCAGGGCAATCTTGCCAGCGGCACTTTGGCTACGGGGTTGAGTTCGGGATTGGGGCATCGACAGATCAGTCATTTTTCGCCCTCAGCTCTGAGTAAAGATAGGGAACCACGATGGCAAAGACGACCAGCATCATGATCATCGCAGACGAGGCCGCCTGACCAATATCGCCGCGCGAAAACGCCATTGCGTACATGTAGGTTGCCGGTAGATCGGTCGCGTAGCCCGGACCGCCGCCTGTCAGGGCAATGACCAGATCAAAGCTCTTGATCGCAAGGTGCGCCAGCACGATGAAAGCCGACAGGAAGATCGGGGCCATCGAAGGGATGATGATCGCGGTATAGATGCGCCATGTGGGGATGCCATCGACCTGCGCGGCCTTGATGATCTCACCATCCACGGATCGCAGACCGGCCAGGAATAGCGCCATAACGAAGCCCGAGCTTTGCCAGATCGCGGCCATCACGATGGTGTAGATGGCGTAATCTGGGTTCACCAGCCAGTCGAACTCGAAGTTTGTGAACCCCCAGCCCTGCACCATGGATTCAATGCCCAAACCGGGGTTCAAAATCCACTTCCACGCCGTGCCGGTTACGATCATCGACAGCGCCATAGGGTACAGGTAAATCGTGCGGATCGCCCCCTCGACGCGGATTTTCTGATCCAGCAGGATGGCCAGCAACAGGCCCAGCACCATCGCGATCACGATGAACAATGCGCCAAAGATATACAGGTTGTTAATCGCCGTATCCCAGCGGGGCGAGTCGAACAGGCGTTCATACTGAATGAAGCCCTTGATCTCGTATTTCGGCAGCAGTTTCGATCGAGTCAGCGACACCCAAGCCGTCCATCCGATAAAGCCGTAGACAAAGATCAATACGGCAATGAACGACGGTGCCAGCACCACCTTGGGCAGGTGGTTTTCCAGCCATTCGGACATTTTTTCCTCCGGGAGAAAAGAGGCTCTGCCCCACAGTATAGGGGCAGAGCCGGTTCGGATCAGTAGCTGTTTGCCACCGCGTCCGCCAGTTGCTGAACCGCGTCAGCCGAGGACATTTCCGAGTTGAAATGTGCGGTTACAACATCGGTAATCGCACCGGACTGAGACCCGCGCAGTGCCATGCCATGCGCATAAGACGGCAGCAGCGACCCGGCCGCCGAGGTCGAGCCCATGTCTTCGGCCGACAGGTTGGCGCAGATGTCGAAATCATCCAGCGCCACGTCGGTACGCGCCGGGATCGAGCCTTTGTTCAGGTTGAACACCTTCTGGAAGTTCGGCGCGACGATCAGCTTGGCCAACAGATCCTGTCCGGCTTTCTTGTCATCTCCGTCCACGTTGAACATGGCAAAGCTATCGACGTTGTACAGATAGCCGTCACCGGGGGTCGAGGCACACAGGAAGTCCTCACCCGGCTTTTTGCCAGCCGCCAGGAACTCACCCTTGGCCCAGTCACCCATGATCTGGAAGGCTGCTTCGCCGTTCATCACCATGGCCGTCGCAAGGTTCCAGTCACGGCCCGAGAAGTTTTCGTCCACGTAACCGCGCAGGGTGCGCATCTGGTCAAACACCTGCACCATTGTGTCCGAGGTCAACGCCTCGGGGTCCAGATCGACCAGCGCCTTTTGATAGAACTCAGGCCCGCCGATGCCCAGCAATACCGCCTCGAATACGGTCGCGTCCTGCCAGGACTGGCCACCATGGGCCAGCGGGATCACACCGGCATCCATCAGCTTGACGGCAGCCGCGTTGAACTCGTCCCACGTGGTCGGCATTTCGATTCCGTTGGCGGCCAGAACGTCCGCATTGGCCCAGATCCAGTCCACGCGGTGAACGTTTACAGGCGCGGCGCACCATGTACCTTCACACATCATATGACCCGCGATCGAAGCAGGCAGAACATCGGCCCAACCTTCGGCTTCTGCAACGGATGAAATGTCGGCCAGAACGCCCTCTTCATACCATTCCTGAATCGCCGGGCCCTTCAACTGAACAGCGGTCGGCGCGTTCCCAGCCAGAACGCGGGCACGCAAGGCGGTCATCGCAGCATCACCACCACCACCGGCAACCGGCATATCGGTCCAGGTGCCGCCATTCGCTGCAAACTCCTCCTGCAGAACGGCTACCGACTTGGCCTCACCGCCCGACGTCCACCAATGCAGAACCTCGGCCTCGGGTCCGGCCAACGCTGTCGACCCGGCAACCACGGCCAATGTCGAAACGGTAGCAAATGCAATACGCTTCATTTCCTGTCTCCTCCCTGGAAATTCGGAGCCGCTGTCAAAGCGGCGATGACGGCCATACTGATGCGCACAGGCCGTCTGGCAACGTGGAATCTTTCGCAACATGCAGAAATAGCCCAAATTTTCACCGCTTTTGTTACAGCGTGTTACGTTGACATTGAATCCGTTTCCGTTCGTTACAATTGACGACGCCGGAGGAGCAGAAACAGGGAGGACAAGCCGCGTGAGCATTCCGCGACTTTTGGTGGTGGACGACGACCCAGAGATGCGGTCGATGATGACGCAGTTCATGCAGCAAAATGGTTTCATCGCCCTGCCCGCCCGATCTGAATCCGAAATCCGTGATCATCTTACCTCAGGCCGTATCGACCTGATCCTGCTGGACGTGATGCTGGGGGATGAAAACGGAGTCGAGATTTGCGCCCGTCTCAGAGCCGAACAGGATGTGCCGATCATTCTGGTTTCAGCCCTGTCCGCCGATCACCAAAGAATGGCCGGATACGAGGTCGGGGCCGACGACTATATCGCCAAGCCGTTCAACCCCCAACTGCTGCTGGCGCGTGTTCGCGCGGTAATGCAGCGCGCACGTCGGACGCCTTCGCTGGCCTATCGCCGCCGCACACGCAGTTTCCGGTTCGACGGGTGGCTTTATGACGGCAAGCGCGACGAAGTCTTCTCGCCCGAAGGTTATCTTGTTTCCCTGTCGCAACGGGAAACCGCGCTGCTCAAGGTTTTGCTGGCCAACCCCCACATTCCCCTGACCCGCGACGAGATCGTGGCCGCTCTGGACGTGACAGGCGACAGCGACAAGCCCGAAGCGCAAGGTCGCGCGATTGACATGCTTGTCGGGCGATTGCGATCCAAGATCGAGGCGAACCCGAAAGATCCACAGATGCTGCGGACAGAACGGGGCGTCGGATATGTCTTTGCCGCCGAAGTCTCGGTGCAAGAGGAATGACATGGCGTCTGCGCAACTTGGGCTGGCTGTGGGTTCTTTCGGCCTTTGCCGCAGGATTGCTTTCTGCCGGGTTATGGTTCGCCTCTGCCCGTGCCTGGAACCAATTCCTGACGCGCTCTTTCGTCGCCGGATTCACCATCTATGAAGACCTGCGCACCGGTATGGCCTCGTCCACTGCGTTTTCAATAGAACCCCTGTCACCGCAGGATTCGTCCCTGGCGGAATCGGGTGATTTTCAGCAGTTGCCGGGTTTCGCCGGCCGGCGTTTGGTGACCAATCTTTCTATCCTGACAGACAGTTCATCCCCGCTTAGTGGGCGCGAGCTGACTCTGGCTATCCTGTCCGACCGGCTGGTCTATCCGGTATCGGACATCGTCTCTGGCACGGATCAGACCGGCCCCGAGAAGATGGGCAATCTGACCCGTCTACTGGCCACCTACTGCAGCGAGCCGATACTGATCGCCCAATTCGGACGCGGGCGGTGGTACAGGGTAGACGGAACCTCGATCTGGGGCTGCGGGGCCGCTCCGGTTGATCTGCGTCTGCCCGCCATCTTGTTGGGCATCGTTGCGCTTGCCGTGATCCTGACCTCGGTGGGCAATGTGTCCGATACGTTCACCCGCTTTGCCCATGCCCTGCGCGAGAGGCGGCGGCGCGGTGGACCGGAAAGCTATGACACGGATGGCCCCGAAGAGTTGCGCGACATCGTCTCGGCCGTGAACGCACATCTTGAAGCCGAGCGCATCCAGCTTGAAAAACGCGCCACTGTCCTGTCCGGGGTCAGTCACGATTTGGGAACTCCGGCGACCCGCGTTCGCCTGCGCGCCGCCCTGATTGCCGATGACGAACTGCGCGAAAAGCTCGAGGCTGACGTCGATCAGATGACCGGCATGATCGAAAGCGTCCTGACCTACACGCGGTCCGAGCTGAGCGTCGAGGAACCGCGACAGATCTCGCTGACATCGCTGGTCGAGTCGGTCGTGGCCGACTATCAGGACATGGACCTGCCCGTCACGCTGCAAAAGGTTGATCCGGTCGCGGTCGAGGGCGCTCCGTCGGTCTTTATGACCCGGCGCGGACATGGATCGCTGCCGGAGACTCGGCGCATGTTGGTTACTGGGCGCCCGATCTCGCTGAAACGCGCGCTGACCAACCTGATCGACAACGCCCTGAAATATGGCCGCCACGCCGAGGTGCAGCTGGAAACTGATGCGCACACAGCAACCATTACCGTCGAGGACAAGGGTACGGACTTGTCTGTCACCGACATCGAAGCGCTGATGGCCCCGTTTCGGCGCGGCTCGAACACCGGATCGTCTGACGGGTTTGGCCTTGGCCTGACGATTGCCGCCACAGTCGCCGAGCAGCATGGCGGCGAACTAACCTTCGAAGCAGGAGATCGCGGGCTACGCGCGCGCCTCCAGATCACCCGGCAATAATCCTTCAGCTCATATAGCTGCGCACCAGCGCTCCTGCGATCAGGGACCACCCATCCGCGATGACAAAAAACGCCAGTTTGAACGGCAGTGATACCGTTGCCGGCGGCACCATCATCATCCCCATCGACATCAGCACCGCAGCGACAACCAGATCAATAATCAGAAAAGGCAAAAAGATCAGAAACCCGATCTGAAAAGCCCGAGCAATCTCGGACAGCATGAAGGACGGCATCAGGATCGAAAGCGGAGCTTGCGGCGACAACGCTGCGGTGTCGCCCTCGGGCCGCAAGGCTGCCATCGCGTGAAACGTATCCGGGTCCAGGCGCGCAGCCATAAAGACGCGAAACGGCTGAATGGCTCGTTCCAGCGTCAAATCCACTTCCAGTGTCTCTTCGACCATAGGCCGGATACCGATCGTCCATGCTTCGGTAAAGACCGGCTCCATGATGAAGTAAGTGAGAAACAACGCCAGACTGACGATCAGCATGTTAGGAGGCGATTGCTGAAGCCCGATGCCTTGCCGAAGGATCGCCAAAACAGTGATCAGGAACGGAAAACACGTGATCATGATCGCCAGTCCCGGCGCAAGGCTCAGCACTGTAACCAACAGGATCAACTGAATGGTCCGTGCTGAAATCGAACCGCCTTCCCCCAGCGAAAGCGACACCTCCTGCGCCGCGGCCAGCGACGGGCACAACATTACCGTTAAAGCGATCAGCCCGGGCAACCAACGCATCAGCCGATTCCGTTTTGCAAATCCGCGATTTCAGTCAACCGCACGGCCAGTTGCCCTGCTTGATCGCCCTCCATTTCTTCAAGCAGACCCCGTGCCACAAGTTGATCCCCGACATAGAGTTCAACCGGATCCTCAATACGTTTGTCCAGGGTCAGCACGGCATTCTCGCCCATGCTCAACAGATCGCGGATCAGCGGTCGCGCGCGCCCGACCGAGACGGTGACCTCGATAGGGACATTTTCAAACGGGTTCGTTTTTTCGGGTCGCTGGGTCTGGGTATCACTCATTGGTCAATGCCTTTTTTGCCTCGAATACATAGGCGTCGAACGCCCCGGAAATGGCGGCAAGCAGATCGGTGCAATCCACCTCGCGCCTGTGCACTCCGACCTGCAACCTTGCCTGCCCTGCCTCCAGCGACGGGTCTTCAACGACTTGGGTGGACGGGGACAGCTCTGCCGGAACCATCTCGTCAACTTCCGCCACGCAGCCAACGGGCACAAATATCTGCATAGGCTGGCCAATGTGGTCGCGCGCCATTTCGGTCAGTTGTTCAGCCAGTCGCGTTGCAAAACCTCGATCCAACGTTTCAGGCAGGACAACCTCAACAAGACTGTGGAACATGGGTTTCAGCGACATGGTCATCCTCGCCAAGGCTTCCTGGTAGGTGAACGACATATCTCCGAGCGCTTTGGCTAGGTCCGCCGAGACCTCTCCCTTGTCCTGTGCCTGCGCCTTTACCGCGTCTTCCCAACCGGCGCTGTAGCCTTGCTCGAATGCTGCAAGCCGCTGTTCTTCAAGCGCGTCTTCATCCAGAAGGAGCACTTTGGCTGTGCCGGCCTGTAGTGTAAAATCCTCAAGAAGGTGGGCAATCGACATCAGACGCGTTCCTCACCTTCTTCGAGCCAACTGCGCAGGATTTCTACGGTTTCCTCCTGCTTGTCGCCAATCATTGCGCGCAACCTTTCGACGGGATCAGCGCTCTGCTGCGCTGTAGGCGCGGGAAGTTCTTCCTGTGCAGCCTGTCCCGGAAGCGACGTGAAACGACCGGCTTCGTCCGTGGCAATCTCTCCGGTCAGAATGGTCTGGGGGTCAGAGGGCGCAGCCGCAGGTAACAAGGGGGGCGCCGCCTGAGGTTTTGTCAGGATCGGACGGATCACGAACAGCCCGAGAACCAAAGAGACAATGGCCAACACCGCCATCTGGATCAGCGACATCGCGTCAAAATGCACGTTCTGCCAGATCGAAGCCGACGCAAGCGTTCCCTGTGGTTCAACCGACGGCAGATCCATGGATTTCAACGTGATCACATCTCCACGTTCTGCGTCAAAGCCGACCACCGAAGCCACCAGCTCTTTCAGGGCTTCCATCTCAACCTCGGGCATCGGGACAAAGGTTTCGACACCGGCAGCGTCCGTTTCCCGCGACCCGTTCACCAGCACGGCCACCGTTAGTCGCCTGATCGCGCCCGGGGCATTGTGCACCTCAAACTCGGTCTCTGATACTTCGTAGTTCACACGTTCACGCGTCTGGGTGGCATTCGAGTTTGATTCGTCGCCTCCCGCTCCGTCCCCATCCGGCAGGTTCGATGCCACAGTGACATCGGCGGATTGGTTGCGCGCACTGTCCGAACGCTCTTCGACATCCGTGCTGATGGCAACACGACCATTGGGATCAAAACGCCGTTCGCGGATGGATTCCGTCTTGGTGACAGTATCCACGCTGACCTCTACCACGGCATTTCCGGCCCCGACCCGCGCTTCGACCAAACGTAGAACACGCTCTCGCATTTGACGCGACTTGTCGTCAGCCGTATCGGATGCAACCGCGTTCTCCTGCGCGCCGATCACTGATCCATTGGAATCGACAACTGTCACATTCTCGGGCGCAAGGCCGCTGACAGCCGACGAAACCAGAAACCGGATCGCCTTGGCCTGATCCGAGGTGATGTCCGCACCAGACGATACCAAATAGATCGACGCCGTCGGAGCAATGCTGCGCTGAAACGGGTTCGTCGATCCATTCGCAATATGCACCCGTGCCTGGCTGATATGAGGGCTGCCAACAATCGTCCGGGCGAGCTCACCTTCTTTCGCGCGCCAATAGGCGGCATCGAACATCTGCGACGTGGTGCCGAAACCGCTGAGTGAATCCAGCAACTCATACCCTTGGTTTCCGTTCGCAGGCAGTCCCTCACTGGCAAGAGTCATACGCAGCTCATCCCGTTGCGACCCCGGGACGTAAATTGAACCGCCGCGAATCTCGTAAGCCACTCCGCGCTGATCCAACGAGCGGACAATGTCCCCCGCAGCACCACTTTCCAGCCCTGCATAAAGAAGGGTCATCGACGGCGTGGCGACCAGCCGCGACATCGCAAGCACCCCCAGAAACACCAGCACAACCGCACCGGCAACGATGATTTGTTTACGCCTGTCCAAATTAGCCCAGACAGTTCCGATCTGCTGCACGCTCACCTCCGACTCGCCGACATTCTGCCCGGCGCATCCCCTGTTTGGACGATTGCCCTTAACAATCGGTTAGTCCCTGCCGGGTTATGACAATTGCAGAACGGATGAATGAGGACGTCATGACCGACGCGACCGCTGAACAGGCAGAAGCCCCTAAGAAAACGGGGAAAAAGGGAATGATCATCGGGCTGATTCTGGCGGTGATTGGCGCAGCAGGCGGGTATTTTCTGACCGCCTCAGGCGCGCTACCGATTGGGAGTGAATCCAGCGCGCAAAATGCCAAGGATAAAAAGGATGACACGCCTGAAAAGGCATTGCCCGACGTCGGATTCGTCGATCTTCCACCGGTGATTGTATCGGTGAATACAGGTGATTCCCGCCACCTGAAATTTCACGCTCAGCTTGAGGTGAACTCCGAATATCTGGGCGACGTCGAAAAAATGAAGCCGCGAATCATGGACGTCCTGAACGGATACCTGCGCGCAGTCGAAATCTCTGACCTCGAAGATTCGCTCGCGCTGATGCGCATCCGCGGGCACCTGCTGCGGCGCATCGGCATTGTCGTAGGAGAAGATCGCGTGCGCGATGTTCTCGTGATGGAATTTGTACTGAACTAGGAGGCAAAGTTGGAATTGATCGCGGATATCTTGCTGGTTGCCGGAGCTTTGGGCGCAGGCCTCTATTGTTTCGTCCTGTCCCGGCGCCTCAAACGCTTTGCTGACCTCGAAAAGGGCGTTGGCGGTGCGGTGGCTGTTTTATCGTCACAAGCAAACGAACTGAAACAATCGCTGAATGCGGCACGCGAGGCGTCCGATCAATCGGGGGTCGCCCTGAAAGACCTGACAAATAGGGCAGAATCAGTCGCGCAACGATTGGAACTGATGATGGCGTCAATGCATGACGTCATAACCGAAGAAACAGCCCCGGACGAGCCGGTCAGAGACGAGGAAACCGCCCCGCCGGATGAAATCATTCAGGAAGAATCCGAACCGAAGCAGGCAGTAAAGCCGGAAAGCACCCAATCGGCCAAGCGGCCCGCCGGGTTGATGTTCATGAGGCATGGACGCAAGTCTGATGAGGCCGCAGCATGACGGGAAAGCCCACAAAGCGACCTAAAAACGGTGTTCTTGCGGTGATCTCTTTGTTGATGATCGGTTCCGCTGTGATCCGCGTGGGTCTGGAAGCTGGTCCTGCGCCTGCCAAAAGCTCTGATTCTCTCACGTTAGAGCCTGAAATTGCGCAAAGCGACAAACCCGGTGCGCAGGAATTGTTGACCCAGTTGCTGCGCCGCGAAGAAGCATTGGCAATTCGCGAAGCCGCCCTGCGGGACAAGGAAAAAGCCCTGCAAATTGCGGATCAGGCAATCGAAGGCCGATTGGCTGCACTGCAAGAGGCCGAAGAGAGTTTGCGCGAGACGCTGGCCTATGCCGAGAAAGCGGCCGAGACCGACCTGACGCGCCTTACGGACGTCTATCAAAACATGAAGCCAAAAGACGCAGCGGCCTTGTTCGAGACGATGGATCCAGGGTTCGCGGCGGGTTTCCTATCCCGCATGCCGCCTGACGCCGCCGCTGGCGTGCTGGCTGGGCTCAGCCCCGAATCTGCGTACACAATCAGCGTCATCATGGCCGGTCGAAACGCAACCGCGCCTCAGGAATGACTGACGACGTCTATCAACCCCGCTTTTGCCTCTCTGGAGATCGCACATGATCGGATTAATCGGAATTGTCGTCATTTTCGCCATGGTTTTCGGCGGCTATCTGGCTGCGGGCGGCAAAATGGCCATCATTCTCAAATCACTCCCGTTTGAAATGATGATGATCGGGGGTGCGGCTGTCGGTGCCTTTCTGATCAGCAACGACATGAGCGCGGTCAAACACACCGCCAAGGACATTGGAAAAGTCTTCAAGGGTCCCAAATGGAAGCCCGAAGACTATCGTGATCTGTTGTGCCTCTTGTTTTCACTTATCCGCGTCGCCAAGGCCAACCCGGTCGAACTGGAACAGCATATCGAAGACCCCAAGGCGTCGTCACTGTTCTCGGCCTATCCAAAGATTCAATCGGACAAAGAAGCGGTCGACCTGATCTGCGACACGATGCGCTCGGCCTCAATGAACTATGACGACCCGCATCAGGTTGAGGAGGTGCTGGAGAAACGGATGGAGGCCAATTTCCATCACGCCATGCACTCAAGTCACGCGCTGCAAACGGTCGCAGATGGACTTCCGGCCCTGGGTATCGTGGCCGCTGTTCTGGGGGTGATCAAAACGATGGGATCCATTGACCAGCCCCCCGAGGTTCTGGGCAAACTGATTGGCGGAGCGTTGGTCGGAACGTTTCTTGGCGTCTTCCTGGCCTATGGGCTGGTCGGGCCGTTTGCCGGAAAACTGAAGGCTGTGGTCGAAGAAGACAACCACTTCTACCAGTTGATCAAAGAGGTGCTGGTCGCAAACCTGCATAACCACAATCCGGCTATGTGCATCGAAGTCGGGCGTCAGAACACTCCAACACATAACCGCCCGGGATTTCCGAACTTGAAGACGCGCTGAAAGAGCTGAAACAGGCTGCGGCATGAAGAAGTTGGGGTTTCTTGTTGCTGGCTTTTTGGCGATCGCAAACTTGGCAAACGCGCGATCGGTGACCGTTAGAACCGGCGAGCACGACGGCTACACGCGGCTGGTCGTTCAAGTTCCAGCTGGTACTGACTGGACACTGGCGCAAACTAGGAACGGCGCAAGATTGAGTGTGGCGCTGGAAGACGTGACCTTTGATACGGGCTCTGTTTTTCAGCGACTCACGCAAAACCGGCTGGCGGCCATATCGCAGAAAAGCCCCGGTGAGGCTTTGGAGATGCAGTTTGGCTGCGACTGTGTCGCGTCATCTTTTCTGTACAAAGACACGATGATCGTCGTCGATATCACCGCGGCTAAAATTCAACCGGCGATCAGCTCCGATATTCCTCCGCCCCTGCTGCCCAAAGCTGTACCAGCCCCAAATCCCCTGGACAGTGCGCAGCCTTTGAAGGCGCTGTCATTACCCGTTGTGAACTTGAACGCACGGCTCCTTGAAAGTCAGCTTTCCACGCGGCTGCTGCAAGGCGCTGACCGTGATCTCGTAGACCTTGAACTCGCTCCGGTCGGTCCAAGGGCATCGATTGCCAAAGACGTACAGCAACCGGCGTTTGATCTGAACGCGAATATCAACGTGACCTCGATTGCCGACGAACTGAACGATCAGTTCGGCGCGCGTTTGATGCCCATTGAACGGCATCCCGCGTGTTTTACCAGTGCTGACCTTGGTTTCGGCAAATGGTCTGAGGCAGATCCGTTTCCGTTGCAGTTGGCCGAACTCCGCACCACATTGTTTCAAGAGTTTGATCACCTCGATGCAGATTCGGCCCTAAAACTTGCAAAACTGTACGCGTTTCACGGGTTTGGCGCAGAATCGCTTCGGATGCTGGAGCTTTTGGGCAAGGTATCATCGCCCGAGACGACGCGGATCGCCGCGATTGCGCAATATTTGGATCGCGGTGAAGTGTCTGAGGCCAACCCGTTTGCAGGCATGCAATTTTGCGACAGTGACGCGGCATTGTGGTCTGTGCTCACCGAAGGCGTCTTGGCGGAGGATGCAGCGCTCAACGCCATCGAGCAGTCCTTTGCACGTTTGCCCCGCCACTTGCGACGTCACCTTGGCCCCGAACTGTCAGAGATTTTAGTGAAGGGCAAGGAACTGGAAGCCGCCCGGCGGGTAATGCGCGGTGTTGGCCGCGTCCAAACCAATCCCAGTGCAAGCGCATCGAATGCCAATGCCAAAATCGCGGCTTCTGACGGCGACGGGCCGCTGGCTGAAACGCTGCTGACCGATGCTATGTCTGCACCCGGATCCACGTTGGAGGCTCCGGTTGCTCTGGTTCGCCTTGTCGACAAACGGTGGACGGATCGGGGGTCGGTTTCCGCCAAGGAGGTGGCTCTGGCCGCCTCATTCGCGGCCGAGTTGCGCGAGTCTTCGCTTCAGCCAGTGCTTCAACGCACGCATGCGGTTGCCCTTGGTTTAAGCCACGAATTTGATCAGGCTCTGGATTTTCTGGAGGAGATTCCGAAAGGGCCCGAACACGACGCGGGGCTAAACCAGATCACGCAGGTTCTGACGGAACGCGCCGACGATACAACTTTTTTACGGCGCGTTTTGACGATGTCAGCGGAACATAGGAATGCTCTGACGACCAGCACGGCCATAGCCGTGGCAGATCGATTGGTATCTCTTGGTTTTGCGCGCCCGGCGCATGTTTTGGCCAGCCGATCTCAAGACAAGGCTCGCGCTGCAGATCGGGCACGTTTGCGCGCACATTCCGCCCTGCTGTCCCGCCGCCCGCATCAGGCTTTGCTAGAGTTGGCCAACGACTCGTCAGAGACAGCGACGCAAATCAAGCTACAGGCACTCCAGTCCGTCAATGACTATGCGACGGCCGGAAGTCTTTCCTTGGCGTTTGGCAACTACGACGAAGCCAACCGCTTCTTTTGGCTGGCCGATCTGCCCGATGAAGTCGACGCGGTGCAAGGTCCACGATTTGGCCGGATAAGCCAAACAACCCAAAACCTGTCAAGGCAACCTGGTCGCATGCCCGGAAAACCATTGGCTGATGCCAGAACCCTGCTGCAAGACAGCGCAGAAACCCGGCAACAAATCGCGGAACTATTGGCAGCGGTTGTCAGATAGAACTCGCAGTTTTGCAGAATTCAGCCGTGTTAGAGACAAAAACTCAGTGTTTGAGCCTGCATTTCGCCTATTGCTCGATGGGATCAAAAAGCCATTGCGCAAGGTCGGTATACCGGCTTTCTGGGTCGCTCCAGCCCAAGATGGCATCTCGGATCGCGTCCGCACGGGCGCGCCCGAGGACCGGCTCGGTGAACTCCGTGTACTTGCCGATCACCTCATCACGGCGGATGGGCGCTTCGGGGCCGCCGCGCGCATGGATATCACCAGATTCGAGTACTCGACCATCTGTGGTTTCGATCCTGACATCCGCCCATCTACCATTTGGAAAGCGCGCGGAATGACGTTCAGCACTGGATACTTGGATACGCCGCATGAAGTCGGCCACATCAAGATCGGATAAACCAGACCCCGAAATATGCTCGACCCCGATCCGGCCGTAAATCGCCTGAACCGCAACGGCGAAGGGAAGGGAATACTGCGCCTGAGACGTCGTTTCCGGCATTCCAGCGTACAGGCACGCTGCTTCGTGAAAGCTGTTGATCCGTATTGACTGAATCTGATCGTGTGTCAGGCTGTTCGACGTCATGACCGCGCGAACCGCGTCAATCGCCGCATGTGCCCAACGGCAGATCGGGTAGGGTTTTATATATTGATGTTCGACCTGCCAGAACTGCCCCAGATCGGCCCAATGAGACGCCGCAGACTGGGCTTCGATCGTGATGGCCGGAGCGCCGGTAAATCCCTTTTCGGCAAGAACCGCAGCGGACAGGCCAACCAGCGCACCCCAGCCAGAGCCATCGTGAAGCATCGTCGGGTTCGCAATTTCCCGCATCATCTGACTGCGCGGGCCGTGATATTCGGCGATCCCCATCGCCTGTCGCAATTGTTCCGGCGTATGCCCTCGCAGGCGCGAGGCCATTGCCGCCACACCCAGCGCATTCCACGCACCCGATGTGTGATAGTCGCTGACCGACGCGTGCAACGACAACCCGGCGCGCCCGGCAACCTCGTACCCGGTGATCACGGCGGCCAGCGCCTCGGGCCCGGTCAGGTCGGGGCAATGCTCGGCCAAGGCAACAAGCGCAGGCAAGACGACAACCCCGATATGCCCCTTGGTCGGGTTGTACCCGTCATGCCCGTCCAGATTGTCGGTCTGAGTCGCCATGGCATAAGCCGCCCCTGCCATGCTGACCCGTCGACCATCGAACATCATGCGCGCGCTATACGCTTCCTGCGTGCTGGCATACAGCAAAGACGCCGTTTCACGGGCGATCACCCCAGCCTCCATCGGACCAGAGGCGATCAGGATACCCATCGTGTCCAGCATCATCAGAGAGGCTGCGTCCATCGCGCTTTGCGGCATCTGATCCGCTGTCCGGCGTAGCGCAAAATCCGCGACTTGGTCGAACGTCCCTGTCATTTTACCGGGTCCATGACCGGTTGCTTCACATCCCGAAGGCGCTGACCAGACGGGTCAAAAGGCGGCTCGGACAAAATCGTGGCCTTGTGCGGTTTTCCAAGGATGAAAATAGTCACCGTATCTCCGGGTTGGGCAACCTTGGGGTCGGCATAACCAATCGCCAGAGACTTCCCGACGCTGTAGCCATATGCGCCAGAGGTCACCCGCCCAACCGGTGTTCCATCCGGGGTGAATATCGGCTCGCCGCCGGATGCATCGGCATTGGTTGCGTCCACTTCAAACATCGACAAAACCTCACGCGGGGCATTGTCTTTGACGGCCAGATACGCGTCTTTGTGCAAGAAGTCCTTGTCCAACTTGATCAGCCCGGCCAACCCAACTTCTTGCGGCCAATATTCCTGAGTATACTCCCGCCCCCAGGAACCGTATCCCTTTTCAATCCGCAATGACCCCAACGCGCGACCGCCGACTGGACCCCCACCCAAGTCATGCGCGGCTTCCAAAAGCGCTGTATAGAGCCTGATCTGGTCTTCCTCGGCGCAATGAAGCTCCCACCCCAAGTCACCCGTAAAGCTGACGCGGATGGCTAGGCAGGGCACACCTGCAACCTCGATCCGGCGGGACCGCATAAAGCGGAACCCCTCGTTTGAAAGGTCCGCATTCGTGAGGCGCTGCAACACGTCGCGCGACTTTGGCCCTGCCACGTTGAACCCTGCAATTCGGTCTGTGGCGACGTCGAGCGTCGTACCTTCGGGCAACTCGATCATGTTGAAGAACCGCTGGTGATAGCGTTCGGCCATGCCCGAACCGATCATCATGTACTCATCCTCGGCGGTTTTGGTGATGGTGAAATCGCCCGCAACGCCCCCACGGACCGAGATCAGAGGGGTCAGACAGGACCGCCCGATCTCGGTCGGCACGCGGTTGGCGACCAGACGATCCAGCCAAATATAAGCGCCGGGTCCCTTGATGACGTAGTTGGCGAAGTTCGAGATGTCGATCACGCCCACATGGTTGCGCAGCATCCGCGCCTCGCGGCCCACGGGTTCCCACCAGTTCTGGCGTGTAAAGCCGTTGGTGTCGGTCGCTCCGGGTTGGTCGGCAAACCACAGCGGATGTTCCCACCCGCAGTTCAGGCCAAAGACGCAGCCCATATCCTTTTGCAACTGATAAACGGGGCGCACACGGGCGGGACGGCCTGCGCTGCGTTCTTCGTTTGGGAAATGGATGGCGAAGCGGTGCGTATAGGCGTCTTGAACCCGTGCCTTAGTGAATTTCTTGTCGGCCCAATCGCCAAATCGCGCCAGGTCCCACGCGAACATGTCGTATTGCGGCTCACCCTCGATCATCCATTGCGCAGACAGCAAGCCAAGACCACCAGATTGCGAGAATCCGGGGATGATCCCGGTGCAGCAGAAATAGTTCTGCAACTCGGGCACCGGCCCCCAGATCGCGTTGGAATCGGGCGACCAGATCATCGGGCCGTTGATCACTCGTTTCACCCCTGCGGTCGCGGCGACTGGCACACGTTCGGTGGCACGAATGACGTTTTCCATGATCCGGTCCAGATCGTCGGGGAACAGATCGTGGGCGAAATCCAGCGGTGTGCCGCTTTCGGCCCAGAACTTCATGTCTTTCTCGTAAGCACCGATCAGCAGCCCGTTGCCTTCCTGCCGGAAATAATACTCACCGTCCCTGTCAGCGATGGACGGCAGGCGGCGACCCAAGGCTGCGACCTCATCAATGGCTTCGGTGACGAAATACTGATGCTCGGTCGGTTGCAAAGGCAGTTCAATCCCGGCCAGCGCCGCAACTTCACGCCCCCAGAGACCGCCTGCATTGACCACCCATTGCGTGTGGATGTCCCCTTTCTCTGTGCGCACGATCCACGACCCATCCGGCTGCTGTTCAGTCCCTATTACGGGGCAAAACCGCTCAATCGTGGCCCCCATCGCGCGGGCACCGGCGGCGTAGGCATGCGTCACACCCGAAGGATCGACATTGCCGCCATCGGGTTCAAACATGATGCAGCGAATGTCGTCGAACTGCGCCAGCGGGTGCAGTTCCAACGCCTGTTCGCGACTGATCTCATGGAAATTCAGACCGTAGAACTTCGCCTTGGCCTCTTGCAGACGCAGTTGGTGTTCGCGGTCCTCAGTCTGCGCCAGATAGAGCGATCCCGACTGGAAAACACCACAGCCCTGCCCGGTTTCCTTCTCCAGCTCTTTATACAGGTTCATCGTATAATGCTGGATGCGGGTGATGTTGTTGTTGTCGTGCAGCCCGTGGATATTGGCCGCCGCGTGCCATGTGGACCCGCTGGTCAGTTCATCGCGTTCCAGCAGGACAACATCGGTCCAGCCGAGCTTGGCCAGATGATACAGGATCGAGCAGCCGACCAGCCCCCCTCCGATCACAACGGCCTGAGCGTGGGTTTTCATGGGCTGACCTCCTGCTTGCGAACTTGGCGCTTGCAGGAAAGTCAGCCACAGGTCAGGGGCGGCTTATGCTCTGTTCCCGACGTGAAATGTCGAAAACAGGGCGTGAATGGCCGGTTTTGATCAGTAGGGTGCCTCGACATCGTTCATCGAGACATAGACGGTCTTCATCTCGCTGAAATGGTTGATCGCCAATTTCGAGTTCTCGCGCCCGACGCCCGACATCTTGGAACCGCCGAACGGAGCCTCAACCGGGGCCAGGTTGTAGGTGTTGATATAGCAGGTGCCCGCCTCAAACCCGGCCACGATGCGATGGGCGCGGGTCAGGTCGTTGGTAAAGACGCCGGCGGCCAGGCCGAACTCGGTATCATTGGCGCGGGCCAAGACTTCTTCTTCGGTGTCGAAATCCAAAACGGACATGACGGGGCCAAAGATTTCCTCACGCGCGATGGTCATGTCGTCAGTGACATCGGCAAAAACGGTGGGCTGCATGTAAAAGCCGTCGCCCTTGATCCGCTCGCCGCCATAGACCAGCCGTGCGCCCTCGGCTTTGCCTTTTTCGATATAGCCCAGCGCGATGTTCATCTGGTTTTCGCTAACCATAGGGCCGAAATTCACGCTCTCATCCAGCGGGTCGCCGATTTTCGCGGTGGCCAGACGTTCGGACAGGCGAGCGAGGAATTGTTCCTTGATGCCTTTCTGTACAAAGACGCGCGTGCCGTTGGAACAGACCTGGCCCGAGGAATAGAAGTTCCCCAAAATCGCGCCCGAAACGGCGTTTTCGATATCGGCATCGTCAAACACGATCATCGGGGACTTGCCGCCCAGTTCCATCGTCACGTGTTTCATGTCAGCTGCGGCGGCGGCATAGACCTTGCGACCGGTGGGCACCGATCCGGTCAACGAGACCTTAGCCACGCGCGGGTCCGTCACCAGCGACGCGCCGACATCTCCGTACCCTTGCACGACGTTGTAGATGCCTTTTGGGGCACCGGCTTCAATCAGAATCTCGGCCACTTTCAATGCGGACAAAGGCGTGGTTTCCGACGGTTTGAACACCATCGCATTGCCACAGGCCAGCGCGGGCGCACCCTTCCAGCAGGCGATCTGGGTGGGATAGTTCCACGCACCGATACCAACACAGACGCCCAGCGCCTCGCGGATGGTATACACGAAGTCACCACCGCCCAGCGGGATATGCTCACCGGTCAGCGATCCGGCCAACCCGCCGAAATATTCCAGCGCATCGGCCCCGCTGGTGGCGTCGGCGACCAGCGTTTCCTGCAGAGGTTTTCCTGTGTCGTGCGTTTCAAGGAGGGACAGCGCGCGATTGCGTTCGCGCATGATGTCAGCGGCACGGCGTAGAACCCGGCCCCGCTCGGTTCCCGATAGCGCAGCCCATTCGTTTTGAGCCGTTTTTGCGCTGTTTAGAGCCTGTTCAACAACCTCTGGCGTGGCGGAATGCAGCCGGGCGATAATCTCTCCGGTTGCGGGAAAGATAACGTCGATGGGGGCACCATTGGTGTCTTCGACGTATTCACCATTGATGAAATGGCTCGCCTTGGGCTGGAATTTCATGACCGGGTCCTTTTCAGAAGTCTTTCCACCGGCTTTAGCTTTTGTTGATTGATCAGTCAATAAACGTGAATACGGCAAACTCTCGCCGATGTGAATCACCGTCCTCTTGAATAGAAAAGTTAATGTTCCATTTATGTTCTACATGGTCAGAGGAACATTCCGATGTCTTACGCCACTCAAAATACTGCTCTGAACGGCCCGTCGAACGACTATCATCTGCTGCCTGTCACCGATCGGCAAATGCGCTATGCGCGCGCGATCGCTCAACAAACAGCTTTGGAAATCCCCGTCGAGGCGCAACGGGATCGCTGGGCCATGTCACAGTGGATTTCAGCACACAAACCGCATGATCCATCGCCCTTTGCCAATTATCCAACCGGCAAGCAGGTGGCCTATGCCGAGCGCATTGCCCGCGGCAAACGCAGGCAAATCCCGCAAGAGTGTTTTCGCGACAAACACGCGATGTCGCTATGGATCGATCACAACAAATAGCGGATCAGTTGTCGCTGTGTGAACGGGCGTAAAGCCCAACCGCTGCGGCCACAAACAGGCCCAACAGGATATAGCCGGTGATAGCCTCGGCCACGGCCAAACCGCGACACATTCCGGCAGGGTGCAAATCCCCGAACCCAACCGTCGTGAAGGTCACATAAGAGAAATACAAAACGTCCGTTGGGCCGCGCGCGCCTACGACGCACAGGTCGTAATAGCCGAACGATCCATAGACAGCCGCGAATAGAAAGGGGACGACCTGAATGAAGGAAATCCCCATCAACAGCAGTTGCCGACGGGGTGATTTGACCTGAGTCATGTAGTACCAGGTCTGCGAAACAAGCCAGATCGTCAGCAGAACCGTTGTAGCTGTGCCGATCTTGTCGCCTGCCGTGGTCTCGCTCAGCCGCGACAGCCCGTACCACGCGATGAAACTGGCGACCACCAATCCCAAGGCGGCGACCAAGGTTGATTTCCACTCTTCCAGAGTAGTCGGGTCGCGGTGCATGAAACCTCCGTCAACATAAGACACGGTCAATCATCGGGTCAGACGCGCATACCCGCAACCTGAAAAATCAGAGGTTTAGGTCGTGCCCAGATGCTCATGCCCGCGTTGACGCGCCAGACCGATCTGTTTCTGCCGCTCGCGAAAGCGCATTTTGTCAGCCTCGGACGTTTCATTGATGCACCGGTGGCAGGACACGCCATGCTCGTATTCCGGGCGCTTCATGTCTTCGGGCAGGATCGGACGTCGGCAGCCGTGACACAGATTATGTGGCCCCTCGACCAGCCCGTGTCCGACGGACACGCGGTTGTCGAACACGAAACACTCGCCTTGCCACGTGCTGTCTTCGGCAGGCATTTCCTCAAGATAACGCAGAATGCCACCTTTCAGGTGATAGACATCCTCAACCCCCTGCCCCAGCAGGAAGTTGGTCGATTTCTCACAGCGGATGCCGCCGGTGCAGAACATGGCAACGCGCTTGTTGTGGAAGCGGTCCTTGTTTTCCTCCCACCATGCCGGGAATTCGCGGAAACTGGCGGTTTCAGGGTCTATTGCGCCTTCAAACGTACCAATCGCAACCTCGTAGTCGTTGCGCGTGTCGATCACCACCACATCGTCCGAGCGGATCAGGTCGTTCCAATCCTCAGGCTCGACATAGTTGCCAACGCGGGCTCGCGGATCGACATCCGGCTGGCCCATGGTCACGATCTCTTTCTTCAGGCGCACCTTCATCTTGCCAAAGGGCGGATGATCGGCGGTGGCCTCTTTCCACTCAAGGTCCACGCATCCCGGCAAAGCCTTGATATGCGCCAGCACCGCGTCGATTCCGGCGCGGGGGCCAGCAATGGTGCCATTGATCCCCTCTCGCGCCAGCAGCAGAGTGCCTTTGACAGCTTGCGCGCGGCACAGCTCGAGCAATGGCTCGCGCAGGGCAGCGTGATCCGGGAATCGGGTGAAGTGATACAGAGCAGCGATGGTATACATGCGCGCGGTCTAAACCTGCATTCAAAGAGTCGCAAGGGACCGGATTGACGCCCCCCTGCTTGCCGCCTACCGATAGGACAACGCAAGGAGGCCGCAATGACCCACGCCCTGATCGTAATCGACGTCCAGAACGACTTTTGCCCCGGCGGTGCGCTGGCCGTGCCCGGCGGAGATCAGATCATCGCCCCCATCAACGCGATGATGGGTGATTTCGACGCGGTGATCCTGACACAGGACTGGCATCCGGCGGGACATTCGTCTTTTGCCAGCTCTCATACGGACAAAAACCCCTTTGACGTGACCGAGATGCCTTATGGCCCACAAGTGCTATGGCCAGATCACTGCGTTCAAGGCACTGAAGGCGCCGCGTTTCATCCCGATCTACGCACTGATGGCGACTTGATCATCCGCAAGGGGTTTCGCAGAGCGATCGACAGCTATTCGGCCTTTTTCGAGAATGACCAGACCACACCAACGGGTCTTGACGGCTATCTGAATTCACGAGGGTTCACGAAACTGACGATGGTTGGATTGGCCACCGATTTCTGCGTCCATTTCTCAGCGGTCGACGCGGCTCGGCTTGGATATGACGTGCAAGTGCGCATGGACGCGTGCCGGGCGATTGATCTTGATGGATCACTGGGTGCAGCCGAAACCGCGATGCGCGACGCAGGCGTTACACTGATCTAGGGCGCTGACCCCGATTCAGCCAGGTACTTGAGGATTACGAAGATAACCACTGCCAACCCCAGCGCCAGCCCGATCCGGGCCGGAACCGTGCGGCGTTCGGGCTTTTCCATAGAGCCACTGCGCGGCTTGGGCGTCCAGTCCGCGACTTGCCGACGCTGACCATTGCGCGGCCGGGCGGTTTTGACATCCATTAGAAACTGCCTGAAATCGAACTCACCACAATATTCGCCTTTCACTCCCATCTCTCGGATATTGGCGAACAGGGCACGCAGAATTCTTTCGCGTTCTGCTTCGTCGCGAGGGCGATACAACCCGCTGGACAACTCGCTTCCGGTTGCGTCCAGGCCAAAGCCTGCATCCTGAAAAATCTTGCGAATTTTAGGTGAGGTAGCACGCAATGCATCAGCCGTTTTCACGTTGCGAAACATCGCACGCAAAACCGGTTTTTTCACAAAACCGTCACGGCCGGACTCTGCCCCCCCATCCCCCGGGTCGACTACAACGATGTCAAAATCGTACTCGAGAACCATTCACTATTTAAACCTCGTCTTCCCTTCCCACTTCTCACTAACAAGCGAAAAGATTTCACAATATGCTCGCTTTGTGACCTGACATTGTCATTGTCCCCAAACCAGCGACTCTTGCCATTCAACGCACCGATTGATCTAACAACGGAAATCGCAGGAGTTCCCCATGGTCGATATTGCGGCGCGCGTGTACAATCATAAATGGCAGATTGACCCGATTGTCCGGTCTTTAATCGACACAGATTTCTACAAACTGCTGATGTGCCAGTCAGTGTTTCGAAATAAGCCCCAAACGGATGTGGTGTTTTCGCTGATCAACCGGTCGAATCACATCCCCCTCGCCCAGCTTATCGACGAAGGTGAACTGCGGGAACAGTTGGATCACATCCGCTCGTTGAGCCTCAGCCGAGGCGAAAGCACATGGCTGCGCGGCAATATGTTCTACGGCAAACGGCAAATGTTCCGCTCGGATTTCATGGAGTGGTTCGAGAACCTGCGCCTGCCGCCCTACCATCTGGAACGCAAGGGCGACCAATATGAGCTGACCTTTGAAGGGAAGTGGCACGAGGTCATGCTGTGGGAAATTCCCGCTCTGGCCGTTCTGATGGAGCTGCGGTCGCGCGCCGTGCTGAACGACATGCGCCGGTTCGAGCTTCAGGTGCTCTATGCCCGTGCGATGACCCGCGTTTGGGAGAAAATCGAACAGCTCCGCGGGATTGAGGGGTTGGGCATCGCCGATTTCGGAACGCGTCGCAGGCATTCCTTTCTTTGGCAGGACTGGTGCGTCCAGGCCATGATCGAAGGGCTGGGACCTGCGTTCAGCGGCACGTCGAACTGCCTGATTGCCATGCGGCGCGAAGTTGAAGCCATCGGCACCAACGCGCACGAGCTGCCTATGGTTTACTCGGCGCTGGCAGAAACCGATGAGGCACTGGCGCAGGCCCCTTATGATGTCCTCAGTGACTGGCATGACGAACATGACGGTAATCTTCGCATCATCCTGCCTGACACTTATGGCACACAGGGTTTTCTGGATCGCGCCCCTGATTGGCTGGCCGGATGGACAGGTATCCGCGTGGACAGCGGCGATCCGGCCACTGGCGCAGAAACTGCAATCCAATGGTGGAAATCACGCGGCGAGGATCCAATGGAAAAGCGGGTGATCTTTTCTGACGGGCTGGACGTAGACAAGATCCGCGAGCTACACGGCCAGTTTGCAGGACGCACCAAGGTGTCGTTTGGTTGGGGCACGCTCTTGACCAATGATTTCCGCGGACTGGTGCCCGATGACGCGCTGGCCCCGTTTTCACTGGTGTGTAAAGCTGTTTCGGCCAATGGCCGCCCAACGGTCAAACTGTCGGACAACCCTGAAAAAGCCATGGGTCCGGCAGAGGAAATCGACCGCTACAAACGCGTGTTCGGAGTAGGCGCGCAAGAGTCGATCGAGGTGATCGTTTAGGCTCTAACCATGGAAACTTGCCACTGTTTTGAGTTGTGAGAACCCAAACAGCGCCTCAAATCCCTTTTCGCGGCCATGCCCGGATTTTCCCACCCCGCCAAAGGGCAGTTCCACACCGCCACCGGCCCCGTAATTGTTGACGAAAACCTGACCCGAGCGCAGACGTTTCGCCAATCGCATCTGACGCGCACCATCGCGGGTCCAGATGCTGGCCACTAGGCCATAGTCGGTTCCGTTGGCAATCCGCACGGCGTCTTCCTCGGAATCGAAGGGAATCAAGACCTGCACGGGGCCGAATATCTCGTCCCGGGCCAGCGCGTGTTCAGGCGGAACGTCAGCAAACAGAGTCGGGCAGACATAAGCCCCATCAGTCGGTGCGTGTTCAACAATGCGACCCTGCGCGGCGATTTTCAGGTCCGCACCCTTGGACAGAAACCCTTCGACGATATCCTTTTGACGGGCTGAAATTAGGGGGCCGACGCGCAAATCCTCATTCGCTGGCCCAACGGTTAGATCGGTGTAGGCGTCGGCCATGCGGGATTTGACCTGCTCATACACCCCACGCTGCACCAGAATCCGGGACGAGGCCGAACAGGTTTGTCCCGCGTTTTGAATTCCTGCGTTCACCAGAAACGGCAGGGCGGCGTCCAGATCAGCGTCGTCAAACACCAGTTGCGGGGACTTCCCGCCCAGTTCCAGCGTCACCGGCACCACATTGCGGCCAGCCGCCTGTTGTACCAGCGCACCTGTGGCGACCGACCCGGTGAACGAAATATGATGCACGCCCGGATGACCGGACAATGCAGCACCAGCCTCGGCACCCAATCCGGGCACCACGTTCAACGCACCTGCTGGCAACCCGGCCTCTTGCGCCAGATGTGCGAAGGCAAGCGCCGTCAGACAGGCTTCTTCGGCAGGTTTCAGGACACAGGCATTGCCCATCGCCAGCGCCGCCCCGACCGAGCGGCCAATGATCTGCATGGGGTAATTCCACGGCACGATGTGACCCGTCACCCCATGCGGCTCGCGCAAAGTATAGACGGTATAGCCCTCCAGATAAGGAATCGTCTCGCCCATGACCTTGTCGGCGGCACCGCCGTAAAACTCGCAATACCGCGCCAGCGCCACGGCATCGGCGCGGGCCTGTGTCAGCGGCTTGCCAACATCCATCGCCTCCAAAGCTGCCAGATCATCGACCCGTTCCAGAACCAACTGACCCAGACGCGTCAGGATGCGGCCCCGCTCCAGCGCTGTTTTACGGCCCCAGTCGCCGTCCAGGGCCGAGTGCGCAGCCTGAACCGCACGGTCGATATCTGCGGCCTCACCGCGGGCGATGCGACAAATCTCAACCCCATCGGAAGGGTTAACCAAAGGCAGCGTGGACCCCGAGGCAGGATCGACCCATGCGCCTCCAATCAGGCAATGGGTTGGGTTGAACCAGAGAGGATTGGGCATTTCGATCTCCTATTTCGGCTCTAACATTGGGGTTTGGGCCACCTGACTGCCAATATCTGGCAGGATGGGCGCGGCGTTGATCAGGGTTCGGGTATAGGGATGCTGCGGATCAGAAAAGACCTGCTCGGTCTCACCCTGCTCAACAATTTTACCGGCCTGCATCACCATAACGCGGTCGGTTATCGTTCTGACAACGCTGAGATCGTGGCTGATGAACAAATAGGTCAGGTCATACGCCGCGCAAAGCTCGGCCAGAAGGTCGAGGATTTGCGCGCGTACGGACACGTCGAGCGCCGAAACCGCCTCGTCAAACAGGATCAACTCGGGCCGGATGATCAAGGCGCGGGCAATGGCAATGCGCTGCCGCTGACCGCCGGAGAATTCGTGGATGTACTTATCGGCATCTTTGGGGCTGAGGCCCACGGCACTTAGCATTTCGGCGATCAAGTCCTGACGCTCGGTCCCTTTGGGGGGAGTGTCCAATACGTGAAACGGCTCTGTTATCAACCGCGCGACCCGGTGACGGGGGTTGAAACTGCCGTAAGGGTCCTGGAACACCACCTGCATTTTTCGCCGAACGGCTGGGTTGGGCTTGTGGCCCGCAAAAACGGGTTCTCCGTCCAGTCGGATTTCCCCGGCCTGAACCTCCTCTAGCCCCAATATTGCCCTTGTTAGGGTCGATTTTCCGCACCCAGACTCGCCGACCAACCCCAAACGCTCGCCACGATTGAGGGTGAAACTGACCTGATCGACGGCGCGGTGATGACCGGGTGCATTGAACAAGCCTTTCCGGGGAAGGCGGTAGTCGCGGACGACCTGCGCAACCTCCAGCAACGGGCGCGGGCTTATCGTGTCGGGCAGGGAAACCTTGTGGCCAGACGCCTCGAACAGCATGCGCGTGTAGGGGTGCTGCATGTTGCGCAATAGGTTTTCCGTGGCCCCTTCTTCAACAACTTCGCCGTGACGCATAACGACGATCTTGTCGGCCAGATCCGCCACAACCGCCAGATCATGGGTGATCATCAGCAGACCCATGCCATACTCGCTGACCAACCCCCTAAGCAGATCGAGGATTTGCGCCTGCGTGGTGACATCCAGCGCTGTCGTGGGCTCATCCGCGATCAACAGCGTTGGGCGCAGTGCAATGGCCATGGCGATCACGACGCGCTGGCGCTGACCGCCCGACAACTCGTGCGGATAGCGGGTCAGGGGGAACCGATCAGGCGGCAGGCCCACGCGGGTCAGAACCTCCTCGGCGCGTTCGCGGGCTTGCGGGCAGGGCATCGCCTTGTGGATCAGGATTGTCTCCATCACCTGATCCCCGATGGTCTTGACCGGGTTCAGAGCGGTCATCGGCTCTTGAAACACCATTCCGATCGAGGCACCGCGCAGGGCGCACATGTCCGCCTCGGGGCGGGTCAGCAGGTCAAGACCGTTCAGCCGGATCGCGCCCTGCGTTTGCGCCCCGTTTGGCAGCAGGTTCATGACGGACAGGGCCGTCATGGACTTGCCCGAGCCGCTTTCACCCGTGACGGCCACGATCTGACCCGGGTCAATGGACAGGCTGACCTGTTTCAGGATTTCAACCCCGTGGATCGACAGGGACAGGTTCTTGATGTCCAGCAAGCTCATGCGCGCGCCACCCTTATCCGCGGATCCAGCCAATCACGTAGGCCGTCCCCCAAAAGGTTCAGGCCCAGCACGGTCACGATAATCGCAAACCCCGGAATCAGAGCCAAATGCGGGGCAAAACTGACCATTGTCTGTGCGTCGGCCAGCATCCGACCCCAACTGGGCGTTGGCGGTTGCGCCCCCAGGCCGACATAAGACAGGCCCGCCTCGGCCAGTATCCCAAGCGAGAACTGAATGGTCCCCTGAACGATCAGCAAATTGGCGACATTGGGCAGGATGTGTTCGGCTGATATCCGGGCCGCGCCCTTGCCCGACACGCGCGCGGCGAGGATGAACTCACGCTCCCACAGGGACAGCGCCGCGCCGCGAGTGATGCGGGCGAAGACGGGGATGTTGAAAATGCCAATCGCTATGATCGCGTTGACCGCTCCGGCCCCGAACACGGCGGTGATCAGGATCGCGATGACCAGTGAGGGAAACGCAAATACCAAATCGTTGCCGCGCATGATTAGCTCATCCAGCCACGATCCTTTGCGCGCTGCTGCCGCCAATCCAAGCGGCACGCCAAGCGCCATACCGATTCCCACCGCGACCAAGGCCACTGCAATCGACGTTCGGGCTCCGACCATGATCATGGAAAACATGTCACGGCCAAAATGATCCGTTCCGAACCAATGCTGCGCATTTGGCGGTTGCAGCTTGTCCGGGATGCTCAGCGCCGCATAGTCGTAGGGTGTCCAGACAAACGAGACCAACGCCGCCAGAACAACCAGCGACGACAAAGCCGCGCCAAGGATCAGGTTGCGGCTCATGTCCGGCTCCTCAGGCGGGGATCGACGGCGGCATAGGCCAGATCGACCAGAAAGTTCACGGTGATGACTGCAAACACCAGCAGCATGACCACCGATTCCACCACGATCAGGTCCCGGGCAGAGATCGCCTGAAACACCAGCCGCCCGAGGCCCGGAAGGTAGAACACCTGTTCGATGATGATCGAACCGGCCAGCAGGAAAGAAAATTGCAACCCGATAATCGTCAGCACCGGAATCAGCGCGTTGCGCACGCCATGCCTCCACAATGCCTGTCGGCGCGATAACCCCTTGGCACGCGCCGTCCGCATGAAGTCTTCGCCCAGAATATCCAGCAAGGATGACCGCATCACCCGCGCGAGAATCGCCGCTTGCGGTAGGGCCAGCGCGATGGCGGGCAGGGTCAGGGAATGCAGGCCAATCCAGAACCCGGTGTCCCACCCTGCGAACCCTCCGGCGTTAAACCAGCGCAGGTTGATGGCGAAGATCAGCACCAGCATCATCGCGAACCAGAAATTGGGGACCGCGATGCCCAGTTGCGTCGCGCCCATCACGGTCAAATCCCCCGGCTTGCCCCGGCGCGCGGCGGCGTAGATACCAGCGGGAAAGGCGATCAGGGTCGACAGGGTCAGCGCGTATAACGCCAAGGGCAGCGACACCCACAACCGATCTGCGATCATCTGTGAAACCGGTGTGCGATATGTGTACGAGGTTCCGAAATCCCCCACCAGCATCCCGCCAACCCAGCTAAAGTACCGCTGAAGTTTCGAGCCATCCAACCCAAGTTCTTCACGCAGCGCGGCCAGCGTGTCCTCTTGCGCGTTGACGCCCAGCATAAAGGACGCGGGATCGCCGGGGGCAACCTCGATCACCGCAAAAATGACCACCGAGGCCACAGCCAGGCTGATCATCAGAGACATCAGACGTTTCAAAGCATAACGGAGCATTGAAGCCACGTTAGGGTCACATATGGCGCGGGTCCAGCACCTAAGGTATCAGAAGATAGGCAAAAACCGCGTAACCGACGATGGCCGCATAGCCCAGCGGGTAAATCCACTTGATCGCATAATTGTCCAGTTTGCGCGCACCGTTTTCCCGACCTGATACTTTCAGCTTTCGCAGGGCCACGTTGAACACGATCAAAGCCCCGGTCATCAGGAACATGCACTGCAGAACGAAATCCAGGAAGGTCAGGTATCCCAGCTTGGGCAGATCGGCCGAGATTGCCCAGTTAAAGGCCACAAACACCAAAAGGTTGCCTCCGGCGATTTCGATCCGCCTGCGGTATTCGTCCAGAAAGAACAGCGCCCAGCCGACCGTGATCAGCACCAGCATCGGCAGGAAAACACGGATCACATAGTAGGTCAGGTGACGGCTGCCTTCAAAAACCAGCGCAATCTGATCACTTTCCTGCCCCGACAGTCCCGGAACCGTCGATACTTCGACACGGGCATTTCCAAGAACCCATTCTTCCTCGCCCAGCATGTCGCCCAGGCCCGAGTGGTCCTCAAGTGGATAGTAGGACACGTAGTCCGAGGGAAAGATCGAGACGACTTCAAAGAAGAAATCCTGCGTGTCGAACGGGTATTTGCGAAAATCGAAATGCGGAGCCTGCAACGTCAGATTGGACTTCTCGACATAGACCACCCGACCGTCATACCGCAGCGAGGCGGCGGACTCGTGTATCCACTTGTTGGATTGCTGGTTGTGAATGACAAAGGCGGGCAGCACGGCCCCGATATTTGCCGCATGGTCGGCAAGGGCAGGCGGACTAAAAACCCTGATATCACGACCCAATGCCTGTTGATCAAAGGCTAATGCGGGGTCCGTCCATTCCACGCGCAACACAACAACCGCGCCGTAATTCTCGGCCTTCTGATCGACGCTGGTGATCTGGTCGATCCAGATGCCGATGCCAACCTGCAGTGGGTTTTCCGGCGTGCCCGCCAGCGCATCCAATCGCCCCCCAAGCGCGTTTTGCGCCTGAACCTGACCGAGAGACGAAAAGGTCAGAAACGCGGTCGCAACAAATAGGCAGAATATGCGAAATACCGTCATAGCAAGGCTTTTTCGGCAATTGCAGTTTACCGGGGCCGCCTATTGCGGCCCCGAAGCGATTACTCGGACCAACTGATCGCCGTCAGGTCAATGGCGGCCGTTGGCGCGTTTTCCCACAGACCCTGAACCCCGGCTTTGGCGACGCCGAGTTTGGCAAGCTGGAAAAGGTATCCGTTGACATAGTCATTTGAGATCAGGCGCTGAGCTTCACCCAGCAGCTTTTTACGCGCATCCGGATCAGTGGTGCCGTTCAGAGTCTCCATCAATGTCTGGAAGTCGACGCTGTCATACTGGAAATAGTAGTCAGGCCGCGCATAGATACCGATGTCCATCGGCTCGGTATGGCTGACAATCGTCAGGCCAAAATCCTTACCCTTGAACACGGATTCCAGCCATTGCGCCCATTCCACGTTGATGATTTCCGCCTGTATTCCAACTTCGGCCAGTTGGGCGGCGATGATCTCTCCGCCACGGCGCGCGTAGGAAGGGGGCGGCAGGTGCAAAGTGGTTTCAAACCCGTCTGCGTACCCAGCCTCAGCCAACATCTGTGCCGCCATCTTCGGGTCGTATGCCGAGTTGCCCGTCAGATCGACATAGGCCGGGTTGTGCGGAGCAAAATGAGTTCCAATCGGCGTTCCGTAGCCAAACATGGCTCCGTCGATTATGGCCTGCCGGTCAATCGCATGAGCCATTGCCTGCCGCACCAAAATGTCATCGAAGGGTGGCTGCTTGTTGTTGGTCGAAAGGATGGTCTCACCTTCGGTTGATCCAACGAGCACCTGAAACCGCGGGTCGGCCTCGAACTGAGGCAAATTTTCAGGCGCTGGGAAGTTGTCAAACACATCCACATCTTCGGCCATCATCGCGGCAAAGGCGGCGGTGGGGTCCGAAATGAATTTGAATGTGGCAGTCTCAAGCGCTGGTTGTTCGCCCCAATAATCCGGGTTGCGGTTCAGCGTGATGCTGTCGCCCTGAACCCATTCGCCAAAGGTAAATGCGCCAGTTCCGACAGGGTTGGTCTTGATATTATCGATACTCTCGGGGGCCACGATCACCGCGTCACCCCAAGCCAGATTGAACAGAAAGTTCCCGTTCGGAGCCGACAGCGTGACCTTAACGGTCAGGGGGTCCACGACCTCGACGCTTTCGATGCCGGCAAACAGGGCTTTTTGCGCGTTGGCGCTGTCTTCGGCGGTGGCGCGATCAAGGGTGAACTTGACGTCTTCGGCATCCATCGCCGTGCCATCATGAAACGTAACCCCGTCATGCAGCTTGAAGGTGTAAACCGTGCCGTCCTCGGAAATCTCCCAGCTTTCGGCCAGGCCGGGCACGACAGAGCCATCCCCCATGAACCGCGTCAGACCTTCAAATATATTCGTGTACACAACCGAATCGATAGCCTGCGCCGCGGCGCTGGTCGGGTCCAGATGCGGTGGTTCCAGTTGCATGGCGATGGTTATGTCGGACTTGGCCAAACCCTGCGTCGCGAACAGGCTGACGCCCACCGCAAGGGCCGAGGCGAAGGACCGAAACATCTGCTTTGTCATAGAAATAACTCCCCACTGAATATCCGCGGCCCCGTATTTTTTCGGGCCTTTCCAAGACCAATGTCACTTTAAACCTTAGGTCAATCAAGGGATTGTTGGCGCAACCGGGGTTTCTTAGCCCGTGTCCGATCTGCTATGCCGCGCTGCAACATGAATCCCGGAGGAGCGATCATGAGCGCCACCGCCCGCAAAAAGGCACCAAACGCAGAGGATATCCGCGCCCGCAAAGGGGGCGAACCTCTGGTCAGCCTGACCGCCTATACCACGCCGATGGCACGGCTGATGGATGACCATTGCGACTTTGTTCTGGTGGGCGACAGCGTCGGTATGGTGCTGCACGGTCTGGAATCGACCCTTGGGGTGACGATGGAGATGATGATCCTGCATGGTCAGGCCGTCGCGCGCGGTTTGAACAACGCGATGATGGTCATTGATATGCCTTTCGCCAGTTACGAGCATTCGCCAAACGAAGCTTTCCGCAACGCTGCCCGCCTGATGGCTGAAACGGGCGCGGGCGCGGTCAAGTTGGAGGGCGGCGTCGAGATGGCGGAAACCATCCGCTTTCTGGTCAAACGTGGCATCCCGGTGATGGCGCATATCGGCCTGACGCCGCAATCCATCAACACGCTGGGCGGCTACAAGGTGCAAGGCCGGGACGACCAGGCCGAAGCGGTGCTGGCCGATGCCCGCGCCGTTGCCGAAGCAGGCGCGTTTTCCGTTGTGCTTGAAAAAGTTCCACAACGGCTGGCCGACCGAATTACGGCTGAAATCGCAATCCCCACGATCGGCATCGGTGCCTCTGCCGGGTGCGACGGTCAGATTCTGGTGGTGGATGACATGGTCGGCTTTTTCACCGCATTCAAACCAAAATTCGTCAAACGCTATGCCGAGCTTGGCCCGCTGGCGGAATCGGCCATCGCTGAATACGCCGCCGACGTCCGTGCGCGGGCTTTTCCGGCCGAAGAACACGTGTTCTCAGATCAGGCTCCGGCCAAAGGACAAACTAAATGACTGCCCCAATACTGCACCGCCTGACGGATCTGCGCGCTTTGACAACTCAATGGCACAATGATGGTGAAACGATCGGCGTCGTACCCACGATGGGCGCACTGCATCAGGGGCATCTGTCGCTGGTCGCGGCGGCCAAAGCGGGCTCGGACCGGGTGATCGTGACCATTTTCGTGAACCCCAAACAATTCAACAATCCCGAGGATCTAGCCAAGTATCCGCGCACCGAAAACGAGGACGCGCAGAAACTGGTCCCTTACGGCGTCGACGCGATCTACGTGCCCGAGCCCGAGGAAATCTATCCTCAGGGATTCGCCACCACCGTTTCCGTCGCAGGCCTGACCAATGTGATGGAAGGCGAGTTCCGTCCCGGCCATTTCGATGGCGTGGCCACCGTGGTCGCCAAACTGTTTCTGCAAACGCAGGCGGATCGCGCGTATTTCGGGGAAAAAGACTATCAACAACTGATGGTCGTGCGCCGCATGGCACGTGATCTGGACATTCCGGTCGACGTGATCGGCTGCCCCACGGTTCGCGAACCCTCGGGGCTGGCGATGTCGTCGCGCAATCTGCGCCTATCACCGGAAGGGTTGGACATTGCCGCCAACAAACACCGGATCATGCGCGACCTTGCTAAGGAATTGGCCGATGGTGCGCAATTTGACACTTTGGGCGCTCGGGCCGAAACCGAACTGCTGGCCGCGGGGTTTACGCAGGTCGAATATATTCAGCTACGCTGCGCCGAAACGCTTGAGCCCTTGACCCATGCATCACGCCCGGCGCGCCTGTTTGCAGCAGCCTGGGCGGACGGTGTTCGGTTGATCGACAATATTCCTGTCTGATCGCTCTGGTAGGTTCGTAACCGTTTGCGCTAAAGTCCCGCAAAACGAAACGGGAGGGACGCAGGCGTGACCTTTATTCTTGCCATTGATCAGGGCACTACATCATCGCGGGCCATTTTGTTCGACGCGGATATGCAACGCGTGGACACCGCTCAGCATGAGTTCACGCAGCACTTTCCGCAGGAAGGCTGGGTCGAACACGACCCCGAGGAAATCTGGGACAGCGTTCTTCGCGTCTGCCGCGAAGTGATGGACAGTGCCGGTGTGACGCCGGATCAGATCGCAGGGATCGGGATCACCAATCAGCGCGAAACAACCGTCGTATGGGATCGCGCCACGGGCAAGCCGATCCACAATGCCATCGTCTGGCAAGACCGCCGCACCGCCGAGATATGCGCCCGTTACAAACAAGCTGGATGCGAAGACGATATCACCGTCCAGACTGGTCTGCTGCTGGACCCGTATTTCTCGGGAACCAAGGTCAAATGGTTGCTGGATACCGTGCCGGGTGCGCGGGACAAGGCCGAAGCCGGAGAGCTGATGTTCGGCACCATCGACTGTTTCCTGATCTGGCACCTGACCGAAGGCCGCAGCCACGCCACCGACGCCACCAACGCCGCCCGAACCCTGCTGTTTGACATACACAGGGGCGAATGGAGCGCCGAGATTTGTGATCTGCTGGATGTTCCGATGAATATGCTGCCCGAGGTGCACGACTGCGCCTCGGACTTTGGAACAACAACCCTGTTGGGCGGCGAGATTCCCATTCTGGGCGTTGCAGGTGATCAGCAGGCCGCGACGATCGGGCAGGCGTGTTTCAAACCGGGCATGATGAAATCCACCTATGGCACCGGGTGCTTTGCGCTTTTGAACACCGGGTCACAGCCGGTGGAATCCAAGAACCGCTTGCTGACAACCATCGCGTATCAGTTGAACGGTCAACGCACTTACGCTCTGGAGGGGTCAATCTTTGTTGCCGGTGCCGCCGTGCAGTGGCTGCGCGACGCGTTGCAGATCATCGAGTCTGCAGCCGAAAGCGGTGAGCTTGCGCTGCAGGCGGACCCAAACCAGAACGTCGTGCTGGTGCCTGCCTTCACGGGGCTGGGTGCGCCCTACTGGAAACCGGATTGCCGGGGTGCTGTTTTTGGTCTGACGCGCAACTCTGGTCGCGCCGAATTTGCACGCGCCACACTTGAAAGCATCGCCTACCAAACGCGCGACCTATGGCACGCCATGCAAGGGGACTGGGGCCAAGACACCAAAGTCACACTGCGCGTGGACGGCGGGGCCAGCGCATCGGACTGGGCCATGCAGGGTCTGGCTGACTATCTTGGCGCAGCGGTCGACCGCCCTGTCATGCAGGAAACGACGGCGCTGGGTGCTGCGTGGCTGGCCGGAATGCGTGCGGGTATTTACCCAAAACAGCATGAATTCTCAGAAACTTGGGAGCTGGACCGCAGATTTGAACCCGAACTGTCCGAGGAAGAAAGGGATGCCGCTTACGCCCGCTGGCAGCGCGCAGTTTCCGCAGCAATGGCATTCTAAGGCAGCAGAAGGGTCAACTGTGATCCTTCAGCAGCCGCTGCTTTTGACGTGACCAGTCGCGCTTGGCCTGCGTTTCGCGCTTGTCGTGGGTCTTTTTACCCTTGGCGATACCGATCTTAATTTTCGCGCGGCCCTTGTGATTGAAATACAGAACCAGCGGCACCAGCGTCATGCCCTTGCGCTGAGTCGCGTTCCACAGGTTCGACAGATCTTTGCGCGATACCAGCAGCTTGCGACGGCGGCGTTCCTCGTGCTTGAAGACTTTGGCCTGCTCGTAAGGCGCAATGTAGCTGTTGATCAGCCATAACTCTCCGTCGTCGACCGACGCATAGCTTTCCGCGATATTCGATCCGCCAGAGCGAAGCGATTTGACCTCGGACCCCTCCAGCACGATGCCGCACTCGATATCTTCCTCGATCGCGTAATCGAAGCGCGCACGCCGGTTTTCGGCGATCACTTTGTAATTCGGGTCTGTCTTCTGCTTGGCCATGACGCGTTGATTTAGGCGGCTTGGCCGGACCTTGCAAGCCCAGAGCGGCTTGCGATCGTTCTGGACGGTAAGACGTCGCCTCTGCCTATCGCCTTATCCGAAAACTCGTCCAAGGTGAAACGCCAACCCAAAAAAGCGCTCAGGACTTGGCCGAGATGATCAGATCGGGGCCAAATATGGTGTCAGCGTGGTTGTGAAGATATATCTTCAGCCACGGCGTGAACCGGGCCGGATGGCGCTGAACCTCTGCCAGAAGATCGTGATAATCGATCCATCGGGTGTCCATCACTTCGTCTGGATTGGGCTCTACTTTCAACGGGCCGCGGACATGGGCCAGAAAAATATCGACCACCTCATGTTCGATCATGTTGTTGCCGACATCCGCGTGATATTCCAGCCGGTGCCGGTACTCGGGGTATAGCCCGGTGATCCCCAGTTCTTCACGCAGACGACGAACAGCACATTCCGAGGGCGTCTCACCCCAGTCGGGATGGGTGCAACATGTGTTGGCCCAAAGGCCGGGTGTGTGGTACTTGCCCATCGCCCGACGCTGCAGCAGAATTTCTGTCCCTCGGACGACAAAGACAGATACCGCCTTGTGCCGCAGTCCTTTTTCGTGCGCCTCGAGCTTGTCCACAGGGGTCAACTCGCCATCAACCCAGGCCGGGATCATGATTCCCATTTGGTGTCTCCTGCTGCCGATCCCTCTGAACGGCCGGGTTTCATATTCTGGCCGTGACCGGACCGACTTGGCTTTGCGGCTCCATGCGCGGGGCGCATGTTGAACCGCGCAAAACCAAGGTGGCGCTGATCCATCTGGTTATCAACCGCACGAAAGGCCGCAGGTGCTGCGGCCTTTTGGTTTCTTACAGGTTGCCCGGTTTCAGACGTTATTCACCCGAAACGCTGACGATATAGGCGTAAACGTCCTCGGCGCCCGACTTCAATCTGAACGTCATCTTGGACTTTGCAGACGTTTCATCCAAATAGGATTTCAGGAATGCCTTGGGGTCCTGCGCGTACTCGACAAAGGTCGTTTCGTCCCAGACCAGACCCTTTTCACCTGCGGCAACAAGGCTGTCACCGTATTTGAACCCGTCGACAGTGCCCGCTGTGCGGCCCGCGATACCATAAAGGTTCGGACCGGTTTTGCCGCCTTTGACAATCACTTCTCCTGCAGGGTCGGCGATCAGGTGGCATGACTTGCACTTGTTAAACGCCTTTTTGCCTGCTTCTGCGTCGCCTTCAGCATAAGCGGGGATGGCCAGCAGACCCATAATTGCGGTGGCGAGGATGCGATTCATTGCTTTGCTCCGATACAAATTGGCTGTTCCGAATGGAACCCTGCACAGGCACAGAGTCAACGCGCAGATTGCCGCGTACGAAGGTCGGATTTCGCTTGCGTCACGAGGTGGAATCGTCCTGGCCATTGTGCTCGGACCAGCACGGCAAAAGGTCTCCTGGCGCGGGCGTCGCCAGATAAACGGCGCGGGCGATTGCGCGCGCCAGGCAGATCGAAGCCGCATGACCTATCATACCCAACTCGGAAGGATCATGGCCAATCTCGCGCGATCCAGTGCTAACCCCAAATACCAAATCGCCGTCCCCTGGCGTATGCGCCGGAACGATGGCCCGTGAGATACCGTCATGCGCGGCTACGGCCATACGCTGACATTGTGTCTTGGACAGAGCGGCATCCGTCGCGACGATCGCGATCGTCGTGTTCGCGTCTTCTGGCGAGGCCGGATGCATGGCTTGCGCCTTGCGGCTGAGAACTGCCCGCCCCAGACCCGAGGAGCTGTCAGGGCCGCACCCGCCGAATTCATCCTCGATTTCAAAGGGAGCGGCCCAGAAATGCCGCTCGCCCGGCGTGGTGACACTGCCCAAGGGGTTCGCAGCGACCAAGGCACCCACGGTCACACCGCAGGACAACACAAGCGAGGCTGATCCCAATCCACCTTTATGCATCGCTGCCAGCGCCCCGGTTCCTGCACCGACACTTCCCAGTTTGAACTGTTCTGCGGCGACTTGAAATGCGCGTTGTCCCAATCCTCGGTACGGATTTTCAGCCCATGTTTTTTCGCCGCCGTTCAGCAGGTCAAACAAGATTGCGCCGGGTACGATGGGGACGACGGCGCGACCCACCTGGAACCCGCGTCCTTGCGCGTGCAGCATGTCCGAAACGCCGGAACAAGCGTCCAGACCAAAGGCCGAGCCACCGGACAGAACAATCGCATCCACCCTGTCCACGGATTTGTCCGCAGCCAGCAGATCAGTCTCGCGCGTGCCCGGTGCGCCGCCCATGACATGAACTGACGCTGTAAACGGCGACTCGGCGGTTAAGACGGTCGCGCCGGATTTCAGGGTATGATCCTGCACGTTGCCGACCAAAAGGCCGGGGACATCGGTGATCAGGTTCTTTGGTCCAGGGGTCATGTGTTTCTTTGACGTTCAGGCCAGTAAGCGCGCAAGCGCGCTGCCTCCGGCGGGGATATTTTTAGCCAGATGAAGCGCGGATCAGATACAGCGGCCACCGTCGACCTCCAAAGCGGTACCGGTGATCATGCTGGCCTCGTCCGAGCACAGGAAACACGCTGCGTTTGCCATGTCTTCCGGTGTGGAAAACCGGCCCAGCGGTATCGTTGACAGAAACTTGGCGCGTTTTTCGGGCGTGTCCTCGCCCATGAAGGATTTCAGCAGGGGCGTTTCCCCCGCGACCGGGCAGATCGCGTTGACACGCACGCCTGAGGGCGCAAGTTCCACAGCCATCGTTTTCGTTGCAGTGATCATCCATCCCTTTGACGCGTTATACCAGTTCAGGTTCGGTCGCGGTGATAATCCGGCGGTCGAGGCTACGTTCAATATCGCGCCTTGCTGTCGCGTCTTCATTTGCGGAACAAAGGCGCGAGCGGTCAGGTAGACTGACTTCATATTCACGCGGTAGACCCTGTCAAAGTCGTCCTCGGCCACATCCTCGAGCGGGGTCGGCAGATGCGTAACACCCGCGTTGTTCACCAAGATGTCCAGATGCCCGAATGTATCTGCCACAGTGTCCGCCATTGCCTTAACGGACGCGCCATCAGCCACATCGACCTGTTGCGCGCTGGCCTGCGCCCCGAGTGACGCAGCCATGTCATGGGCTGCTTCGCCGTTGATATCAGCGATCATCACGCGCGCGCCTTCGGACAGGAACTTTTGGACGATACCTGCCCCAAACCCCGAGGCACCGCCGGTCACGATAGCGGTTTTTCCTTCTAGCCTCATAACCTTGCCTCCCAGTCGTCTTTGCGCGCCAGAGTAGCAAGGCACCGCGAACTTTCCAGATTAATCTTCCGACACCCGACCCCGCAGCGCCTTAACGTCAGAGCGTGCCTTTTTCGCTGCCAGTCGCCGTTTCACCGAACCGTAAGTGGGTTTTGTCGCGATACGCCGTTTCGGTTTCACAAGCGCGCGCGCGATCAGTTCTGCCAACCGAGCGCGGGCAATCTCTCGATTGCGCGCCTGCGATCGAGTTTCCTCGCATTGAATGATGATTGCGCCATCCTTGGTCCACCGACGCCCGGCCAGCCGTTTCAGTCGGTTTTTGACTGGATCAGGCAACGAGGGCGAGCGCGCCGCCTCGAACCGCAGTTCAACCGCAGTTGAAACCTTGTTCACGTTTTGCCCACCGGGACCGGATGAGCGGACGAAGCTCTCGGTCATTTCCCAGTCTTGCAGGATTATTTCGTCGGTAATGCGCAACATGGGGCGGACCTTAACGGGCGGACACGAAAACAGAAAGGGCCGCCCCGATGGGACGGCCCTACGAAAGTTCAGGAGGTGGGTCGGTTAGATCAATCGACCAGCCGAAGCGAGCGCTCCGCCAAGGGCTGCCTTAACAGGCGATCCCCCCGGTTGTTCCGACACCTCTCTCCAATCTCTTTCTCGACACTGGATCACCTCCTTATCTATCTGTTGCGGTTGATAAGGATGGTGACACAAGATGCGCCATTCTCAAAGCACTTTTTACGCGGGCTGCGCGGACAACCGCGCAACGATCACTTTGAACGGGATCAGTGCGATCAGCGCCAGCGACAGTTTCACCAGCCAATCAGCAAAGGCCAGCGTGACCCACAGCGGCGCCATCGGCCCCGACAGCATGAAGGGCACCGGTTCCCACGCCCAGTTGATCGCGGCATCGGCATCTGCGCCGAAGAAGGTGACCGAGGCTGAGAAGGCCAGGGTGAAGAAGATCGCGGTGTCCAGCGCAGATCCGACCAACGTCGAGACCAGCGGCGCGCGCCACCAGCGACCGCCGCGCAGCGAATTGAACACGGTGACGTCGGTCAGTTGGGCGATCAGAAAGGCAGTGCCCGAAGCCACGGCGATGCGCAATGGCACGGCGGCATAGGTAAAGCCGTCGCCTTGCAGCATGATCTGGCTGCCGATCAGCGAACAGATGATGCCGGTGACAAAACCAGCGAATACGACCTTGCGGGCCGGACCCACGCCATAGACGCGGTTCATGATGTCAGTGACCAGAAAGGCCAGAGGATAGGTGAAAGCACCCCAGGTCAACAGACCGTCCAGGATGAGGAACTGGACCAGGATGTTCGAGGCCACAACAATGGTGGCCATGGCAAGAATGCCGGGTAGATAGCTGCGTTGCATTTTCAGATGCCCGTTTTGACAAGGTAGCGGCGACTTGGCCAAGGGACCGTCCCAAGGCAAGCCGCGCTTCTAGACGCTTGATCGGTGGCTGTCAATCAGGCAGCAGGTATTCCACCAGTTCGGTGCGCTGCAGCGCGAGGAAGTTGTCATCTGACACCATAGTGGCGCGCAGGCGGTCTTGATCGTCGCGCCAGATCGACAAGCCTTCGAGGTTGTCATGCTTGCCCGCGCCAGTCGTGAACAACACCTCTTCTCTGGTTGGCATGTCAGCTTCAATCTGCCACCGGCGCAGGCGTGAGCGGAACCCTGTCACAAACACCGAACGCTCCAGAACGTAGAGACGCCCGTCAGGGCCGAAATCGGCGGAAACAGGCAGGAACTTTCCCCTTTGCGGCAAAACAAATGGCGTCGACCAACCTTGCCCGTCCCAGCGATAGACCGGTATGTCCCCGTCCTCGGTCCGGCTTTTTTCAGTCAGTGTAAACAGCCGCCCCTGACCGTCGATCGCCAGTCCCTCGAACGCGCCGTTAAGACTCAGCTGATCCCACGCTTCTGGGCGGGGCAGCACATGCGCCTTTGATCCGGGGGCCGAATAATGAGCGACGCGATGCACGCCTTCAAAAGAGATGTAATAGCTGCCGTCGGCGATGGTCGCCAGCCCTTCGGAATCTCCGGCGATGCCGGACAATCGCTGGCCGGTGCTGGACAGAACTGGCCAATGTCCCGTGATCTCAACACCTGCGATACCATCGCCCTTGCGCTCGATTTCGGCGTGCACAAGCCGCGCCCTGTCACTCAGCGCGATCAGATGCCGACCATTATCCGAGAGGTGGAGAGCGGAAAATCCACCGAACCACTCATCCAGATGGTGCCAGGCAAAGGTCCCATGTTCCGAGGCCGATTTGACTTCGACTGCCCAGATGGGTCCCGCCAGAAACAGCGCGGCTATCAGTTGGATTGTAAAACGGTGGTACATTGTTGGGGCAGGTCCGCCATACGATATTCTCTACGCTTTTTGGGTGCAGGTGCATTTGGGTCGGGAGGCGGCGGGTTCAGGATGTTGTTCACCCACTGCTGCGCTTCGGCGCACCCGTCACCCTTGGGCGGTGGGTCCTGATTGACGCACCCTCTGGATCCGCGTGGGCAGGCAAGCCGCACGTGGAAATGGTAGTGATGTCCCCACCATGGCCGGATCTTGCGCAGGTAGGCCCTGTTGCCTTTTTCCTCTTTGCACATCTGCACCTTCGCACCGGGAAAGACGAATATTCGGGCAACCCGTTTATCCTTGGCCGCTTCACGCAGAACGGCGTGATGCTGCTTGGTCCAGTTGCCATTGACGAACGCCCCGTTTGCACGGCGCAGGGAAATGGACGAGATATTCTCACGCGCCTTTCGGCTGAGCCGCATGTCATTGCCCGGAAGCATCCAGATATCGATATCTAGACCCAGTTGATGCGACCGGTGCCCCGATGTCATCGGCCCGCCCCGAGGCTGGCTGATATCCCCGATATAGAGACCATTCCACCCCGGTTGCTTGGCCGCAAACCGGCTGAGGTCTTGCACATAGTCAATCGCCACCGGGTGCCCCCAGTTGCGGTTGCGCGACAGGCGCATGGCCTGCCATGTCGGGCCTGTTTCGGGCAACTGCACCGACCCGGCAGCGCATCCGCGCGAATAACTGCCGAAAGCGGCGGGTTTTTGTTGTGAACTTTGCTTTTGAGCTCCGAATAATTGCTTGGCCAGGGGTTGCGCCCCTGCGGAGCCTGCCAGTGTGATTAAGGCCAAAATCGCCAAAAAACGCTGTAATATCATCTGCTCTGATCCCCTTCCGGTTTCACCCAGCGCATCAGTATTAGACCCAGAATAAACAACAGAATGATCGGTGACACCCCCAGACGCGCGCTGCCGGTCACGGTTGTGGCAATCCCGATCAATAGAGGTGCGGCAAAGGCCGTAGCGCGACCCGACAAGCCATAGAGACCAAAGCTTTCCACCGGGGTTTTGGGATCGGTGTGACGCACCATCATTGACCGGCTGGCCGACTGCAAAATGCCGCCCATGCCGCCAATCAGGATGCCGCAGGCAAAGAACACAAGATCCGGCAGTCCCGATCCCTCGGGCAAAGCAATGCCGAAAACCTGTGTCCGGTCCATGGAAACGATCGTGACACAAACCAGGATCAGAACCCAGATACTGACCAGAATGACCGGTTTAGGGCCGTTTTTCTTGTCCAGCTTCCCGCCTACCCACGAAAAGGCGGCGGCGGCCAGAACGCTGACGATCCCAAAGACGCCGATCTTGATGAGGTCCCATTCCAGCACCAGCCGGGCATAGACACCGCCAAAACTGTACAACCCATTCAGCGCATCGCGGTAGAACATGGACGATCCCAGATAGCTGGCAAGACTGAGCCGGTGCCGCAAGTTGGAAATCGAGTGTGCCAGCAGGCCCAGCGCGTCGCTGACCGAGCCGCGTTTCTTGGCAGATGAATCGTCTCGCACCCACAGGAAATACGGCACCATAAACAGGATAAACCATCCCGCAGTGAACGGACCGACGAACCGGGTGCCCTGCTGCTGCGCTGCATCCAACCCAAAAGCGGGGTCCAGTCCGATCAGCGTTTTGCCGTTGGCCTGCTCGACAAACAGCAACAGCATGATCGCCAACGAGATCAGCCCTCCGAAATAACCGAAGGCAAAGCCCGAGCCGGAAATTTCACCCACTTCCTTGTCATCGCCCAGATCGGGCAACTGCGAGTTTATGAAGATCAGCGCATATTCCGCGCCGACAAATCCAAGACCAAAGGCCGACAGCATCAGCCACATGTTTGAACCATCCGGCAGCGTGTACCACAGCGCCGCAGACCCCACGACATACATGACGGAAAACCCGAAGATCCACGGAATGCGCCGCCCTGACACATCTGCCATCGCGCCCAAAAGCGGCGCACCAAAGGCGATGATCAGCCCGGTGATGGTCAGGCAGTTCGCCCAAACCGTCTGCGCCCGTGCAGCCGCAGCTTGTGAGTCCAGTCCGGTTCCTGCGAAATACCCCGCAGCAACCCCGGCGAAATAGGGTCCAAAGACGAAGGTGACCAGAAGGCTGTGATATGGCTGCGTCGCCCAGTCGAAAAACCACCAGCCCCAGATGCGCTTGCGCTTGGAAATCTCTGCCATGACCGCCCCTGTTCTTGTTATTTTTCATAAGACGGGGCTTTGGACGGTTTCGCAAGCGTTCTGTTGGCGCAGACTTGCTCTTTGGAGCGTGGGCGCTTACGTCTCGTCTGACGCAAATACCGGAGGCCCCATGCTGTCACTGATCCAAATCCTGCTGCTGATCCTGGACATTGTCTGGTTCATCATTCTGGCCCATGTGATCATGAGCTGGCTGATCAACTTTCAGGTTCTCAACCTGCACCAGCAGTTGGTGGCGCAAATCTGGTTTGGCCTGAACCGGATACTCGAACCCATCTACGGCCCGATCCGCCGGGTTCTGCCGAATATGGGCGGTCTGGACCTGACGCCTCTGGTCGTTCTGGTCGGCGTCTATGCGCTGCGGATCATCCTGATCAACAATATGGTCTATTTCGTCTGACCTCTTGTTCACCGAATCTTAGTATGTGATTGTCCTGCCCTAAGAGCAGACAAACCTAAAAACAGGGCAATCCCCACATGTTCGACGCCGCGCCCCTGCTGCGAGATGTCTTTGGATTCGACGACTTCCGACCGGGTCAGGAGGAGATCGTCGATGCCGTGACTGTGGGCGAGAACGTGCTGGCCATCATGCCCACGGGCGGCGGAAAATCCCTGTGCTTTCAACTGCCTGCCCTGTTGCGCGATGGCCTGACGGTGGTGATTTCACCACTGATCGCCCTGATGCGCGATCAAGTGCGCGGGTTGCAAGAGGCCGGGGTCGAAGCTGGCGCTCTGACTTCTGGCAACACTCCTGCAGAAACCGACGCGGTGTGGGAGGCGCTGGAGGCCGGGCGGCTCAAGCTGCTCTATATGGCGCCCGAACGTCTGGCCGCCGGGTCCGCGCTGGGGATGCTGCGGCGGATCAATGTCAGCCTGATCGCCGTGGACGAGGCGCATTGCGTCAGCCAATGGGGTCACGATTTTCGCCCGGATTACCTGCGGATCGGAGAGCTGCGGCGCGCGTTGAACGTGCCCTTGGCCGCCTTCACCGCCACAGCGGATGCGGAAACGCAGGATGAGATCGTCGAGAAACTGTTCGACGGCACCGCGCCCCGCAAATTCCTGCGCGGGTTTGACCGACCCAACATCCATCTGGCCTTTGCCGCCAAGGACGGGCCACGCAAACAAATCCTCGATTTCGCCGCCGCGCGCAAAGGGCAATCTGGCATCGTCTATTGCGGCACCCGCAATAAGACCGAAGTGCTGGCCCAAGCCCTACGCGCCGAGGGGCACGTCGCCTGCCACTATCACGGCGGCATGGACCCCGAAGATCGCCGCATCGTCGAAACCCGCTTTGCGCGTGAGGACGGGCTGATCGTCGTCGCCACCGTTGCTTTTGGCATGGGGATCGACAAACCCGATATCCGCTGGGTCGCCCACGCTGACCTGCCCAAATCCATCGAGGCTTATTATCAGGAAATCGGGCGCGCCGGGCGCGATGGCGGCCCGGCCGAGACACTAACCTTGTTCGGCCCCGACGACATCCGCCTGCGCCGCTCGCAAATCGACGAAGGGCTGGCCCCGGCTGAGCGTCGCATGGCCGACCATGCCCGTCTGAACGCTCTGCTTGGATTGGCCGAGGCGCTGGCCTGCCGCCGCCAGACCCTGCTGGGCTATTTCGGCGAACAGGCCTCGCCTTGCGGCAAATGCGATCTGTGCGACACCCCGCCCGAGGTGTTCGACGGCACCACGCCGGTTCGCATGGCCCTGTCCGCCATCCTGCGCACCGAAGAATGGTTCGGGTCGGGCCATCTGATCGACATCCTGCTGGCCAATGAAACCGACAAGGTCCGCGCGCGACGCCATGATGCTCTGTCCACATGGGGCATCGGCAAGGACTGGTCCCGCCCACAGTGGCAAGCGATTTTCCGGCAGATGATGGGGCACGATCTGGTGCGCCCCGACCCTGACCGCTACGGCGCGTTGCGCATGACCGAGGCCGCCAAGCCCATCCTGAAAGGCGAGGCGCAGATCAACTTGCGCAAGGACACGATCCGCAAAGCCACCCGCCGCTCCGCCGTCAAAGCGATGGTGGCCGAAGAAGACGCGCCGTTGCTGTCGGCGCTCAAGGCCAAGCGTCGTGCACTGGCGGAATCGCAACGGGTGCCTGCCTATGTCATTTTCCCCGACCGCACCCTGATCGAGATGGCGGAAACCCGCCCCATGACTCTGGACGACATGGCCCGGATCGGCGGTGTGGGGGCGAAAAAACTGGAACGCTATGGCGATACGTTCCTCGAGGTCATCACCGGAGAGGTTGAGGCAGTACATCCCGCCCGCCGCAAACTGGCGGGTCGCGAACAGGGTGACATCTACGATCAACTGCTGGCCGTGCAGAGCGATCTTGCACGTGGGCCCGAGGGGATCGACAAGCCGCTGACCTGCTCGGCCGCGCAACTGGCCAAGGTCGCGCAACTGCGCCCCGGCGATCAGCGCGGGCTGGAACAGGTGCTGGGGGATCGTCGGCACGAAAGGTTTGGGGCCGCTTTTCTGGACGTGCTGGAACAGGCGGGCTAGGTACGCACTATAAGGCAAGGAGTTAGGGCGGATATGCTGGTAGTGATTTCCCCGGCCAAACGGCTGGACTGGGCCGAGCGCGATGTGACGGCGACTCAACCCGATTTTCAGGACGACGCGATCCGGCTGTCGAAAACCGCCCGCAATCTGACGCTGGGCGATCTGAAAAAACTGATGGACCTGAGCGACGATCTGGCCCGCCTGAACCGCGACCGTTACCGCGCCTTTTCCGATGCGCCGGAGGGTGACCAGACCCGCCCCGCTGCGCTGGCCTTTGCCGGTGACACCTATCAGGGGCTTGAGGCTGCATCCCTGGATGCCGATGAAATAGCCTGGGCGCAGGACCACCTGCGTATCCTGTCGGGCTTATACGGCGTGCTGCGCCCTTTGGATGCGATTCAAGCCTATCGGCTTGAGATGGGCAGCAAGCTGAAAACCCGGCGCGGCAAGAACCTTTATGAATACTGGCGCGATCACCTCAGCAAGGCGCTGAACGCGCAAGGCGCGCAGATCGGGTCGGACGTGCTGGTGAATTGCGCCAGTCAGGAATATTTCGGCGCGGTCGATCCCAAAGCGCTGAAACTACGGGTGGTCACGCCTGTTTTCATGGAGGACAAAGCCGGCACACCCAAGATCGTCAGCTTTTTCGCCAAGAAAGCACGCGGCGCAATGGCGCGATACATCATCCAGCACCGCCTGACCGATCCGGCGGGGCTGTTGGATTTCGACTCCGGTGGCTATGAATACCGGCCTGATCTGTCGACCGAGGACAAACCCGTTTTCGTGCGCCCCTATCAGGCCTGAGTCAGCATTGACTGGTCGTAGGCGACCAGTTCAACCGTGTTGCCCTCGGGGTCTTCGGTGAAAATGCCGCGCCAGCCAATCCAGCCGAATTGCTCGACCCGGTAGGGCTGTCCAATGTGTTCATACCAACGCAGGACGGCGTCCTGTTCTTCAAAGGGCAGCGACAGGGCGATGTGATGCAAAGCCGACGCGCCGCCGGTCACCGGGGATTGATCACCTGTGGGATGCAGGCCGGGACGTGGCGCGGCTGTATGGTGGAACAGGGCCAAAACCTGAGTATGCCCGCCAAAACCCTGCGCGATCTCAAAGAAAACGATCGCGCTGTCATGGTCGCCGCTGAGACGCCGCAAGCCGATCACTGTTTCGTAAAACTCGACCATCGCCGGCATATCGGCGCATCGAATGGCAATCTCGCCCAGCGCGCGAGGCTGAAAACCGCGTTCATCTGACATACGCTCAGCCTAATTCGGTTAGGGCTGTCCGGCAACGACTGCCTGAGTGCCCTCGGGTTGATGCGTCAGGATTGTCTGATGGATTTTCTGTTTTTGCAGAGGTTTGGTCAGGTAATGGTCCAAACCTGCCGACAATATCCCCTGATCATCCCCTGACATCGCATGCGCGGTCAGCGCAACAATCGGAACATGGCGGCCCGTCTCAATCTCGCGCCGCCGGATTTCACCGGTGGCCTGCTTACCGTCCATTTTCGGCATTGAGATATCCATGAAGATCAGATCCGGATCGAATTCACGATGGGCTTCAACAGCTTCAAGCCCGTTTCCAGCAAATCGCAGGTCGATGTTCAGATCCTTGACCATTTTTTCCAGAATCAGTTGATTTGTCCGGTTATCTTCAGCGGCCAGAACGCGCATCACACGCCCCTGCGAGGCCGCCTGAGACTGTTCGACCTCATCGGTTTTCGGGATCACCTTTGAAACGATAATTGGCCGTGGTTTTTGGGCCAAGGCGGTCAGACTGGAATACAGCTCGGCCCGGGGAATAGGTTTTTGCAAAACACCTTCGATCAGGTGGCGGGCCGGGTTTGCGTGGATGACGGCTGGGTTGGCCGACATCACCACAACCGGAAGATCATTCCAGCCGCGATCCTTCAGGGTGGTTGCCAATTCCAGCCCATCCATGTCCGGCAGGTCGTGGTCGCACAAAAGGAGGTCCACGGTTTCGTCAACTGCGGTCAATGCTTCTCCGCCAGAAGAACACACGGTGACGCGCGATCCCAATCGGCCGAGCTGTTTCGACAGAATGGCCCGGTTCACCGCCAAATCCTCGACCACCATCACATGGTGCAGCCCCCCGCCCAGATCCGGAGGGGCAGGCTGCACACCTTCAACCGTCGGCATCGGCACGCGGAACCCAAAACACGACCCACGCCCCGGTTCGCTTTCGACCCAGATCGTGCCGCCCATCAGGGTGATAAGGCGTTTCGTGATAGCCAGACCCAGCCCGGTCCCCTCGAACTGGCGGTTCCGCTCATCTTCGACCTGATTGAACTCACCAAATATGTGGTCGATCTTGTCCTTTTCGATTCCGATTCCGGTGTCTTCGATGGCCACGTGGATATCGCAGGTCTTGGTATCAGAGTTGGGCACCCCGGTGACGCGGATCAGCACATGGCCGTTGGCGGTGAACTTCACCGCATTGCCCACCAGATTTGTCAGAACCTGACGAACACGCCCCGGATCGCCCACAAATAGCGTTGGAAGAAACAGGTCGTAGTCAACCAGCAGCGTCAGACCCTTGTCGCGGACACTTGGCTGTAACAACATCGCAACCTCAAGAATACAACGCTCAAAGTCGAATTGTTCAGGGTGCAGGATCAGCTTGTCCGCCTCGATCTTCGAGTAATCCAGAACGTCGTTGATGATGACCAGCAACGCCTCGCCCGAATTGCGGATCGTATTGAGATAGAGCCTTTGTTCTTCGTCCAATGGGGTCTCGGTCAGCAGGTCGGTCATCCCGACAATGCCGTTCATCGGAGTGCGTATCTCATGGCTCATATTGGCCAAAAACGCGGATTTGGCACGGTTGGCGGCTTCGGCGCGTTCGCGTGCTGCCGTCAACTCGGCCTCATGCCGGACCGAGGCCGAGATGTTCAGAGCCAGACTTACAACATCGCCACCATTGCCCCGCTGGTCCATCAGCTTGAAATAGTGTCCGTTCCAAAGGCGGATAACTTCCGCGTTCAGGTTCGGTTGCGCCCATCTTTCAAGCATCCTCTCAATCCAGTCCGATGCGGCCTCGGACCCGAGATCAATCAACCCCTCAACCGTCAGAATCTCAAGTATCCGTGGATATGCGATGCCCGGCGCAATTTCGTCGATCCCGTCAAACAAGCTAAGGTAGGCCGTATTCGCCCCGATCAGGCAGTTTTCCCCGTCAAAAAAGGCGAACCCGTCCTGAAACGTCTGAATCGAATGCCACAAGCGCCGTTCGGCCACTTCGATCTTGGCATTGGCCAGCGTCAGGTCGGATTTGACCTTTTCGTTCTCACCCCGAACCGTTTCCACCTCGGCCTGCGTTTCGCCGATGCGCTTGGTTAACGCCATCGCGTGCAGGCCCAGCTTGCGGTTGGCAGCAGACAATTCGGCCTGCTTCATTTCCAAAAGACGCTCTGCCGCCAGACGTGCGCGTCGTTCCTGTGCCAGTTTTGCTGCAAGACTCATCTTTGGTGATCCCGAACTATCCCGACATCAACATCCAGTCAGAGCATGAAGAAGTGTTTAAGCGATCCCTGGGCAGTTCGGGTCACAGGTTTGGGCCGTCAGCGACGCCCCTCGCGCAACCAACCGCCCAGCAGGAAGCCGCCTGCAAGAACCAGCGCCAACCACGGCGGCAGCAGACCGGCCTGCGTCACGTCCCGGGTTTCGTAGGCGTCGCGCGGCGTCAGGCCAATCCAACCACGCCCGGATGCCGGTCGTCCGGCCCGCACGTTGCGAATGGCGGGCAGACCATCCTCTAGCGTGATCGCCCCACCGCGCAACTCGGCCAGCAGCGGATCCAGAATGTCCGAGGTTGCGATGGTGCGCTCAAACTCTTTCGGCGCGGCCGGACCCAACCCGATAACGGCGGACAACTCGCCTTCCTGCAAACGGTAAAGTCCGATTTCTGGCCCGAAATACTGTGCCTCAAACCGGCCGGGAGAGATCATGTCCAGCGTGATATCCAGCGTTTCCCCATTCGGGCGCGTGACCGTGACCGGCCCGACCTCATCCTCAAGGGTCTGCCGAATGATCCGCATGATCTGGCCGTTGGCTTCGGCCCACAGCGCTTCTTCCTCAAGCTCGGGTTCCTTCATCATCCAATGCGCCAACCGACGCAGCAGTTCAAGTTGCGGCCCGCCCCCCTCGAACCCGCGACTCCAGAGCCACGCGTGATCCGAGGCCAGCATCGCCACGCGGCCTTCGCCAACACGATCAAGGACCAGCAGCGGCCGGTCATCAATCCCGGTCATCAGCAACTCGCCCGAGCGGTGCTTTACGTCGATCTGGCGCAGCCAAGCGCCCCATTGTTCGGAATCCCCAAGGTCGGTCGTAACCGGATGGCGATGCCCCAGACCGGTCACCATCGGGACAAAGCGTTCCTCGATCACCCGCGCGGTTGGCTGCGCAGGCAGGATCGGGGCCAGAGGGGAACGAAAGATACTGTCCGCGCTGGCAAAGTCAGGCCCAGCCGCGATCAGAACGGCACCACCTTCGTTGATATAGTTGTTGACGTTGTCCAGATAGATCGCCGGCAGAATGCCCCGCCGCTTGTAACGGTCAAAGATGATCAGGTCGAAATCGTTGATCTTTTCCAGAAACAGCTCTCGTGTCGGGAACGCGATCAGCGACAACTCTTCCACCGGAACGCCGTCCTGTTTCTCGGGCGGCCGCAAGATCGTGAAATGTACCAGATCGACCGAGCTGTCGGATTTCAGCAGGTTGCGCCAAGTTCGGCCGCCGGGATGAGGCTCGCCCGATACCAGCAGCACGCGCAAACGATCACGAACACCGTTCATCTGGATCAGCGCCGTGTTGTTCCGATCTGTCAGTTCGCCTTCCGCTTCGGGTACCGTGAACTGAATCACATTGCGCCCACCATGAGGAAGGCTGACGGGCAATTCCACGTCGACGCCAATGGGGATCGAGAATTGCTGAGGCTCGGCCCCGTCGACCGAGATTTCAAGCGGGGCGCTGGTCGCGCCAGCAGGGGCTGCGCCGCTATCCTCAACGCGCAAGGTCAGGGTCACCGGCTCGCCGATAATGGCAAAGGCCGGGGCATTGCGCACAATCAGGCGGCGGTCCCAGTCGGTGGCACGCCCGGTTTGCAGCAGATGCATCGGCGCTGGCAGGTCAGGTGCCTGATCTGCATCGTGCACAATCCCGTCCGAGACCACGAGAATTCCCGCAATCCGCGCGCGCGGTTCCTCGGCCAACGCCTCGTTCAGCGCGGCCATGACCTGCGTACCTTCGTCGCCGTCACCATCACCGACTTTGATCCGGCGCAGCTCGGTATTGTCGCGCGACTCGATCTCGGCGGCCAGTTCTTCAGCCGCCAGCGCGGTCTGCTCGGCCCGGTCCGAGAGGGTCTGACTGGCGCTTTCATCCTCGATCATCAGCACGATGTCCGTCAGGGGCGCGCGGTCCTCGATCTGATAGACCGGACCAGCCAGCGCCCCAATCACGACAAGGGCCGCCAATCCGCGCAAGGCCCACCCGGACAGCCCCCGCCACAGGGCCAGAACCACCCCAGCAAGGGCAATCGCGGCAATGGTGGCCAAAACGGGCCACGGGATCAGGGGATCAAAGATAACGGTTCCTGTCATTGTCCCAACCTGTCCAGCAAGGCAGGCACGTGCACCTGATCGGATTTGTAGTTCCCGGTCAGAACGTGCATGACCAGATTGACACCAAAGCGGTTGGCCAGCTCTCGCTGACGCTCACCTGCATAGCCGCGTCCGACGGGCAACAACGCCTGACCGTTGCGGTCAACAGCCCATGCTCCGGCCCAGTCGTTGCCACCGATCACCACCGGCGTCACGTTGTCGTTGAGGTTGCGGAACGGCATCCCCTCGATCTGTTCGGCATCCAACGGCGCGGCCTCGACCCAGACCTCGGTTCCGGCGTAGCGCCCCGGAAAATCCTGAAGCAGATAGAAAGCGCGCGTCAGTACATGGTCACGCGGAACAGGCTCTAACGAAGGGATGTTCAAAGGCGCGGCCAACTGCTGCAACTTGCGCCCATTGGGGCTGGAGGCGCCAAATCGCGCCACGTCCGAATCCCGCGTATCAAACAGGATCATCCCGCCCGAGCGGAGGTAAGCATTGAGCTTGGCATATGCCTCGTCGGACGGTTGCGGCTGCTGAGGGGTAATGGGCCAGTAGAGCAGCGGGAAAAAGGCCAGTTCGTCCCGTTCCAGATCAACGCCGATCGGCTCGGCCGGTTCGACAGACGTGCGATAGAACAGGGTTTGTGCAAGACCCCGCATTCCGGCACCCGCAACGTCATCGACCTGCGCGTCACCCGTCAGGACATGCGCCAGCACCAGTTCCTTGGTGGCGTTCAGGGCAAAATCGGTGTCCGCTGGCGACTGTGCGTCTGCTTGGGGCACAAACAACAAAACTCCGACCGCCGTGGCCGCAGCCTTGGCCAATCCCAACCGTCCTGACAGCGCCAGAGACGCAATGACATCCACGGTCAGCAACAGCAGCGCAAGGCTTAGCAAGATACCCCCGATGGGCGTTTCGGTACTGACCTCCTGCCCCTTGATGGGCACATCCGGCGGCCAGATAGCCGGGCTGAGTACCGTGTCGCTGGTCAGGACATTCAGCGCCAGCTTTTGCTTGCCGCTTTCGTACAGCCCCGGACGCAGATCCGGGCCAATTGCACCGGACACAAGATCGACACCATCGACGCCCGACAGATTGCCAGCATCAGACAAGGTGCCAAACCCATCCATCACCTGAATTGGCTCCCACGTGGTGCCTTGCAACTGGGACTCCTGCCGAGACTTCGCGGCCGAGGCGACGGCCAGCCGATCCAGCATTTCGACAAACAGACCAGACAGGGGAAGGCTGGACCATTCTGCGTCAGCCGTCACGTGGAACAGCACAACTTGACCCAGCCCAAGCGCCTTGCGGGTCACCAGTGGCGTTCCGTCCGACAGCGATGCAATCACGCGATCCGCCAGATTAGGGTCTGGTTGCGCCATGACCTGCGTGGTGACAGATACATCTCCGGGCACTTTCAGCCCGTAAAAGGGAGAGCTTTCGGGGAACGGCGCCAGCCCCTTGGCCTCACCCCAGCTCATCGCGCCGCCGACGGAGCGGCCACCGCTGCGCAGGCGGACAGGCAACAGGATATCTTCCTCGTCACGGCCCAGATCGCTGGCGGCCATGCGCGGCCCCGCAAACCGCAGCAACAAGCCGCCTTCTTCGACCCATTCGACCAGCGCCGATTGTTCGCCCCCGGACAGTTTGGCAACATCAGCCAGAACGATCACATCCGGGTTGGCTGGCAGTACATCCAGCAAACCGCCATCAACAAAATCCGCAGTCGGGATCAAAACCTGCGTCAGATAATGCAGCGGTGACAGCAGCTCCAACCCCTCGCGATTCAGCGTTCCGGCGATCAAGGCAACTTCGCGCCGCCGCAGGCTGTCATCGGTCAGCGTCACGGCCCCGGCAGACCGCTGGCCCTGAATTTCAAACCGCGTGATCCGGGCGCGCAGCTCTGACGGCAGGGCCAGTTCTATCTGGGCCTGGGTTTCGTCACCGGCAAATTCCACCTCGGCGGATTGCAACACCCGCATCGCCCCCGCCGGATCGCGGCCCTGCGCCAGAACCGTGATGCGCTCAGCCGAGCCAGCCTCGGCCCGTTGCGCGGTCAACTGAATGACACCGTCCTGATAGCCAGCCGGCAATAACCCAACAACGGACGAGGGCGACTGATACACGGTCACACCGCCGCGCGCCTGCAAAGCCGCAAGCATCGCATCACTGCCCTCAAAGGCCAGACGATCACTGAACCAGTGCGTTTCAAACCCACCATCCACCTGATCCAACGCGGCCAGAGCCTGTTCAATCTGTGCCACCGTGGGCTGCCACGGCATCGGAACCAAACCCGGCAATCGACCGCTCCACGCCTCGGCAGCCTGGAATACAGGAACTTCGGGATCTGTCAGGTTAAGGATCGCGACCGTGCGCCCGGCACGCCCGGCCTCGGTCAGTTGCGCGTCGATCTGATCCAGCGTCGAAGACCAGCGGGTTGCGCCCGCCCAGCTTCCGTCAAGCACCAACATCAATGGCCCTGATCCGGCTTGCTCTCGCGATGGGTTCAGAACTGGGCCGGCCAACCCGATGATAATCGCCGCCGCCGCCAGCATGCGCAACAGCAGCAACCACCACGGGGTGCGGTCCGAAACGCTTTCTTCATCCTTCAGCCCAAGCAGTAGCGTGACCGCCGGAAACAACCTGCGGATCGGCGCGGGTGGCACGGCGCGCAGGATCAGCCACAGGATGGGCAGGGTCAAAAGACCCAGCAACACCCACGGTGCGGTAAATCCAATACCCGCCAGAACCGTCATGCCGTTCCCCCGTCCAGCGCACGATAGAGCCACAACAGAGCCGCTTGCGCGCTGTCACCCGTGTGGTGCAGACCAAGCTGCCATCCGGTCGCGCGACACAGTTGCGTCAGCGCGTCCTTGCGACTGGCGAGCCGTTCAAGATAGCGATCCCGCAGCTCTCCGGCCTTGAGGGTTTCGTGCCGCGCTGTGCCGCCAACGCTTTCAAATATGGTCCGCCCACGATAGGGAAAGCTCTCCTCGGTCGGGTCCAGAACCTGCAACAGAACACCGCGCACGCCCCGGTCGGCGGCTTTGGTCAGGGCCAGTTCGACCTCATCCATTGGCCCGAGGAAATCGGAAATGAAGACGGCGCGTGCGTGTGGGATCATGGCCCTGTGTTCGGGCGGGGCGTAATCGGCCTCGGCATCTTCGGACCATGCCTGCGCCAGCCGCACGATCTGCGCGTTGCCGCGCCGGGGCGGAAGGGTTGTTCCGGTCAGACCAACGCGTTCCCCGCCGCGCACCAGCAGGATCGCCGTTGACAGACCAAGCAGGCGCGCCCGGTCCGCTTTGGTGTGCAGGGATTTGTCGGACGCAAACCGCATCGACGCGCCCTGATCGACCCAGAGCATCACCGATTGCGCGATCTGCCATTCGCGTTCGCGCACAAATTGCTGATCCCCCCGCGCAGATCGCCGGTGGTCGATCATCCGACGGCTGTCACCGATCTGGGCCGGACGGTATTGCCAGAAATCATCACCCAGACCCGAGCGTCTGCGCCCATGATCGCCCAACAGAACGGTTCCCGCCAGATGTTCGGCGCGCGCCAACAGGGGCGGTAGCCGGGACGCCTCGGCCTCGGATCTTTCGCGAAGGGTCAGCGCGGCATTCACGCCGCGGCCTCGGCACGGATCAGGCCGGCAGCGGTGGATTCGATCAGGTCTGCAAGGCTGTCACCCCGCGCACGCGCCGCAAAGTTCAACGCCATCCGGTGGCTGAGGACAGGGCGGGCCATATCCAGCACATCCTCGGCATTCGGGGCCAGCCGCCCTTGCAGCATCGCTCGTGCCCGCACCGTCATCATCAGCGCCTGCGCCGCTCGCGGACCCGGTCCCCATGCGACGGTTTCGGCAACACGTTCCGACACGCCAGCCTCGTCCGGGCGGAAGGCGCGGACCAGATCGAGGATCAGCTCAACGACCGAGTCGCCCACCGGCATCCGACGCAGCAGCACCTGAGCGGCCAGCAACTCCTCTTTGGTGAAAATCTCATGCGCGTCGTCTTCCTCGACGCCCGTGGTGGCCAACAGAATGTCACGCTCGGTCTCGCGATCCGGGTATTCCACGTCGATTTGCACAAGAAAGCGGTCCAACTGCGCCTCGGGCAGCGGATAGGTGCCCTCCTGCTCGATCGGGTTCTGCGTCGCCAGCACGTGAAACGGCGTTCCAAGCGAACGGTCTTCACCAGCGACCGTCACCGTGCGTTCCTGCATCGCCTGCAACAGCGCCGATTGGGTCCGGGGGCTGGCACGGTTGATCTCATCGGCCATCAGGAGCTGGCAAAAGATCGGGCCGGAAATGAACCGGAAATGACGGCTGCCATCTTCTGCGGTGTCCAAAACCTCGGACCCCAGAATATCGGCAGGCATCAGGTCCGGCGTGAACTGTATGCGATTGCCGTGCAGACCCATTACGGTCGACAGCGTCTCAACCAATCTTGTCTTGCCCAGACCGGGCAACCCGATCAGCAGCGCATGCCCACCGCACAGCAGCGCGGTCAGCGTCAGGTCCACGACCCGTTCCTGTCCGATAAAGCGGCGGGTGATCGAGGACTTGGCCTCTTGAAGTTTCGATTCCAGCGCTTCGATCTCGGACACGAGGTCGGCAGGTTCGGTCATGACTTTCCCTTCCGTGAACTAATATGGTTGAAGTGTATCGCGCGAAAAGGAAATGGCAAAAGTAATGAGCGGACAAAAACCTGTGACACCTTCCCCTGATGGCATTGCGGCATCAGTCAAAGCCGCCAAAACCAAGGGCTTACCCCCGGTTCACCTGTGGAATCCTCCGTTTTGTGGCGATCTGGACATCCATATCGCCAAAGATGGCTCTTGGTCTTATCTAGGGTCACCGATCAACCGGTTCGAGCTTGTGAAGCTTTTTTCCTCAATTCTTAAGAAAGAAGAGGGGAAATATTACCTCGTCACCCCGGTCGAGAAGGTGGGAATCACCGTCGAGGACGCTCCCTTTGTGGCGGTCGATTTCGATGTTGCGGGCACAGGCGCGGCGCAGGTGCTGAAATTCACGACCCATGTGGGCGATACCGCCGTCGCAGGGGCGGATCACCCGATCCGCATTGTCATCGACCCTGAAACGGAAGAACCCGCGCCCTACATATTGGTGCGCGCCAACCTCGAAGCGCGGATCGACCGCAAAAGCTTCTACCGGCTGGTCGACATTGCCGAACACAATGGCGAATGGTTTGGCGTCTGGTCAGATGGGCAGTTTTTCCCCCTGATCCGGTCCGAGGACCTGCCGGATTAAGCCCGGCGCGCCACCCGACGGTCTTGCGCCAGCACTACGGCCACAGCCACGATCCCCGCGCCCAGCGCGCGGGTCCAGTTCCACTCGTCCCCCAGCACAAGCATGATCAACATCACGTAAAACGGCGCGATGTTGATGTGGAAAGACGCCAGCGCCACGCCGAGTTTCCCGACCGAGGCGATAAAGAACACCTGACTCAGCCCCATCGAGATCAGCGCATAGATCACCAGCATCCCCGCCTGCTGCATGTCGACCCGAGCTGTGGGGATGACGTCCAACCCCAACTGCCCTGCCGTGAAAAACAGGATGACAGCCACGACCAGCCCGCCCACGAATGTAATGGTGCTGCGCCCGGTCTGGCTGAGTTCTGGAAAGTCCCGCGCGGTTGCCATGCTTGCCCAACAAAACAGCCCCGTCGACACAATGGCACACCCCGCGCCCAGCCCCAGTTGCGCAGGGGCCACCGCGCTGGTCGCGATCAACCCTCCGACGATCGACACGACGACTCCGATGGCAAAATTCCACCGCAAGCGTCGCGCGCCCGTCGCCAGCTCAAGCAGAGTCGCAAACAAGGGCGCGCACGAGGCGATGATGGCAACGGTCACCGGGTCGGTCAGCTTTTGCGCCAGAATGATCAGGAACATCCCCGCCCCCAGCGTTCCGCCGACCAGCATCGCATGTCCCCAGCGGGCGCGCAGCACCCGTGATGGTCCGTCAAACAGCACCCAGATCGGCACCATCACCAACACCGCAATCGCTAGCCGCGCCACCAAAAGCGCAACCGGCGGCCAGCTTTGCAACAGCACCTCGGCCGCCGGAAAACCAGCCGCCCATGTCAGCATGCTGGCCACGGCCAAGCCATTGCCGGGCAAGGCAGAACTGCGCCCGGCAGACACAGAAAGAGTGTTCCCGCGCACGGGGTCAGGGCTCATTGCCATGGTGTCAGACCTTCTGTTGGAACGGCGACCGAAAATGATTCGCCGCATTGTCCCGAATGTCTCTGAATTGCCGCGGGCGATCTGGCCGATTTTCGACAATCTGTCGTTTTCAGTCCCTTTCCCTGAAATCACCCGACAGCTATGGTCCGGTCACCAAATATCCGGACCTGCCAATGCCTAAATTTGCCGCAAATATCTCACTGCTTTTTGCAGAACTTCCCTACCTCGACCGGTTTCAGGCGGCGGCGGAGGCCGGATTTCAAGCCGTTGAGATTCTGTTTCCCTATGATCTGGCCGCCAAGGAAACCCGGCGGGCCTTGCTGTCCAATGGGTTGGATCTTGTCCTGATCAACGCGCCACCACCGAATTACACGGGCGGACAGCCGGGCTATGCGGCGGTCCCCGGCGGCGAAGCGCGGTTTCAATCGGATATTCGTCGCGTGATGCGTTACGCCGATGTTCTAAAACCGGGGCTGATCCACATCATGTCCGGCTATTCTGCCGGGACGGACGCGCTGGACTGTTTCGTAAAGAACCTGAAATGGGCCGCCGATTTCGCACCTCAGCAACAGTTCACGATTGAACCGCTCAACCCGGTTTCACAACCAGACTATTTCCTGAACGACTATGATCTGGCAGCGGATGTTCTAAATCGCGTGGACCGTCCAAATATCGGCCTGCAATTCGACAGCTTTCACGCCCACATGATCCACGGCGACGCGCTGGGCGTGTGGACCCGGTTCCACGCAAATGTGGTCCACGCCCAGATCGGGGCCGCACCGGACCGGTCCGAACCCGGGCACGGACCGACAGATTTTCCCACCCTGTTCAACGCTATCGACGATGCAGGCTACAAAGGATGGGTCAGCGCCGAGTACCTGCCTTCGACACCGAAAACGGCTGACAGTCTGGACTGGATGCGCGCCTAGCACTGGAATTTTTGCGAAAAATCCCTCAGATGAATGGCGTGGAGTCCTTTAGGAATTGACCAATGATCCCTAACCGCTATGCCCGCGCTCTGTTCAGCCTGATCATGTCGGGCCTGATGTCGTGCATCGTGACGGGAATTGCGACGGTTAAGGCCATCGGGTTTGGACCCAGCACGATGGGCGACTGGATGGCATCGTGGGCCTTTTGCTGGCCAATCGCATTCTCGGTCATTCTGATTCTCGGGCCTGCCGTGCAACGGTTGGTCAATCGCCTGGTCAGGCCGCAGGACTGACGCGCTGCGAAGAGGGTCCATCGGACCTGATGAGAAGCGCCCCGCCGAACCTCAGTGCGCCTCGGCCCAGTTCGCCCCCTGCCCGGCATCAACGCTCAGCTTGACGTCCAGCTTCACCGCCGGGTCCGATGCGCCTTCCATCACGTCGCGCGCGACGCCGATCACCTGATCCACCGCATCTTCGGCCACTTCAAACAGCAATTCGTCATGCACCTGCAACAGCATTTTTGCAGGCAGCCCGTTGATGGCATCTGGCATCCGCACCATCGCGCGCCGGATCACATCCGCCGCCGTTCCCTGAATCGGCGCGTTGATCGCCGCCCGGCGCGAGAAGCCTGCGTGCGGCCCCTTGGCGTTGATCTCAGGCGTGTGAATTTTGCGACCAAACAGCGTCTGCACATACCCATGCTCTTTGGCAAAGGCGACCGTGTCGTCCATATAGGCTCTGATACCCGGGAATCGCTCGAAATATCGGTCGATAAAGCCCTGCGCCTCGGCCCGCGGAATACGCAAGTTGCGGGCCAGACCAAAGCCCGAAATCCCATAGATCACACCAAAGTTGATCGCTTTGGCCTGACGGCGGATATCCGGCGTCATCTCGTCCAGAGGCACGTCAAACATCTCGGACGCCGTCATGGCGTGAATGTCCAACCCATCCGCGAACGCCTGTTTCAGCGCCGGAATATCAGCGACATGGGCCAAAATCCGCAGCTCGATCTGGCTATAGTCGAGGCTGACCATCACGTTACCCGGCTCGGCGATAAACGCCTCACGAATACGGCGGCCTTCTTCGGTGCGCACCGGAATGTTTTGCAGGTTCGGATCGGTCGAGGCCAGACGGCCCGTGTTCGCCCCCGTGATCGAGTACGAGGTATGCACCCTTCCCGTATCTGGATTGATATGGGTCTGCAGCGCATCCGTATAAGTCGATTTCAGCTTGGAAAGCTGCCGCCAGTCCAGCACCCTGCGCGGCAACTCGTGTTCGGTGGCGAGGTCTTCCAGAATATCGGCCCCGGTCGAGTATTTCCCGGTTTTGCCCTTCTTTCCGCCCTCAAGCCCCATCTTGTCGAACAGAATCTCACCCAACTGCGCGGGCGAGCCGACATTAAAGGTCTCACCGGCCAGCTCGTGAATTTCAGCCTCTAACCCGGCCATTTTCTGCGCAAAGGTGTTGGACATACGGCTGAGGACATCGCGGTCAACCTTGATGCCGTGCATCTCCATTTCTTTGAGAACCGGCACCAGAGGGCGCTCCAGCGTCTCATACACCGTTGTCACCTGCACCTGATGCAGTTGCGGCTTGAACAGTTTCCACAGGCGCAGCGTGATATCCGCATCCTCGGCGGCATAGGCGGTGGCCTCATCTATCGGCACCTTGTCGAAAGTGATGGCCGATTTGCCCGAGCCCAGCAGCGGCTTGATCGGGATCGGCGTGTGGCTCAGATAGCGCTCGGACAGAGTATCCATCCCGTGCCCATGTTCGCCACCATGCATGGCGTAGGACATCAGCATCGTGTCGTCGATCGGCGCCACTTCCACGCCATAACGCGCAAAAATCTTGGCATCATATTTCATGTTCTGCCCGATTTTCAGGATCGACGGGTCCTCAAGCATCGGTTTCAACAGTGTTAGAGCCTCATCCAGCGGCATCTGCCCTTCGGCCAGCGCATCTGACCCGAACAAGTCATCGGCGGCCCCGTCACGGTGCGTCAGTGGGATGTAACAGGCCGAACCCACCTCAACGCACAGTGAAATGCCCACCAGATCGGCGATCATCTCGTTCAGGCCCGTCGTCTCAGTATCGACGGCCACCCATCCGGTTTCATAGGCGCGGTCGATCCACGTCTGCAAAGCCGCCGCATCCCGCACACATTCGTATTTTGAGGCATCGAACGGAACCGCCTCGGCCTCTGATACAACCTCGGGCGTGGGGGCTTCCGGGATCACAGGAGAGTCAACACCGAGCTTATCGGCAATCCGCTTCGTGAGGGTGCGGAACTCCATCTCGGCCAGAAAACCCATCAGCGTGTCCGGCTCGGGGTCTTTCACCTCAAGATCGTCCAGCGTGAAATCCAGAGGCGTGTTTTCGTCCAACTGCACCAGCTTCTTCGACAGCTCGATCTGGTCGCGCTTTTCGATCAGGGTCTGGCGGCGTTTGGGCTGCTTGATCTCTTCCGCGCGGTCCAACAGGGTTTCCAGATCGCCGTATTCATTGATCAGCAAGGCGGCAGTCTTGACCCCAATGCCCGGAGCGCCCGGCACGTTGTCCACAGAATCCCCGGCCAGCGCCTGCACATCGACCACGCGTTCCGGCCCAACGCCAAATTTCTCGAACACGCCATCGCGGTCGATGCGCTTGTTCTTCATCGCATCCAGCATCTCGACGCCGTCGCCCACCAACTGCATCAGGTCTTTGTCGGAGCTGACGATGGTCACCCGCCCGCCTGCCTCACGCGCCTGCACCGCAAGCGTCGCGATGATGTCATCGGCCTCGTAGCCTTCCAGTTCCTTACAGGCGATGTTGAAGGCGCGCGTCGCCTCGCGAGTCAGGGGCATCTGAGGGCGCAGATCCTCGGGCATCGCCTCGCGGTTGGCTTTGTAAAGGTCATAGAGGTCATTGCGGAACGTGTGCGAGCCTTTGTCAAAGATCACCGCCACATGCGTCGGCGCATCAGGGCCATCATTCCCTTCGACATATTTCTGCAGCATGTTGCAGAACCCCGAGACCGCCCCGATCGGCAGCCCGTCAGATTTGCGCGTCAGCGGAGGCAGCGCGTGATAAGCCCTGAAAATAAAGGCCGATCCGTCGATCAGATGAAGGTGACACCCTTTTCCGAAATTGCTCATGCGCGCTCTCCCTGTCGGTCAGATGTGGTTCTGCCACAGGGGCGCGTAGGAGACCAGCCAAGAACGTGGGTTGACGATCAAACCGATCCCGCGGGGCCTTAGGCTTCGCTGAACGCTCGGGCTGCCTTGTCCCAATGCAATCCGGTCTGCGTGGCGATCAACTGCATCTGCTTGTTCAGGGACCGATCGTTCAACCGGCGGCTCAGGCTACGCAAGGGCACAAGATTGCGCTCGCCATAGCCGTCGATCAGGACAAACATCGGCACATCGTCGCGCAGACCGTAAACCACGTTCTGCGCATGGATATCACGGCCCACGATTTGAAAATCAAACAGCTTTTGCACAAAGCTGTTCAGCTTGGCCAGCGTCTCGGGGTCAAGCGGACCTTGCGCGCACAGCGCCTTGAGGTCATGCGCCAACGCACCATCTGCGCCATCCATCCGCTCAACCACAACCCCCGGCCCGACATCTGTCTGCACCACACCAAATGATCGCGCCAGAGGCAGCCGGGCGACATCAAGCCCGCTTTTCAACGCGGCTTTCATCTCGCACTCCAGCTCTTTCAGCGCGTTGCGATAGGTTGAATCCGGCAACAAACGCCGCACCAGTCGCTTGGAAAATGACCGATTTCGCCGTGTGCGCGGCCGCGTGACCTTAACCAGCAAGTCAGGATGATCGGGGCAGGCGTAAACATTCCGGTGCCCACCCGTGGCCACAAGGTCATGATCCGTCAGGTGCAACAGGCGCACTGAAAAAGGCATTTGGGATCCGTTTCAAAAAACACAAAATCTAGAGGGCTTGGTACACCAAATCCTGCCGAGCGTCAGCCTCTGTAACAGTTTTGCGTCAGAAACGTTAATCCTTGCCCTTCAGGACATATTTGCAGTCGCAATAGGGGCATTCGACCCAGCCGGTATCTTCTGGGATTTGCAGCCAGACACGCGGATGGCCCAACGCACCTTCGCCGCCATCACAGGCAACTCGGGTGGATTCCACGATTTTGGTTTCCGGCGCTTCGATGGTCACGGCTGGCGATCCTTCTTCGGTTGTCGGCCTCGCGGGGCATATATCACTGCGTTTATGAGCGATGCGCAAACCGGGGGCAAGTACCGCATGCGCGATGCGGCAATCAGGATCATCGCTGGTTGGCAAAGGCATGTAGCTGCGCCCTCAAACAGGTTAAATGCGGTCGATCCGCGCCTGGTAGCAGTTGTTTCGCGCAGACCGAACGTGAATATAGGCGACATCTGACCGGGCGAATATCCCCTCAACCGCTGTCGCGATGCCCTGCGCCGGGGCAATCACCCCGGTGCCATAGACAATCCGGTCGTCCCCTCCATACCCCTTGATCAGATAGTCCGGCGCGGTGGTCAGGATTTCGGGCATTGCGTCGCCTTCGTACCGGTCGCACGGGCTGCTGCACAAAAAGATCGGGCCGGTTTCTGCGTAAGAATGTGTCTCTAAAAAGGGGCGATACGCCAGTATCAACATGCCTTCGCCCTCCGGAATGTTCTGCAAACAGTGCCGGCAGGGATTGCCTGCACCGGTTGAAATGGCCCGTTCGGGCGCAGTGCCGTAAGCGTCCGGCCCACCGGCTAGGAGGGCGCGCACCTCGTCGGTGGGCAGTGCAGTGATCTTGAACATGTCAGGCCTCTCTTTTTGCCCACCCTGCCCAGCGTCGCAAAGCCAAGCGACCCGTTTCCTGCGCAAAGGACTCGAAAAAGAACAAAAGGTGAATATAATATGGAATCGCCATGTATGCCGAGCTGTCGATCACGTCGAATTTCACCTTCCTCACCGGAGCGTCCCACCCCGAGGAATACATGGAGCGTGCCGTCACCCTGGGCCTGCCCGCCATCGCGATTGCCGACGACAACTCGGTCGCCGGGATCGTCCGCGCCCACACCCAAGCGCGCGAGATCGCCCGAAAGGTGCGCGAACGGTTGGAGTGGGAGGCGCAGAACACCTCTGTCGGCCCACCCTGCCCCGATCACATCCCCAAACCGCCTTCATACCCAATCCACGCGGTCCCCCGCCTGATCCCCGCCGCGCGGCTAATCTTTACAGACGCGCCCACCGTCACCGTCCTGCCCCTGAACCGGCAGGGCTGGGCCAACCTGTGCCGCATCCTGTCCGCAGGTCGCCTGCGGGCCGAGAAAGGTGACTGCATCCTGCATCTGTCCGACCTGATGGAGTTTTCCGACGGCCTCCACCTGCTGCTCTGGCCACAGGCGACCCCGTCACAGGGCGGCGCGGACGGATGGCGGACACAGGCGCAGCAGTTGACGCGCCGCTTTGCCGGGCGGATGCATCTGTTGATGCATCCCAGGTATGACGGTGCGGATAGCACATATTTTCCCTTATTAGAGACTGAATCAAGGCAACTGAGCATCCCCACCCTCGCCAGTGCCGCGCCGATGATGCACCACGGCACCCGCCGCAAGCTGGCCGATGTCCTGACCGCCATCCGCCTCCGTCGCAAGGTCGATGATCTGGGCCGCAATGCGCTGACCAATGGTGAACAGCGCCTGCGATCCGAGGCCGAAATGCTACGTATCTTCAAGGGTCATGAGGGCGCTGTCACCCGCGCCCATGCGCTCAGCGAGCAGCTCACCTTTTCACTCGATGAGCTGCGCTATGAATACCCCAGCGAGGGCAGCGAACAGGAAACCCCGACCGAACGCCTTTACCGACTGGCGCATGAGGGGTTGAAATGGCGCTATCCGGCAGGCGCATCGGAGAAAGCGCACAAAATGCTGGCGCATGAGCTGACCCTGATCGGCAAGCTGAAATATGAACCCTATTTCCTGACCGTCCGCGATATCGTCCATTTCGCCCGCTCGCGCGGCATCCTGTGTCAGGGGCGCGGTTCAGCGGCCAATTCGGTGGTCTGTTTCTGCCTCGGCATCACCGAGGTCAGCCCCGAGATGGGCACGATGGTTTTTGAGCGTTTCGTCTCTGAGGCACGGGACGAGCCTCCCGATATCGACGTCGACTTTGAACATGAACGCCGCGAAGAGGTGATCCAGCACATTTATGACCGCTATGGCCGCGAACGCGCGGGGCTCTGCGCCACGGTCGTGCACTATCGCGGCAAGCGCGCCATCCGTGAGGTCGGCCGCGCGATGGGCCTGACCCAGGATACGATCTCGGCACTGTCCTCGCAGCTCTGGGGGTTCTTCTCGGCCAAAGGGATCGAGGCCGAACGGATGCGCGAAATCGGCCTCGACCCCGAGGATCGACGGCTGAAACAGACTCTAATGCTGGTCAATGAGATCGACGGCTTTCCCCGTCACCTCTCGCAGCATGTGGGCGGCTTCATCATCACCGAAGGACGCTTGGACGAGCTTGTCCCCATCGAAAACGCCACGATGGAGGACCGCACGGTCATCTGCTGGGACAAGGACGACATCGACAGCTTGGGTATTCTGAAGGTCGATGTGCTCAGCCTTGGGATGCTCACCTGTATCCGCAAGGCGTTTGACCTGATCACACAGCACCACCAGACGGGCTATACCCTCGCCACCCTGCCGCCCGAGGATCCGACGGTCTATGACATGCTGTGCAAGGCGGACAGTGTCGGCGTGTTTCAGGTGGAATCACGCGCCCAGATGAACTTCCTGCCCCGGATGCGGCCCCGTAACTTCTATGATCTGGTGATCGAGGTCGCCATCATCCGCCCCGGCCCCATTCAGGGCGACATGGTCCACCCCTATATCCGCCGCCGGAACGGAGAGGAGGAGGTCAGCTTCCCCTCGGACGCGCTGGGCGAGGTGCTGGGCAAAACGCTGGGCGTGCCGCTGTTTCAGGAACAGGCGATGCAGATCGCCATCGTGGGCGCGGGGTTCACCCCGGAACAGGCCGACCGGCTGCGGCGATCGCTGGCGACGTTCAAAAAGCACGGCAATGTCAGCGAATTCCGCGCGCTGTTCCTGCGCGGGATGAAGCGGAACGGCTATGACGACGACTTTGCCGAGCGCTGTTTTTCCCAGATCGAGGGCTTCGGCTCCTACGGCTTCCCCGAAAGTCACGCGGCCAGCTTTGCGCTGCTGGTCTATGCCTCGGCCTGGATCAAATGCCACCATCCGGGCATCTTTGCCTGCGCGCTGCTGAACTCACAACCGATGGGGTTCTATGCTCCGGCGCAAATCGTGCGCGATGCGCGTGAACATGGCGTACAGGTGCGCCCGGTCTGCATCAATGCAAGTTTCTGGGACAATGTGATGGAACCCGACGGCCATGGCGGGCTGGCCCTGCGGCTGGGGTTCCGCCAGATCAAGGGCCTGAGCGAGGAAGACGCCAGTTGGCTGACCGCCGCGCGCGGCAATGGCTACCATCAGGTCGATGACGTATGGCGGCGCGCCGGGCTTGGCCCTGCGGTGATCGAAAGGCTGGCCGAGGCTGATGCCTTCGCCGCCTGCGATCTGACCCGGCGCGAGGCGTTGTGGCAGGCCAAGGCGATTGCCACCGCGAAACCCCTGCCGCTGTTCTCGCAGGATCTGGAGGGCGAGGCGCTGGATGAACCCGAAGCCTATCTGCCGCAGATGTCTTTGGGCGAGCAGGTGGTCGAGGATTACGTGGCCACCCGCCTCAGCCTCAAGGCGCATCCGGTGGCCCTGATCCGGCATCTGCTGACGCCCGAGCCGCGCGACAAAACCACGCCTGTTGACTAAACGCACAGCCGGGTATCCCCGAAACAGAGCCGAAACCCGAGACACAGATGACCCGACCCACCCTGCCGCCGCGCTTCCCTGCGACACCGGACCAGATCAACGCACAGGTCCGCGCCTTCTATGCCCGCGTGCGCGAGGATGCGGTGCTAGGACCGGTCTTCAACAAACACGTCCACGACTGGCCCGCGCATGAGGACAAGATCGCCGCCTTCTGGCGCAACGCCATCCTGTATGAGCGCAGCTATGACGGTAATCCGCAGCGGGTTCATATTGAACGTCCAGACGTTCAACCCGAGATGTTCGCCCATTGGCTCGACCTGTTCGAGGAGGTCGCTGCCCATACCCTACCGCCTGAAACCGCCACCCCGTGGGTCGCGCTGGCGCGCAGAATCGGCGTGGGGATGAAGGCCGGGGTGCAATCCGCGCGCCAGCCAAAGGACGCGCCGCCGATCCTGCGATGACCACAGATCATGGCGGCTTTGCCATGTTAGCGATAAAATAAGGGCTATGCGCCTCGCCAAATTGGGTTTAATCAACACAAAAGACAGCCCGGGGAATTCGTCCGCGCTGTAATGGCAGATCGCCGCCACACCGACCCAGTGACCGAGACCACAGCAATGAGCACTCAGAACACCACCCTCCGGGGACTTGGCTACGCGTTTCTTGGCTTTGCGGTTTTTGCCAGCCATGACGCGTTGATCAAGGTGCTGGGTGGCACCTACTCGGTGATGCAGATCATCTTTTTCGCCACGCTTTTCTCGTTCGTGCCAATGGCGGTGACGATCCTGACCGACCGGACCACCGGGAATTTCCTGCCGCACCACCCGTGGCTGGTGCTGTTGCGGTCCGGCCTGATGGTTACGGCAATGTCCTGCGCGTTCTACGCCTTTTCAGTCCTGCCACTGGCCGAGGTGTACTCGCTGCTGTTTTCCTTCCCGCTGATCGTAACAGTCCTGTCGATCCCCATTTTGGGAGAGGTCGTGCGCGCCCAGCGCTGGGCCGCTGTCGGCGTTGGTCTGATCGGCGTGCTGATCGTTTTGCGCCCTGGGGCGACAGACATCACGCTTGGCCATCTTGCCGCCCTGACAGCCGCGTTTTGCAGCGCGTTTGCGTCCGTTCTGGTGCGCAAAATCGGGAATGAGGAACGCTCGGCCGTGCTGATCCTCTACCCGATGCTGCTGGCCATCGCGGTGATGAGTCTGGCCCAACCCGCCGTCTACCTGCCGCCCTCGCTGTTGCATCTGGCGATGATGGCGCTGGTTGGAGTGTTTTCAGTCATCGCCCAGCACCTGATCATTCTGGCCTACCGCGCCGCGCCCGCCGGAGTTGTCGCACCCAGCCAGTACAGCCAGATCATCTGGGCCACACTGTTCGGAATGATCTTTTTCGGCGAACGACCCGACGGCTGGGTCGCGGTCGGGGCCAGCATCATCATCGCCTCGGGCGTCTTTGTCGTCTGGCGCGAAAGTCGGGCGAATACCTCATCGGTCAACACTCCGGTTCTGCGGGTGCGCTCGCCTCGGTCGGATACGGGGGCATCGCGACCGGGGTCATGAAGTAAGATTGAAAACGTCTCTTCCGCTAATTACCCATATGCTGGAGAATCTGGATCCCGGATTTTCACAACAATCTAAAGCCGACAACTTCCATTCTAGGTCTTCGAAATTGTCCCAATCTGTATTCGCGTAAATGAGAAGTTCATCAACGTTCGAGCTACACTTCTTTGCTTTTGAATAAATTGCCTTCTGAACCAGCCTACGAAAGTTACATTTTCGCTCTGGGTTCATTAAGTCAATTTCGCGAGTTACCGGATCGATGCTGGATTGAGCTCTTTTTTCAAAGGCAGTCCATTCTGCTTGTTCACTCGGATCGCTGGCCTCAACAACTTCAATTCCTATTTTACAATCCCGATTGATTAGTAGGAAATCTGGGTTTTCGCTCTCTTCAACTCGCACAGGGAACTTTAACATGTTGTTGTTGTTCTGAAACTCTAACAGAATCCGAAAGCAAAACCTTTCGAGCTCTTTCTGCCGCCCCCGGCGCTGCAAACGTGGAGGAGCCGAGATCCCCCACGTTTTTAGTACCAGCCTCAGTTCGTCGCTGTCACGCGCAACGAAAGCCTCAGTCATCAGTATACTACGACCGACCGGATGCTCTCACCCTTATGCATCAGGTCGAACCCGTGGTTGATGTCGTCCAAACCCATGGTGTGCGTGATCATCGGGTCGATCTCAATCTTGCCGTCCATGTACCAATCGACGATCTTGGGCACGTCGGTCCGGCCACGCGCACCGCCAAAGGCCGTACCGCGCCACGACCGCCCGGTGACCAGTTGGAACGGACGGGTTGAGATTTCGGCCCCCGCAGGTGCCACGCCGATGATGATTGATTCACCCCAGCCCTTATGCGCCGATTCCAGTGCGGTGCGCATCACGCCCACATTGCCGGTGGCGTCAAAGGTGTAGTCACCGCCACCCTTGGTCAGATTAACCAGATAGGGCACCAGATCGCCCTCGACCTCGGCCGGGTTCACGAAATCGGTCATGCCGAATTTGGTCGCCATTTCCACTTTGGCGGGGTTCAGGTCAACGCCGACGATCTGATCGGCCCCGGCCAGACGCAAGCCCTGAATCACGTTCAGGCCAATACCGCCCAGACCGAACACGATGGCGCGGCTGCCGATTTCCACCTTGGCGGTGTTGATGACGGCTCCGATACCGGTGGTCACGCCGCAGCCGATATAGCAGATCTTGTCGAAAGGCGCGTCCGGGCGCACCTTGGCCAGCGCGATCTCGGGCAGAACCGTGTGGTTGGCGAAGGTCGAGCAGCCCATGTAGTGCAGGATCGGATCACCATCCAAGGTCGAAAAGCGCGAGGTGCCGTCTGGCATTAGACCCTTGCCTTGCGTTTCGCGGATCGCCTGACACAGGTTGGTCTTGGGGTGCAGACAGTATTCACACTCGCGACATTCGGGGGTGTAGAGCGGGATCACATGGTCGCCCGGCTTTAGGCTGGTCACACCCGGACCGACCTCAACCACGACTCCGGCACCTTCATGGCCGAGAATGGCGGGAAACAAACCCTCTGGGTCGGCACCCGACAGGGTGAATTCATCCGTGTGGCAAATACCGGTGGCTTTGATCTCGACCAGAACCTCACCCGCTTTTGGGCCTTCAAGGTTCACTTCCATCACTTCCAAAGGTTTGCCCGCCTGAACGGCGACGGCGGCGCGGGTACGCATTGTACTTATCTCCGTGTCTGATTTGCCCCGACCCTGCGTTAATTGCAGGGTATTTTCAACTATGCTTTCGTGACAGATTGGCTAATTGTTTGATATTGCAGTAACGACGTTGTCAGTAGGAGAAACGCCAATGCATCGATTTTTTCCCGCGCTGGTCCTGTTGGCAGCCTGTGCTGAGACACCCGCGACCGAAGATGCCGCGACCCAGCCCGAAGCCGCGCCCGTTGATCTGGCCTTCTGTCAGGGCGAGGCATTTGCCGATTCCGTCGGCCAACCGGTCTCAACCATTCAGGCGCAGTTGCCGGAACGGTCGCGCGTTCTTGGCCCCGATGATATTGCCACGCAGGATTACCGTATTGACCGGTTGAACGTGTACATCAATGGCGCAGGGATCATTCAACGCCTGACCTGCGGGTAAGCGTGGACTCGGGGCGTGATTCTCGGATAAGAACAAAATGGGAACATTTTGATGTCTGCCGATGCCCAAACGCCGAATACTCTCACTCTGGTTCCCCCGTCTGGGGGCTGAACGGCTGGTACGCGCTGCGCGGGGGCTGCAGGATGGGCCTTTGGTTGTGGTGGCTGAACAGTCGAACATGCAGGTTGTCACCTCGCTGAATGATCAGGCGCAGGCCGCCGGGTTGCGCGTGGGCCAACCGGTGCGTGATGCCCATGCCATGTGCGCCGCCCTGATCACCCGCCCCCGAAACGCCCCGGCCGAGGCTGCCTTTCTGACCGCGCTGCGCCGCTGGGTGGGCAAGTTCAGCCCGTGGGTGGCCGAGGAAGCACCGGATGGCCTGATCGTTGACCTATCAGGCTGCGCGCATCTGTTCGGCGGGGAAGAGGCGTTGCTGAACGTGATCGAAACCGACTGCGCCGATATGGGTCTGAGCGTACAGATGGGCATCGCCGACACGCTGGGTGCGGCCTGGGCGCTGGCGCGATACGCGGGGCAAGAGGCCACGTCCGACCGCAATGGCGACGCCATCAGCCAAGAGGCCCGCGCCACCCGCGCCCGTGCCACCAAGCGACGGCACTGGACCAAGGGCGGGGCCGCACCGCAGGTGATGGCATTGGGCGGGGGCGCACGCATTGCGGCACCGGGGCAATCTTATGGCGCGCTCAGCCCCTTGCCCATCGCAGCGCTGCGGCTTGAGGATCAGGTGGTGGCACAGTTGAACCGTCTGGGCCTGCGCCGGATCGGGGATTTGCTGGGCCAACCACGCGCGTCATTGGCGCGGCGGTTCGGGCGGGGGCTGGTATTGCGGCTGGATCAGGCGATGGGCAGCGCGCCCGAGCCGGTCTCACCCGCCCGCCCGCCACATCACTTTGCGGTGCGGATGACCCTGCCCAACCCGATTGGCCTGACCGAGGATGTGATGGCCGCGATCGACCGGGTTCTGCCGACGCTCTGCACCAAGCTGGAGGAGAAAGCGCGCGGGGTACGAACATTGCGGCTTGAGGCGCATCGCGCGGATCAGGCAGCCGAGGTTATCGAGGTCGGTCTGGCCCGTCCGACTTATGATAAACACCGTATTCGGCCTTTGTTAGAGATGAAAATTGACAAGATCGACGCGGGCTATGGCATCGACATGTTGCGGCTTGAGGCGGTGCAGACCGAACCGATCCACGCCCGCACCATGACGGGCCATGCCGAGGCACGCCGCGCCGTGCGCGAGCGGCTGGACGGCAACACCGCCGTCGAGGATCTGATCGGCAAACTGGGCGCGCGGGTCGGGCTGGAGGCGATCACACGGCGGCACCCTGCGGCCTCACACATCCCCGAGAAGACCGCGCAGATACTGGCCGCCGCATGGTCAGAGCCCGCGCGCGACTGGCCTGCGCCGCCGCGCCCGCGCCCCTTGCAGATGTGGCAGCCCGAACCGGTGATGGCCCCGGACACTCCGGACGTGCCCAGCGCCTTTCGTTGGCGTGGGCGCGACTGGCAGTTGGCGCAGGCGACCGGCCCGGAACGGATCGCGCCGGAATGGTGGCTGGACGATCCCAACTGGCGCAGCGGCGTGCGCGATTACTGGGTGGTGGTGACCGAAGAAGGGGAACGGCTCTGGCTGTTCTACGGACATGGCGGCACCATGTCAGCGGGTTGGTTTTGCCACGGTCAGTTTTGTTAGAGTCTATTTTCCGCGATAAACAAGAATATCCGGCAGATAGTCGATCAATCGGATCACCCAAGAAAACGGAGCCGGGAAATCGGTGCGGAACCGACGCCGCGACATTGCCTTGACCACGCGCGCGGCCGCATCCTCGGGCGTCATCAGCATCGGCATCTTGAAACTGTTCTTCTCGGTCAGGCGGGTTTTGATGAAACCCGGATTGACGATCCGCACCGTTACGCCGGTTCCAGCCAGATCGTGTCGCATGGTTTCCGCCAAGGAAATCAACGCCGCCTTGCTTGCCCCATACCCGATAGCGGCCGGCAGACCGTGATAGCCCGCCAAAGACCCGATCAGGGTGATCTCACCGCGACCGGCTTGAACGAATCCCGGGACAGTTTCCCCCAACACCCGAACGGCACCCAGATAGTTGACATCGCTCATGGCCAAGGCCGCTTCGGTGTTCCAGTCAGCACTGCGCATCGGATCATAGGCGCCCGCATTATAGACCAGCCCATCGACAGGCCCGGCCTTGGCCACTGCGCCACGAACAGAGTCTAAATCGGTTACATCCATCGGAATCGGCCGGGCATTTGGAAGCGCTGCGCAGATTTCGTCCAAACGGTCCGCATTGCGCGCGGACAGGATCAGATGCGCCCCCTGACAGCCAAGCGCGTCGGCCAGAGCACGCCCCAAGCCTTCGCTTGCGCCGATAATCCAATAGGTTTTTCCATCAAAGCTGCTCATGCGCCGACCGTTTCGTTCCGTGTGATGCTTTTACGGCCACGCCAAGGCAATGGATCACGCGCCGGGACCGGAAATGGGCCTCAACGCCTAAAGATTTTGCAGTGCTCATAGCTGAATTTCTCATAACCCGATTGATCCACCCCGGCCCAGTCTGCGTATCTTATTGTAAAATGTCACATAACGAGGCTTGAATGTTCGATGAATCCCGGGGCGTCCGGAAAAAAATCGCAGTAATTGGCGCAGGAATCTCAGGTCTCTCCGCAGCTTACTACCTTTCAGAAAACAACGACGTGACCGTCTTTGAGGCCGAGCCCAGACTGGGTGGCCACGCCAGAACGGTGATGGCGGGCAAGAATGGCGATCAGCCGGTGGATACCGGTTTCATCGTCTTCAACTATGTGACTTACCCCTATCTGACCAAACTGTTCGATGAGCTGAATGTTCCCGTCATCAAGTCGGAAATGAGTTTTGGTGCGACAATCGACAATGGCCGCATCGAGTATGGCCTGAACAATCTGCGCACGTTGACGGCTCAGAAACGCAATCTGGCGCGTCCGGCTTATTACAAGATGATCGCGGACATCCTGCGGTTCGGCAAAGAGGCCCCCATCGCCGCGCAGGACGATGACACCACTATTGGTGAGCTGGTCGACCAACTGCGTCTAGGTCACTGGTTCCGCCACAATTACCTGATGCCGATGTGCGGTGCGATCTGGTCCACGCCAGTCGAGTTCGTGGATCAGTTCCCGGCGCGGTCTCTGGTGCAGTTTTTCCGCAACCACGCGCTTTTGGCCAGCGGACGCGCCAAACAGCACCAGTGGTACACGGTCAAAGGCGGCAGTATCGAATATGTCCGCCGCATAGACGCCGCCTTGCGCGGGCGCGGCTGCGACATCCGCCTGGCCGCACCCGTCGATCACGTGCAGCGCGACGATACCGGTGTCACGGTTCACAGCCAGGGTCAGATCGACCAGTTTGACGAGATCATTCTGGCCACCCACTCTGATCAATCGCTGGCCATCCTTGGAGACAGCGCGACACCGGCCGAAAGGGACGCTTTGGGCGCGATCCGGTATCAGCCGAACACCGCGATCCTGCATTGTGACCCCCGCCAGATGCCCCGGCGACGCGCGTGCTGGTCCAGCTGGACCTATCGCTCGCAGGCTGGAAACGTGGGCGTGACATACTGGATGAACCGCCTTCAGAACATTCCCGACAGCGATCCATTGTTTGTATCGCTCAACGCGGGTTCAGAAATTCCTGCGGATAAAATCTATGACCAGGTCGAGTTCGCCCATCCGGTGTTCGACAAGGCAGCCCTGAAAGCACAAGGGCAAATCCGCGAGATGCAGGGACAGAACCGAACCTGGTTTGCCGGTGCTTACAACCGGCACGGTTTTCACGAAGACGGGATCGCCAGTGCGATGCATGTCGTCGGGCTTTTGAACGGCGCCCCGCAAACCCTCGGAGCTGAAAATGGCATTCTTGCAAAAGATCCGGCCATCCCTGTCTCAGCGGATCTGTGATACGTCACGCGCTGCGCTGGTCTGCCTTGTCGTGCTGATACCGGGCGGGCTGGCGGCCTCGCCGATCTCGCAAACCCTATCCAGCCCGCAGCAGATCGGCAGCGCGACCTTCCGGTTTCTGGGCATACCGGTTTACGACGCCCAGCTTTTCACTCCGAACGGCGCGGCGTTCAGTTGGGACGCCGATTTTGGCCTGAAGCTGACATATCGGAAGACGCTAAAGCAAAAGGCTCTGGTCGAGTCCACGTTGGAGGAGATGGCGCGGCAGGGAAACCCCGCGCCGTCGCAAAGCGCGCTTCAGCAGTGTTACAAGGCGGTCGGCAAGGGCGATAGCTATATCGCGATATCCGAAGGCCCCAACAAGGTCGGGTTCTGGCGCAACGGCCAAAAGACCTGCACCCTGTCCTATCCCGGCGCAAAACGCGCCTTCATGTCCATTTTCCTTGGCGCAGACACGCGAAGCGCCAGCTTTACCCGCCAGTTGAAGGGTCAGTGATGCTGTACCCGCGCGTCAGTCTCTATGCGCTGATGCTCGCTGCGGCGGGTATTCCGCTGTACATTCACCTGCCGCGTTTTGCTGCCGTCAATCTGGGCATTGGGCTGGGGGTCATCGGAACCGTGCTTTTGGTAATCCGTCTGGTGGACCTGATACAGGATCCGCTGATCGGCTGGGCCATAGATCGCTGGCCGCGGGCGCAGGCGCTGTTTGCGACACTTGCCGCACTTGGCCTCGCTGTTGGGTTTCCATTGCTGTTTTCCCTGCCCGATGGGGCAAAGCTGCCTGTGTTAGTGTCTGTTTTGATACTTCTCTTTTCCGCCTACAGCCTTGGGACCATCCTTCTATACGGCCGCAGCGCGACGCTGGCGAAACGCGCGGATGCCAAAGACCTGATGACCCTTGCGGCCTATCGCGAAGGCGGGCAACTGGCCGGAGTCGTTCTTGCCGCAAGCGCACCCGCCCTGTTTGTGGCCTTTGGCGCAAGTGCGCAGGGCTACCCTGCTTTCGGTCTGTTTCTGGGTGTTCTGGCAATCGTCACGCTGATCGTGACCTTTCCCATCTGGCAGCGCACCCCGATCACCGGTCAGGGATTGTCGCTTACCGGGCTAGGACAGTCCGGAGCACTGCGTCTGCTGGCGCTGGCACTGATCAACAGCTTGCCCGTTGCGATAACCTCGACTTTGTTTCTGTTTTTTGTGGAAGACCGTCTGCAACTGCCCGGCAAGGCCGGTCCACTGCTGATCCTGTTTTTCCTCAGCGCCGGGGCAAGCGTTCCCTTGTGGGCACGACTCAGCAATCGAATTGGCCCGAAACAGACTCTGATGATCGCGATGCCACTGGCGATTGCGGGGTTTATCGGCGCGGCCTCGTTATCCGCCGGAAACCTGACAGGATTTGCCCTGATCTGCCTTGCCTCAGGCGCGGCGTTGGGCGCGGACATGGTCGTGCTGCCCGCTATGTTTTCGGTCGCCCTGACCCGTGCTGGTCTGAACGCGTCCGCTGCGTTTGGCATTTGGTCTTTCGCTGGCAAGCTGGGCCTTGCGCTCGCGGCCTTCTTCACTCTGCCGTTGCTGGAACGCAGCGGCTTTACACCAGGACAAACCAATTCGGCGGCGGCGTTGCAGACGCTCAACCTCGCCTATGCCGTTCTGCCCTGCATCCTGAAACTCGGCGCGTTTGGAATGGTCCTGACGCTGCCAACTGAGGTATCAGCCAAATGACTTTCATTGCCGCCCTTCTACTCACCATCCTCGCCTTTCTCATCGCCAGAGGCCGCTTTCTGAGCTTTCGCGCGCAGTCGCCTGCGGACTATGCCGGGACCGGACCCACGTTCAAAATGAAAGAGGCTCTCAACGGAGAAATCCTGTCCGAAGGTCTGATCTATGGGCCCAACGGCAAGATGTCGAACAGCTTTGTCGCCCGCATGGTCGGGGAATGGGACGGAAACACCGGAACGCTGTCCGAATACTTCACTTACTCCAATGGCAAGGAAATGACCCGCAAATGGTATCTGACACTGGGCACCGGGAACACCTTTACCGCAACAGCGGATGATATCGTGGGCGAGGGGAAAGGCACGATTTCGGGCGCGACCGTCAAACTGACCTATCGCATCATGCTGCCAGAAGACGCCGGAGGACATACGCTGGATGTAACGGACTGGATGTACCTGACCGAAAACGGGGTGATCATGAACAGGTCCGAGATGCGAAAATTCGGCTTCAAGGTCGCTGAACTGGTCGCAACGATGCGCCCCGCACCCGAGGCAAAGGCCGCCCATCTGAACGGCGCGAATGGGTATGACAACGCGTCAGAAGCGAGGGCGGTTCAATGAACTGGCGGCGCTTTCTGATCTCGGCGATTGCAATTGTCGGCGTGACCGTTCTGGCATCCTGTTCGGCCAAACCCCGCGTGCCCAAAACCTTCTTGTCTGATCGCCAGTTGAACCTCGAGGAGTTTTTTGAAGGCAAGACCGTTGCATATGGCCAGTTTCAGGACGTTCTGGGCAACGTCCCCCGCCGGTTCACCGTCGATATCCAAGGCACTTGGGACGGTGAAACTCTGACGCTGGTTGAGGATTTCGTCTATGACGATGGGGCCACGGAACAGCGGATCTGGACGCTGACCAAAACGGGTGATGACACCTGGACCGGCACCGCACCCGGCGTTCTTGGAACCGCCAGCGGAGTAGAGCGTGGAGACACGTTCAACTGGAAATACAAGATCGACCTGCCCGTCAAGGACGGCACGATGCGGGTCAATTTCGATGACTGGATGTGGCTGCTGTCGGACGATCGCCTGCTGAACCGCGCCTATGTCTCTCGGTACGGCGTCCGACTGGGCGAGGTCATTCTCTTTTTTGAAAAGAAGTAGAAGGTTGAAACAAGAAAGGGCGGGTCCGAAGACCCGCCCTTGAACCTTGATGGTTCAGGTCAACTTAGAAGTTGAACTGAGCACCGAAGTCAGCACGGATACGGCCATCGTCGTCACCGTCCTTGATTTCGCCGACTGCGCCGCGCAGCGATGCACCGCCGCCCAGGTCGTAGATGGCGCCAACACCGATGTTGCGGGTGTCGTCGTCAGCCGAACCGTCGCCGTAAACCAGCTGCAGGGTGGTCGCTGCGCCCAGGTCGTAAGCAACCGAGAAACCGTATGCGGTGCCGTTTTCTGCGTCTTCGATGACGTCATCGTCTGCAACGAACAGGGTGCCGTAGAAGTCGCCCAGTTCAGCGCCCAGCGTGAAGACGGTCAGGCTTTGGTCTTCGCCGTCAACCAGATCGGTTTGACCGTAGGCCAGCGATGCGGTGATGTTGTTGAAGACGTAGCTTGCGAAGATGTCCCAACGGTCTGCGTCTTGCGGTTGACCCGCCAGAGCCAGGGTGCGCTGGTCATACGAAGCACCGAACGACAGGTCGCCAACTGCGTACTGGAAGAACACGCCGTTTGCGCCCGAACCGGTCGAGCTGTACTCGAGGAACGAGTAGTTAACGCCCGAGTACTGACCCAGGAACTGCTCCAGGCCCGGCTCGGTACCGAAGTAGTCACCCAGGTTGTCGAACGAACCCGAGACGTTGCCAGCGTCAACACGCAGGCCGCTGTAGATGACCGAGAAACGTGCGCCGTTCAGACCGGCTTCGTTTTGCTCACCATTGCCCGCGTCGTCGTCAGCTTGCAGACGAACACGACCCTGGAATTCAACGCCGCTGTCGGTTTCTACGTTTGCGTCGATGTTCAGACGGAAACGCGAGACCAGGATGGTGCTGTCGGTGTCGACTTCTGTGGCTACTGCGTCAGGGTCAGCTACACCGCCGGCTCCGCGGACGATGTCGCCGCTTGCGGTGGTGGTGAAGTTCGCAACTGTACCAGTGCGATCTTCTTCATAGCCAAGACCGAAGCGGCCGTAACCGCTGAACCGGATTTCCGCTGCGGCAACGCTTGCGGTTGCAAGCAGCGCAGTCGATGCAAAGAGAACTTTTTTCATGGTTAGTCCATAAGTTTTTTGAGAGGAGTATAGCCGCGCTAGAGCGGCTGCCCGCGTATTCGTTCAAATTCGCCATGCGCACAATGGACGCGCACAAATTCTTTCCCTCGGCGTCGGATTCTGTTGCAACCTTGCACATACCCATAGTCCACACCGCGGAAACCTAAGCGCATGTTTATATAGGGTTTTTCCTGCATCTATGCGATTGTTACAAAAAGTTGACTAAAAAAATATGATACCCCCTCTTTAAATCACTTTGGGACTACCAGTGTTACGCCAAATCGGAGTTTGTGATCACAAGCGTATAAGGCGAAGAACATCGTTAAAAACAAGATTCGTGGCGTCGTGCAGCCAGAGCGACGGTTCGACTGTCGCAGCGGGTAAGACGCGTTACGACGCAAGAGTCAGAGCATAGTCAGTTACTCGTATAGAAAAACGACAACTTGCGGCTCGCACCACCTGGCGGAGGTGGAAATGGAGACGCCGCGCGCACCTGTGCCTTGGCCGCCCGGTCAACCTCGGGTGATCCTGAACTGTCCACCACGTCGACCCAGGCCAAGGTGCCATCTGGATTAATCTCGAAAAAGACCTGCGCAAATCCACGAGCTGACACGAACACGACCGGTGCCCTGTTGAGATGCACCAGAACCCGCCCCGCATAGTTGGTGGTGTTCGAGTTTCCAGGGCCGCGGCCACCTGAACGTGTTCCGGTATTTCCCGAAGTGAAAGCGTCAATCCCCCTCCGCTGATAGGTCGTCAAAGGTGACTCGATCTCTTGCGACGGGAACCGAAGGTTGCTGAAGTCCCGCGCCCCGTTCGGAACCCCTTGCCTTTGTGTGGCAGCGCTGCGTTCGGGGCGCTGTGGTCGTATCGAAGATGTCACGGCCAGCTCCGAGGCTTCGTCTGCCGTTTCCGGGTTTGATGCGTCCGGTACGTCCGGTTCAACGGCCTCACTTTCCAGCGGAACAGCCGGTACCGTCGAAACCTCCGGAATAGGAGCCACTTCTGGCGCTGGTAAAGCCGCGAGTTGCTGCGAGGGTGCGACCGGCTGGGTTTCATCCGGACCGGCTGCGGAGTCAGGCTCACCTTGTGGCGTTTCAACCACCTCCTGCGGCGCAACCGGCGGTGTTTCGTCGATGTCCTCGCTGGCGGTCTTGTCACCATCGGACGTGCTCTCGGTTTCGGCAACGTCAGGCTCGACCGGTTCGGTCGCCACGGGGTTCACCACCTCTGCAGAGCCCAGATCAGGCGAGGGTGTAACTTGCGGGTCCTCCGACGCCACGAGCGCTTCGCTGACGGGGACTTCCGGCGGTTCCGGGGGTTCTTCGGCCAACGGCTCGGGGGCTTCATTCGGTTCTGGTTCAACCGGCTCAATGCTGTCTTCGGCCAACTCCTCGAACGAATTTCCCAGCTCGACCTTGTTGTCCGGGCTTGCACCTGCCGGTTGCTCGGCCAGTCTTGGCGCAGTGAATGTCAAACCCATCACGTGCAGAAGCAGAGACACAAGTATGGCGACAGCCGCTATGACGACCGATCGCCGGATCATTCCAGCGCCTTTTCAGTAACGACATACACGGACGTTGCACCCAGCCTGCGCAAATCCCCCGTCACCTCGACCAGACGCGGACCAGAGGCCGCCCGGTCGGGCACAATACGCACCGCTCCGGGTTCGCGACCGTCCATATAGCTTTGAAGGTCGATGTCCTTGCCGCGAAAGGTGATCCGACCGTCCCTGTGAAGAACAAGGGCGTCCGGCGGCTCTCGCCCCTGAAGGTCCGATGTGTCCACGAGATTCAGGTCGGGATCAAGCGGCGACGCCACGGTTCCCGCGATGAGAAAGAAGATCAGCATCAGAAATATGACGTTGATCATGGCAATGGTAGAGTCGCGCTTGCGGCGAGGGCGTTTGAAACGGATCATTCCAGCACCAGAACTCTAAGCCCATCGCGTCCGCGCAGCCGGACCAGCAGGTCAACCAATCGCTGCGCCGTCGTGTCGGGGTCAAGGCTGACAAGGACCTGCCCTGTTTCCACCTGATCGCCCAGCTCATTCAATGTTATAGGCGCGCCGTTCAAGTCCAGCCGTTCGGCACCGAGCTGCACGAAATGCCGTTCGGCCTGTGCCTCGGAAGCGGCTCCGCCGCCTGTCGCATTGCTCAGCTCGATCTCGCCGTATTTGGAGAATGTCGAGGATAGCATGAAAAACAGCAGCAGCAGAAAGATCACGTCGATGAGCGGAGTCATCGACAATGGCCTACGGACAAAGGGTGCCCGGTTACGCATGTTCAGCCGCGGCTAGCGCGGCTTTGGTCTCGGCCGGGTTGGACATACCCTGACCCGGCACCAGCACCGTGCGCAGCGCCTTGTCCGCGAAAACCCGTTCCCGGGCCGTGCGGCTTTCAAACCATGAAAGAACCATCGACGTGGGCATCGCAACCGCAAGTCCGACCGCCGTTGTCACCAGCGCGACCCAGATGCCTCCGGCCAGCAAGGATGGATCAACCGATGACCCCGCAGACTGAAGGCTCTGGAAGGCTTCGATCATCCCAAGCACCGTTCCGAAAAGCCCCAGCAGGGGCGCAAGCTGCGCCACCGTGTCCAACAGTCGGAACCCGCGCTCAAGCCCGGCAAGGGCAAGCCCCGCCTCTGCATCCAGTCGTTGATCAAGACCGGGCGCGGCAGGTGCATCCATAGCGGCCCCAACCAAGGGGGCAAGGTAGCTGCGGCTTTCGGCCAATCGCGCCCGAGCACCCTGCGTGTCGCCGTTGTCCCATGCAGCCAGCGCCTCAGACAGAACACGGTGGCGACCGACACCCGAAGCCGCAAACTGCCATAGTTTGTAAAGGGTAACCGCAAGCGTCACCACGGACATTGCGATGAGAATTCCAACGACCGGCCCGCCAAGGGCCAGTATATCACGAAGGGCGATCAGCGGGCTCATCCAAGCAACTCCACATCAGTCCGGCTATTCAGCTTTAGCGCGTCATCACAAAGCTGACTGTCTGTCCCGGCAACAACACAGGTGTTTGCCCCATTGATCAACGCTTGGCCCAGCCCATCACAGGTCAGACCCGGCAAATCAAACTGGCGCACACGGGGTCGGTCAACCGGCAGGTCACGGAAATTGAACAGCGACAAGCGGACCACACTGCCGGACGCATCGAAAATCACCGTTTCAAAACTGACCGAGTCGATTGCCTCTCCGGTCTTGTTGTCGACCAGAAAGGTAAGCCGGCAGGCACCCTCGACATCCTGAACGGTATTCAGCTCCATCAAAAGGCCGGACTGCGCCGCCCCTTCGGATTGCGCCTGCGCTATCATTGGAAAAGAAACGGTTATCGCGGCAAGAGCCAAACGGCGAAACGTCATTTATGCGCTCCCAGTTGTGCAACACAGGCATGGACGACCGGCGCGCATCGCCGACGCTTTAACCGTCATATCCAAGACGAACAGAGCGCGAAAGGGCAACCGACGCCATTGTGATTAAAGGCACAAGACAGATGTTTCACAAACCACAGCGCAAGCCGTCCAAAGGGGGCCGTGCGCAGGGGTACAAGGCTGGCTGAATTGGCGCGAATGAAAGGTCGGGCAGCGTCACTTACCCATGATTTACTGCGACGGCTCCTGGGCTTGATAATTGACCATTGCGCAGGCAATCAGCCATTCCATCACGTTGGCCTTGATGTCATGCTCTGACGCCTTTGCGATCGTTCGGCTTTCAAATATCTGAGCGTATATCGGCCAGGCCAGTTGGTCAGCCGGATAGATCGACCCTTCTGTCTTGTGGCGCTCCCATTCATACAATGTGCCGCCTGTCACTCCAAAGCTGATTAGGCCAGGAATAGGCGGTTTTCCCCTTCCGTCGAGATACAGCGGGTCGGCATAATCCCTATGCCCCAACCCCTGAACGAAACTCACGTTGGAAGGATTGCAGCCTAGCCCGAACCACATACCTTCGATCACGGCGTCCCGCATTTCAGCCGGAATCTCACCATTGGCTGCGTAGTACAGCGCGTAGTGCGCAGCCCTCCAGTTAGAGCCCGGCCCGAAACGGAGCCATCCAAGACCCCATGGGTATGTGGCCGTACTGTGCAGCCCAAAATCACGACCCATGCGTTCCGAGTTCTTGATGCGATTTACTGTCCACCATTTGATCGCATTGACGATATCGGGCTTGGTGGGCCTGCCTTCCTTGGCGGCCTGCAGATATTCGAAATAGGAAAACTGAAGGACTTCCCGTTTTATGTACTCAATCGGCTCGTCCGACATCGGGGCAAAGGGATTGTAGTCCTCAAATACCTTCTGGGCGGCCGCGTCTCCGCTGGCGCGAAAGACACCTGCCGCAGCAGCGACGCGCGCCCGTGAAACGACGCTGACCCATCTTTCGCGCTCTGGGTCGGGTTCTTGTTGCGCGGTCGTATCCTGAGTCTCTGACGCCTCCTGCACAGGTTTGGAAAGCGCGCCGTAGGGATCCTTGGACAGAAATTCCTGTTCTGCCCAATTCCATGCGCGCAGAGATTCCTGTATGAGCTCATCGCCAAGCGCGTGGTCGCCGCACACCTGCTTGATCACAAGCCCAAGCTTTGCCGCACTGCGTGCAAACAGATATCCAGCCCAATCTTCCGGCCCGTAGCAGTAGGTAATCTGAACGGGATTCCACGAAACAGAGCCGAAAATCCCAGATTTTGAGTACTCAACACCGCCGCTGACTCCGCCGTCTTCGCGCTGTGTTCTGCGCCAAAGCGAAATACCCCAAAGCGCCTCGTGAATGAGATCAGGCAGAACCGTTTCTCCGTCACCCCGATCCGAGTCATTCTTACGTGCCTTGACGCTGTCGTCGGCAAAGGACCTGCCGCTTTCGGGGATGTTCAGATCCAGAGAACGCGCATACTCGAACGTCTCGATGATATGAGCCATGTGATAGATGACTTCCGTATGCTGAATACGGCGATCCCAGTCTCCGGCGTCGTGCCAGCCGCCCCAGGCGTTGGGATTAAGGTGCTCGGACCAAGCTGCTGTTGCCCCCTGCGCACCGCTGTTCCCGTGTGGTTGTTCACGCAGCGCCTTTTCTGAACTGGCCTCGCCGTACCCGTCGGTCTTATTTCCAATCAGCACATCCGTCTGCCACACCAGTAAACCGTCTTCGGGGTGGCCGTTGCGAGGGCGCGTTCTGCCTTCTCCGTATGGTTCCGCAATTTCGCATCCTGACCGCTGATGAAAATACCATCGCGCCACCAGCCTAAGCGCCTCGGCATAAGGAGCAGCCGAAATCTTGAAGGGGAATGAGACTCCCAGCTCATTCACTTGCAAACGGTATTCGCCTTCACCATCCAGATCCGAAAAGTCAGCCTCGTAAATATCACAACCGTTGAAGTTGTCCTCGCCCCGGTGCGGCTCGGTCGCTGGCTTTGCCAATTCAAGCGTTCCCGTGCGCACAACCGTGCCATCTTGTTCGTTTATGACGCTCCACCCGGTTTGGTTTGAAAGGATTGCATCGGTGTTACCGCTGTTGCCGTCCTTGTCATGCCCCCACCACTCTCCGACATATCCCTTTTTGGGTCCGGTCAGCGGGTATCCGGCGTGGCAGACATGTACGGCTTCGCTGAAGGCCGTTTTTGACTTTTGGCTTTCGATTTTTGAAACGGATGGGCCTTCCACCGAGATGGTAGCGCCGTCCGGCACCGGTCGGTCCAGAATAAATGTCAGGATGTGCCGCTTGGTGCTGTCCCAACGGCCCACATCCAGAGCCACAGTGCGAATTGGAACGGATTTGCGATAGACCACCAGGACATTGACTGCTGCGCCGTCGACGAGAACCGTCCATTTCGAGGGCTGGTCCGCCAATGATCGCTTCTGGTGCGGTTCGGGTCCGGTGCGAAAGCCTGACAGCCTGCTTCCCGGCACCTCTGTCGGCCAGGCCATGAACAACTGGGGCTGCGTCACGTTCGCGTCGCCCGAGAAATACCCCTTCTGCCCATTGAGCCGGCCGACAGAGCCGAACGAGTCGTAAGGATCAGGAGCCCATTCCCGCGTATCACCCGGTTTTACCTCGACACTCTGCGGGTGATCAAAAAGCGTGTCTACCAAGGTGACCTGGACGATGTCACCCCCAACAAAGCTGATCGCGGGTTCAACCGAAATACCCGGATTCAGGACTGAGGCCAACGCACTGGCGAAGGGCGCGGCAAGTGCCAGCGCGGTGCCCTGAAGCAAAATGGCACGTCTAGAAAACGTCATCTGCCGCATCCTCCTCTCGGCTCAAACTCTGTGACCCTAACTTATTTCCCTGTTCGCTCCAAACTCTGCAAAAAGCGCCAGATCAAACGGGGGCGCAAAAGGCTGTCAGGGTACAGAACGGCCCCGCACGCGCCTTCAAAAAGGGCGGTCGACTTGCGCCCGTATTGGTATTGATTGCGGACACCCGACCAGAACACGTCGATCTGTCTGGCTCGCAAAAGGGACCCGAGGCGCGGACCAAACCTTTCCTTCATTGACGGGTTCACTGCCACTTTCTCGATACACGGCGCTCGATGTGCAAAGACCGGGCCGCGCGCGCGGAAATTCGCGCCGCTGGCAACTTGCCGATAGTTCAACAGCGCCGGTCCCGGAACTACGGTGAAAACACCCAGAAGGGCGACGCGGCACCAGAACTCCCAATCCTCGCCATTGACAAGGGCTTCATCAAACCCGCCGCTTTGCCGCGCGATGTCCGTCCTAAGAGCCAACGCTCCTCCGTTGACCACAAAGTTCTTTCGCAACAACGCGGCCAGTTGATCCTGCGCGGGAACAAGCTCACGGTTATCCGCCCCCCGCATGGGTTGCCCATTCACGTCTATCCTTTGCACACCCGCCACCGCCCCGACCGCGTCAGTTGTCGTCAGTGACGATTGGAATTCGTCCAGCGCCCGCCGATGCAACAGATCGTCGGCGTCCAAGAAAAGCACGAAACGACCTTTGGAAAGCTCTAGCCCCATGTTCCGAGCCGCACTGACGCCCTTGGCCGGACCTGCCACCGCACGAAACCTGCTATCCAGTTGCGCAAAATTGTCAGCGATCTGGCGCGTCCCATCCGTTGACCCGTCGTCGATGCAGATGACCTCGAATGCGTCAAAGGTCTGGTCACGCACGCTCTGCAGCGTTTCCTCAAGAAATCGTTCCATGTTGCGCGCGGGAACAATGACCGAAAATACAGGGTCCGAGGATGCCCGAGCCATTCTCATCCCTCCTCTACCCGATCGACCTTGACGGCCGTGCTGCTGTATTCAGCGAAGTTGAAATGCAACAGACCTGCGACCATGCCAGCCCCCCTCAGAATTTCGAGCCAACCCCGATACCATCTGGCCCGAGAACCGAAGCCAAGGCAGAGACACATGATCCCGCCCCACCCAAGGGCCGCAACACTTTTCGCGGCGCGCAGCGCAACGCCCTGCCGCCTGATCAACGCAATTCGGCTTAGCGTATTGCCCATGCGGAACCACCTTCGACCCAGCCAACGCAAGGTCGTCCGGTTTTCGGGCACGTCATCCCAGACCAGCGCACCCGCAGCCGCCCTGATTGTTCCGCCACCGGCGCACAGTCTCGTGAAAAATTCCTCGTCTTCACCGCCGGTTATGTTGAAACGCGGGTCGAACCTGAATCCCCGCTCACGAATGACAGAGGCATCAACCATCGAATTGTTTGTTGCCGCAGACACCAGCTTGGCCCCTTGGTCATAGGGACCCATGCGAAACAGGTTCAGCGCCTCGATCCAATCCGGTGGCTTTTGCCGGTATCGCGGCTCAACCGGGCCTTGGACGGCCACGGTGTCTGGCAACCCCATCGTATCCAGCATCTGGATCAGCCAGCCCTCAGACGCTTGTTCGTCATCGTCGAGAAAGGCGATGAAGTCCGCATCCATCGGGGCTTCGCTTAACGTTCTGTTTCGCGCTGATACAATTCCACGCTCGTATTCAAAGACATAAACAACCGGCCAACGGCTGAGCTGCTGAATATCACCCAGCATGCCGCTTGCGGGCGTTTCTGGGGCGTTGTCGGCGATCACAAGTGTCACCTGAACATTGCGACCCTGCATGTCCTGCCTGTTCAGACTTTCAATGAGGGATTGCAAACCCTGCGGCCGCAGAAAAGTGGCGACACAAATGGCGATATGCGGCGCAGCGTTGTCCCGACGGCCAGAGGTCATCGCTGCCACACCTCGCTGATCTCGCGGCTGGGGCCATTGGGGCCGACGCTGTCAGAGTTTTGAGCCGCCAATGATCCCTGCATCACTATCCCTTTTGCTCGGCACTGGCCGGCCGCGTTTCGCTCCAAGTGGACCAGGGCAGGCTTTGGCGGCCGGTCAGTTCCGCCACATATTCCATGTCGGGCCTGAACTGGTTCGCAAGCATCTCACGTGTCTCTGACGTTGGCGGCGGGACCATGATCTTCAGATGCTGCTTGTTCATCGACAGCACCTGCTTCAACCCCGGAAGGGCTTTGAGTTTTTTCACCCCACCTTCCATACCCAGAGATCGCATAACATCGCCTCCGAACCGCAACGACTTTTGAAGAGTCTGGTTCTTGTAGGTGACGTTTTCGTGAAATCTTTCTGAAATCGCATCCGAGCCGGATCCGGGCGAAATACCAAGATGCTTGCAAATTTGGTCATACGACTCGTCTGGATTTGCGGCGACTTCTTCCGAGAACAAAACCAGCAACGCATCCCGGTCAAAATAGGTCAGCCAGTTCTCTAGATTTGCCTTGTACTGGCTTTGCTGCACATAGGCGGGGTTGCGCGCCAAACCTGCTTCAACCGACGTTGACGGCGCGATGTGGCCCTTGCGAATTTCATGCAGGTGATTGGAAAAAACCCGCCCGATCGGATCCCGGAGGATGCAGATCAGCTTGAGGTCCTTGTTATAGTCGCGGGCGCGGCGAGGCGCGTCAGAGCTGAAGAAATAGGTGGGCGAACATTCTCCGCATAAATTGCCAGAAGGGGAATCCGCGAAACAGCTTTCATACCACGTGTAGCCGCGATCATAGTTCGCCGTGAAGAAGTTCAGTTCCTTGGCTTCGTTCGTCGTTACGGACTCGTGCTCTGAAAGAACATGGTGCAGCCAAGTCGTTGCAGCCTTCTGCGCACCAATTCCTATGAAGTCCACCTTCGCCACACAAAATCCCCTATGAACAAATCAACCTACAAACACCGCTGGCAAACGTCGGGATATTCTGCTTGGCCAGCCTTTGCGCACCTCATCACCGCTGGGTGCGTTTGAACACATCTTTCTTCAGGACAATGCCCAGCGCGCGTGGGAACCTGTTAAAATGCCTCTTGCGAATATGCCCAGGACCGGTCGCGGTGCGATGCAGCCATTCTAACCCAATTTTCTGCATCCACACAGGCGCGCGCGCGTAATCTCCGACGACATAGTGAAAACAGCCGCCGCAGGTCACAACCCAGGCACAATGCGTCAATCGGGGCGCGATGCGGGTGGAAAAAAGCTGTTCCTTCGGTTTGCCCAGCCCAACCCAGAGGATGTCAGCCTTGCTTGCATTGATGTCATCAATGACCAATTCGACTTCGGATTCATCAAAGTAACCGTTTCGCCGTCCCGCGATTTTCAGACCGGGATGAAGTTCGGTCAGCTTTTCGGCACAGGCGCGATTGATCTCTTCGGTGCTGCCCAGAAGATAAAATCCCACGTCATTCTCGGCAGCCGCGGCCGCGGCGGAATGGATGAAATCGGTCGTTGCGGTGCGCTCTGGTATTGCGTGCGACCCACGCTTTAACTTGGAAGCCCAGACCACGATCTGTCCGTCGGCGTGAACGATGTCGGCCGAATCTATGACCTCGGCGAATTGCGCATCTTCGTCATAAAGCGATATGCCGTATGCGTTAGCATCGAAAACCGTCAACGCCCGTTGGTTACGGCCGCTTCTGCGCCCTTCGACATCGTCCAGCATGGCAGAGGTCAGTTCAGCGTCGCTGACCAGTGCGACCGGCATTCCTGCTACAATCGTATGCGACAAACGTTTGTCGATAATCTGATTCATCTCACAACCAACTCGTCAAAATAACAAATACGCGCACAGGTTATCAGTATTGCCGATTCTCGCGAATACCTTCTCACCGCATTGCCAAGTTTATCGGTGCACATGGGACCAAAACGGCAATCGGGCCTAATATCCTATCTTTTAGTCGCTAAACGTGGTTTTCTAGGCCCATTGTTGACGCCAAATGTTGTTTTCACTGTTGATGTAGGGCCACTCGCCGTATGTTTGGACCTATCCATACCGCACGTTGTTATTAGTTATGACTGATCAGTATCGCAGAGGATTGGACGTGGAACTCTCGGGGGTGGGCCTAGCTGCGGCAGGTGACCCAGAGCTTAGAACGCTGTCCAACATAGCATGGGCCATCAGACGTTCGCTGCCTTGGGTCGTGGCACTTGGGTTTATCGGCGCGGTCATAGCTTATGTTCTGACTTACACCTTGGACACCAAATATACGTCCAGTGCGAAAGTCATGATGGAGACGCGCGTTCAGACCGAAACGCAGTTCACGCCGCATGTTTCGGGCCTGCCGCTGTCGCTGACTTCATTGGAAAGTGAATTGGAACTGCTGCGTTCTACGGATCTGATCGAAAGCGTTGTCGACCGGATGCAGCTGCAATCGGACCCGGAATTTTCCGGAGAAGGCACAGGCGTCAACCTGTCTCCGATCACGTTGGCGCGCCAGATCAAGGATAGTTTGGTCAGCGCCTTGAGCGGAGGCGAACAGACTGAAACCGAGCTGGGCTCTGAAGAAGAACTGCTCCGCGAAACGACAATCGAGAACCTGTCGCAAGCCACCCGCATCGAACAGGTGGGTGAAATTTCGGCGGTTTACCAGATCCGCGTTACGTCCAAGTCACCACAAAAGGCCGCCGACATCGCCAATAACCTGGCGGGTGAATACCTGTCGAACCTGACCGCGATGAAACGCAATGATCTCGGCCAATCTCAAAGTTGGCTAACCACCCGGATCGGGCAATTACGCGAAGATCTGAACAAGTTGAGTTCCGACCTCGAAACCCATTCCATCGAAACGCCTTATTCCCCGGATGAATACGCGACCATCAAGGCGCAGCGGATTAAATCCGAAAGGCGAGCGGCGCTTGCTGAAAAGGAACTGGCCCGGATTCGGGAACAGGCGAATACAATCCAAACCCTTCGGGCGCAGGGCAAGTCGCAGGACGCGATTGAGTTTGCGACCCAGATCGGGATGTTGCCCCCGGATATCAGCGAAGCGGCCGGCTCGGAAGAGGCGCTGCAGCGCCTGAGCGCGGCGCAGGACATCGCCGAAAAGCGGGTAGAGCAGTTGGAAAACCAGCTGAACGATCTGACGCGAAGCATTGAAGTTTTCAAAGAGCAACAGGCCGAACAGGTCCAGCACGATTCTGTCACCAAACGGATTGAAAACGAAATTCTGGTTACAGAAGCGATTTATCGTGACTTTGTATCCCAGCTTGGACGCCGGGCGGAACAAGGCGATTATCTGGACGCCGGGGCGCATCTTATTGAGCGGGCGCGCGTATCTGTCGATCCGTCAGAGCCAAAGCGGTCGCAGACATCCATCGCCGTTATGTTCGCGATTATTTTCCTTGGTCTGGTCTGGACCGTACTCCGCGAAATCTTTCAGAAGCGGCTTAGAACCACGCACGAATTTGAAAGTGCAACCGGGGTAAAGCTGTCGGCCATCCTTCCTGAAATCAAACATGTCCCGCAGTTTGAAGCCTTCTTCACCAGCGAAGGCAGGCTGGACCCAGAATTCATGCGCTACGGAAAGAAACTGCTGGCCAGCAGCGATGTCGGGCTGCGGTCGTTGCGGCAACAGGATGAACCTTCATTTTCGCAGGCTGTCGAGTTCTTTTCAAAGAGCCTGGATGGTAAGCCCAACCAGAACTTGCCGAACAATGGATGTGTGATCTTCTCGGGGGCATCCGCATTGCCGGACGAAGGTAAAACGTCTTCTCTGTTGCTGATCGGGTCTGTCTGCGCCAAGACCAAATTCAGAACCTTGATCATTGATTGCGATACCGTCTCGTCTGCGTACCAGGACTTGTCGCAGCTTTCAGTTGACGAGCTTAAATACTGCACGTCGAACCCTGCGTCTTTCATGGATCACATCGTTGCAACCCCCCAGGACGGGCTTGATATCCTGCCGCTTGCGGGCAGTCAGGATACGGGCACGCAGGTCGCTCTGGTGGAAGAATTCCTGCGGTCTCCGGGATTCATCAATCTCTTGATTGCCTTGTCGGATGTGTACGAAGTCATCCTGCTGGATACTCCGCCCCTTTTGGCAGCCGTGGAATCTGCGTATCTGTCCCAGCTTTCTCAGCGTGTCATTCTGTTCACCCGGTGGAACAAAACGCACAGAAATGCCGTTTACCAGGCAATTCGAGAGCTGGACAACGCTGACGTGCGACCATCAGCTTTGGTGGCGACGCGGGTCGATATGAAGCAAGCCAAACGGTATGGCGACCCAAATCTTGGTTAACGAAATGCGGTTTGCGCGATCCGTTGGCCTCGAACGCCAAGGCGCGCTTTTATTTTGCGGCTTTTTTGGCCCCCAAGATCCGGCGCGAAAATAGAAAGTTGATGATCATCCCGGCAAGGGTCGACGGCACCAAGGCCAGAACCGGATAGGCACCAGCTATTTCGTTAAGCCGGATCAACGCGACGAATACCGCGTAATTGACCGCAAGACCGAAACTCATGGCCAGAACGTAGCTTACGAACTCTTTCAAAGTGGGGCGGCTTGCCGTTGTGAACGTGTATGTCCGGTTCAGGTACCAAGTTGTCGTTACCGCCCCGAAGAACGAAAAGATTCGCCCTATCTCGGGCGGCAGGTTCAACAGTTCGGTTGTAATCAACAACAAACCAGCGTCCACGAGGAAAGCGACCCCGCCGACAATCATGAATTTCAAGAACTCTGAGGAAGGCATTTTCCGAATTCCGCCCCCGCAACTGATATTAGCTTCTGCACGTGATCCCGTTTCGCATGTGCCCCACAAAGCAAAGCAGGAGGATCGCAGCAAATTGGTCTCATCAAGGGTTAGAGCTTTGACCCTTATGTCAATTTTTCTTTTGGCATATGTGATTATCTGGTATCCCAAAACATATTCTGTCAATCCATGAATTTTCGATTTTTTGGAGGAAGGATACTGTGTTTAAAGAGGAAGTGACGTCAAATCTGCAGGGAGGCATCCCGGATCATGTTGCTTCTGATGACGCGTATCGGATTGCAGTCATTCTGCCCTGCTACAACGAAGAAGCCGCAATCGAACTCACCGTTTCCGAGTTCAAAACCGCGCTGCCGGATGCAGACGTCTACGTGTTCGACAATAACTCGTCAGATGCCACAATCGAAGTCGCGCAAAAGGCAGGCGCGACCGTCCGCTCCGAACTCAACCGGGGCAAGGGCAATGTGGTCCGGCGCATGTTTGCTGATGTCGAGGCCGACGTTTACGTCATGGCGGACGGCGACGCCACATATGACGCCAGCAATGTCGGTGACCTGATCGCGCTTTTGCGAAACAACAATCTGGATATGGTGAACGGCGCGCGAAAACACTCTGACGACGCCGCGTACCGCCCTGGACACAAGTTCGGAAACCGTTTGCTGACGTTTATGGTCAAGCTGTTTTTCGGCAGGAATCTGGGCGATATGTTGTCGGGGTATCGGGTTTTCAGCCGACGGTTTGTCAAAAGCTTTCCCAGCATGTCCAGCGGCTTTGAAATCGAAACGGAACTGACTGTCCACGCCCTTCAGATGCGGCTTCCGATTGATGAGGTTCAGGTCAAGTATCGGGCGCGGCCCGAAAACTCGGTCTCGAAACTGTCCACCTATGGGGACGGGCTGAGAATCCTGAAAATGATTGGGTTTCTTGTGAAAGAAGAAAAACCAATGCTGTTCTTCTGCTCGTTGGCAGGGCTGGTTTTCATACCCTCCGGCCTGGTGTTTCTTTCGGTGTTCCTGGAGTTTCTTGAAACCGCGGAAGTCGACCGCTTTCCGTCGCTATTCGCGGCCCTGACAGGTTTCCTGGTTTCGTTTATGTGCGTTGCCTGCGCTCTTATCCTGGACACAGTATCGCGCGGCAGGCGAGAGGCGCGCCGCCTGAGTTACCTTCAACTAAGCGCGCCCAAGCCCTAGATGTTCGGCGGCGGGTCTTCCCACACCCAAAACCGCGCTCGTCACCACAGCCCATACTTTGCCTGTCATCAGACAGGGTTCCACAGAATGATCAGGTTGGGTTTACTCGGTTAACGGAGCCTCGGGCGCCATTTCCTCCACCGAAATTTCCAAGCTGTCGCCGGGAAGTAGCCGGGTCAGCTTGTCCGCCGGAAATAACTTCAGTTCACCGTCAACAAGGCGGTAAATCTCGACCGTGTAATCGATGTCCGTGATCAGGCTGTCTACACCGATCTCGCTGGATGCTCCGGCCAGATATTTGGCGATCGTGTCCATTTGCAAACTGGCATCTCGAATGGCCAGGTTCGCGACCCGCCGTTCTTGCAAAAGCCGCAGCGACCGTTCCTGTTCGTATTGCTCGCGATCGCGCCTCAACCTGGTCAGAACCAGACTGGTTGTTGCAAGGTCTTCTTCCACGTCCAAAAGCCGCGTTGCGGACAGAACCGTCGTGCGGCGTGTATCCGCAATACGAGACCCCGGAGCCAACCCACGGTCAACAAGGCTTATCACCCTTGCCTCTTCTTCCTCATCGGCGGCGAGTGCCTTGGCCAGCTCGAATTTCTGTTTCTGCAGAATCGAAATCCGCTGCCCCGCCTGTTGTTGAGCTTCTTCAAAGAAGTGCCGCTCACCGGTTTCGTTGGCAAGGTTTATGGTGCGAATCTTGACTTGCTCGGTGATCAAGTCCTCGAGGACCTTCTCTGACACTGACACATGATCAATAAGCGGCTGTGGATGCGACATGTCATCCAAGAGCTCCGAGGTGGTGCGCCACTTCTGAACCAGGGCTTCCGCATGATCCAGCGCGGCCTGACCATAGGCCGTCTGCCACCGCATCAACTGGATGGGATCAATGCTGACATCATCCGTCAAAAGCTGGCTTCTGACGCCACCTGCCAGCGCAACAGCTTCGCGCGCGGTGACGCCGGGACGGTAATCTACCTGACCAGTACGCGCGACGTCGCCACCGATGATGATTGGCCTGTACCCGTTCCGGGAAATCTCGACTTCATCACCATCCAACTGAATGATGAAAATCTGCCCGTCACCGTTGTATTGCTTTACAATCTTCCCTGCAGCGTCCAGTCGGACACGCTGCTCCAACTCTTCCAGGGATATACCTTGCGCTTTGAACTGCCCCAGCCATTGCAGGTTCACAAAACCATCCACGTCAATCAGCGATTCAAAAGACAGGGCAGACAAGCCAGTAAACGTCACCTGAACCGTATCACCGGGCTCAAGATCAAAATCCGCCAGAGCGGCCCCGGCGTTAAACAGGAATAAACCAAATACCGCGCCACGACCCAGAAACCGAAATTGATTTCCAACCCAGTCCGACGCTTTTCCTAACAAATCACTCTGTACCAATTTCATAACGGTCACCACGTTTCCTACTGGCAACACTTCCCGCACATTCAGTATCCGGTTGCGTTGCAGACCGCCCCTACGGTGCGGAACAGTATTTTCAGATCAAACCAGAACCCAATTTTCCGGGCATAGTCGCTGTCAAAAACTGCGCGATGCGAAAACTCTACATCGTTGCGGTCCGACACCTGCCACAGACCGGTGATGCCCGGCTTCATCAGGCCATATTCCCGGCCCGGATAAAGAACTTGCTGCTCGGGCAGCATTGGCCGTGGACCAACAAGGCTCATGTCGCCGACAAGCACATTCCAAAGTTGCGGCAGCTCGTCCAAAGAGGTCATCCGAATGAAACGACCGAATTTCGTGACGCGCGGATCATGCTCAAGCTTTTGATGCTTGTGCCATTCTGCCGCAGCCGCCGGACACTCTTTGAGATGCTTTTCCAACATCAGATCCGCATTCGGCACCATCGAACGGAACTTGAGAAAATCAAATTCCTTCCCGCCGATTCCAATGCGTCTTTGACGATAGATGGCAGGACCGCCATCCAGTTTAACAAGTATCGCGATGCCCAGAATAAGCGGCAAAACGAATGGAGCGCCGACAAGGATGAGAAAAATATCCAGCAGACGTTTGCCTTTGACGGCGTAGAAACTTTTTAAATTGTAGAACTCGACAACTTCAGAAATAGAGCCTTGATTTGGTTTGCAAATTTCAGAATCTTCTATCCGAATAGAACTTCGAACATGGTTCATAATAACCCCCAGGACAACACAACAACTACACGGCGCGCGCATTCAAAAGACACAACGCAAAACGCCTCGCTGCGCGCTTGGCCCTTAAGCTAGGCTGCCGCGGCAACGTATTAATATTATTTGCTCGATATTGGGGTCTACGCACCAAGTGCGAATTCCCACCCACGTATTCCCCGACTCAGCTATAACGCTTTCCGGGATATTTGCCCCGCGATATGATCGCACTTATACCTAAAGGAAACAACTTATTTGTTGGGGATTTGCGCTTGTCTTGGGCATTTGCCCATTTACCGGGCAGCCGTCAAACCGGCCTAAAACACGAGGTCGATCCAACGTCCCGTTTACGGCTTTCTAACGGAGTTTCGCCTGTTCTCTCACTGCCCGATTTTCGAGGGCAGTTTTCTGAACACTTTCAAGCGCATCTTGCGGCTGAACGCGAATTGCAGCACAGCAACCAAAAGCGGTGTCAGGCATCCGATGATGAGACTGCCAAACACAAGTGTCCCGGTGCTTGCGCCGGAAAGATAAAACGCGACGAAGCACAAAAAAGCGACCAGCGGTCCTGAGAGTAGGTATACTATAACCATCTAGTACGTTGCTCTTTTTCGGTCTTTCTCATTTTCTTCTGCACCTGCCCTTGTTGACCTCATGCTCTCGTGTTTTCGGGCGGCTTGGTTTGATTATAGATCAACCCGCCTGATTGGCCATGAAGTGACACAAAATCTTGAGGTCAGTGACAATCTAACATCATATTCAGCCAACCACGAGGCGTCTCACAGCCTGAGCCAAGAAACGCATTGGAACTGGGCAAGAATACGCCAATTCATGGCAAAAACATTGGCATCACCTATGTTAACGGATTGTTAACAAAACATTATTTTTGAGATGCGGATTTGGCTAGGAAACGCGGAATCTTGCTCTTTCCCAAACCGTCACAGCGGCAGTCTGGCGAATGGCAACCAGAACCGCAAACATGACCAATGTGCCCAGCACGAGCAATGCGAATTGAGTCGTCAGTTCAGAGGACGATTCAGCCAACAGGCCGAACGGCACAAATACCAGCGCGGCAACCAAGGCTTTGGTCAATTCCTGAACCGGCACTTTAAGTGGATCAACCTTGCGCCCAACATGGTAGTAGACGAGGAAACTAACGAACGCGCTGAACAAAAAGGCGTAAGACGCGCCGGGTGCACCGAACAGATAGATCACGCCTAATGACAGCAAGGCGTGCACGATCAGCGTACCGAACGTGATTACCAATTGCAGCCCGGTCTTTTTTGACCTCATGAACGAATAGCTGAAATAGGCGCCTTGCAGCCCGGTGACAAAGGCCGCGATTGCCAACACACGCAGGTAACCAGCGGTTTCCACAGCAAAGCCCTGATCAAAAAGCAAGTTCGCGAACACGTCGGCCGCACTGATCAAGGCAGCAACAATCGGTATCGAAATCAGCATCAGAAATGAAAAATACCGCTCAAGAACCCTGTCGGACTGAGCGATACCCTTAACTTCATGCGCCTCGAACACAGAGGGTGCGACCACGTTTGAAAGCGTGCTCATCGTCAGCACCAAAGACCTCATCGCCAGGGCTTGCGCAGCAGCGAAATAGCCTGCGGCCTCAATCCCAACGAGAACCGCAAGCAGGGATTGCGTGGACATCTCGCGGAAAACCGAAGCAGAGCCGACAACGGCAAGCGGAAAGCCGAAAAACAGATAGGTCTTTGCTTCGGTGCGTTTCGGAAAGTAAATGCCGGATCGCTTGACGGTTATTACCAACGCGTAAACCCCGGTCAGAGCGGCACCCAGCGACATGCCGATCACGGCACTCTCGTAGCCGCCACCGTTCATGATGAAAGCGACCGCCAGAGACACGCCCAGAGCGTGCCTCAGCAACGTAACAGCGGCAAATCTCGGCCCTTCTTCATATTGCCGCAGGCACACCGCACCAATTTCGTGAACCGCGTGACCGAGGCAGAAAACGGCTGCGAACAAAAAGCTGTTTGCCCGGTCAATGGGCAGGACCAGGTAAGCCAGACCGACAATCGCCGAAAGAAAAAGCGCGACAAGTATGGCAGAGCCAAGAACTGTTCCGATTGTCCGGCCTTCAAACTCTTTGGCGTGGTGAAACCGGCCCACCGATATAACCAGCCAGAAAAACGTGAAGGAAAACAGAAGCATCCCCACCAGTAGGGTCAGTGTATAGCGACCGAACTCGGCCGGGCCCAACACGCGCGTCATGACCACGAGAATCGCGATCGCCATGAATGCGGACACCATCCTGGGGACAAAGTACCAAGTCATGAAAGACCGCTTAGCATGATCAGTGGCAATGCACTCATTAAACAACCCAATGGCCAGATGCCGAAATCGACTCAAACAAAATAAACTCACCACTGCCCAAAACGCCCAGCCGCGCCGAATTGACCAGGGTGTTTGCCGTGCTGGGGAAACGCGTCGCGACAAACCTTGGCAGAAGCCGCGTTCGTTAAATCATATTCACTGCTGATTGTCGATTTTCCGATTGCGTCGGTCGGGTTGGGTTTCGACCCAAAGTCCGCGCGGCACTTCGCGACGAGATAGACAGGTCCACGTCAGATTTGTAAGTTTTGCTATATAGAGATCATTCTGATCTGCTGAATCGCGTTTTTCTGAGTTTTGTTTTGCTGGGTGTGTTTACTGTGGAATGACGATTTCCCATCGAAATATCCCTTATCAGCAGACCGTGGGAACCTCGTTCCATCACGTTGTCCTGGCGGTTTGCATGGTATTTCTGATCATTGTCGGGACAGATATCCTTGGCGTTATCCTGTACGGCAACACCATCGCCAACAAGATTGAGATCCTGACCACCGTTCCAATACTGGCCACTACGATGCTGTATTACCGGCACCTCCTCAGAGGCGCTTTTGCCTCGCCGGAAATCGCGATCATGATCATTCTGGTTGTCCTGTCGACGTTCTGGAGCAACTACCCATTGCTGACGATGGAGCGTGCCGTTCCCCTTGTCGTAACGACACTCTTTGGTCTCGCTCTGGGCAGCATGATGTCCCTGCGTGGCTTGCTTTTGTTTCTTGCAACCTATTTCGCGATCTCCATGTTTTTGTCGCTCGCCGCCGTTATTGCGCTGCCGCAGGCCAGGGGCCTGGATACTTGGGAAGGATTCTGGACCGGTATCTTTCTGCACAAGAACGAGTTGGGCGCGAACTCTTTGCTGGCCATTCTGACATGCTGGTTCGCAGCCCAAAAAACAAAAGGAAAACTACGCACTTTCTTCCAACTGACAATTGTTGTCGCCGTCGTTCTATTGATCGCATCCGATTCCAGGACCTCACATATTATCGGCGCTTTCCTTCTTTCCGGATTTTTCATCAGCAAGATCGCACCGCGTTTGGAATACCTTTGGGCATCGGCGTTCCTTCTTTTTTCGGCTTTTGTGATTGGCTTTTCCGCTTTGATCCTCGCCTCGGACATAGCCGATCCGCTTTTTGCGTTGATCGGACGACAGCCGACCTTGTCCAACAGAATTCCTCTGTGGGAAATTGCGTGGCCCTATCTCATGGATCGATTTTGGCTCGGATACGGGTATGCAGCATACTGGCACAGCGAGGCGCCATATATGCGAGTATACGAAAGCCAGGCCAAACTGGGGTTTTCGCCTCACTACTCTCATAACGGGATGCTTCAGACCTGGTTCCATATCGGGTTTATCGGAGTGGCTTTGCTGTTCATTGCATTGATCCGGTTTTTTGGGTCCATTTTTTACTGCATGCGCCACTTGAAAGACCGGGACGATCTGGTTCTTCTGTTTGTTCTGGGCCTGAGCTTCATCTTTTTGAACATCACAGAAAGCTCTGTCCTAAGCCGATTGAACGGCCAGTGGATTATACCGGTTATGTATATGACCAAGGCGAATCTCATCGCCAAAGCCTTACGTGCCAGCAGTCGCTTGCGGGTGAGAGAAGCCGCATGAACATTAAACTGCTTGTCATACCACGAGAACGAAAATCAAAGAGTCGTTATTTTACTCACTGTTTCCCAACCCAGAACAATTTCCATTGTCGCTCGGGCCTTCAATGATTGACAGCAACCCGTTCTGTGTTGTGGACTTTATCCATTCGTACTTTTGAATCTTTTGCCAGTTCTTGTATCCGTTGGGGAGGCACCATTGAAAACAGCCATTTTTGCAGGTGGTAAGGGGTCTCGTCTGATCGAGGAAACCCGCGTTCGCCCCAAGCCACTGGTCGAGATCGCCAACCGGCCGATCCTGTGGCACATCATGCAGCATTACTCGACCTATGGGCATAATGAATTCGTGCTGGCCCTTGGCTACATGGGCGACCTGATCAAACGCTATGTTTCCGATCTCTGCCAATACGACGGGAATCTCAGGATCGACTTCGCCAAGCGCGAGCTGTTTGGCGAACCCGACTATCACAACAGTGTTCTGGACGCGCAGATGCCGCCCTGGACAGTCGATCTGATCGACACCGGGACGGAAACCATGACCGGCGGGCGGCTGGCCCGTCTGCAACCGTATCTGGGCGACGACACGTTTATGCTGACATACGGGGACGGTGTTTCAAACGTCGATCTGGACGCGCTTGTTGCCTTTCACAAATCGCATGGAAAGCTGGCCACGATCACGATGGTGCGCCCGCTGACCACGTTCGGGCATCTGCAGGTGCGCGAGGACGGATTGGTGGAAGGATTCGTCGAAAAACCCGAAACTGCAGCCGACTGGATCAATGGCGGGTTCTTTGTGCTTGAGCCCGAGGTTTTCGACGCCGTCGCCAGCGTGAATGGCGATGAGATCATGTGGGAAGAAGGACCCCTGCCCAAGCTGATGGAGTTGGGTGAGTTGATGGCCTACCGCCATCCTGGTTTCTGGTATTGTATGGACCATCTGGCGGACAAGCGCCGGCTTGAGGAGATGTGGAAAAATGGCAACCGACCGTGGGCAACATGGGAGCATTCAAAAGGTCCTGTTAACGGGTCATCTCGGCTACGTGGGGACGGTCACCGCCCCGGTATTGGCCGAGGCGGGAATCCAGGTGACTGGGTGCGATATAAATCTCTTTGACCGGGCTGATTTCGCGCCCGGCGGTGCTGTTCCCACGATCCCGAACCTGGGTAAGGACATTCGCGACCTGACGGTTGACGACCTCAAAGGCTTTGACGCGGTGGTGCATCTGGCGGCGCTGTCGAATGATCCGTTGGGACAGCTTCGCCCCGGCCTGACGCAGCAAATCAACCACGAAGGCACAATCCATGTGGCGAAACAGGCCAAGGCCGCTGGTGTGCGGCGGTTTGTTTTCGCGTCATCCTGCTCGAACTATGGTCGGGCCGGAGAGGATTTTGTCGACGAAGACGGCCAGCTTAACCCACAGACGGATTACGGCGTGTCCAAAGTTCTGGCCGAGCGGGATCTGAAACCGCTGGCAGATGACAGCTTCACGCCCACTTTCCTGCGCTTTGCCACCGCCTATGGTGCAAGTCCCCGAATGCGGTTCGACATCGTACTGAACAACCTGATTGCACATGCCTATACTTCGGGTCGCATCCTGATGATGTCGGATGGCACGCCGTGGCGTCCGATCATCCACGTCGAAGACATGGCCCGCGCCTTCCTCGCCACGCTCCAGGCCGACCCGGCCGAGATTTCGGGCGAGGCGTTCAACGTCTGCCGAACCGAGAACAACTATCAGATCCGCGATCTGGCCGAAATCGTGGCCGACACGGTTCCGGGTGCGAAAATCGACTATGCGGCCGATGCCGGACCTGACAATCGATCATACCGGGTCAGCTCGGCCAAGATCGAAAAATCTATCCCGGGCTTTCAACCCAAATGGGACGCGGTCCGGGGGGCGCAGCAATTATATGATGCGGTCAAAGCCTGCGACCTGCAGGTCGAGGATTTTGAAGGTCGCAAATACAAACGACTGGCCCAGTTGGAGGCCCTATTGCGGGAAAACCAACTGGATCAGGACTTTCGCAGAACCGTGCCGATCGCTTCGTGATCGGCGCGCGCTGCGTTAGACGGCCTGAAGTTCTTGAATGACGTTACGGGCGCCGCGCTCACCGGATTTGAACGCCTCGTCCGTCCACTGATAGCCCCATTCTCCGAACCGTCCGACATAGGTAATGCCAACCTCGTCCAGCCACTTGTGAACGATGGGCAGCACCTCTTCGCGATCAAGATCGAAGATGATGTTGGCGTGGGTAATCAGACGGGCATCCGTGTGCAGAATCTTTTCGTCCTTGGCGATCAGGCCGATCTTGACGAGGTCATCGATCACCGGCTGGATCAGTTCTTCGGGCGTGACGTCCAGCGGTCTGTATTTATGTGAATAGTAGCATTCCGCCTGAATAGAGCCACATCCCGGCGGGCAGGTCTGGGTCGACATCTTGTGCGGGAAGCTCAACCGGGTAAAGACGATGTCCTCGTCATAAATATATGTCCAGGTTGCAGGCGTGAAATCATCGCGCGCCAGCCCGATATTCACAGTTACACAGGTGGTACAGGCCAGTTTTGCCGCCGCATCCAGAACATGCTGGGGCGCACCTTTGACCATGGGGATCAGATCAGGCAGCGGGATGGATGAAATCAACTTGCCATATTGTTCGGTCACGCCGTTTTCAAAACGGACAGTTTTTGCAACGGGATCAATGGCAACAACCTTGTGATCCAGATGCAGGTCGGTCTTTTTCATGAACGGCTTGAGATAGGAAATGAATCCACCTTCGGTCGGGTAGCGGAAGTCGGTGATATAGTGCACATCCGGCGTTTCCGCGAAAACCGCGCCGCGGATCACCTCTTCCATCGACGGGCGGTACAAACGCGGCCCCATCCAAACCGTGCTCATCTGATCGGCGTCGACGGTATGGTATTTCTTGCCATAAACTGCCGGGAAATGGGTGGCGAACGTCTCACCAAAGACGGAAATCAGCCATTCCAGATAATTGGCGGGTTTTTCCACCACGTCCTGCTTTGAGGCTTCGATAAAGTCCAAAATACACTGGGTTTTCAGCTCATCCGGCAGGTTGTGCAGGTTCGCCTGAGCCGGATGTTTGACCCATGCGCCGTGGTAATAATTGTTCACGTAAGCCTGCAGTTTCTCAAACTTGCCATCCACATTGCTTGAGAACAGCTCTTGAATGCGGGGGTCTTTCGAGAACGAGATATGCGGACCGTCGTCAAAGATGAAACCGCTGTCATGGGCGAAGGTCGCGGTATGACCACCGGGGAACGGGTTCTTGTCATACATTCTGCTCGAAACGCCCTGAGCATGCAGATGATGCGCCGCGCCGAGTCCGGCCATGCCGGAGCCAAGGATAACTATGTTCTCGTTACTCATATCAGGTTTCTTTCACAATTTCGCGGCGCCACCATGCGATGGTATCCGCAACTCCGTTTTCCAAATTATACTTCGGGGACCAGCCCAGTTCACGACTCAGGCGCGTGTTGTCGGCCTCGACCAAAGGCGGATCACCCGCCCGGGCTTCGCGTGCGCCCAAGCGAACCAAATCTTCGGCACCGATCTGTCGGGCGATCTCGGTTATCAGGTCGGCCAGCGGGATCGCGGTGCCGCTGCCGATATTCAGCGGGCCTTCCAGATCGCTGCCCAGCAGATCAACCAGTGCGCGGGCAACATCGTCAACATGCAGGAAGTCCCGTTTCTGACGGCCATGCGTGCACAGGGCTTCGCGCCCTTCCAGCAGCGAAACAATCACATCCGCCGCAAGCCGCTTTGGGCTTTCGCCCGGCCCGTACAGGAAGAACGGCCGCGCCCATGCTCCAGATAGCCCCAGCGCAGCACACATCCGGTCAAACGCAACCGAAAGGCCAGCCTTGGCCGCTCCGTATTCCGTTGCCGGAACCAGCGGTGTCACACCTTCGCGCAGTTTGACGGGCGCGCTCCAGTCATACTCCATGCACGAGCCGCAAAACACGACGCGCTGTCCCCCGGCCTCGGCGAACGAGAACAGCAAATCAATCGAATGCTGTATCCAGCGGAAGTTTTCCAGCGACTGCTGGTTGCCCGGCCCCATATACCACGCCAAAGCCAGCAAATGGCTGGGCTGCTGGCGCTGCAACAAGTCCCCGACTGCAGCGGTATCCGCCATGTCGATCTTTACCCATTCCACATCGCCATCCATTGGCGGGGGCGGATCGGTTCGATAGGTCGCGATAACCCTGTACCCTGCGTCAGCAAGGTTTCGCACACAGGCCCGACCGATAAAGCCAGAGGCACCAGTGACCAGCACTTTTGAATTTTGGGCCTTCAAATTCATCTGGGTTCAAGCTCCGGTCACAGAATCTGTGGGCTGTTACGTTTCAAGCAAAGGCCAGGATGCATCCTTTTCGGAAACAATCACGGCAGAAATGGGCCATTGTATCCCAAGCGCGGGATCATCGTATCGAATCCCCCCCTCCACTCCGGGTGTGTAGAATTCACTGGCCGAATAGAACGCCTGCGCACCGTCCGTCAGTGCAAGATAGCCATGCGCAAACATCTCTGGCACATACAGAGCGCGACGGTTCTGCGCGGACAGCTCAATTCCGAAATGCTGGCGATAGGTCGGGCTGCCCGGTCTCAGGTCCACAATCACGTCGTAAATCGCACCCGAGATACAGCGCATGAACTTGGCCTCAGCCGCAGGCGCTTGCTGGTAATGCAACCCACGGATCGTTCCCTTTTTCTCATTGAATGAAAGGTTTACCTGCGCAATCGTCGGTTTGAGGCCATGCCGCTCGAATTCTTCAGCGCAAAAGGCGCGGGCAAAAAAGCCGCGATCGTCCGAGATTTCCTGAAGGTCAATTACGAACGCGCCCTGCAAAGGCGTTTCAGTAAAAATCATAAACCACCCGCCTGTTCCAACGGCCACCAAATATCCATCGGCCCGCATCCTGAAACCAGGCAAGGATCCCAAGTAAAACTGACCCTTGAAGAAAGCCCGTACAGCGAACCGGACGCAAAAATCTAATCAGACAACGCATATTATTTCCATAGTTTTTGAACGGGGCAGCCGATATCGTTCCGGCAACGCTCAAATCCCGGTCACTGGCTTTGATCATTCGATCAAGGGGAAGGTTTTGAGGAAAAATTCTTTGAATAGGCGATCATCTGATTGTGAAATAGATTCGATCTGGAATTCTTTAAAAGGAATACGCGTTTGACCAGCCCATCCCAGCCCGCAGAAACGCCCAGAGAGGTCTTGATTTTTTCCCAGCGGAGCTTGAACGACAACGTTTCACGTTGTTCCGGGTTCGAGTTTGAAGACGTCATAGCCGAAATCGAGAATGCCGAGGTACTGGCCCCAAAACACGTCAGGGAGCGCCGCTTTCCGATTAACCCCAAGAGATGGCTGTCCAAACGCACCGATCTTTTCAGGTACTGGCCGTCCGGCGTACAAAAAACCAATCTGGATCGCGACTACGATGTGTTTTTCTGCGATGCCCAGAAACCAGAGGAGCTTTTGGCGCTTGATGCCGTGCCAAATTGGCGGGAACGGTGCCGTCTTGCCGTATGCGTTCTCGAGGAAGTTTGGACGAAAGAGCTGGACCTCCACGCACCGCTCATCACGTCACTGGCGCAGTTTGACCTGATATGCTGCGCGTTTGCCGAAACCTGCGATGAGCTTCAGCGCAGGACGGGCAAGCCGGTCATTCACTTGCCGGGCGCGGCGGACATGGTTCGATTTGTTCCCGAATCTTTGACCGCCGACAGACCAGTGGACGTCTACTATATGGGGCGCAGACGCCCTGAATTGCATGACAGATTGCTGCAAAGGATCAAGGAACGCGCTGGTTTCTACCTGTATGACTCCGCGACCAAGCCTCCGATCACGGCTCAACATGCCGTGCATCGGGATTTGCTGGCGAACTTGGTTCAACACGCCAAGCTGTTCATGGTGGATATCGCCAAGATTGGGCACGCGGATCAGGTCAAAGGAAATATCGCGTGGGGGCCGCGCCACGTCGAGGGCATCGCAGGCGGTGCCGCCCAGGTTGGGTACGCGCCCAAAACGGACGACTATGTTCAATATTTCGACTGGCCGGAATCGGTGGTTCGATTGCCAGAGGACCCGGACGCCGCCATTGAGAAGATCGTAGCCCTTCTTGACGACAGCGCCGAACTGGATCGAATGCGCAAGGTTAACTTGGCTGGCGCTTTGCGCAAACACGACTGGTTGCACCGGTGGGCTCAAATTCTGAGCCATCTGCAACTCCCCGAGACTCAGGCGATGGTCAATCGGCGTCAGCGTCTTGCCGAAATCGAAGCTGGTTTGCTGGCCGGTGCAGGCGCACAACCTGATTTGGCAACAGTCGCTTCCGCGACCTGACACACAGGCCACCGCCCTAGAGTATTATCTGCGATAAGGTGGAAAATCGCGGGGCGGCAAGTTGCACTCTACAACCCCCTCTGACCAGCTAAGAATAAACTGGTACGCGCTCAAAACCATAACATGCCGCCCACATGAAGATGATGACATTGTGGCAAAACTGTGTCCACGATTCTTGCGGAAACGGATTGTTGCCAATTTGGAAACGCTTATTTTTCAGAGTCCTACTTTGAAAACGTGGTACCATCCAAACGGTCGATTCGCAGAATGAATCCATTCGTGAATTACTGTTGCCATTCAGAAAACAGTTAGCGTCACCAAGGGGCTTGAACACGCAGCACGGGTGAAAGGTGTTCGCCTATTCACCGGTCATATACTTGTCTACCAATGCCTTTGTCCCTCGGATATTGCCTGCGCTGGAGGCCCCGAACACGATTGATTCAACGCCTGGAAGTTCTGAAATCCAGTGGATTGCTTCATCGGCCGGGATCGCTCCTGACGCGTAAACCGACATGGCAACGGCACGCAAACGGCCGGATTTCAGCGCATCCAGATAGGCATCAAACCCTCCGGACATCCGAAAACCGATCTTGTTGATATTGGAACAGATTATCGGGCGCTCGATACCCTGCCCCTCAAGAACGTCCAGAAGCATAGGCATATTCATCGTGATATAGGCGGGTTCCGCGCCGTATTTCTCTTGTATGTGATCGTGGAAGATGCGGAACGCCCGGTGGAATCCCATGCCCATCAACAAATCGGCAAAAACATTCTGAATAAAGATGACCGGGGTTTTCGTGCCCGCGAACATCTTCATTTCCATGTCGATCATCACCTTCGCGATGCCGTCCACTTCTTTCGAGGCCAATGCCTTTGTCCCTGCAAGCGCAGTCGTCAACAGCCCGTCATTGGGGATAAAGCTTCTGACGGCCCCCAACATTCCATGCTCGGTCACGGCATTCGCGTATTTATGCGCGTAGGGCATGCACGGGTAAAACTGAAAGTCGCCATAGCGCTCGGGATTCGCGCGCACACGATCGGCCACGTTTGCAATACGATCATGCGTCGTGCACATGAACGTACGGATCCCTTCGTCATAGGCTACATCCAGAACGTCCATGATTGCGTCTGTCCGCTGAAAGCGCATGGCCTGCGCCCGAGCCTTTTCTTCGGACATGTGGTTGATACCGAAGAACTGATTATCGCCGAAAAGCAACTTGTCCACGTCTTGCACTCCTTAACGACGAAACCATCCGCGCCGTTTCGCGGGTGCGGGCTGTGTGACTGTTGGGGCTTCACCCGTGGGCGTACCGGTATCGGCATTGGCAAGAATCATCGACATGGTCTTGTCCGTCTCGGTGGCAGACGCAAAATCATTCTCAACCGGAGCTGACTTGCCTTGGGCCACCGCAGTGATGAAATCATCAAGCTGGGCCGAATACTCCTCGCCACGCAGATAGAACCACGCGTCTTCTGTCAGTTCCGTTGTGTATTTGACATTCCAGCCTTCGGTATAGCCCGGCAGAGCGGGATCAGCACTGCGCAGATAAACCTGGCACTCCTGCCGGTCTGCAAACAGGCGCCCTTTGGTTCCGATCATCGTGATCTTGGTAGACATTTTGCGATGACTTTCGTCAGACCAGTTGACCGAAAGCTGCGCCGTCGGACCATTGTCCCAGCGCAAAGTCGACATCACCTGATCATCCGTGCCTTCGGAAAAAATCTGGGTCAGCACTGATCCCGATACCTGCGACGGAGCGCCGAAATACCAGTTCAACAGGTTCAAGGGATGGGCCGCGTAGTCGTACAAGCATCCACCACCCTCGGCCTTGTCCGTACGCCAGGTCGTGCGCTTGGGGCGCAGAACCACGGGGCCATATGCCTCGGCCTGAACGTGCGCGATAGTGCCCAGCGCTCCTGAGTCCAGGATCTTTTTCACCTCTTGGAAAGCGCCAACATATCGGTAGTGATAGCCGACTTGGTTAACGACGCCTTTTTCTTTGGCGATCCGCGCAAGGCGCTCTCCGTCCTGCCAGTCCAGGCAAAACGGCTTTTCGCAAAAGACATGCAAGCCTTTGTCCAGGGCAGACGTCACCATAGGGGCATGCAGACGGGACGGCGTCGCGATCACGACCGCATCCAAGTCCTGAGTGGCGAGCATCTCGGCGTAGTCACTGTGAATGGTCACGTCGGTGTTCTTGGTCAGCACATCACGAATGAACCGAGCACCATCACAAGCCACCGTATTGGCCAACGGATGCATATTGACCATCGCGAAATGCGACAATCCCATCTTCCCGAGGCCGACCACGGCAATGTTGATTTTGTCCGTCATCTTCCGGCGCACCCCAAACTCGTTAAGAAAAACACAGTATGTTACCGCGAGGGTAGCACAAACGCAGAGAATTACAGTATTTTACACTACTAAACGAGTTTCAAAGTGTCATGCAGAGTTGTTTTCGGTCCCACGCCTCTCGGGGTGCCTATTTCTACTACACAAGTCTGCCGTTCGCAGACCATGCAGGACCGGCTGCCAATCAAAGTCGTGAATTTTCAGGCTCTGCTAACCTGTACGGTACTTCGCCCCTCGAAGTCAGCCAACGCACAACCCCAGAGCGGCCTTCGCCACTTTGTCCTCTGCCAATCCAGTTGCCGCGGAAACGACGACCTAAATTTAGAAACAATACAAAGATTTTTTCTCACTATGTATCTATTTAAGAAACACAAGAGAGCAGAATCACCCACAGATGCCGACTGAAAATCTACCACCAGTTTCTCGCGCGGTAATTTGTTAAACGTCGCGAAATGTGCCGAGCCTGCAGAAATCGGTTTCGTCACTCGTGCCCCCGTTAGTTGTGAAACGTCTTAGCTCCGTCGGCGAATTCATACAATTCCTGGGGTTATCAAATGCTCAAAAAGTCCAAAATCTTCTCATCGAGATTTCGAGGCGGCGCTCATGGCTGCCAAATCAATCATCGCCACGGGCTTGGTTTGCAACGCGGTTACGCTGCTAGACGGTATTTTTGGCAACAAAGTGAAGCTGCTTCAGCGTTCGTATAGGTCATTCTTTGCCAATATGCAGACTAGGGCAGAAGATTTGTCGGCTCATAGCCAAAATGTTCGATTTCACGATGGAACACACGTCTGATGATATCACTTGCCTCATTGCTAATCTTTGCCGTAAAACTTGGTCAGGTCGCTGGTTCTTCCGGGTCGCTGTTCCGACTTCATACGGGTATTTCCAATATCGAAAAACGGAATCCTATCGGCTGCGGCAAGTTCAAAGAGTTGCTCGCGCAGTTGAGAATATTCCAGCACGATGTCGACTGCGATTTGCCCATTTGCCGAGTAAAGGCCAAAGTCACTGAAGTGTCCCAAACGCGGGCCAGACACAAAATTGAAGAACTGTTCCTCAACGGTTTTACCGGGAAATGTACCGCGCCGTTTCGTGAGCCAAAAAAAAGCGGACACGGCTTTGTCCCACGGGTTTCGTTCAACGCAAAATCTGAAATACCCTTGCGTGTCATCAGAGAAGTATGTGTCGATAGTCGAAACAGGTAAGTGTGGATTTCGCGGACGGACATCTTCTATGCGCGTTCGTAACTGCCGTGCAAAAGAACGCGCCAAGCGGTTCGCCCGCTTGTCATGCTCTTTTAACGGAGACAACCAGTCATTCCGCGCTAAAAGCGGTGCCAGAGCAACTTCGATTGAAGTACCTGCGGTTTTCCTTGTTTTGATGAAACAGAAACGAAACGAATGAGATACTATCATTTAGGCCCGTTTAAATTCGCCCCTTTGTTTCGACATGAATGACAGAATACACTCTCTTTGAACAGCTCTTCTAGTCGGTGATGTACACCATCTTTCATAGGTGCGCTTTTTTCGCGCCGTCGGCATCTTCGGACAATCGCAAGGTCCCTTTGAAAGCCCCGCTCCTTCCCGTTCAAGTACCAGGTACCGCCCTTTTTTCCCGCTTTCGGTTTCTATGTCGTAGTGCACGATCAGGTATCCATTGTTGACCGAAAATCCGACGTCCTCCTCAAATACGCCCGGCAACTCGACGGTAATGTGATAGGCTTTGTCATCAGTCGACGCAGCACTGGCCGATTTCAACCAATCTGCCATTCTGTACCCAAAGTTGTGCAGCGAGTCTTACCGGGGATCGAGTAGCGAGGGCCAGCGGCTATCCTCAGAATGTATCTCGATCAGAACCTTCAGCGTTATAGCGATCCACTAGGCACACATCAGTTTATGCTGCAGCGCTTCCGTATTGATTCCGGCCGCCCGCAAATCGCGTAGTACGGTCTACTCGATCTTAGTTAAACATGTTCTTTCATGTAAAAAAGTGGTGAGCCGTGCAGGATTCGAACCTGCGACCCACTGATTAAAAGTCAGTTGCTCTACCAACTGAGCTAACGGCCCACTCTTTTGTTTGGATCTTTTCGATCCGTGGCGCTCTCTAAGGCATTTCCCCAACCGGGTTCAAGACCTTTTTTGCACCTCGTTTCGCCAGCAATTTCTTGCGTTTCGGCGTCCCGATAGGCGGCCTAATTAGGCAGGTGGCGCGGGGGGGTCAACCCCTTTTTTGAGGAATCTGCACCGCAGGGTGGATTCCCGTCTTGCGCAGCGTTATATGCCCGCCATGCAACAGAATCTGCACACCGGGTTGCCCTTCATGAAAATGCACGGGCTGGGCAATGACTTTGTCGTTGTGGACGCACGCGCGCATTCCGCCGAAATTTCCCCCTCACTGGCAAAAGGAATCGGCCACCGTCAGTTCGGTGTTGGGTTTGACCAATTGGCCGTCATCGAAAACGGCGAATCGGACGCGCATCTGGTGTTCTACAATGCGGATGGGTCGACCTCGGCGGCTTGCGGCAATGCTACGCGCTGCATTGCGCGGTTTCTGATGCAGGAAACCGGAAAATCCGCCCTGACCCTGACAACCGAGCGTGGGACGCTCTATGCGCAAGATGCAGGTGATGGCCTGACGTCGGTCAATATGGGACATCCTCAAACCGATTGGCGCGACATACCATTGGCCGAGGATGTCGACACGCTGGAACTGCCAATCGAAGGCGGGCCAACGGCCACGGGCATGGGCAATCCGCACTGCACATTCTTTGTCGAGGACGCCGAAGCCATTCCTCTGACCGAATTCGGCGCGCGCTACGAATATCACCCGCTCTACCCCGAACGCACCAACGTGCAAGTGGCACAGGTGATCGGTACAGATCGCATCCGTATGCGAGTTTGGGAGCGGGGCGTAGGCATCACTCTGGCCTCAGGTTCGTCATCCTGCGCCACGGCGGTGGCCGCCGCACGGCGCGGCCTGACAGGGCGCAAAGTTCAGATTGAACTCGATGGCGGTACGATCTGGATCGACTGGCGCGAGGACGGTGTCTGGATGACCGGTCCGACCTGCCACGTGTTCTCGGGCACCCTGACGCCCGAGTTCCTAAGGACGCTTGGATGAGCGCGCCCAAATTCACCACCTTGGGCTGTCGCCTGAACGCCTATGAGACCGAGGCGATGAAGGAACTGTCGCAGCAGGCAGGGCTAAGCAATGCCGTCGTGGTGAATACCTGCGCCGTAACCGCAGAGGCCGTTCGTAAAGCCCGACAGGAAATCCGAAAGCTGCGCCGGGAAAACCCCGATGCGCGCTTGATCGTGACCGGCTGCGCCGCCCAGACCGAACCCGAAACCTTCGCCCGGATGGATGAGGTCGACGCGGTCATCGGCAACACCGAAAAAATGCAGCCCGACACCTGGAAAGGCATGGCCGCCGACTTCATCGGCCAGACCGAGGCGGTGCAGGTTGATGACATCATGTCCGTGACCGAGACCGCTGGCCACCTGATTGACGGCTTCGGCACCCGCTCTCGCGCCTATGTGCAGGTTCAGAACGGCTGCGATCACCGCTGCACGTTCTGCATCATTCCCTACGGCCGCGGCAACTCGCGCAGCGTCCCTGCGGGCGTGGTGGTGGACCAGATCAAGCGGCTAGTGGACCGGGGCTACAATGAGGTGGTGCTGACCGGCGTAGACCTCACCTCATGGGGCGCCGACCTGCCAGCACAGCCCAAACTGGGCGATCTGGTGATGCGTATCCTGAAACTGGTGCCAGACCTACCGCGCCTGCGGATCAGCTCCATCGACTCGATCGAGGTGGACGAGAACCTGATGCAGGCCATCGCGACCGAGCCACGCCTGATGCCGCACCTGCACCTGTCGTTGCAACATGGCGACGACCTGATCCTGAAACGCATGAAACGCCGCCACCTGCGCGACGACGCCATCCGTTTCACCGAAGAGGCCCGCAAGCTGCGCCCCGACATGACCTTTGGGGCAGACATCATCGCAGGCTTCCCCACCGAATCTGACGCCCATTTTGAAAACTCGCTGAAACTGGTCACGGATTGCGACTTAACCTGGCTGCACGTCTTCCCCTATTCCAAACGCGAAGGCACCCCGGCAGCCCGCATTCCGCAACAAATCAACGGCAACATCATCAAAGCCCGCGCCGCCCGCCTGCGCGCCGCCGGAGAAGCTCAGGTCGCCAATCATCTGGCTGCCCAACTGGGTAAAACCCATCACATCCTGATGGAAAACCCCACCATGGGCCGGACTGAACAATTCACCGAAGTCACTTTCGCCACCCCCCAAATCGAAGGCCAGATCGTCACCGCCACGATCACGGATCACACCGACAGCCAACTCAAAGCCTGATCCGCGCTTCATCTGGCCAAAAATATCCCGGGGATGAATTGGCCGCAGGCCAAGAAGGGGCTGGCCCCTTCACCGCGCCCTCAACAAAAACCCCCGCTACCGGATGGCGCGGGGGTTCAAATTTTTTAGCTGTCGAAAACCTTAGACGGTCTTCTTACCTTTCACACCGGCCCACAAGCGCTTGTTGACCAGATACAGAAGCACCGACAGAACTGACAGGAACAACACGCCGACAAAGCCGGAATATTTGCGCTCCATCATTTTCGGCTCAGCCGTCCACATCAGGAACGCAGCAATATCTTCCGACATGGCTTCAACCGTGGCCGGGTGACCATCGGCAAACTCCACCTGATCCTCGGCAAGCGGCGGTGCCATCGAGATCCATCCACCCGGGAAGGCTTTGTTCTCATAAAGGACTGTACCAGCTTCTTCCTTTTCCTCACCGGTATAACCATCCAGCAACGAGGCGATGTATTCCGCACCGCCCATACCTTTGAACAGCTGGTTGATGCCCAGACCATAAGGGCCGTGGAACCCGGCGCGCGCCTTTGCCATCAGGCTCAGGTCAGGCGCGCCGACGCCGTTGTTCTCCGGGAAGTGGTCGGTCGGGATCGCCGGGCGAAAATCATCCAGCTCGGGATCGAACACTTCAAAGTTGGACGCAGAATACGCGATCACTTCGTCTTCCGAGTATCCCAGCGCTTCGAGATCACGCAGAGGTACATATTTCAGACCGTGGCAAGCCGCGCAGACCTCGGTGTAGATCTGAAGACCGCGCTGCAACTGGTTCTTGTCCCAGGTGCCGAACGGACCTTCAAACGAAAAGTGGAAATCCTCGATATGCTGCTCGCCGCCGCCTGCCGCGAAAGACGCAGCAGGGGTAAGGGCGATGGCAAACGCGGCACCGATTGCAAGTTTCTTGAACATGTTTCCGGTCCCTCTTCTTACTCGGCCGGCGTGGCGTCGGCGTCAGCCTTGCCATAATGCGCGTTGAAGTCTTCTTCGATCGTCTCCGGCTGGGCATCGGGTTTTTCGATGACACCCAGGATCGGCAGGATCACGAAGAAATAGGCGAACCAGTAGGCGGACGCGATCAGCGAGAAGGTCGCATAGGGCTCCTCGGCGGGCATCGCACCCAGCCACATCAGGGCAAAGAAGTCGATGATCAGCAGGTAGAACCACCATTTGAACATCGGACGGTATTTGCCCGAACGCACGGTCGAAGTGTCCAGCCACGGGGCCAGCGCCATCGCCAGGATCGCACCGAACATCGCCAGAACACCAAAGAACTTGGCGTCGATGATGCCACCAGTGATGAAGCTGGCGAACTGCACAACCCAGACCTCGCCGGTGAAGGCACGCAGGATCGCGTAGAACGGCAGGAAGTACCATTCAGGCACGATGTGAGCAGGCGTGACCAGCGGGTTGGCCTCGATATAGTTATCGGGGTGGCCCAGATAGTTCGGCATAAAGCCTACAACCGCCCAGAACACGACCAGAATGACAGCCAGCGCGAACAGGTCCTTGATCACGAAGTACGGCCAGAACGGAAGCGTATCTTTCTCGGCCTCGGCTTTTGACCCGCGGCGCACTTCAACACCCGTGGGGTTGTTGTTGCCAGTGGTGTGGAAAGCCCAGATATGCACGATCACCAGCGCCGCAATCACGAACGGCAGCAGGTAGTGCAGCGAGAAGAAGCGGTTCAGCGTGGCGTTATCCACGGCGGGTCCGCCCAGCAGCCATGTCTGGATCGCATCACCCACAAACGGGATCGCACCAAACAGACCGGTGATCACGGTCGCGCCCCAGAAGGACATCTGACCCCAAGGCAGAACATAGCCCATGAAGGCGGTGCCCATCATCATCAGGTAGATCAGCATCCCGATGATCCACGTGATCTCACGCGGGGCTTTGTACGAGCCGTAGAACAGGCCACGGAAAATGTGGATGTAAACCGCAACAAAGAACAGCGACGCGCCGTTCATGTGCAGATAACGCAGCATATAGCCGCCATTCACGTTGCGCATGATGTGTTCAATGCTGGCAAAGGCCAGATCAACATGCGGGGTATAGTGCATCACCAGAACGATACCGGTGACGATTTGCAGCGCCAGGCAGAACGCCAGGACGATGCCCCAGATCCACCACCAGTTCAGGTTCTTGGGGGTGGGGATCATGATGGTGTCGTAAATCAGGCCGACGATGGGCAGGCGGCTGTTCAGCCACTTCTCGCCGTTTGTCTTCGGCTCGTAATGATCGTGGGGAATTCCGGACATCTGGGTCTCCCTTAGCCGAGTTTGATGGTGCTGTTGTCTGTCCATTCCGCAGGCGGAACAGGCAGGTTTTCAGGCGCGGGACCCTTGCGGATACGACCGGCAAGGTCATAGTGCGAGCCGTGGCAGGGGCAGAACCAGCCGCCAAAGTCACCGGCATCGCCCAGAGGCACACAACCCAGGTGCGTACACACGCCCATCTGAACCAGCCACGCGCCGGGTGCCTCACCTTCGGGCGACGGCATCACGCGGTTTTCGTCGGTCGCGGGTGCATCTGCTGCAATATTAAAGTTGCGCGCCAGCGGATCAGGCAGGGCGCCAACGCCTTCTGCGTCCTGTTCCTTGGCTTCCTGAATCTCGGCACCGGTACGGTGACGGATGAATACGGGTTTACCCAGCCACTTCACCGTTAGCTGCGTACCCGGCTCAACTCCGCTTACATCCACGCGGATCGAGGACAGCGCCTGAACGTCTGCCGAGGGGTTCATTTGGTTGATCAGGGGCCATACGGCTGCACCCGTCGCAACGACACCTGCGCCGCCAGCGACGTAGTAGAGGAAATCTCTGCGGGTGCCTTCGTGGTCTTCTGCGTGGGACACGAGGTTTTCTCCGATTCCGGCGCCCGCGGTTGCGGGCAAACATGCATCAGCACCGCATCAAAGCGGCGTCTCATCGCGGCTATCTATCCGGGAGAAATCGGTTCGTCCAGCGGTCATAGGCGCGCACTACGCCGCATCTGGGCATTCATGTCACAACGTAACGACAATTTTTCAAGATATAGGCTGGTTTTGCAGACAAATTCCGATGTTCCCCACAGCGTGATTCGTACCCTGCAACACCACGCAACCGACCGCGCCGCCAGAGCCCGGTGCATCGGACAATCTGGTGCTACCGGTTTTCGCCCCAGAAGTGGCTATCAATCGCTCTACCTTTACGAGCTTTTGGTGCCTTTAAATATTGAATTTAAAATAGATATTTCTCACGCCCTGAAAACTGAAAATTTCGATTGCACTTTAAACGGGAATGGGTGAAAGGCCGCAAAAGATACTCGCTTAGCAGGACGTTTCCCATGTCAAAGCACTTGGCCCCCCTCGTGATCTTCGCACTGACCGTTTCTTCCCAAGCCACCGCCAGCGGTGACCCGGAAAAAGGCGAAAAACTATATAACCGCTGCTCATCCTGTCATGCGATCATCAAAGACGGTGAAGTTCTGGTCAAAGGCGGTATTACCGGGCCGAATCTTTACGGCGTCGTTGGCCGGATCGCTGGGTCCGAACCCGACTACCTGAACGGAAGCGAGCGTTTGCCAATCGGGATGTTCACCGACGACATGATCCGGGCAGGTCAGGAAGGGCTGGTCTGGACGCAGGAAAACATCACCGCCTATTCCGAGAACCCCATTGAATTCATTCAGGACTATCTGAACGACGACTCCGCACGACCGAACATGAGCGTCAAACTGAAAAAAGGCGCCGAGGATATAGCGGCATATCTGGCCACCTTCACCCATTGAATTGGGCTGCCTTCAAGTTTCCCGCATGAGGGCAGCCAATTCCCGAACCTCGATGCCTAAGCTGTCAGCTTCCACATGTTCGGCGGCGGCGGCGCGCGCGCTATCCGGCTTGTTCTGGTTCAGCTTCCAGGTGCCCTGAATATCATCAACCCGCATCCGGCAGGGCACGATCATGCGCTTCATCCGTTCCAGAGCGTCGGGCGTCATCTTCGCAGCACTCCAAGGCGGTTTGGGCAGCAAGCGGCCTTCGTAAAACGCGGATTGCCGGTCAAGCAGGTCGCCCAGTTCGGCCTGCGGTCTCAACTCCAACTGGCCCGACAGATGAACGGCCACATAGTTCCAAGTCGGCACCTGATCGTCGATCCCATACCAGTCCGGCGACACATAGCCATCCGGCCCTGACACAGCGATCCGGGCAGCGCACGGTGTATTCAGCACTCGGACAATCGGATTCGACCGCACCAGGTGCAGTTCGGCCACCGATCCGTCCTCGCTCAGCAGAAAAGGAACGTGACTCAGCAAAGGGGCGGTTTCCGCTGAAATCGCCAAAACCCCAAAGGCGCGGTCTCGCGCAAAGGCAATGTGGCGGGCGCGGTCCTCGGCGCGAAAAGCGGGATTTGGGTGCATGGCATGTCTCCTAACGGAACGCCTTGCAGATTCGCTTGGTCCTTGGCAAGGTCTGCCTCGTTCTCAGGGCGGGGCGAAATTCCCCACCGGCGGTATGCGGGCCATGACCCGTAAGCCCGCGAGCGGTCCCGGACCATCCGGGATGACAAGCAGATCTGGTGAGAGACCAGAGCCGACGGTTACAGTCCGGATGAAAGAGAACGTGCAGTGCGCCGGCCTTGCCGCGCGCCTGCCCGTGATCGCCTTGGGTGACGTGTCTGTTGCGAAAGGAGATCATAATGACACACACCCGCTATGCTTTTGTCAAAGCCAACTGGCATTCCGATATTGTCGATCAGGCGTTGGAAGGATTTCAGCAGCTTATCCCCGCCGATCAGATTGACGTTTTCGACGTGCCCGGCGCGTTCGAGATGCCATTGCTGGCCCGCGATCTGGCCCAAACCGGCAAATATGCCGCGGTTGCCTGTGCCGCTTTCGTGGTGGATGGCGGCATCTACCGGCACGATTTCGTGGCGCAAGCCGTGGTTGACGGCCTGATGCGCGCCGGAATGGATACGGGCGTTCCGGTCCTGTCCGTCTCGCTCACACCCCACCAATATCAGGAAACCGACCACCACAACGCCATCTACCGCGCGCATTTCGTGGAAAAGGGCCGCGAAGCCGCGCAAGCCGCGCTCAAAATCACCGAAACCCGCGCGGCACTCCTGGAGCCGGCCTGACCCTTCTTCTGTTCAAAAATACTTCGGGGGAATCGCGGCTTGCCGCGATGGGGGCAGCGCCCCCTCCCCACGCCTCGGACGCAAATCCGCTTGAGGCCCAAGGCTCTCCCCGCTAATCACAACCCTCAAAGGAGCACGCCCCATGTCGATGAACAGCTTTGGACACCTCTTTCGCGTCACCACTTGGGGTGAAAGCCACGGCCCAGCCTTGGGCGCCACGGTGGATGGTTGCCCTCCCGGTGTCACCATCGACGAGGCTATGATCCAGCACTGGCTGGACAAGCGCAAACCGGGTCAGAACAAATTCACCACCCAGCGGCGCGAGCCCGATCAGGTGAAAATCCTGTCAGGCGTATTCGAGGGCCAGACCACAGGGACCCCCGTGCAGCTTATGATCGAGAACACCGATCAACGCTCCAAGGACTACGGCGATATCATGGACAAGTTCCGTCCGGGTCACGCCGATATCACCTATTGGCAGAAATATGGCATCCGCGATTATCGCGGCGGCGGGCGCAGTTCCGCACGTGAAACCGCGTCGCGCGTTGCTGCGGGTGGGCTGGCGCGCGAAGCGATCAAACAGATTGCCCCCAATGTGCAGGTCACCGGCTATATGACCCAGATCGGCCCTCACAAGATCGACCGCGCCAAGTTTGACTGGTCGCAGATCGAACAAAACCCTTTCTGGACACCCGATGCCCAGGCCGCTGACGATTGGGCCGCTTATCTGGACGACCTGCGCAAGTCCGGCAACTCGGTCGGTGCCGTGGTCGAGGTCGTGGCCCGCGGCGTCCCCGCCGGGATTGGTGCTCCGGTTTATGCCAAGTTAGACACTGATCTGGCCGCCGCGATGATGTCGATCAACGCCGTAAAAGGCGTTGAGATTGGCGAGGGCATGGCCGCCGCCGAACTGACCGGCGAGGCCAACGCAGATGAGATATTCATGGGTCAGAACGGCCCGCAATACAGCTCCAACCACGCGGGCGGTATCCTGGGCGGCATCTCGACCGGGCAGGACATCGTGGTGCGGTTTGCCGTCAAACCGACCTCGTCGATCCTGACCACGCGCAAAACGATCACCAAATCGGGTGAAGAGACCGAGATCATCACCAAGGGCCGCCACGACCCCTGCGTCGGCATCCGCGCGGTGCCGGTGGGTGAGGCAATGATGGCCTGCGTGATCCTTGACCATCTTCTGCTGCATCGCGGTCAGATCGGAGAAAACCGTGGAAGGATCGGCTGATCTACGCAGCCGATTGCGCAGCATTGTTGCGCAACGGATGGAGACAGACCCAGCGCACGATCTGGCGCATCTGGATCGCGTCTGGGTGAATGCCAGGGCAATCGCAAGCGACACGACCGACCTGCGGGTGCTTTTGGCCGCAAGTTACCTGCATGACCTTGTCAATTTGCCCAAGAACGACCCGGACCGTCACTTGGCCTCTCGCCTTTCAGCCAAGGATTCAGAGTCTATTCTAGAGAATTTGGGCTATTCCCCGCGCGAGATCCAAGCGACGCAACACGCCATCGCCGCACATAGTTTCTCGGCCGGAATCCCCCCAGAAACACTCGAAGCAAAGAGTCTGCGCGATGCTGACAGGTTGGACGCGTTGGGCGCGATCGGCATAGCGCGCACATTCTCGGTGTCCGGTGCGCTTGGCCGGGTTCTCTATGATCCCGCTGACCCGTTTGCGGAGAACCGGCTATTAGACGATCTGGAATTCTCGATTGACCATTGGAAAGTGAAACTTCTGGCTTTGTCTCAGGACATGCTGACAGACGGCGGCAAGGCTCTTGCCAAGGAAAGAACGCACCGAATGATCCGGTTTCTGGAAGACTTCGCCGAGGAAATCGGTAGTTCGCTGCCCGAAGACTGGTTAAAACTCAGCCCTTCGCGTTGATATTTGCGCCTCAAAAGCGCAGGGTCGCGCCAATGGCGAAACCCCTCACATCACATAGGCCAATGTTGGCCGTGGCGCTGAAACTTAGCGCCCTTTTTTTGTTCATGGTGATGCAAGCGCTGGTCAAAGCTCTGTCCGATGACTTTCCTCCCGGTGAAATGGTGTTCTTTCGCTCGCTCTTTGCCGTGCCTGTCATCATCGGCTGGCTGGCCTGGCGCGGAGAGCTTTCGCAGGGCTTGGTGGTCAAAAAGCCAATGGGCCACTTCTGGCGCGGAGTGTTGGGCACCAGCGCCATGGGCCTGACTTTTACCGGCCTCAGCCTGCTGCCTTTGCCCGAGGTAACGGCCATTGGCTATGCCACGCCGATCTTCACCCTGATTCTGGCGGCGATCATGCTGGGGGAACGCATTCGCATGATCCGCATTGGTGCGGTGGCTATTGGTTTGCTGGGCGTATTGATCATGATCTGGCCACGTCTGGGCGGCAACAACATGGATACGGCCGCGACAATCGGTGCGCTGTGCGTGCTGGCCGCAACGATGGCGCGGGCCTTTGTGCAAATCCACATCCGACAACTGGTTCAGGTCGATCACCCCGCTGCGGTTGTTTTCTACTTTTCGATTACTGCGACGCTGCTCTCGGCACTGACCGCCCTTTGGGGATGGGCAATACCAACCTTGGAACAGACCCTAATACTGGTCGTTATGGGATTGATCGGGGGTGTCGCACAAATTCTGGTGACATCTTCATATCGGTTCGGACAAGCCTCGATGCTCGCACCCTATGACTACACCACCATGTTGTTCGCCATTGTCATCGGATATGTCTGGTTCGACGAATTGCCGACACTGGTCATGTTGGGCGGGGCCGCTTTGGTCATCGCCGGAAATGTGCTGCTTATCCTGCGCGAGCGGCAACTGGGATTGGACCGAGGCAAGGCGCGTCAGGCAACGGACCCCAAAGCCTGATCTTTACCTTTTGAGAACTTCACCTAGTTTGGGTCCAAAATCAAAAAAGGTTCCCAAGATGAGCGACGCAAAAGACCACAAGGAAAAGATGCAGAAGGTGCAGGCCCAGCACCGCAAAAAGGTATCCGAGGCCGTCGATCCCGAACGCGGACTGGTGCTGATCAACACCGGCAAAGGCAAAGGCAAGTCGTCGGCGGCGTTCGGCGTGGTCATCCGCGCTCTGGGTTGGGGTCAGAAGGTTGCCGTGGTCCAGTTCATCAAGGGCAAGTGGAAAACCGGCGAGAGGCGATTCTTCGAGGAGCGGGATCTGGTGACCTGGCACACGATGGGAGAAGGCTTCACCTGGGACACCCAGGATCGCGAGCGCGACATCGCCGCCGCCAATGCCGCCTTTGACAAGGCGCGGGCGCTGATGGCCAGCGGCGACTACGATCTTGTGGTTCTGGACGAAATCAACATCGCCTTGCGCTATGAATACCTTTCGGTCGAGCAGGTGATTGATGGGCTGAACGGTCGGTCAGACAAAACCAGCGTGTTTCTAACAGGCCGGGACGCGCCGCAGGCGCTGCGCGACTATGCCGACCTGGTCACGGAAATGACCGAGGAGAAACACCCGTTTCAGGCCGGAATCAAAGCTCAGCGCGGTGTGGATTTCTGAGGTTTAGACTCTATTCGACGCCCTGACCAGCGGCCCGAGCCTATCATTCGGATCGGCTGGCGTTCGGCTATCGGGTAGTTGGCAGGCCGCCGGATTCTATCGCCAAGGCCCCCTCGTCCCAGCCATAGAAAAACCCCCGCAAAATGCGGGGGTTCTTCAATAATCCAACTTCGATCAAGCGCGAACAAGCGCCTCATAGTCCTGCGCGATCTCGCGCGTGATATCGCCAACCTCAAAGGTGTAGTCGCCAATCTGACCCACCGGGGTAACCTCGGCCGCTGTGCCTGTCAGCCAGCATTGCTCAAAATCAGCCATTTCTTCGGGCATGATGTGGCGTTCGTGAACGGTGATGCCTTTGTCTTTCAGCATCTGGATCACGGTCTGACGGGTGATGCCGTTCAGGAAGCAATCGGCCAGCGGCGTGTGGACTTCGCCATCTTTGACAAAGAACACGTTGGCACCGGTCGCTTCGGCGACATAGCCCCGGTAGTCCATGAACAAAGCATCCGAACAGCCCTTGGCCTCGGCCTTATGCTTGGAGATGGTGCAGATCATATACAGACCCGCAGCCTTGGCGTGAACCGGGATGGTTTCGGGGCTGGGGCGTTTCCATTCCGCAATGTCCAGCTTGGCGCCCTGCATCTTGGCGTCGCCGTAATAAGCGCCCCACGGCCAGACGGCGACGGCCATGCGAACCGGGTTCTTGGCCGATGCCACGCCCATGTCATCGCCCGACCCGCGCCAGACAAGCGCCCGGATATAGGCGTCCTGCAATCCGCTGGCCTTCAAAGCCTCTTGCTTGGCGGCTTCGATCTGATCCACCGTATAGGGCATCGGTATATCCAGTGCCTCGGCCGACGCGATCAGACGCTCGGAATGCTCACGGCTTTTGAAAATCTTGCCGTTATAGGCACGCTCGCCCTCGAATACAGACGAAGCATAGTGCATTGCGTGCGTCAGAATGTGCACCTTGGCGTCGCGCCATGGCACCAGCTCACCATCCAACCAGATGACACCGTCACGATCGTCATACCCCGCCATGCGCAACCTCCTGATCCGGGCTTGATTTATGATTATTGCGCCAATTAAGTCCGAACCGGACATAATGTTGCGCAAAAACTGCGATTCGATACCTGCCCACTCTTGGAATGTCAATAACGCTGACATAAACTCGGTACCGAGTAACCAATGAGGCCAAATATGTCCGACACCCGTCCCGCTCAGGTCTTTGGCGGTGAAAGCCTGTTGTTTCTGACAGATGAGCAACTGCGGCAGGGTATCGAAGCGATGTTCTTCGCTTATCGCGGTTTCACGGCGGACCCGGACCGCATCCTGTCTGAACTGGCCTATGGTCGGGCGCATCATAGGGCCATCCACTTTGTCAACCGAGCGCCGGGAACAACCGTAAACAACTTGTTGGCGATTCTAGGTGTCACCAAACAGTCCTTGAACCGCGTTCTACGCACCCTGATCGACGATGGTCTGGTGGAAAGTCGCGTGGGCACCGTGGACAAACGCGAAAGACACCTATTTCTGACAGACAAGGGAAAAGAGTTGGAGGCCATACTGTCCGAAGCCCAGCGCGTGCGGATGCGTGCCGCCTATAAGGACGCCGGCCCCGAGGCCGTTTCGGGTTTTCGCAAAGTACTTGAAGCGATGATGGATGCTGATATGCGTCATGCCTATAAGAAACTGCGGGATACCACCTCATGAGCGATATGGACGCCCATCTGCTGATAGTTGACGATGACGAGCGCATCCGTGATCTGCTCAAGAAGTTTCTGATGCGGAACGGTTTTCTTGTCACCGCCGCGCGGGACGCAGCCCATGCGCGACGTGTATTGTCAGGTCTGGATTTCGACCTGATCGTTCTGGATGTCATGATGCCCGGCGAAGACGGTGTCAGCCTGACCAAGGCGCTGCGCGAGACACATGCAACCCCGATCCTGCTGCTGACCGCGCGCGGTGAAACCGAACACCGCATCGCGGGGCTTGAGGCTGGGGCCGACGATTATCTGGCCAAGCCGTTCGAGCCGAAGGAACTGTTGTTGCGCATCAACGCTATTCTGCGGCGGATGCCCGAAACACCTGCACAGGAAGCGGCAAGCAAGATTCTGATCCTTGGGCCGATCCGGTACGATGTGGAACGGGGCGAGATGTGGCAGGGAGAAGAGCCCGTGCGTCTGACCGCAACAGAAAGCCAGCTGATGAAGATTTTCTCGGCCCAGCCCGGAGAACCCATCAGCCGCGCCAAACTGGTCGAGGATCTGGGCCGCGACAAAGGGCAGGCACAGGAACGCGCGGTGGATGTCCAGATCACCCGGCTGCGGCGCAAGATCGAACAGGACCCCAAGCAACCCCGTTATCTGCAGACGGTCCGCGGGGCGGGATATATGTTGGCCCCGGATTGATTTTGCCGCTGCGCGGCGATTTTATGCCTTCGGCGAGGATATTTTTAGCCAGATGAAGATCGGATCCTGATGAAGACTGCTCTGTTGACTCACGCGGATTGCCTTGAGCATGTGACCCCGGACGGACACCCCGAACGGGTCGCGCGGCTTGAGCATATTCTTCATGCGCTGGAATCGCTGGATCTGGACCGAAGGACGGCTCCGCTTGCTGCGGATGATGATCTGCTGCGCATTCACCCCGAAAGCCATATTCGGAATATTCGCAGCAGTCGCCCGACGGAAGGGTACAGGCAGATAGACGGCGATACATTCATGTCGCCGGGATCGGTGGATGCAGCGTATCGTGCGGCGGGCGCTGTGGTTCGGGCGGTCGACTTGGTCTTGAGTGGTGACGCTCCGAATGCGTTTTGCGCGATCCGACCGCCGGGGCACCACGCCGAATCCGAGACGGCGATGGGGTTTTGTCTGTTCGGCAATGCGGCGCTGGCTGCCAAACATGCGCTGGATCACCACGGGTTGAAACGCGTGGCCGTGGTGGATTTTGACGTGCATCACGGAAACGGCACGCAGGATTTGTTGTGGGACGAGGCCCGTGCCCTGGTCATAACCAGCCAGCAGATTCCGTTGTGGCCCGGCACGGGACGTCCGGATGAAACAGGGGCCCACGATACGATCCTGAATATTCCGCTGCCGCCCCGATCCGGTGGGGCAGAGATGCGTGCTGCCTATGAATCCCAAGCCTTCCCGCGGCTGCGTGCGTTCAAGCCCGAATTGATCATCATCTCGGCGGGTTTCGATGCGCATCAGGACGATCCGCTGGCGGAGCTTAACTGGTCGACCGGCGATTTTGCTTGGATCACGGCTGAGCTGTGCAAGATTGCCGGTGAAGTATGTGACGGTCGTATCGTCTCGACTCTGGAAGGCGGGTATGATCTGAACGCACTGGCCGAGGCCACCCGCGCCCATGTGGAAGAATTGATGAAGGCAGCCCGATGACCGATACTCCTGTAGATCAAATGACTTTTGAACAAGCGATGAAAGAGCTTGAGGCCGTCGTCGGCCAGCTTGAGCGCGGCGATGTAGCACTGGATCAGTCCATTGCCCTGTATGAACGCGGAGCGGCCTTGAAAAAGCGCTGCGAAGACGAGTTGAAGCGGGCCGAAGAAAAGGTGGCCGCGATCACGCTGGACGCGGATGGTCAGCCAACCGGGACGTCTCCTGTCGAAGGTCTGTAAATGTTTCAGGACATTCTGGCACGGGATGCCGCGCGGATTCAGAAGCAGTTCGATCTGGTTCTGGGCGCGCTGGATGATCTGGATGTGACCCGTGCGATGGCCTATGCCACCGAAGGCGGCAAGAGGCTGCGCGGGTTTCTGGTTCTGGAAAGCGCACGGCTGCACGGTGTGGACCCGGCGCAGGCCATTTGGCCCGCAACGGGGATTGAAGCGCTGCACGCTTATTCGCTGGTTCACGATGATCTGCCTTGCATGGATGACGATGACCTGCGCCGGGGGCGTCCGACGGTCCATGTGAAATGGGATCAGGGAACGGCGGTTTTGGCCGGGGATGCGTTGCAGACCCTCGCGTTTGAGATGTGCACCCGGCCCGAGGTCGGGTCGGCCGGGATACGCGCGGAACTGGCTCTGACATTGGCCAAGGCAAGCGGTGCCCAAGGCATGGTGCTGGGTCAGGCGCTGGATATTGCTGCGGAAACAGCAAAATCGCCTTTGTCACTGGACCAGATTACGCGGCTTCAGGCTGGCAAGACTGGTGCATTGATAGAATGGTCAGCCTGCGCCGGTGCGCGTTTGGCTGGCGAGGATCCCGACCCCCTGCGCCGATACGCGCGGGATCTTGGGCTTGCTTTTCAGATCGCTGACGACATCTTGGATATTGAAGGAGACGCGGCGATCGCCGGAAAACGTCTTCAAAAGGATGCAGAGGCGGGCAAGGCAACCTTTGTGTCGCTGCTGGGTTTGGACACCGCCAAGAGCCGGGCGGCCGAGCTGGTGGATCGGGCCTGCGACGCGCTTGAAGGTTACGGGGCACCTGCGGAAACCTTGAAGGACGCCGCGCGCTTCGTTATTGCCCGGGACAGCTAAGCCAGGAACGCGCCAAATGTCAGATCGCCCGAACACGCCCCTGCTAGACCTTGTGAGCCGCCCTGCGGATCTCAAGCAGTTCTCGGATGCGCAACTCTGTCAGGTTGCGGATGAGCTGCGGGCGGAAACGATCTCGGCCGTGTCGGTCACTGGCGGGCATCTGGGCGCAGGGCTGGGCGTGGTGGAACTGACCACGGCGCTGCATGCCGTGTTTGACACACCGCGCGACAAGATCATCTGGGATGTTGGGCATCAGTGCTATCCCCATAAAATCCTGACCGAACGGCGCGACCGCATCCGTACTTTGCGCATGAAAGACGGGTTGAGCGGTTTCACCAAGCGCAGCGAAAGCCCGTATGACCCGTTTGGCGCGGCGCATAGCTCGACCTCGATCAGTGCCGCGCTTGGTTTTTCGGTCGCGCGTGATCTGGGCGGCGTCACGCCCGAAGGATTGGGCGACGCGATTGCCGTGATCGGTGACGGTTCAATGTCGGCGGGCATGGCGTTCGAGGCGATGAACAATGCAGGTCACCTCAAGAAACGCCTGATCGTGATCCTGAACGACAACGAGATGAGCATCGCCCCACCGGTTGGCGCGCTGTCCAGTTACCTGTCGCGGATTTATACCGAGGCTCCGTTTCACGACCTGAAAGCCGCTGCAAAAGGTGCTGTTTCTCTGCTGCCAGAGCCTTTCCGAGAGGGCGCGAAACGGGCCAAGGAAATGCTCAAGGGTATGGCGGTCGGCGGCACCTTGTTCGAGGAGCTGGGGTTTTCCTATATCGGCCCGCTTGACGGTCACGATATGGACCAGTTGCTACCGGTTTTGCGCACGGTCAAGGCGCGGGCGACCGGTCCGATCTTGATCCATGTGCTGACCAAGAAGGGCAAGGGATATGCCCCTGCGGAACAGGCGCGCGACAAGGGCCATGCAACGGCCAAGTTTGATGTCGTGACGGGCAAGCAGAAGAAAGCGCCGTCAAACGCGCCCTCTTATACCTCGGTCTTTGGCAATACGCTGGTGGATGAGGCCGCGCGGGACGACAAGATCGTTGCCGTAACCGCCGCGATGCCGGATGGAACCGGCCTGAACCTGTTTGCCGAACGCTACCCCTCGCGCTGCTTCGACGTGGCGATTGCAGAACAGCATGGCGTGACTTTTGCTGCGGCCCTTGCCGCAGGCGGGATGAAACCGTTCTGCGCGATGTATTCGACCTTTTTGCAGCGCGGCTACGACCAAGTCGTCCACGACGTGGCCATTCAGCGCCTGCCGGTGCGGTTCGCGATTGACCGCGCGGGCCTTGTGGGTGCGGACGGAGCGACCCATGCGGGGTCGTTCGACATCGCCTATCTCGCCAATCTTCCCGGCATGACCGTCATGGCCGCCGCGGATGAGGCCGAACTGGTGCACATGGTTGCCACGGCAGCGGCCCATGATGACGGGCCAATCGCTTTCCGCTATCCGCGCGGTGAAGGGGTCGGCGTGGATCTGCCCGAACGCGGCGAGATTCTGGAAATCGGCAAGGGGCGCGTGATCCGGAAAGGAGCGCGTGTGGCGCTGCTGTCGTTTGGCACCCGTTTGACCGAAGTGCAAAAGGCGGCCGAGGCTCTGTCGGCCCGCGGGATCACGCCAACAATTGCAGACGCCCGGTTTGCCAAGCCGCTGGACCGCGAGTTGATCCTGGACCTTGCGGCCAATCACGAGGCGCTGATCACCATCGAAGAGGGTGCGATTGGCGGTTTTGGCTCTCATGTGGCGCAATTGCTGGCGGACGAGGGCGTGTTTGATCACGGCCTGAAATATCGGTCGATGGTTCTGCCCGATATCTTCATTGATCAGGCAAGCCCGGCGGACATGTATGCCGTGGCGGGAATGAACGCGGAACAGATCGAAGCCAAGGTTCTTTCAGTGCTGGGCGTCGCGTCAATTGGTGAAAAGCGCGCCTGATCACGCTGCGTTCACTTGAATGTACTGAGGAAAGTGGTGCCTCAAGAGGGCACTGAACAAAGTAATCACCAAGCGTCATTGTCCATCACAAGGTCAGAAAATTTCGCATAATAATAAAGTATTTATAGGATTACCCCGTCACAGTGCGTCAAGATACATCTTGATACCGCAGAAAAAAGAGGGGATAAAGCGGGGGATAAGAAGCGCCAAGAGGGGATATGGCCGGAAGTCTCTATAAGCTGAGCGCCGCAAAGGTTCGGAGCGCGGGCATTGGCAAGCACAGTGACGGGGGTGGTTTGTACCTGTACCGGCTGGCCACAGGTAACCAATGGGTGTTTCGCTTCACTATCTCAGGAAAGCGCAAGGAAATGGGTCTAGGTGGCTTCCCTGGCGTGTCGTTGGCGCAGGCCCGTGAAATGGCTGATGCCTATCGCTGGATCGTTAAAAGCGGCGGCAACCCGATAGAGGTACGGAAAGCAGAGAAAGAACAGGCTGCGGCGGACCAGATAGCCAATGATCCGAAGGCCCGCGAAGAGCGACTGCTGAAGAATATCGCCCCCTTGGCCTTTGAGGCGCGCAAAGTGCAGCTAAAAGGTGATGGGGAAGCTGGCCGCTGGTACAGCCCGATTAAGACCCATGTACTGCCCGCGCTGGGCGATACGCCGGTCGAGTATATCACCGGCACCGCGATAGCCGATGCACTACGCCCGATTTGGCATACCAAGACTGACGTGGCCAGAAAGTCACTAACCCGGCTCAAAGCCTGCCTGAGCTATGCAAGCGCCAAACGATACGAAATCGACCGTCATGCGGTAGAGGATGCCCGCGAACTGCTAGGCAAACAGATTCACAAGCCCGAGAACATACCGTCGATGAATTGGAGGGATGTCCCGGCGTTTTATCAGAGCCTTGAAGGCGGCGGCACGGTTCAACTCGCTTTGCAATTGCTAATCCTGACAGGGCTACGGTCGAAGCCTATCCGGTTTGGGCAAATTAGCCAGATTGAGAACAACCTCTGGATCATACCGGCAGAGCTTGTGAAAGGCCCGCGCGGCAAAACGGATGATTTCCGCGTACCGCTGTCAAAAGAAGCAATACGGATCGTGGAATTGGCTGAGAAGACTGCCCGCGATGGATTTTTGTTCCCTGGAGCGCGCAAGGGCGTCATCAGCGATGCCAGCATGTCCCGATATATGGAGCGGTTGGGGCTTGAGGAGCGACCTCATGGATTCCGCGCCAGCTTCAGGACGTGGGCTGACGAAGCGACCAGCACGGATTATGAAATCAAAGAGACCGCGATAGGCCATAAGGTCGGATCAGCCGTTTCGCGCGCCTACCAGAGATCTGACTACTTTGACGAACGTCTGCTGTTGGCTGAACGTTGGGCCGCTCACGTTACAGGACAAGAGGTCGTTTCGATTCGGGGGACTGCGAATGCGTGACCATTGGCCAATTAACCACGGCTTATCCACAGCTTATCCGCAAAATCGACCCTTAATCCCCCTGTATATTGTGGAAATCATGTAACCTGTCATCAAGGTGTTGCGGTCCAAGATGCGCGGGGTTTATGGTAACAGTACACTTCACGATTGCTTATGAAGCATCATCGCAGAGGGTCGCCCTCACCTTCCAAAGTTCCGGCGACTCCCCTGCTCCAACCGAAACCTTAGCGAAAAGGCCTCGAATAGAATGCAATTCTCAGGAGAACATCGCGGCTCAAAATTTCAGCCGACTATTCTTTGCTTCTCCCTCTCGTCATACGTTTTTATGACGACTGCGAGAAAAATTGGCAAGGATAAATGTCCGCTGTTGCGGACACTATTCTTGTCAATGTCCTTGGGAATTCGGCGTTCTATTCCTGGTTTTTTCCTTTTTTTCAAGGAAAACTAGATGGCAGAGCAGAACACAAATACCGCAAACCTGATCCGTCTTACGGACGCTATCAAGCGTTACTCGTTGAGCCGGTCCACATTCGACCGAGCAGTCAAAAAGGGTGCCATTACAAAGCACACCGTAGGGCGTGCTGCGTTCGTGGACACCCATCAGATTGATGCCTGGATCATGGGTGAAAGCCTGAGCGCATAACGAAAACCCGCGCCAATGGGACGTCATCGGACACGGGTGATTTCGTTTTCACACTGTAGAAAATCTACACTCGAAATCTATCGTGTTTCGTCCCTCCGCGCAAGCGAGGACAGAATACATGAAAATAGTAAGCAACTACGACTCAAAACAGGCCGCTTCCAAGAAACCTAACGAGCGCCGATACTACTGGTCGCCTTTGAGTCATTCGGTTGAACAGGTGATCGTACGGAAAGGACGGGTCGAGCATGGCTAATATGTCCTTTTTCAAGTCGAATTGTACCAGCAACGACAGGGGGCCAGCCATTGGCCCTCTTACCCGAGCCGTTCATCGTGAAACTGCTGAGAACTACAGCGGCGAAGTTTTTCGCCATTTTGTCTTCCGCGTTGCCGTCTGCCGGGACGTCATCCAATGGCTGTTTCAGCGTCAGAGACCCCAAATTTCGGCCGGGGGAGCGTCCTGGGACACGCTCCGGTACTGTCCGTCCAGATCCGGCCTAATCCGGCTCGTCCGGGCACATATCGGCTGTGACATACCCGAACTGCATACCTTGCCTGAGCACTTCCAGCGGAGGTGTCGCGATGAGTAGGCGCCGATCTCCCAAAGGCAAACGGTCAGATGAGGGCCAGTTCGTCTATCTGCCCTACGCCATGATCAAGTCCCCGGCTTGGCGGGCTCTGTCCGGACCTGCAGTGAAACTCTGGCTGGAGCTTCACACCCGCTTTAACGGCGGCAACAACGGCAAGGTGTTTCTGTCGATGAACGAAGCGGCAGGGATCTTGGAAATAGGCAAGGCCACGGTTCAGCGGGCTTTCGAAGATCTGCAGGACAAAGGGTTCGTTGTGCTCGAGCAGGAAGGCAATTGGTATCACCGGCGCGCCCATGAGTGGCGGTTGACCACCAAGGCTATGCAGACCCGGTCCGGCAAGAAAGCCGCCACCCATGACTGGCGGTTCTGGCAGCCCCAAAAAACAAAAGGCGGTTCTGAGACGGACCCGTCAGCGTCCTCTGTGGTTCCGTTTGAGAACCCAAAGACCTCCCATGGTTCCAAATCAGAACCCGTTAGGCCGGTTTCTCTCCGGTCCTTCGGTTCTGATTTGGAACACTAATACTAACCACTCTGTGAGAAGCAAAAAGACATACGAAGGAACAATGAAGGTCAAGCAAGGAGTAGGCCAGCGCATCATCTCAACGCCGGGGGGGTGGGTCAGTCATCGTCGCTTTCGCACTGCATACCGACCCATCCGCTGTTTACACATATCCGCAATTCAGAAATTCGAGGTACAGAATGCCCAGACCAAAGACACCACTTGGCAAGGCGATCCTGACAGGCGCCGCAAAGAAAGACCCCCAGCGGTACAGAGGACGGAACGAACCGGAAGGTCTAGGCGAGCTCGGTGGGCCGCCGGATTATCTCAACGAGACTGAAAAGACGGCTTGGCGCGCCTTTGCAGAGGAATTGCCTTGGTTGGTGTATAGCGATCGCGCCTTGCTGGAATCGGCGTGTATTCTGAGGGCTAGAGTACAGGTCCATGAGGACCTCAGCGCGGCGCTATTGAGAGAACTTCGTTTGCACGTGAGCGCATTGGGTGGGTGCCCAACCAACCGTAGCAATATTCAAGTTCCTAAAACGGAGGCGGAATTCAATCCATTTGATCGGTTCGCGTAGAGTAAAAGCGTTAAGGATATCCAGTTTTGGAGGCTGCTTTCTCGCGAGAGGCAGCCTTTGATCAACGAGCAGCGCCAAAAATTAGGCAGATATTTCCAAGTTTGTAGGTATGGAAGTCAAAGAAGGTGGGCAGGCATTTTCGGCAACGTCAAAACTGGGGGGCGGCACGATGACAAAAAGTAGCAGCAACCTCATGGACCCTACGAAACTGTTCAGGAATGCGCCCAGATGCGCAGCCACAGCAAAGTCTACCGGCCAGCGATGCCGCGCTCCTGCCGTTCAAGGTTGGAGTGTCCGCGGCATGCATGGCGCCAAAGCGGTCATTGAAACACCGCGCAGCGAATGGCTGCTTGGAGCCCAAACCGACACGTTAGGTTCAGTGATTTAGAGGTCATTGCGATGCACCCTTCCATCCTTCATGACAAAACGGATGATCGACGGGAATAACCTAGATTCGGTTAGGATTTACACAATCCAGAATTTTCTGAGCAGCTAACTGAACCGACTTTCTCAACTGCATGATCTCTGAGTTCGCAGCCAGCCGGGCCTTCATCTCCGCGTCCCCAAGGAGTTGGTTAATCGAATTATCCAACTGATCCGGTGTCCAATCCCATCGATTTACCCTGAGTCCGACACTGGTCTCAACTGCCCGCTGGGCGTTATCGTGTCCGTCCCAGCAATAGGGAAGGATCAGCGACGGGACCCCGAAATACAGCGCTTCGCAAAAGCTGTTGTTGCCGCCGTGGTGAATAAACAGATCGCATTGTTCAACCACGGAAGGCTGCGGGAACCATTCCTGCAGATGAACATTGTCTGGGACTCTGGAATAGGCATCGATTTGGGCCCCGACATTGACCAGAAACCTCATGTCCATTGTCTTGAATACGTCGAACAGGCTCTCAAAGAATGGGACATCCATGGCGCCCAGACTGCCAAAACTCACGTACACCAGAGGCCCGTCGTTACGGGGCATTTGAGGTACACGGTAAGGACCTTCCTGGCGAACGCAGCCTTCGAGAAAGGTGAATTGTCCAGAGTCCAGCACCTGATCACGATCATGGCGAATGATAGATGGCGCTAAAAGAAGGTTTTGATGCGGTGATGTTTCTAGGAACTCACCTTCAGGCAATAGCTCAAGCCCCTTATCCTGGCGAAATTTGTTGTAGCGAGCATGAATTGGGCCAAGGGTCTCCAGGTACTGGTCTCGAAATGCCGCACACCCGGCAGCGTCAGATGCCAGCAGACCGGACAGGTACGGCGGTAGGCAGTTGTCTGGCAACTCGGTTTCCGCGCAAGAAATAACCCTGACCCATGGGCACTCGGATCGTACGATGGCCGGGAACATGATGACGTTGTCGAGGACGACGACATCTGGGTTGATCCGCTCTAGCGCCGTTTCCAACCCCTGTTCGACCGATTCCGCTGTCTCGACGATTGCGTTCCAAACGGGCTCTACATAGGTGGTTAGTTGGTCAGTTGGATGCATGTTAAAATGCGGCAGATGATGGCTCAGGAATTCCTGCCAGTAGGTCTGGGTTTCCTCTTCTGTCAACTCTGACTGAACAGGGACGGCGAACTCGTCAAAACCGTAATCTGCGAATACGCCACCAAAGCCACCGTGGGTGAGGAAAACGGGGTGTGCACCCATTGCGCGAAGTTCCTGAGCGATCCCCACACAATTCAGTGCAGCCCCAAAACTAGCTTCGGGGAAAAACGCGATTACGGGTGCTTCCTTGCGGTTCATCATTCACTCACCGGATTGACCCGCGGGTTGCTTGGACTAGCGCCGGAGCACCACGATTGGCGACGCTGGGCCTTTGGTGCATTGAAAGCCGCAAGTGCACCCTCATCTGATCCGCCGCAAGATCGAAATGATCCTGTTCGATGAAATCAAGGATACGCAGATGTTCATCGAGCGCCTGCCTCATCCGAAAGTCGATCATACCGAATGATCCGCCTGGCAGGTGGCGCAACCCATGATGGGCCATGAGAGCAGAAGCTAGATACTGGTTTCCGGACGATCGAGCGATGAGCTTGTGAAAGGCAAGATCCGCGTCTTGGAAATCCTGGCTATTGAAAGAGTTTTCCGACTGCGCCAGAAGCGCTTCGGTCTGGCTGCGGACCAGATCGGCGCGCTTGGTGTCCAACTTGAAACCGTCGGACAGAATGGCCTGCGGTTCCAGTATCAGACGAAATTCGTAGCTCTCTATTCGTCCGGAGCGGTCTCCCGGCATGCGCGTAAAAACCCAGGATTGACCTTCGGCTTTCTGAATCACGCCTTGGGCCAGGAGGGCTTCGAGCGCACGCTGTGCAGCGCTGCGGGAAACCGAATATCTGCGGATCAGGTCTGTGACATTGATGGCACCGTCCAGGCGTCGGGCGCCGCGATCTCGTAGGATGGCACCAGCGAGATCCACGCCTGCTCTGACCGCATGCTGGTTGAGTATCGAATGCCCCTTTTCGGGTTCGCATTCTAGGACAAACCCGCCTTCTGCCGCTTTGCGTGCCATCCCCTCCTTTTCCAGCAGCCTCAATGCGGATCTAACCGGAGTGCGAGAGACGCTGCACGAATCAGCAAGGGTTTTTTCCACCAGTCTGTCGCCCTGATGCAAATCGAGATCCATCGCAACATCCAGTATTTTTTGAGCAAGTTTCAAGTATTTGCTTGGTGGCATAAGAAGACGGCTTTCGTCACACTCAGTTAATATACAATAAAAACGGTATCTTAAATGGCTTCTCCGGGCCATACAAAAATGATTCAAAAAATTGTTGAGTTTTATTTCATCAAAAAATACCGTGATTGCATTATATATCTCGCCCCAGAAGCGAGCGCGGATGTCAAGGGAGGAAGACATGACCAACAAGTTCACCAATTCGTTCCGTTTGCCATTTGCTTGGCTCACCGCCGGGGCGACCTGCGCACTCAGCGTATTCGCCGGAGCGGCCCAAGCAGAAAAAATCGTGATCTCGAACTGGGACGGCTACATGCCGCCGGACCTGCTGGAGAATTTCACCAAGGAAACCGGTATCGAGGCCGAGCTCTCGGTGCATGGCACTAACGAAGAAATCATGGGCAAGGTCGTAGCCGGTGGAGGAAAGGGCTACGACGTTCTTTTCGTCTCGTCGCCTTTTGCCGAGGCGTTAAACAACCTGGGGCTGGTGGCTGCAATCGACCACGACAAGGTTCCGAATGCCTCTAACCTGTACGGCGAAGCTAAAGAACTAGCCCATGATCCGGGCAACAACTATTCAATGCCATACGCTTGGGGCACGACGGGCTTATGCTACCGGTCAGACCTGATGCCAGAGCCAACTTCGTGGAACGATCTGCTCAAACCCTCTGACGACCTTAAAGGCAAAGTGACAATGCTCTCGACGGATCGCTGGCTGATGGGGGCTGCTGCGCTAGCCCTCGGAAAGTCGCTGAACGATACGTCGGATGAGACGTTGGCGGCTGCAAAGGACCTGCTGGTTGCGGCGAAGCAGGATCTGCTGGCCTACGACGACGCAACTTTTTATCTGAAGTTGGTATCGGGCGAGGCAACGATGGTTCACGCCTGGGATGGCTGGTGCAACTACGGCATCGGTGAAAACGCGGACATCAAGTACACGATACCATCAGAAGGATCGGATCTGTGGGTAGATGCGCTAGTCATCGCGGATGCATCTGAAAACAAAGATGCGGCGCATGCCTTTGTGAACTATGTCTTGGGCGCGGACGTCGGTGTCTGGGTTGCCAGCAATATCCTTTACAAAACGCCGAACAAGGCTGCAATGGAGGCGCTGGACCCCTCCTTGATCGAAACCTTCCCGAACATGGGAATGTCGCCTGCAGACCTTACCAAGTATGAGCAGTTGCGCGATCTCGGCAATGGCCAGAAACCCTTTGCACGGACCGTGACCGAAATCATGGCCGCACAGTAAGTGATCAAACCCTGAGCAAAACCCGACCCGAACAAAGGGTCGGGCCTGTACGACATCACTCCACAGATTGCCAAGAATATGACCAATCGACTGAAATCGGTGATCTTGCTGGGGCCGGGCTTGGGCTGGCTTGCGCTTCTTATGGTGGTGCCGTGTGGTCTTATTTTTACCTATGCGTTTTTTGAACGCGGTATCTATGGCGGCATCGACCACGTCTTTACATTTGAAAATTTTGTGCGGGCCGCCGATCCTCTTTACCTTGGGATCTTCTTACGCTCGGCCAAGATCGCATTTCTAGCCACGATAATCGCGATCCTGATCGCCTATCCGGCGGCCTATGCCATCACGCTGGCGCCGCGCCGTTGGCAGACCGGTTTACTGATCTTGGTGATCCTGCCGTTCTGGTCCAACTACCTAATCCGCACTTACGCCTGGATCGTGATGCTTAACCGCGAGGGCTTGATCAATAATACTCTCCAGGGGGCAGGCTTGATCGATGAGCCGCTGTCTCTGCTTTATAACAATTTCGCGGTGATCGTTGGGCTTGTCTACAACTACACCCCCTTTGTGGTTCTGGCGATCTATTCGTCGCTGAACCGCATAAATGTCGAAACCATAGAAGCCTCGGAAGATCTTGGAGCGCCCGCTTGGACCACTTTCTACCGGGTGATACTGCCACAGACCGTTCCCGGCATTGCGGCAGGTGGTGTCTTTGTTTTTGTATTGTCGATCGGCAATTTCATTACGCCCGATTTGCTTGGTGGCGGGCGACTTCAGATGGTTGGAAACCTGATCTATGACCAGTTCCTGAGCGCCCGCGACTGGCCGTTCGGAGCAACGCTGTCGATGTTCCTGATTGCGATTATGATGGGGCTTTTGTTCGCACAGGCGGTATTGGCCAATCGAGCAGCGGGACAGAGAGGGCAGGACTGATGCGGGACCGATCCAACATGGGCCTGAAGCTGCACCTGGTTTTGTTTTACACCTTTCTCTATGTGCCGATCCTTGTGCTCATGGCGTTAAGCTTTAACCGGGCCGGACTTCCAACTGTATGGACCGGGTTTTCGTTGGAATGGTACGGCAAGTTGTTTACCGCGGATCCAATACTGTCGGCGGCGCGCAACACGCTAATCGTGGCCTTAATCTCGACCGTTCTGGCGACAATAATCGGCACGCTTTTGGCGGTCGGTGTCGAGACACGGCGTAATTCTTCAGTTCTAGACGCGGTTCTGTTCGCACCGATGATCATCCCCGACATAGTTCTGGCCATCGCGCTCTTGTCCTTTTTCACCCTACTCAACATGACGCTGGGGCTTCATTCGATCATCCTCAGCCATGTCGTTTTTAACATAGCCTTTGTTGTCGCCGTGGTGCGTACGCGGATGCGCAATTTCGACCATTCGATACTTGAGGCCAGCGCCGACCTTGGGGCCAGCGAATTTACCACCTTTCGCCGCATCCTGCTGCCCGCCATCGCGCCGGGGGTTATCGCCGGGGCGCTGTTGTCTTTCACCCTGTCTGTGGACGAATTCATTATTGCCTTCTTTACCGCCGGTGCTGGGCAATCCTCGACCACGTTGCCGATGCAGATTTACGCAATGATCCGATTTGGCGTCACGCCGGAAATCAATGCGATGGCTACCATCGTCATGTTCGTTTCGTTCACGCTGGTCTTCTTCGCGCAGCGTGCCGACAAAGAGGTTTTCAGTCGATGAGCCAAGGGATTCAACTCAGGAATATAACAAAGCGATACGGTTTGGTGACCGCGATCGACAATGTTTCACTGGATATTCGCGATAACGAGTTCTTTGCACTTTTGGGCCCATCGGGCTGCGGCAAGACCACACTATTGCGGACGCTGGCAGGATTCGAAACGCCACAGGAAGGACAGGTAATCGTTGCCGGGCAGGACGTGACAAACATACGTCCCAGCAGGCGGCCCCTGAACCTGATGTTCCAATCCTATGCCTTGTTTCCGCACATGAGCGTCGAAAAAAACATCGCCTATGGGTTAGAAATGGAGAAATTACCCATGGACGAAATAGCCACGCGAGTGGCCGAGGTTCTGGAAAGTGCGAAACTTTCGGGATTTGCCGGGCGCAAGCCGGATAAGCTTTCTGGTGGGCAGCGACAGCGGGTTGCTTTGGCGCGCGCGCTGGTCAAAAGGCCAAAAGTCCTGTTGCTGGATGAGCCCCTTTCAGCTCTGGACAAGAAACTACGAGAAGAGATGCAGCTGGAGCTCAAACGGTTGCAGCACGAGGTGGGGATTACATTTCTAATTGTGACCCATGACCAGGAAGAGGCCCTAGTCATGGCCGACCGGATCGCGGTCTTGCATGATGGCAAGCTGGCGCAGGTCGGTACTCCTCACGAGCTCTACGAACACCCCGGATCGCGCTTTGTTGCAGATTTTATCGGCGTGATGAACTTTCTGGATGGTAACGCCGTCGACGGCGGTGTCGATGTCGACGGGGCGGGAATGCTGAGGGGCGTTTCCGAGCTGCGCGGTGCTGCAACGATCGCTGTGCGCCCGGAACGGGTCAGCCTGATGCAGACCGCCCCTCAAGATGGACGCAACTGCCTTCCCGGCACTGTTGAAGAAGTCGCCTATCACGGGTCAGACCTGGGTGTGCATGTACGCGTTTGCGGCGGGAGGAGCACCCTTTCCGCCCGCGTTCCCGCCAGCCAAGCCGACCGTGAAAATATCCAGCCGGGTCAGGATGTCCACTGCGTATGGGACGCGAAACATTCCCGCATCCTTCCCAACTGCTAAGCCAAATCTAACCGGAGACCTACAATGTCACAGAAAACCATCGCCTTCTTCCCCGAAGCTGCCTTTGGCCCTGCGCTGAATTCGGTTGGCATCGCGCAGGCCTGCGAGAAACTGGGCCATAAGGCTGTATTTCTAAGCGATCCCGGCTTTGTCGAGGTATATGAAGGTTATGGGTTTGAGGCGCATCCTGTTGCCCTGTCCGAGCCGATGGAACCCGAGGCGATGGCAAAGTTCTGGGAGGATTTCATCAACGGTCACATCCCAAATTTTCGCAAAGCCCCGATCGACCAGATCGATAACTACGTCAAGGATTGCTGGGAGGCGATCGTCGACAGCGCAAAATGGGCGCAAAAAGATCTGCCCGAGGTATTGGCAAAAATCAAACCAGATATGATCTGCGTGGATAATGTCATTATGTTCCCAGCCATCAAGCAGTTCGGCGTACCGTGGGTGCGGATCATCTCATGTTCCGAAAACGAAATCCCGGACCCGATTGTGCCGCCGCACTTGTCGGGCTGCCGGGTGGATGACCGCGAGGGCATGGAGGCCTATGAGGCAAAGTTCCACGATGTGATCAAGCCGATCCACGACGACTACAATGCGTTCCTAGCCAGATGCAACGAAGACGCCTATCCGATTGGAGAGTTTTTCGAAGCGTCGCCCACAATGAACCTTCTGCTTTATCCCGAGCCGGCAAAGTACGAACGGCAGAACCCACTGGACCCAAACCGGTTTCAGTATCTTGAAGGTTGCGTGCGCGAAGAAGAACCCTTTGAGGTGCCAACGTTTAAGTCCAACAATGACAAACCACTTCTCTATGTATCTTTCGGGTCGCTTGGCGCAGGCGACACCGACCTGCTAAAGAGGATCATTTCGACCATTTCCAGGTTGCCCTACCGGGCGCTCGTAAATGTCGGGGATTACATTGACGAATACACAGACATTCCCGACAACGTGCACATACAGAGCTGGTATCCCCAGCCTTCGGTAATTCCGCAGGTTGACGCGGTGATACATCATGGCGGTAACAACTCGTTCACAGAGTGCCTATATTTCGGCAAAGCAGCAATCATTATGCCCTATGTCTGGGACGGCCACGATAACGCCACCCGTGTTCAGGAAACCGGCCACGGGTTCGGGTTTCACCGATACGACTGGACCGATGATGAATTGGCTATTGCCCTCGACAAATGTATCAACGATCCAGGAATGCAGGCGAAGATGGCGGCAACCTCTGCTCACATGCAGTCACGGCATGGCCCGACCAAGGCAGCTGGCATTCTCGACGAAATCCTGAAAGCCGCGGAATGAGCAGCGCCCCGCATCTTTCGGAAATCTCGACCCGCACCGACCTCACGGACTGGGGGCTACAGCCGGACATGATTGAAGGCCAGTCGCATTCATCGGGTATGCTGGTTCACAAGGGTCCTGACAACCGGCCGGAGATCGGCGCATGGGTCTGTACTCCAGGCCGCTGGCGCCTAACGATACCGCGTGACGAGTTCTGCTATTTTGTGCAAGGCCGCGCGGTCTATCGGTCGGATGCAGGCGAAAGCATCGAAGTTACGCCCGGAACGGCCGTACTATTCCTCGCCGGTTGGGTAGGGGAATGCACTGTCGAGGAAACATTGCGCAACACCTACTACCTAACGGATCGCGAACCTGAAACATGACCACGCCACGTATGCAAAACCCGCTCCAGCAGACTGATCTTGTCGATTGGGGGGTAATCCCGACGATGATTGAAGGGCAATCCCGCACCTCGGGAAAGTTGATCCACAAGGGGCCTGACGGCCAGTCAGAATGCGGCCTTTGGGTCTGCACTCCCGGTAAGTGGGAATGTCACGTCACCAAGGACGAGTTCTGCCACTTTCTGGAAGGCCGCTGTACCTATGTCCATGAAAGCGGCGAGGTAATTGAGATTACGCCCGATACGGCGGCCTTTTTTCCGCAGGACTGGAAAGGCGTTTGCACTGTCCACGAGACGGTCAAGAAAGTGTACATGATCCGCTAACGGCTCAATGCCTGTCAAATAAGGAGGCTGCCAAATGCGTGACCCGTTCAAATCCAGCTACTACCTTAACCCCAAGCATGTGCCATTGGAGGGTGGTGGGACCACTCTGTTCAACCCGTCTACCTTGCAGCCCGTCGGGGTTTTTGGTGAACCGTCGCCGCAGATCGTGGACCAGGTTCTGGACCGGGTCAATGCGGCGCAAAGGAAGTGGTCTGCAATGGACTGCAAGTCTCGCGCGCGGGTATTGCACCAGATCGCCAACGACATCGATAGCGGCGACATGACTGAGATCGCCCGCTTGATGACACTGGAAACGGGCAAACCTTACCCTGAATCGATCGGCGAGATTGCGAACATCCCGCCGGTTTTCCGGTACTATGCCGAGATGGCGCGCAATGACGCTGGCAAGATCGCCGGCACGATGCAAACTGGATCTTTTCAGTATCAGACATTCGAGCCCTACGGCGTATCCGTGCATGTGGTTCCGTACAATTTTCCCCTCATTCTTGGCTGCTGGTCGATGGCCGCATCACTTGCCGCAGGTAACGGTGTAGTGTTGAAAGCCTCACCCGCAGGAACTTTGTGCACGATGGCGTTCATGGAGTTTTTTCGAGCGTTGCCCCAAGACCTGATAGCTTGCCTGCCGGGGGGGGCAGACGTGGGCAAACAGCTGATTGCCAGCCCCAAAACCCATGTGGTCGCTTTTACAGGGTCCGTGCCGACAGGTCGTGCAGTCGCAGTGGCCGCAGCAGAGAACCTGAAACCCGCAGTGATCGAGGCTGGGGGAAGCGATCCACTGATCGTCAGTAAACACGCCGACATCGCGGTCGCTGCCGCCGGGGCGGTTACCGCTGCATTTTTGCAGTCGGGCCAGGTTTGCACATCGTCTGAACGGATTTTTGTAGTGGATGACGTGTACGACGATTTTGTCGATGAATTCGTGACCCGAACCCGGAAACTGCGCATCGGTGACGGCATGGGGGTGGCGGAAATCGGACCTTTGGTCTCCAAGAGGGTGCGCGACAAGGTCGAGCGGCTAGTGCGCGATGCAACTGAGAAAGGCGCGGTGGTTGAGGTAGGAGGCGGTATCCCGGATGACGTCGGGCCGGGTTGGTTTTTCGAACCAACGATCCTGACCGGCGTCACGACGGACATGGCGCTAACTCAGGAAGAGGTCTTTGGGCCAGTCGCCTCGGTCATTCGGGTGAGCGACTTTGACCAAGCGCTTGAAATGGCAAACGCGTCACAATTCGGTCTTGGCGGATGCCTGTTTACCGGCGACTTGGACGAGGCATTTCAAGGGGTGAACAAGCTACAGGTGGGGATGGTCTGGGTCAACAACCCGCTCGTAGACAACGATGCCTTGCCTTTTGGCGGCGTCAAGAATTCTGGGCTTGGGCGCACGCTAGGCCTTCAAGGCCTCGAGGCTTTCAGACGACCCAAGATGGTCGTGATTGATCCAAAGGCGAAGGAGGCGGATTGGTGGTATCCATATCCCGACGACTGGTTCTATTCAGATGACGTACAGGGCGGGAGAAAGCACACCGGCTAGGGTGATCGGTGCGACCTGATCGACTCTACAACTGAAGATGAGATAACGGCAGGATTGTCCGCGTAGCAGACATTCAATGAATTCTGCCGAACGTCTGCTCCGAGCCCGGTGCGGACGCCCGACCCAAGTCAATTGAAGGTGTTTCGCAGAAAAGTCAGTCTTCATAAACAGGCTTGGTATTTTGGGTCGTCGGTTGGCCACAGGTGGGGCAGCGATCGACCTGCGGCACCGTTTCGGCATGCACGCGATTTCGTATGTGGTCAGCAGCGCGGCGCGACAGGCCCAATTGCTTGCGAACGGCGTCAATAACGGCCTCGTCCGCCTCACAGATATCGCCGTCTTCTAGGGCTTTTCGAAATTCACGCTCTAGGCTTGCGCGTCGGCGGTGCAACTGGTCATTTAGACCGCTTGCGATGATCCCTGCAGGCAATGCGGCCATACCTATGCCGATCACCGTGATCGCTGCTCCGAAGACCTTCCCCGCGACCGTGACCGGGGTCACGTCGCCATAGCCAACGGTCGTAAGTGTCGCCATAGCCCACCACATTGCCGCCGGGATTGAGCCGAACGCATCTGGTTGCACCTCATGCTCTGCCAGCCAAGCACCGCTTGCGGCAAATATCAGCATCACCATCAAGATAAAGAAACCGGCGAAAAAAGCGCCAGCCTCTTCTTCAAATACAGCGAGAAGCATGCCGAGCGCAGGCGAGTACCGAGTGAGTTTGAGTAGCCGCAACATACGGAAAGTTCGAAGCAGTCGCAGGTCAACCGGAAAGATCAGGTAAAGCAGCGCAGGCAGCACAGCCAGTAAGTCGATGATCGCGATCGGAGACACAGCCCAGGAGGCGCGCGTTTTATAGCTTGGGTTCTCGGTCGAGACCCAAAGTCTGGCAACGTATTCGACCACGAACACGAACAAGGAAAGGCCTTCGAACAGGTTAAGCGCGAAACCCCAACGAGCATAGATGGAAGCGACCGTCTCAAGGATAACTGCAGCTACGTTCAGCGTGATCAGTGCGATCAAAGCTATTTCCAACAACCAAGGGCCTGTGGCTGCCCGGTCTGGGCGCTCCAGCCACCAATAGACCCTCTGCCTCAAATAGCTTGAATCTGTCACAACCTCACTCATCTCGGAACTTCATCCATGCGCGCGTCAAAGGTATCGCGATCTGTGATAGCAAAGCTGTCCCCCAGATCAGGTTACCAACCAATGAAGGAACATGTGGGACGATATAGAAACAGGCAATTGCCAGAACGATCCCAAACACTCGGATATCCCAGCGCCCGAAGTCTGAGGCCAAGCGGTGCTCAATGACGTTCTGAAGCACCCAAAGCATGGCTATGTAACCTGCAAGACCAAAACAGCCAATGGCTGCATATTCGGTTGGGTAAGGTTCCCAAAACCCGACCTTGACCTCCGCTGCAAGTGCCACGCCAACCATGACTCCGCACAACATCAGTACCAGATGCGCAAGCCACCAGATTACTAATGTCGACACTTTTTTGTCTTTTGGTTTGGCATTACCGACAAAGTCGAAATAAATCCAACACATCACAAACATCGAAACGCCGCCGATAACAAAGTTGACCAGAACGTCAGGCGAAACTTTATAGATTCCCTTCTCTGACAGAGTGACGACCAGTTTGAAGAACCCTTCGCCTAAAACGATCAGTGTCAAAAGGGCAAACCGCTCGGCCATGTGGCCAAGGCGTGGGACGAAGCGCTCAAAGCGCAGAACAGTGACGCCGGGGATCATGTACATCGCCTGCGTGGCAACCATCGCGGCCGCAAACACCCAATACGCAAGTGGTGCGGGAAGAAACGCCGTGATGGCAAAGATCACTGCAAAGACCGAGAAGTTGCGGATCTGCGCCGTCGACATCGACTCGCCTGATGAATTGGCCCGCCTGGCGCGATAATACAACGCCGCGATCATGCCCCGGTTTGCGGCAAAACCCAACGCAAAGAAAACCCAGCCTTTGCCGTCGATGGCCGGGATCGCCGCGGCCATAAACATCACCGTGCAGATCATCACGGCCATGACCAGGCGATGCCAGAAATCAGTACTGACGTAGATCGAGTTGAAAATACTGAGCTCACCCCACGCGTACCAGAGCGTGATGAAGACTCCGGCGAACACAAGAAACCCATGCAGATCGAGGTGATGTGACAGATAGTTGCCCAGCAAGAATATCGTCACGACATGGATCAGGTCATAGAACAACTCGGCCCAGTGGACATGGTCATGCGCGTGGTCGAGGTCTTGATGATGTTGCGGCTTTCGCCACATGGGGTGGTCATGCAGTGCCATAAATTGGAAACTCTTGAAAGTTGGCAGACTGTAGTGGCCGGCATGCGGCCACTTTGATTGAGTTGCTATTTAAAGACGAAGGTTGTCGTGGAGACCAAGACCTTGCAACCCCCGTAACGGTTGTTAAGCGAGGGCATGCCGGACGACATCAATCTAATCGCGCGGCAATCACGCAACTCGGGCCTGTACTCACCGGCCTCACGCGGCCCTGTTATCTTGCAGATGTATCAGGATGCGGGCGTAGTTTTCTTCGCCTTGCGCACCAGTTACAAGGTGACGTTGGTCGAACACCATTGCCGGAACACCTTGAACGCCTTGGCGGATCCAGAACTCCTCTTTCTGGCGCACGCCGTCGGCCCGTTCTCCGCTTTGCAACATGGCCAGCGCATTGGCGCGGTTCAGCCCGATGCCAGCGGCCGCGTCGGCGAGAACCTGCATGTCCGAGACATCCTCGCGGTGCGTAAAGAAGGCCGCAAAAAGGGCCTGCTTCATCTCGTGGCCTTTGCCCTGCTCTGTGGCCCAGTTGATCAACTGATGCGCGCGGAAGGTGTTATACATCCGCATGTCATCGGCGTAGTTGAACGTGAACCCAAGTGCTGCGCCCATCTCGGTGAGGCGGGCACGCGCCTTGATCGATCCTTCCAATGTGGTCCCGTATTTTGCCGCCAGGTGTTCGCGCAGGTTCTCCCCACCCTCGGCCATCTGCGGATTCAACTCGAATGGATGCGAATAGATATCCAGTTTGGTCTGGGTGTCGCGCGCGGCTTTGGCAAGTTGGTGGTAGCCGATCACACACCAAGGGCAAACAACGTCTGACACGATATCGACGCGAATGGGCAGAGCAGCTTGCACGGTTCAGGTTCCTTTCACATCGCTGGAAAAGCGCGACGCGTTTTCCTTGGCAAAGGCGCTGGCATCTGCGTTGGCATCCCAGAATTGGGGGTTGGCCTTTGGGATGGTCAACGCACGCTGCACGGCCGGCCGGGCATCAATGCGGTCGAACCAAGCATTCAGATGCGACAGGTCCGACACATCTACCCTTGCCCAGACATATGCACGAGCCCACGGGTACAGCATCATATCGGCAATGGTGTATTCGTCTGCAGCGATCCATTCGCGCCCGTCCAGACGCGAGTTCATCACCTCCATCAAGCGGCGGCTTTCATCCACGTAGCGGCGGATTGAGAACGGCTCTTCATGGCCATTGGGCGCGGCGATGTGCTGGAAATACATCGCCTGTCCCATCATCGGTCCTACGTGACCAACCTGAAACAGCATCCATTGCATGACCTCGGACCGTTTGACCGGGTCCGATGGCAGAAATTTTCCGTATTTTTCGGCCAGATACCACAGGATCGCGCCGGATTCGAAAATCGCGCGCCCTTCCGAACGGTCTTCGATGGTCGGGATCTTTCCGTTCGGGTTCAGCGCCAGATAATCCGGCGCTTTTTGTTCCTGTTTGGAAAAGTTGATGTGAGTCAGGTCGTAGGGGATCCCTGCCTCTTCCAAAAAGATAACTGGCTTGTAGCCGTTCATCGTGCCGGCGGTATAAAGATGGATATCAGGCTGGGACATGTTCAACCTCGGCAAATGTGGTTTTCAGATGCTTGTCAAATCGAGCGAAATCGGCGTCGATTTCCGGGTTCTTCATAACATCGAACGCAGCAAAGGTCGGCAGGGGCTGCATGGCAAGGAATTTTGCGTTCAGATGCATCGGCGTCAGCAAGTCGTCGACGCTGCCACCGGCAAAGAACGGCTCGGATTCATTGTTAAACGCTTCTTTCGGGGCGTTGAACGTCACTGAAAGCATGTAAGTCTTATCGCTCAGCGCGCCTCCCATCCCATAATTGGCCTTCGGTGCTTCTGCCGTCCGACCGTCACCGGTACTTAGCCGTCCATCCATTCCAGCGGTGTAAACTTCATCCATGTATTTCTTGAAAACCCACGGAACTCCCATCCAATTCACCGGAAACTGCATGATGACTGTGTCGGCCCATAGGTGCGCCTCAACCTCAGCATTCGCGTCATAGCCTTCGGCGACAGTTGCCACGCGTACCTCGTGACCCATTGCGGTCAGCATGTCGCGCGCGCGCTCTGTTAGGCTGGCGTTCAACTGTCCGGGGGCGAAGTCGTAGGGCTGCGTACCGTTCACGATCAGGATTTTGCTCATGTCCATATCCTATTTGTGTAATCTTGAACCCTTGACTTTCTTGGGGCTCAGAGAGCATTTGATGGTACAGGTGTTGAAAATCAACTAGTATACTTTTGGTAACCTAGCTATCTGGGCGAAAGGACGACGATGCGGGCACGAATTGATGAGGATGCAAAGGGGCGCCGGAAGGTCACGGAGGCCTGTCTGGAGCCATGTGCAATCGAACGCGGTATGCGGATCATCGGCGGAAAATGGACTGGGTCTATCTTATGGCACCTCAAAGATGGTCCTGTGCGTTTCAACGATCTGTCGCGCATGATCGGCGGGGCAAGCAAGAAGATGATCACCGAGCGATTGCGTCAGCTTGAGGAGCAGGGCCTGGTGCGTCGGCAGGTTATGGATACGTCACCTGTTTCAGTGCAATACTCGGTGACCGAGTTTGGTCAGACTGCTCTTTGTTTTCTTGATGAACTTCGAAAGTGGAGCGAAGAGCTGCCTAACGGCTTACAATGATGACTTTAGTCAGTGTTCAATGATCTGAAGGCTGGGGTTTTTCTGACTGCGTACCGAACGAGGTTTCCACAAATTTGCGGATGAAGTGACAAGGTTACTTGCAACAGTAGTCCAAGAGTTTGCTTTTTCGAAGAAAGTAGTGCGAACAAATTTCTGCCGGCCGCTCAGTGCCATTTGAACCGACAGGTGACGTAACAGCTGTCCCGCAGGAAACTAGGTTTATTGAACTAGGTTCTGGTATCCACAGCGAACGGCTGCTTTGGCGGCCGCACCGCGGCAGCGGCTTTGCCAAGTAAGCGGCAGCAAAGACCGGTCGATATGCATTGCGATTTCCGCTTTGTCCGCAAAGCAGTCATTCATGACAAGTGCAGCGAACGACTGTTTTGAGCCCAATGTGACCGATGCTTCATGGCAAACAATTTTCGGAGTGGGTGAAATGCAGACGTTCGCTACACTTTGTCATCTCCCAGCAAAGCGGGACAAACTGGTCGCCATCCGAATTCAGCTCAATCTTTCAATGTTGCGAGATATGCAATGATATCCACGCGATCTTTTTCATTTTCAATTCCGAGCATCACTTTGGTCGTCCCGGGTACAAACTGATATGGGCTAGCGAGATAGCTATTCAGTGTATCTGCATCCCACACCAAACCTAATTCGCGCAAATAACTTGAATAAGAAAACTCGGGATCGGACGCAGTGGGTCGTTCGAATACTCCCCAAAAGTTGGGCCCATTATCACCTGTTATCCCCGTCGACGAAGGTTTGCCGTGGCAGACTTCGCACCCCTTGGCTAGAAACTCTCCATTTGAAACATTGGCACCTTGCAACTTATCGGCAATCGGTTGGCTCTCTACTCGCTGTGGCGCTCCCGCTTCGATGAGCACCTCGGCGATTTCCATGTGCCCCGCTCTCAGCGCCTGATGCAAAGGAGTTGAGATATATGGTTCATAGCTGGCTGGATCCGCCCCAGCCTCAATGAGCACTTTTACTACTTCGATATGACCATACCCGGCCGCATGGTGGAGAGCGGTTCCAACCGTATAAATATCATTTCCCTGATAGAAAAAAATTGTGGGATCGGCACCTCGCTCAAGAAGAAGTTCAACCAACTCAGTATGGCCGAATTTTGCCGCAACAAAAAGCGGTGTAACGCCCGGTGCACTTGTCATGTTCGTACTGCGAAGTTCGAGCGGCACACCCTTGTCTAGCTCTGCGAGAACGCCCTCAATATTTCCACGTTTGGCGTGAAGATGGATGATTTCCGCCAATGCCTTCTCAAACGGAAAGATGAACAGCGACAGAGTAACTATAATTAGTCGAAACATATGCGCCTCCGAATTCAACGGCTTAAGCCAATCATAAGCAGATTGAGTCGTTGTACCAAATTCTACGGAAGAAATGGGTTCCTGTGCGACGTTCGCGCCAGTTCGTCAGCTTTGTGGTCGCTCGCAAAAGAAGTATTACCACCATCGCAACGCATGATGGCTAAGCGGGCTGCATCCGCAGCAATTGAGTCAATTTATGGATGTCGGCTCGGAGTCAATTTCGAGGGCCTGCTGCTTCGCACAGAACGACAGCATTTTCCGCACTGCGGTCGTTGAGTGGAATTCACTCAAAGTCTCCACTGAGCCCAAAGTACCGGATACTGCGCAACGATCACTTGGCGGGTTCTGCACCGTAGTCTGCCTCCGATCGGTCTCAGGTCGAAGGTGCAACATTTTTGGTGCATACTTCCCTGCCTGTTTGCATTTGCGCGCGCTTACATCGCCGTGTGCTAGCTACAACTGCGTGACACCGGCACCCGGCTCTGTTTATCCGTCGAGCATCGCGAGCACGGCGTCGCGTTCGGACAGGACCAACAGCAAGGCAAGATCACCCGGTTCCAGCTTTTCCAATATCATCGAGGCAGCTAGAGAGGGCGAAGATGCTCTCAGGACTTGTTGCGCGTCATATCCCTGTTCTAAGGCGGATTTTTTGATCAGGTCCGGGATTTCTCCCAATTCGCGACCTCTTAAATACCCTTCCAGTTCGGCTGCGACGACCACGTCGGGCTGGAAATTTAACGCCGTCGCGGTAACGTCCCGAATATCCTGATCCGACCGATCGCCAGCATGGCTGAGCATAATGTAACGCCGTTTCGCCGGTAGGCTTGACAGCGCATCGCAAACGGCCGAAATCGAATGCGGGTTATGCGCAAAATCCACAAAAACACGCGCATTATTGTAACTAAACTCGTTGCAGCGTCCGGGGTTGTCCTTGGCGTCGGGTTTGAACCCGGCCAACCCATCCCGAGCCCCCTGAACGGGCAAGTCCAGTGCCAAGGCAAGGCACAGGGCCGCCAGCGCGTTCAGGATATTGTATTTCGCAGCGCCGCCCATGGTCAGGGGAACATCGGAAACTGCAATGACTACCTGTTCGACCGCACCGTCGAAAAAGACGATATCTCCCTCCTGCACATAGGCGCAGCACTTGCCCGCATCACGCGCCTGACGGACAAGGTTGTTCTGCGCATCCAGCGAGAACCACCAGATATTTGCGGATGTATTTTCCGCTTCTGCGCGGACATACAAGTCATCGGCATTCAGTGCTAGCACGCCACCCTCGGCCAGCGTGCGATGCACGGCGAATTTGGCCTGAGCCAGTTCCGGCACCGTGTTGACCCCGTATTGCCCCAGATGGTCGTTTGCCACATTGGTGACCGCCGCTGCCGTTGCCGCGCGGGTCGGCAGCCCCCGGCGCAGGATTCCTCCGCGCGCGACTTCCAGACAGGCGACCTCCAGCCTTTTGTCACGCAACAGCATTCGCCCGCCGCCGGGGCCGGAATAATCGCCACGGTCGAGAATGTCGTCTCCCACCCGCACAAATTCGGTCGAGGTCAGCCCGGCAACCTTGCCCGAAGCGCGCGCGATCGCCTCAAGTAAACGGGTTGTGGTTGTTTTGCCGTTGGTTCCGGTTATGAAGGCCACCGGGATATTGTGCAGAGCCGACCAGTCCAAGTCATCGGGGGTAGGCAGCGCATCGACCGGCCAGGTCTGACTGCCAGTACCGTGCCCGATCGACACTTCGTCATCATCGCACAGGATATCCACACCATGCGCTTCTGCTGCCGCAATCAGGGCGATCAGCGCGGGATTGGCTTCTTTCTCCATAACGCTTTTGACATCCGCAACCATCTGATCGAAATCGCCGGGCTCGGATGCCAACAGTTCGGCAGCACAGAAATGCCAGACGGTTTGCACCGCGAAGATAGCGGAATAGAGCTGATCCATCGGTGCTGAAATCGCCAGATTGACGCCACCGGTGAAACTGCGGTGGGTTACGTCCTGATCCTGCCAGCCAAGTGCGTCCAGCACGCGGCGCGCGTGTTTTTCCCACAAAGCAGTGACCTGCGCGGTGCCGGTATCGGTGAAAAACACATCCATCACCGCGCCGGGGCGGTTCCACAACAGTCCCGGCCCAGTCAAGCGTCGGGCATCGTCTACCCGGACATGATCGGCGTACGCGCTTTCAATTGTCAGCGCGTTTTCAAGCTCTTCTATCCGGTCCATTCCGGTACCCCCGCTTAATCCGCGTCTTCGCTGATGTCGCGGGCTAGGCGCACGCCGCGCGCATCCCGGATCAGGTTCTGGTCGCTTTCGAACATGTCCTCGAACGAGGTGTCGATGGGGCTTGCCACCGGCGCAGCCTCTGTGACCGGCGCTTCGCTATCGGAGTTGAAATAGATGATCTGCTTCCAGCAGCGCGTTGTGTCATCACCGAAAATCACCAGCAGATCGCCCGGTGCGGCCCGTTCCAACGCTGCAGTCACCGCTTCGACCTCATCCGGGATGATCGTGATCGCGGCATCATCGACGCCGTTGTCGATCAGGGCCTGCCGCATCATTTGCGGTACTTCGTCGTGTCCACGGCCCCGGCGGCGGTCATCTGCCTTGCAGATGAAATGATCAAAATGCCCGGCCAATGCGGCGGCCCCGTCGATGATATCCTCATCGCGCCGGTCGCCGGGCATCGCAACAACGCACAGCCTTCGGCCCTTGACCTCCAACTGATCGGCCAGAGCCGCCATCGCCTTGAGCGCGGCAGGGTTGTGGCCATAGTCGAGGATCACCTTGAAGGGATGCTCGTCATAGACATTCATCCGCCCGGGTGCCTGGAAATAGCTGGTGTCGAAGGTGCGCAGCCCATGGCGGATATTGTCCAGATCCACTCCGAAACTATAGGCCATCGCGGCGGCGAACATCGCGTTCTGGACGTTGAAAATGGCCTTGCCTTCCAATGCCGCCGGGATCAGATGCGACCACAGCACCGGGATATGAAGACCGTTGTCATAAATGGTCAGCATGTCACCATTCATGCCCTTTTCAAGCACAATTGCCTTGCCGCCTGCCTTGATATGTTCCTTGACCAGGCTGTGCCCCGGATTGGTGGTGACATAAAAGATCTGATCTGCACCGGCATAGTCGGCCATTTTCAAACAGTTGATGTCATCGGCATTCAGAACTGCCGTGTCGGTGGCGCTTTCCACCACCACGCGTTTGACAACGGCCAGTTCCTCAACCGTGTTGATGCCGCCAAGACCCAGATGATCTGCCGAGACGTTCAGGCAGGCCGCTACGTTCGAGCGCTGATAGCCCAGACCCGAGCGCACAAGTCCGCCGCGTGCGGTTTCCATCACCGCAAAATCGACAGCCGGGTCGCGCAGAACGATCTGTGCCGACTTAGGTCCCGTCATGTCGCCCTTCACGCTCAGCTTGCCGTCAACATAAACGCCATCGGTCGAGGTCATGCCAACGGTCTTGCCGCTGGTTTTCATGATGTGCCCCAGCATCCTTGAAGTGGTCGTCTTGCCGTTGGTTCCGGTGATTGCCGCGATGGGAATGCGGGTTTCCTCGGTGGCCGGAAACAGCATGTCGATCACTTTGCCCGCCACGTCGCGCGGCTGACCTTCGGACGGTGCCACGTGCATCCGGAAACCAGGGGCGGCGTTCACCTCGACAATCGCGCCGCCGATATCCTTGTAGGATTTGGTGATGTCGTCGATCAGGAAATCGACGCCGCCCACATCCAGCCCGACGGCCATGATGGCACGCTCGGCCATGTCACGGTTGTCAGGGTGCACCACATCCGTCAGATCTATGGCCGTGCCGCCAGTCGACAGGTTCGCGGTTGATCGCAGATAGAAGACCTCGCCGTCAGGCAGCACAGTTTCTTCCGTCACGCCCGCATTTTCCATCAGGCGGTTGGCCTGATTGTCGATCTCCAGCATGGTCAGCACTTTTTCATGCCCGATGCCACGGCGCGGATCCTCGTTCACGATATCGACCAGTTCGGCAATCGTGTGCGTGCCATCGCCCACCACATGGCCCGGCACGCGCTTGGCTACAGCGACCAGCTTGTTGTTCACCACCAGCATCCGGTGATCGAACCCGGTGATGAAGCTTTCCACCAGAATGGCGCGGCTGCGGGAATGTTCCTTGGCTTCGGCAAAGCCTGCCTCGACCTCTTCATCCGAGTTCAGGTTGATCGAAACACCACGCCCATGATTGGCATCGAGCGGTTTGACCACCACCGGGTGCCCGATCCGCGCGGCGGCGCGCACGGCTTCACGCGCGGAATAGATCATGCGTTGCTGCGGCACAGGCAGGCCCAGATCGTTCAGCAGATTGTGGGTGTCTTCCTTGTCGCAGGAAATCTCGACCGAGATATGCTTGGTCTCAGAGGTTATGGTTGCCTGAATGCGTTTCTGGTATTTACCGTGCCCGAACTGAACCAGTGACCCAGAATTCAGCCTGATCCAAGGGATGTCACGCTCTTGCGCGGCCTTAACCAATGAGCCGGTTGAGGGACCAAACTCCTTGCGCTGCGCCCGCAGCACAAAGCTACGCAACTCGTCATCCCAGTTGAATTCCGGGTCGAAGTCGTAGTCCACCTGTTCCTTGAGGGATTGCGGCAATAGATGCATCAGCAGCCGCATTGCAAGCTTGCCTGCGTCCAGACCAACATCGCGCTGGCGGTATTCGTAAACCATGTTGTATTGGCCGGGTTCGCCTGTGCCGCGCGTGCGGCCAAAGGTTACATCCGAACCGGCCACGTTCTGCACTTCGATGGCACAATGTTCCAAAACATGACCAAGCCAAGTGCCTTCATCTTCGCGCAATCGGCGGATGAAACCACCGGGTTCGCGGTAGGAACAGCCATGTTCCGCCAGACCGGGAAGGGCCTGGGTCAATGCATCAATAAACTCGGAACCAATTTTGGCCGAAGGCCAATCTTCCAGAACGCCCAGATCAATGACGTGGCGAATGACCGGAAAACTTGCCCAGACATTCGGGCCGACAAAGATATTGGTCGAGATTATTTTCATGAGGCTCCCCGTTGGTTAGCTTATTGTTTCCCCCCGTTGGCGGCCTCATCCTCGGACAGATCCGGCAATGTGCAGAACGCCATATGCTCATCTGGCGGAAAAGCCTGGCGAGCCGTCAGATCATAACGGCACCCTTCACCCAGAACGTCAAGCCGAAGTCCAAGAAGGCTGAGTGCTTCGCCGCGACGGGCATCCCACATCGAAGAATGGGTCAAATGGCTGGCATCCACCACGGTAACCGTTCCGCTGCCGATTACTTCAAAGACGTTATCGGGCCCAATGAAGGCCGCCGTGTCTTCGTCAACGCCCAATCCGATTAGAAAAGGGTTAAAAGATGAAGCGGTTAGCAATCGACCCAGGCGGTTGCGTTGGGTGAAGTGCTGATCAATGATGACGGCGTTGGTCAGACCCATACCGGGAGCCAGCGTGATGTTACCTTCGGCTGGACCAGAGTTGCTGCTGCCACCTGCTACCATATGCTCGGACATGATCGAAGCACCGGCCGATGTTCCTGCAACCGGCACCCCTGCCGCGTTTCGGCGCCGGATTTTCTGGGCGACCAGCGTGCCTCCAAGAATCGCTGACAGGCGCAACTGGTTCCCACCGGTCATAAAAATTCCGGTAGCACGATCCAGCATCCCCGCGTAATCCGGGTTGTCGCAATCGGCGCGGCGCGAGATAGGCAGGAATTCAACCTTGCCTGCACCAAGCTCGGAAAAGATGCGGTTATAGTCCGGTCCGGTTTCTTCCAGCATCGAGGCTGTCGGGATTACGACGATATCAGCGTCGGCACCGCCGGACAGTTCTACGAACTTTCGGTGAATCTGCATTTCCTTTACGCGGTCTTCACCGCCGCCGATCGGAATGATGAACCCGCGCGGGGTTTCTGCATCAACGGGTGCAGGGCACATATCTTAACTACCTTCCGGTGCTATAGCGGGCAGCCACCGGGGACCGCGCGGACGCTCAAACCTGTTCATACATGCCGCGTCGGGCTATCTGGCCGTCGCGTACATGCCATTCCCCCCGGGCCATCACATGCCGCACGGCAGTGTTTTCGTCAAGAACGACCAAATCAGCGTCCATACCCACGTTCAGACGACCTTTTTGGTGCAGCTTCAGCAGGTCGGCGACATTTGAGGTCAGCGGAGCCAGCGCTTCGGGCATTGGTACTCCTCTGTTGGTGAGTTCGCGCAGCGTGTCCGGCAAAGTGTCCGACAAACCCACACCAAACCGTGTCAGATTGCCTTCATGGTCAAAGGCGGGCAGGCAGCCACCACCGTCAGAGCTGATGGTGAACCGGTCGGCGTGACCGCCCAAATCGCGAAACTGAATGTAGGCCTCAGTAGCAGAGATGCCCGGCTCGACATGTCCGCAGGGGAATGCGGTAGCGTCGATGTAACATCCGTGCCGTGCTAGCGCCACGGCCTGTTCGAAGAGTGGTTTGTTGCGATTGACATGGGTTGGATTGAAGACGCGTGCGGGGATTTCGCAGGTCGCGATAGCTTGTTCCAACATTGACAGCCCTCGCTCGCCATCTCCCATATGGCAATGCACAATCCCCGCCTTGCCAGTCATCAGGCCTGCGACATGCGCTTCGCTTGCGATCCGCAGAAACTCGTCCAATGTCGGTTGGCTCGACCGGTGATCACTGATCGCCAGTTCCCCAACACCGATGACCGGATCAAGGAACACAATGTCTCCACGGGCTGAACCGGTGAGGGTGGTCAGTGGGACGTGATAGCCACCGGTGTGACACCAGGCTGAAAGTCCTTCTTCGCGCAACCCATAGGCCTGTTGCACCAGCGTCTGCGTGTTGCGGGTCAGATCGTCCGTGCCCAATACTCCAACGACTGAAGTGACACCGGCACGCGTGAAAGAGGACAGGACAAGCGGCGGCACCCGACTGGCTGGTCCGGTTTCACCGCCACCGCCAGTTATATGCGCATGCCCATCAATAAAACCCGGAACAACCGCTGCGCCTTCGACGTCAATGATCTCTGCCTGAAGCTGGACAGGCAATTCGGGTTTATTGCTGCCGAGGTAAATGATGCGTTCACCCGCAGTGAGAATATGGCCCAAACCAACAGGTTCAGGTGAATAGAGGCGCGCATTCTTGATGAGCTTCAACACGTTGCAAATCCGTCAGTAGGAGCGAAGACGTCCTTCTTTGCACCAAATGGCAGCAGAATAACCATCCCCTTTTTCGGGGAAAGCGTAGATGTCGGTCGTACGCCACTAGCAGACAATGAGAAAAATGAAGCGGATGGCAAGGTTGTCCGCGAAGTAGTCGTGTTTAAGGGTTGCGGCGAACGGTTGCTCCGAGCCCAATCTGTCTTATGCTGCGGAACAGCCGAATGTCCGCTTTTCTCCCGGGCGACCATCACGGTACGCGCCATCGCAATGACCTTAAGCCAGCGTGGAATAAACCTCGGCAACTCGCTGAAAGGTCCAATAGCAGGCGATAGCCGCACATCGTATACCGTTTGGGATCCGAGAACGTCTAGGGTGAATTCCAAATCCGGATTCCTGGACCCAAAACAATTGAGATTGTAGAAAAATTACGTCGCTTTCAGCCTCTTAGGTCGAAAACAGCGTAGCGCCATCTGTGCGTTTTGGCAAAATCCAGTTCCAATCAAAAATGGTGTACAGAATGCTGGAAGTTCATTCGATTCCCGGTGCATTTACCGCGCGGGAATGTGAGCAGATTGTTGCTGCATCACAAAAAGCCCCGGCGAACGAGGCTCTGCTTGTCGGGCAAAACAAGGATCATAATCTGCGCAGAGCGGATGTGACCTGGCTGGACGACGTCGAAGGCTCTGATTGGGTGATGTCACGCCTGATCAATGTTGTCCGTCGCTCCAACACCGACAAGTTTGGCTTTGATCTGAGCGAGTTCGCCGAAAGTCCGCAGATTGCCTGCTATAAAGCATCAGATGGTGGTCATTTTGCGTGGCATTCCGATATCGGCGACGGGCCTGTTGCCCGAAAAAGAAAGCTGTCGCTGGTGGTTCAACTCAGCAAACCCGGAATGTACGACGGCGGAGACTTGGAGATAATGCCGGGCGCTTATGCTGTAACGGCCAGCCGACATCAGGGCAGCGCGACCATCTTTCCCAGCTTCTTGTTGCATCAGGTGACACCGGTTGAGAATGGTGATCGGTATTCGTTGACGGTCTGGGCGCATGGCCCGACGTTTCGGTGATGATTTCCGTACTCGTTTGATTAAGAGTCCGAGACTACAAGGCTAACGGTTCCTTTCGTGTAGGAAACAGAGTCGAAAGAGTTAAGCTTGCCTTTAACACATTCGCTGAAATGGCATTTCTTGTAGTCCAACGTCTCTGCTAAATCCTAGAAGCTGCACGGTACTGACGCCTGAGTTGCTTTGGTCACTCAATGGCTGGCTTCTATTATGTATCAGTCGGTAAGCGACTGGCGACTGATTTCTCATGGACTAAGTTTGGCAGGCTCACCATATCAGAAGCAACTTTGCCAGCTTCCTTTGAAGTACTTTCGATAGATATGCGTGTCTGGCCCAACCGGGGGTGCAGCTTACGAGCCAGAACCCACGTCCAAAGCAAACCTGCGCCACCCGCAGCGAACACGCCAGAGAGCGGTGCAGCGAGAAGAACCAGCCAGGCGGCACCAGGTGTAATAATACCCGAAACGTCGCGAAAGCTCGCGTATATTGCTGACATCTCAGTTCGTTCGGAAGGTTTGACTGCGAGAAGGAACGGCAAACCAGCGGAAACATCGAGCAAGATCAGGAAAATCGAGCCCATCATTAAGAATGCGATTGTGACTTCAGGGATTCCGAATGGAACTCCAGCAAAAAGAAACAGCAGCCCGGACATGAGGAATCCGGTTCTGACTGCTGCGCGTACCGAACTGCGCTGCATGAAACGAAGCATCAGTGGGGTGCAAAACAGGGCGGCATTGGAAATCGATAAAGCAATCCCTCCAAGCTGGCTGCCTAGCCCGTTCTGAACCGCATAGATGGGCAGGTATACGACATAAATCCACCACCCACAGGAACGAACGACCGCGAATACCCATCCGGCAACCAATCGCGGTTGCGCAAAAAACCTCCCGAAATAGGCGAACGGATTTGCGGGAGCGCTTTGGCTTCTGGTGATGAGCCTGCCGTTTCCGAGGCGCATAACAAGAAAGATGAGCAGCATGACAATCGCCGCACCGGCTGCAATCAGGAACGGCGCTGGTCGCCACCATTCGTACAATATCGCGCCAAGTGCAGGCCCAGCCGTCCAACCCAGCGCACTGTAAAAAAGCCGCGATGTCTCAAAACGTCCCAGTTCAATCCTGGCAACATGGTCGAGTACATAGGCGTTGAAGCACACAAATGTCGTCACAACGGCGAAAGTCGTGAGTGCGAGCCCCGCAATAACGGCAGCAGGGGTCGCAACGGTCGTCACAACCGCACCCGCGACGTACGAAAGAGTGCCGAACACATAGACCCATCTCCGTGGGACAAACCGGATCAGGTAGGGAACCAGAAGACCGATCAAGAGTGATACCGCGCCAATGGCGAAATAAATTTCGGATACAAATCGCGCATCCTTCAGCGCGTTGTACATCGCTACCGGAAAGACAGAGATCAAAATACCCCTGGCAATCGCCTCCGTTCCCGCCAGAATGGCGAATCCCCGCACGCTGGGTGCTGGCGCATGGCGAAGCCATTCTGGTATTCGACGTTCGTGCATGAGAAGTGCTCAATGGACTGGGAACTAGTCAAACCTGTTTCCTCATTTTATCTTTCCTGCCAGCGACCCGATGTCGTTTTTGCTAATCGTGCAAGTTACAAAAATTCAAAAACGGAATTTCGTTTTCTCTTTTTGGGAGCCCGCTTCGCTGGCGTTCAATTTTCAACGCTGATTACACCGAAAGGATAGCTTGAACTCGGGCTGGATTGGCCCAGTAGAATGGCCGCAAACCGGAAATCATTGTTCGACCGAAAAATCTACCGCTGCGGATGCAAGCACTTTCAGTATGAGCAATAGTCGTGGCTACAAAAGTCGGTTTTGTCCGCAAAGCGGTCAGTTAAAGTCGGGAGTGCGATACCCGCCCGATCCAGGTATGGATGAAAGCCTTTGTGGCGCGCGGTCAGAGTGGCCTGGCAAGGTCACCAATATCCCAGAAAAGACCGGCCATTGCCCGCAATGCATCACGCGACACCGACTTCAACACGTGTTCGTTTGGCGCGTGCTGTGAACAGCCACGATAGGAATGAGGCACCCAAATCGTTGGGAGGCCGAGCACATCGGAAAAGACCTCATTGGGCAGGGAACCGGCGAGATTTGGCAGAATATGTGGCCGCTTTCCAGACGTTTCTTCCAGCGAACGCGCGACAAACGACACCCAAGAATGCTCCGGCGATGTCCGCGTCGCATCGAAAAATCCGCGGTCGTGAGGTTTGATCTTAACGATCTGAAATCCTCTTGCATCAAGGTGGCGACGAAGGGCCGACAGGATACCGGCTTGATCGGTGCCAACAACGAAGCGGAGCTGACAGGCGGCCTTGGCATATCCCGAGATCGCGTTAACCGGCTCTTCGGGGACACCGCTTTTCATTGCGAGGATCGCAAAGCTGTTCCAGCCAAAGACCCGTTCGGCCGGTGTCAGACTTTCTTCGCCCCAGTCTTCGTCAATCTTCGGACCGCCATCTCCGCCTACCGGCAAATTGCGCAGGGTATGCCGGATGTCTTCGGTTAGGCTGGTCGGCCGCCACTCTGGTATTTGGATTTGGCCCCTCACATCGGTGATCGTCGAGAGGGCTTGCGCAAGGATCATCGCGGGGTCGGCAAGCAAACCGCCCCAGTTACCGGAATGATGCGCGCCGTCTCGAAGGTCAACGATGAGGTCGAACGAATTGCCGCCCCGTGCACCCATGAACATCGTCGGCGTGTCTGACTGAAGGCGTGGTCCGTCCGATGCGATCAGGACATCCGCGGCAAGGTTTTCTTTGTGCGTGGCGCAAAACTCCGACAGCCCCGGCGACCCCATCTCCTCACCCATTTCAATAAGGATTCGAATGTTGAAGCCGAGTGATCCACGAGCGTCGATGACGGAGCTCAACGCAGCCAAGTTGATGAGGTGTTGTCCCTTGTTGTCAGCGGTACCGCGTCCGAAGAGGCGATCGCCCTCATCCACAAGACGAAACGGGTAAAGCCCGTTGCGCCACTGATCGGTTTGGGCGCGGATCACGTCGCCATGCCCATAGGACAGGATCGTTGGGCCTGTGTCGTCCTCGATGCGTTCAGCGACAAGGATAGGACCTGCATCTGGCACAGGGTTCGGGTGTATTGCACAGGAGAACCCAAGACTGTGCAGGCGCGGAACGAGGGCTTCTTCAAGATAGCGCGGAAGTTCCGCCGCTTTCTCTGGTGTCTGGCTCTCCGTCTCATGGGCAACCAGTTCGCTAAGATCGGTTGCAAATCGACCGCTGTCAAAATATTCGGCGACGTTGTCTATGGCAGCAGCGCGGGTCATGTTCACTTTCCCTCAGACAGGTGGGCGCACGTCTGCAGGGATCGGACATGTGTACGGCGTTTCGCCCAGATGGTCTTGATGCGTCGCGCGCGCAGCATCGATGCGTGACGGGTCCTCAACCAGTCGACAGGCTGTCGCGGCCATTGCCTTTGCGGCGTAGATCATGCCTTTGTGCGCTGCGGGTGCCTTGCCTTGTGCAACTGTTTGCCAGGTATGAAATGGCGTTCCAATTGCGCAGGTCGCGACCCGAGCCTGAACCGTCGGAACAGCCCAACTCACATCCCCGACATCTGTTGAGCCTTCGCCACCATCGCTGTGGCGATCAAGAGGTGCGATGAAGTCGCAGAGTGCGAGATCCTTTCTGGGCTTAGCTCCGATCCGCTTGAAGGTCGTGTTGATGTCAGCCGTGGTCAATGTAGTCTGAATCTCACGGGCAAAGCTGAGGTCTGACTCGTCAAAGGCGACGGGTCCGAGTTTCTCTAGCTCGTGCTGCATGGTTTCTTCCAAAGGACGGTTTCCAAGCAGGTTTGAAACGCCGGAAAAGACCTGACTTGTGACCTGCGTTCCGGTCATCAGCGCCGCACCATCTGCGATCTTTCTGACACGCGTAACCAGATCGGCGAGGTCGGGTAGCGAACTGGCGCGGACGAGCTGGCGCACCGTGGCCTTGGCCTGCACCACGTTCGGCGCAACACCACCTGCATCGAGATAGGCGTAGTGCACCCGGGCGCTGTCGGGCATGTGCTCGCGCAGGTAATTTACACCGATGTTCATCAGTTCAACCGCATCAAGCGCCGACCTACCCAATTCCGGTGCACCCGCCGCATGGGCAGCTTTTCCATGAAAAGTGAAATCGATCCGGGTGTTTGCGAGCGATCTGGCCTCATTCACGCCTGTGAAGGTCGCTGGATGCCACGAGATGGCTGCGTCGACATCATCGAACAGTCCTTCACGCACCATGTATGTCTTGGCCGCGCCCCCTTCTTCAGCGGGGCAGCCATAGTATCGCACACGGCCCTTGATGCCGTTTTCGGCCAGCCAGTCTTTCACCGCCGTCGCGGCCAAGAGTGCGGCGGCCCCTAACAGATTGTGACCACACCCATGCCCGTTGCCGCCCTCTTCAAGCGGCTGATGTTCAGCCACACCCGGCGCCTGGCTCAGATATGGCAGCGCATCGAACTCACCGAGGATGGCAATCACCGGACCCTCGTCTCCTGCTTCGCCAATCACGGCCGTAGGAATGCCAGCTGCGTTCTCTGTTATCTTGAACCCCTGAGCGCGTAACATCTGCACATGTTCGGCGACGGACTTGTACTCGGCATAAAGCGTCTCGGGCGTGTCAAAGACTCGATCTGACAAGGCGATAAAATCATCACGATGGCGGTCGACGTGGTCCCAGATCGGATCGGCGTTTTTCAAGGGGCTCTCCAGCTTCTCGTTCAAACGGTTTCGGCGTGTTCCAGCAGGCAAGCCGTTTCGCGCCCGCCGCGCCCCGCTTTCAGTTCAGGAACAGTGGTGCGGCACTCAGCGGTCGCCACGGGGCAACGCGGGTGGAAGGTACATCCAGATGGCGGATCTAGCGGCGACGGAATTTCCCCCTCAATCGGGGCAAAATCACGCCGGCGCTGATCAAGGCGCGGAGCCTCTGCAAGCAGCGCTTTCGTGTAGGGATGGCGCGGGTCCGAAAAAATTTCCTCAGTCGATGCGCTCTCGACAATGCGGCCCAGATACATGATCGCCACGCGGTCGGCGATGTGTTCGACGACGCTCAGGTCATGGCTGATGAACAGATAGGTCAGGCCCAGCTCTTCGCGCAGATCCATGAACAAGTTGATAACCTGCGCCTGGATCGACACGTCCAGCGCAGCGATGGCTTCGTCGCAGACAAGGAACTTCGGCTTCACGGCGAGCGCACGTGCAATTCCAATCCGTTGCCTCTGACCGCCGGAAAACTGATGCGCGTAACGCCGCTTGAGCGACGGGTCGAGGCCGACCTTGCGCATCACGTCGTCCACGTATTCCGCACTCTCTGCTTTGCTGACGATCCCATGCATACGCGGTGCTTCGCCGATGATATCTTCGACGCGCATTCGCGGATTTAGGCTGGCAAAGGGGTCCTGGAAGATCATCTGAATTGCGAGGGTCGCCGCGCGTTTGTCGGTGCCGTTCAACGTCGCAACATCTTTGCCTCCGTAGAACATCTGTCCGTCACTTGCAGGGTGAATGCCGGCAACAACACGTCCCAAAGTGGACTTGCCGCAGCCGGATTCGCCGACCAATCCCAGAACCTCACCCTTTTGAATCGACAGGTTCACGTTATCGACAGCATGGACCGTTTCTTCCCGGATGTTTGCGCCAAGTCGCTGTGCGATTTTCCCCGCGACGTCCAAACGTTTGGTGAAGCGCTTCGAAACGCCTCGGATTTCAACGAGCGGCTCAGTCAAAGCGTCGTCTCCTTGGTGCGTTGCGGATTGAAACAGCGAAGGCTGCGGCCATCCACGTCCTTAATCGGGGGGCGCTTGGAACACGCTGCCGTTAGGGCCTGACAACGCGGTCCAAAGGCGCATCCTTCAGGCAGGGCGAGCATGTTTGGCGTCATCCCTTCGATCTGGAACAAACGCTGCCCACGCCGGTTCGCCGTCGGAACCGATCCGAGAAGCCCGACCGTATAGGGATGCAACGGACGGTCGATAACATCGTCGATACCGCCTTGCTCAACGATCCGTCCTGCGTACATCACCGAAATCCGGTCCGCGAGCCCTGCCACAACGGCAAGGTCATGCGTGATCCAGATCATCGCAGTTCCCGTGCGTTTCGTCAGCTTCTGTGCCTCGTGGATGATCTGCGCCTGAATTGTCACGTCGAGCGCTGTCGTCGGCTCGTCGGCAATAATGAGGTCCGGCTGGTTCAAGAAGGCTGTCGCAATCGCCACGCGCTGCCGCATCCCACCGGAAAGCTGATGCGGATAGGCTTGCAATCGCTCTTCCGGCGATGGGATGCCAACCAAACCAAGCGCATCACGGCTTCTTTCCCAGGCGGTTTGGCGGCTTACGTTTTCATGGGCGAGAATGGCCTCGATCATCTGCGTATCGACGCGCAGGACCGGGTTGAGCGTCATCATCGGATCCTGAAAGATCATCGAGATTCGGTTGCCACGCAAGGTCTTGAGTCGCTCTTCCGGTGCGTTCGCGATCTCGTCACCATTAAAACGGATTGACCCATCGACGATGCGCCCGGGAGGTTCGATCAGCCCAAGGATGGAAAACCCGGTGATCGACTTGCCCGACCCGGACTCACCCACCAGACCCATTACCTCGCCCTTGGAGACGGTGAAATCCACACCATCTACGGCCTTGACCACACCCGCGTGCGTGAAGAAGTGGGTCTTCAGCCCGCTGACTTCGAGTACTTCAGTCATCTCTTCAACCTCGGGTTCAGAACATCGCGCAAATGGTCGCCAACAAGGTTGATGGACACCACCGTCATTAACAGCGCGACGCCGGGAAAAACGGAAATCCAGTAGCGTCCTGAAAGCATGTATTCGAATCCATTTGCGATCAGCACCCCGATCGACGGCTCAGTCTGTGGAAGTCCTACGCCAAGGAACGAAAGCGTCGCTTCCAATGAGATCGCACTGGCGGTTTGTACCGTGCCAACGACAATCAGAGGCGCCATGCAATTCGGGAGAATATGCCGAAAGACGATCCGCGAACGCGAAATGCCGAGACATTGTGCGGCTTCAACATATTCCTTTCCACGCTCGACAAGCGCGGTCGCGCGCACCGTGCGGGCGTAGTAGGCCCATTGGGCAATTACGAGGGCAAGAATGATCTTGTCGACACCCTTACCAAGTGCCGCAACCATCATCAGCGCAACCAGCGATGCCGGGAACGAAAGTTGAAGATCCACGATGCGCATAATGAACGCTTCGGTCCGGCCACCAGCGTAGGCCGCGACCAGACCGATCGCCATACCGATCAGAAGGGCAATCACTCCAGATGCAAGCCCAACGGTCAGAGAGATACGCAAACCATAGAGAATTGCCGAGTAGAGATCGCGCCCAGACCCGTCCGAGCCGAGCCACATTGTATATCCGTCGAAGGCTTCGGAACCTGGCGGCAAGCGCCCATCCATGACGCTGACCTGACCAAGATCGTAGGGGTTCTGCGGTGTGATCCAGGGTGCCAGGATGGCCAAAAGAACGATGATCAGGAATATGCCGAGCGCCGCTGTCGCGATCCTGCTTTCGAAGAACTCGGCCCGAAATCGCTGGAACGGCGTCTCGACCTTAGGGGATTTGGCGGTGGTCAGCGAATGATCTGTGACGGTGTCGGTCATGCGCCCTGATCCTGCAAACGAACCCTCGGATCGAGGATCGAGTAAAGTATGTCGACGATCAGATTGATCAGCACGAAGAACAGTACGATGATCATCAGATAGGCGACGACGACAGGCCGATCCAATTGCAGTATTGCGTCGATCAGCAGTTTGCCCATTCCCGGCCACGCGAAGATTGATTCAGTCACCACCGAGAACCCGATCAAACTGCCGAATTCGAGGCCCATGACGGTCACTACCGGGATCATAATGTTCTTCATTACATGCACCAGAATGATGCGTCGGGTCGAAAGCCCTTTGGCCCGGGCATATTTAACGTAATCCTGTCCCATCGCTTCCCTGACACCCGCTCGGGTGAGACGGATTGCCAGCGAAATCTTAAGAAGTGCCAGGTTGAGAGCAGGCAGGAAGATGTGGCTCAACCCATCGAGCGTAAAAAGGCTGCTGTGAATCCCAAGAAACGAGCCGATGTCGCCACGACCTGTCGCAGGGACCCATCTAAGTTCTACGGCAAACAGCATGATGAGCATTAGTCCGACCCAGAAGGTCGGCAGCGAGAAACCGAGAATCGAGCCAGCCATAACGCCTTTGGAAAGCGGGCTGTCGGGATAGAGCCCGGCATAAAGCCCCAATGGAATTCCGATCACGATGGCAAGAAAGAGTGCACTGAAGGCCAGTTCCATCGTGGCAGGCATATGGTGCAGGATCAGTTTGAGCGCGGGCTCACCGAAGACGAAGCTATCGCCGAGGTCACCCTGTGCCGCACCTTTGAGGAACAACCAGTACTGTTCCCAAATAGGCCGATCCAATCCAAGCCGTCGAATGGCCGCTTCGATGTCAGCCTGATCCGCGTCGGGGCTTACCAGCATGTAGACCGGGTCACCAACGATGTTGACGCCAAAAAAGACAATCACCGACATCAGGAAGACAACAAGCATTGCTTGCAGCAATCGGCGAATGACAAAAACGGTCATGAGGACATTCCCTGGGCAAAGGCTGCGGGCCGCTGCGAAGGCGGCCCGGATGCATTGCGGTTACTCTTTCACGACGCCTGTCGCGAGAGTGTATTCGTCGGTCCGAGGGATGTAGCTCAGACCTTTTTTGGCCGCCCAGGTGTTGACCTGGAAGTGCGTCGGAATGATCGCCACGTTCTCGATCGCGCGCTCTGTTGCCGCGGCGAGCAGTTCCTGCCGCTTTGCGTCATCGACTGTTCGCAGGGCTTCTTCGATCAACGCGTCGGTTTCAGCATCCGAGTGTCGGCCACGGTTTGATGATCCAAAGCCCGCATCCTTGTCATGGGTGTGGATCAGCGATTTGAGAGGCGAGGACGCTTCGCCGGACCCCGCGCCCCATCCGACGAGGATAAAGCTGAACTCCGGCAGACCCTCTGGGCTGCCTTTGGAAGCGCGCCCAAAGTATACCGAACGCGGCATGGTTTCGACGGCTGTCTTGATGCCAACACGGGTCAACATTTGCGCAATTGCCTCGGCAATTTTGGCGTCGTTGATGTAACGGTCATTCGGCCCATGGATTGTCATTTCAAATCCATCGGGATAACCGGCTTCAGCCAGAAGCGCTTTAGCACCGTCTGGATCATAGGCCACGACGTCCAAATTGTCAGACACGCCAAAGAACCCCTCGGGCAGAAGCTGACCGGCGGGCAGGGCAACCCCTTCCATGACACGCTCAACGATTGCATCGCGGTTGATCGCCATGCTGATCGCCTTACGGACGCGGACGTCCATGAGGGGGTTCTTGATATCGCCGCCACCGTTGGCCTTCACAAAGGGTGAATCCTCGCGGAATTGGTCCATGTGAAGATAGATCACTCGGTTGGACACGCCCTGGCTCAACTGAATACCGTCATTGCCCTGAAGTGTTGTGATATCGGTCGTTGGTACGCCCGATATCATGTCCACATCACCGGCAAGAAGCGATGCAACACGGCTCGGACCGGACGTGATTGGGCGGAATTCCACCTCGGACCAGATCGGTGCATCACCCCAGTAGTCGTCGTTCCGTACCAGCACGATGCTTTCACCCGGCGTGTAACTTTGGAACTTGAACGGCCCTGTGCCGATGGTGGCCGTACCCGCGTTGAAGTCTTCCGTCGTTGCTTCGCAGCCCACTTCTGAGATCACAGGGATCGTGGAAATGTCGTTGCCCATTAACGGATAAGGTGCGGCCGTTTTGAAATGCACCGTGTAGTCATCGATTTTGACGACTTCCTTACCCTTGAGATAGGTGCCGTATCCCGATGGAGAGTTCGGTACGTCCGGCGCGCGCGCCATGGTGCAGACTACATCGTCTGCCGTAAAGTCACTTCCGTCGTGAAACTTTACGCCCTCACGCAGCTTGAACTCCCAAGTCAATTCATCAATCGGCTCCCATGACACGGCAAGACCCGGCGATAGGCGCTGCTTCTCATCCTGCGCGATCAGCCGGTCAAAGATGTGCACGGACATCGCGTTGTTCGGACCCAGGTTGTGAAAATGCGGATCGAGTGACGTCGGCTCCGAAGCGAGGCCGATCGTTAGTTTTTCGGCCGAAACAGCACTGGCGCCGAAAGCCAAAATGCTGACAGCGACGGCTGTCGCAGATGTGAGTTTCCTCATCAAAAAGACTCCCTGTTTGTTTGGCGCTTGTGAATGGGCGAATCTTTGGCCGATCCCGCGCCCTATTAAAAAAGGCTAGCTACCGCAAAAATCATTGCCAATACTTATTGCTATGCGTCTTTGCATAGACCAATCCAAGAGTTTGGATGTTCAGCCGCTCGTACCGGGGGAGTAATGTAGCATGACAGAACACAGACACAGACTGCGCGAGTTCGAGTCGCTAAGAGCCGTGATCACGACTGGGACAACCATCGGCGCCGCGCGGCGTCTCGGGATTTCGCAGTCTGCCGTGAGCCGGTCCTTATCACAACTCGAGGCCCGTGTTGGGCGATCGCTCTTTCTCCGGCGATCGGGACGTATCGACCCAACAGACGAAGCCTTGCGTCTCAACGAAAAACTGGACCCAATTTTCGAGACGCTGGCGGACATTGAGGGCGCAGAATGGGCTACTCCGGATAACGAGCCGTTACGCCTGATCGTGCCGCCGACTCTGGCACATCACTTTGTCATCTCCAGGGTGGCCAGTTTTCTCAAGAAGAATGAAGGAAAGCAGCTTCAATTGGATATTCAGGCCACGGACGTGCTGGTCGCCGGCATTCTCGACCTCCGCTATGATCTTGGTTTGACGAGTGCGATGATCCAAAGAACTGGTGTTCATCTCATGCCTTGGCGCCGCAGTCAGGTGGTCTGCGCCATGCCGAGCAACCATCCGCTATCGGAAAAACGAGTGGTGACGCCGCACGACCTTGAAGGCGTCGCGCTGATCGAGTTTCTGCGAAGGCTGGGGACGCGAGCGATCACAGAAAAGATCTTTGCGCGCGCTGGAATTCGGCCGAAACAAGTCGCAGAAACGGCAACGAACATGGCCGCACTGGAGCTCGTCCGCGAGGGTTTGGGCGTGACGCTGATCAATCCCTTCCCGTTGTTGTCGTCAGGGATGGAAGGTGTCGTCGTCAGGCCATTTGACGCCGCCATTTTTTATGACACGAGCTTTGTACTTCCATCAGGCAGGCCACCTTCTCAGCTTGCCCGCCAGTTCATGCAATTTGTCAAGTTGACGACGCCGCAGGACAAATACTCAGAGCCCGTCTAGCGCAGCATCTTAGCCGACCACGAGGTGTCGACGTCCATCGGAAAGTTCGGTCGTGGCAAATTCGCAAACGGCCAGCGGTCGTGAACTGGCGACGTAAGCCCGCCCGTGTCGACCTCAAATACCTGGTTTGGCCCAAACCAGTTGGAAAACCCGGCCCGAAAGTGGCCTCTGGATTTCACAACAACAGTCCGGGCAGACGCAATATCCAGCCCGAACATATGAAAGAACACGGGGTCGGCAGTCTGTGTGCGATCGGTGATCACCACCACGGTGATACCACCAATACGAAGCGCAGCGGATGGCCCTAGGGCCAATCTCCGACCTGCCGTCATGCCCAGTTCACCTACCACATCTCCATTATGGAGACCCAAGACCTCTGCATCCGCCTCAAAAGGCACATCCCATTGCGCCCAGAAAGCGCTGGAATCGGAAGACCGGTTGAATCGTGCCCTGAATTTGCCGCCGACACCGATGCCATGGGCTTCGTTCGCAAGTTCCGGATCACAAAAGGAACCGAATAGGCATACTTCGACTTTTGCCGCATGAAGAGCGGCTAACAGTTCCGTCGTCCTGCCACTGCCGCCGCCACCAGGATTGTCACCGGCATCGGAGAAAATCACAGGCGTGCGCGCTTGGTCAGCGGAAATTGAGATCGCTTCCGTCACGGATGTCAGTTTCCGAACGAAATCCTTCCTCAATGACCAGGCCATGTCTGCCAATTCTTCCGCCAGTGCATTGGCCGCCTTCTGGTCCTCACGCGCGGTGACAACGATGCTCAGACCGTTGTCGGGCGTGTCGGAGAAAAGGAAATTACCGAAGATCGATACGTTTAGAATCTCACCTCGACCTTCGGCTTGTCGTCGCTGACCATGGTCGATCAGCGTGCCATACGGGTGCTCGGCACTTAGCAGGGTCACGGATGCCGGAACAAGAGGCAGTTTGACATGCGCGGTTTGGGGCCGGACGCCCGACGCCAAAACCCGGCGCAGCGAAAAGGCGGCTTCCTCGCCACGTTCTATCTGATCGACGTGAGGATTGGTCCGATAGCCGACGATCAGGTCACAGGCATCGACCATCCGTTGTGAGATATTTGCATGCAGATCGAGTGTCGCAATGACAGGTATGTCCGGTCCTACAACTCCCCGAATGTGTGACATCAACAAACCGTCAGGGTCGTGGTCATGCTCGGCAACCATCGCGCCGTGGTTGCAGATGTAGACTGCGTCAACAGGGCCAGCTGAGCGCAGCATGTCTTCCGAAGTCGCTATGACCTCTTCGATTACAGATTTTCGTACTGGACCCGCCGGGTGGCTGGCTGCCAAGATACAGGGTACCGGCGTCCAGTCGCCCGTAGCATCCATCGCCCTGACAAAGGCTGCAAATTCTATTGCCAGCTTTGGTGTCGCGGATCTCGCTTCAGACATCAAAGCATCGCCTGAAAGCCATGTCAGAGACTTAAAGTCCGACAAATCAGCCGGCGGTGCAAAACGATTTGACTCGAGAATCGCGCCAAGGAGGGCGATCTTTGGAACCTTCATGCGAGAGGCCTTTGGAAATGCAACACAATGCGATGAAACATGAGTAGGTGATTTCAATCAAGGTATCATGCGTCTTCTCTTTTCTAGGAAAACCCCTGCCGCCCTGCGTCTTTCCTATAACGCGACGCGCAAACGATCAGTGCCACCCGTTATGCTGACAGAAGTTTCCGGAGAATTCGTAAAGATTGTTTGGGCCGATGACCCAGACGTTCACCTCATGCGCGGCGCACCGGATCGCCCACCCGCCCGGTTCAATCGCCGGGGGCAGGACGCTTTGTATCTGAGCCCTGATGTCGAAAGCGCAAAAGTCGCTATTGGTCAGGACGTCAGGAAGGATGATCGCCCGCGGGTTGTGTTGACTTTCGAGGTGGAACGATGCGCGTTGTTCGATTTGCGCAGCCCCGAAGCCGCAGATATCTATGCGCTTGCCAGTCAACCCTGGCGCAAACTCGTAGCTGCCGGTAGGGATCCGTCCTCATGGTTCGCTGCTGATCGGATCAGAGCAGACGGGCATATCGGATTGATTGATCCCTCACGAAGGCGCCCGGGCCTTTGGCACATCACTCTTTTTCGATGGAACGAGGCGAGCGCACCTGGCGTATTTCGGCGTAGTGAAGTGAAACCGGTTACCGTCCTGCTGGACTATCGATGACTTTTCGCTTTGCTTTTTCCTGTCGCAGCGAATGGCGGCTTTGCGGATTGCGACCGCAGTAATGCTAAAGGCTGCTGATAATCCGTTAAGGGCCTATTTTGTTGAAAAACTCCTGTTTTGCGCAGTTCCGAGTGAAAAATTGCCCGTACAGGCCCGGAAGAATTTTTCAGCTGAGGGGTCGGCCAACATCTGATGCTGGCGGCCAGCGGCCGTCTCAAAGCCCGCCAATGATGGTGGCAGTGGACTTTCTCGATTGGTCGCCGTTTCGCGAAAATCGCCGCTTTCTGTATTTTGGAGTTTTTCAACAGTATCGGCCGTTTGTTGACGTTGAGGCTTGCGACCCGACTGTCTTGTTCGTCCGCTAAGCAGACGCTGTGTCAGTTTTGGCGAAGGTCCGCTCCTGAGCCAAAGCGGACGTGCTAAATAGTATGGCCATTCTTACAGTGGGAAGTGGGCGATGGGCATGGAATTGAAACCAACCCAGTATCATCAGGCATCAACAAAAATTCGGGGGACAAATCAGGGGATGATTATCAATCTTATCATAAAAAGTTTAAAAATTAATACATTACAATGATATTTGGTGCCTCAAGAGGGACTCGAACCCCCGACCTTGTCCTTACGAAGGACCTGCTCTACCAGCTGAGCTATTGAGGCTTTCAGGCCCTACTATGGCCCTATTAGTTCTATTTCATTGCCGCTAACTCATTGGCTTCGCGCGCTATTCTAGCGAGGACTCGCTAATTACGAAGGACCTGCTCTACCAGCTGAGCTATTGAGGCAAGCGAAGGATCGTTTAAACGGTCCCGAAGTGGCGTGCAAGTCTTCATCCGCTGGATTTGGCCCACCGATCCGGCTTGCGCTATGCTCTCGGTCTTCGATTGTGAATTTTTTGTAACGATACAGTTCAGACGTTGCCGACTCATCTATATTTCTATATTTCATGAAATATGATAGAACAGATAACCAACCAACTTGCCATTCTGGGCCACCCGCAACGCATTTCGGTGTTTCGCATGTTAATGCGACGATTTCCTGACTCGGTCCCGGCAGGTGAGTTGGCGGCGGAACTGGGGATCAAGCCCAGCACCTTGTCGAACTACCTGAACGCGCTTCAGCGGTCGGGTTTGGTGACGCAGGACCGGTCGGGCACCTCTCTGCTCTATTCGATTGAAATGAAGAATGTGCAGCACATGCTGGATTTCCTGCTGAACGACTGCTGCCGTGGACGACCTGATATCTGCATGCCCTCACCGCAAGGACCTGAGAAAATGACGGATCGGAAATTTAACGTTCTGTTTCTATGTGTGGGGAATTCTGCCCGCTCGATCTTTGCTGAATCCCTTCTGCGGACATTGGGCGGGGATCGGTTCAACGTCTTTTCCGCAGGCACGCAACCTACGTCAGAACTCAACCCTTTCGCCGTTCAGGTACTCAGCGACAAGGGACACGATACGTCGACCCTTCGATCAAAGCACATGTCCGAGTTTGCCGCAGAGGACGCGCCCGAGATGGATTTCGTCTTTACGGTCTGCAATCAGGCGGCCAACGAAGAGTGCCCGGCTTGGGAAGGCCAGCCCATCAGCGGCCACTGGGGTATGATCGACCCGGTCAAGGCGACCGGTACGGATGCCGAGAAAAGCCTCGCCTTCCAAAACGCCTATGGCGCATTGAAACGTCGGATCGAGGCGTTCACCTCTCTGCCGGTCGAAAGCCTGGATCGGATCGCATTGCAAACTGCTGTCGATGACATCGGCAGAACTCCTGTTGAGGAAACGAAATGACCACTTTCGCGGTAAACGGCCTTGGCCGGATGGGAAAACTGGCCCTGAAGCCCCTACTGGAAAAGGGTGCCAAGATCGCTTGGATCAACGACGGGGTCGGTGACCCCGAGATGCACGCGCATCTGCTGGAGTTCGACACGGTGCATGGTCGCTGGGATGCTGAGTTCGCACATGATGCGGACAGTGTAACCATCAATGGCACGCGCCTGCCGTTTACTGGCACCAAGGATTTGAACGACCTCCCGTTGGACGGCGTCGATGTGGTGATCGACTGCACCGGTGTTTTCAAGACCGAGGCAAAACTGGCGCCCTATTTCGAGGCCGGTGTGAAGAAGGTTGTCGTCTCGGCCCCGGTCAAAGACGGCCCGACCGCCAATATCGTGATGGGCGTGAATGAGGGCACCTATGACCCTGCCGCGCATCACATCGTGACGGCGGCGTCCTGCACCACGAACTGTCTGGCCCCTGTGGTCAAGGTCATCCATGAAAATCTGGGCATCCGTCATGGCTCGATGACCACGATCCACGATGTGACCAATACACAAACCATCGTGGACCGCCCCGCCAAGGACCTGCGGCGCGCGCGCTCGGCGCTGAATTCGCTGATCCCGACCACCACCGGCTCGGCCACAGCGATCACGCTGATCTATCCCGAACTGAAAGGCCGTTTGAACGGCCATGCGGTGCGGGTGCCGTTGCTGAACGCCTCGCTGACCGATTGCGTTTTTGAGGTCGAGCGTGAGACCACCGCCGAAGAAGTTAACGCCTTCTTCAAGACCGCAGCCGAGGGCGAACTGAAGGGTATTCTGGGCTATGAAACGCGGCCGCTGGTCTCGACCGACTATACCAATGACGAACGGTCTTCGATCATCGACGCGCCTTCGACCATGGTGGTGAACGGAACGCAGGTGAAAATCTACGCGTGGTATGACAACGAGATGGGCTATGCGCATCGTCTGGTTGATGTGGCGCTGATGGTCGGGGCCGCGCTGTGACCGACCGGCCCGAAGGACTGTCGGCCTATATTGCGGTCACGGCGGCCTATTGGGCTTTCATGCTGACCGACGGAGCCTTGCGGATGCTGGTGCTGTTGCACTTTCATACGATGGGGTTCTCGCCGGTGCAGCTGGCGTATTTGTTCGTTCTGTATGAAATTGCCGGGATGGTCACAAATCTGGCCGCCGGTTGGATCGCGGCACGGTTCGGCCTGACCTCGACGCTGTATGCAGGGCTTGCGCTACAGGTCGGGGCGCTGCTGGTGCTGACACAACTAGACCCTAACTGGGCGATTCCGGTCAAAGTCGTCTTTGTGATGATCGTGCAGGGCGCTAGCGGAGTGGCCAAGGATCTGGCCAAAATGTCGTCCAAGTCTGCCGTAAAGCTGTTGGCCCCATCAGCGGGCGGAGGGCTGTTTCGCTGGGTCGCCCTTCTGACCGGGTCGAAAAATGCGGTCAAAGGGTTGGGCTTTTTGCTGGGGGCCGGCCTGCTGGCAACGGTAGGCTTCATGTGGGCAACGCTGACGATGGCCATTGTTCTGGCACTCATTCTGGTTGCGGTCTTTGTGTTGATGCCACCCGGCCTGCCGCAAGGACGCAAGGGTGCCAAGTTCTCCGAGATCTTTTCCAAATCCGCAAACGTGAACTGGCTGTCAGCAGCGCGTGTCTTTCTGTTTGGCGCGCGGGATGTGTGGTTCGTGGTTGGTATCCCGATCTATTTCTACGCGGTCCTGTCCGACGGGACCGAAGGAGGAAACCGCGCGGCCTTTTTCATGATCGGTACCTTCATGGCCGTCTGGGTCATCCTTTACGGAGCGGTTCAGGCCAGCGCACCGAAAATCCTGAACGCGTCCAAACGGACCGAGGGCGACCTGATCCGGGCGGCCCGTAGTTGGGCTTTGGCCCTGTTCTGCGTCCCGGCTGCGTTGACGGTCGCTGTCCTGATGTCTTCGGGACCAGAACCTTGGCTGACCGTGACGTTGATTCTTGGCCTGCTGGTGTTCGGGGCGATATTCGCGGTCAATTCCTCGCTGCATTCCTACCTGATCCTTGCCTTCACCAAATCCGAGCGGGTCACGATGGATGTCGGCTTTTATTACATGGCAAACGCGACGGGCCGTTTGCTGGGCACTGTCCTGTCCGGCCTGACTTATCAGATCGGCGGCCTTCCATTAGTGCTGGGAACTGCTGCAATTATGGTCGCGCTTGCAGCACTAACCTCTGGCAAGCTCAGCGATCAGACGAACGAGGCGTACTCATGAGCATTTTTGAACGTTACCTTACCGTTTGGGTCGCCCTTGCCATGATCGCAGGCGTGCTGATAGGTCTGGCAGCCCCCGGTCTGGTGGCATTGATCGCATCGGCCGAGTTCGCCAGCGTCAATCTTGTGGTGGCCGTGCTGATCTGGGCCATGGTCTTTCCGATGATGGTCAGCGTCGATTTCGGCGCGGTCGCAGGGGTCGCCCGTCAGCCCAAGGGTCTTATCGTCACGCTAGTGGTCAACTGGCTGATCAAGCCGTTCACAATGGCTTTGCTGGCTGTTTTGTTCTTTGACTACGTGTTTGCGCCGTGGATCAAACCTGAAGACGCCGCGCAATACACCGCTGGCCTGATCCTGTTGGGCGCGGCCCCCTGTACGGCGATGGTGTTTGTCTGGTCTCAACTGACCAAGGGGGATGCGACCTATACGCTGGTGCAGGTGTCGGTGAACGACCTGATCATGGTCGTGGCCTTTGCCCCGATCGTCGCGTTCCTGCTGGGGGTCACTGACATCTCGGTCCCGTGGCAGACCTTGGTTCTGGCAACGGTTCTCTATGTGGTACTGCCGCTGATTGCCGGTCTGCTCACACGGCGCAAACTGGGAACGCAAGAGGCCATTGACGCATTCTCGGCCCGGGTAAAGCCGTGGTCCGTGCTGGGCCTGATCACCACGGTGGTCATCCTGTTCGGCCTGCAAGGGCAAACCATTCTGGCCAAGCCGCTGGTGATTGTGCTGATCGCTGTGCCCATTTTGATCCAAAGCTACGGCATTTTTGCACTGGCCTATGGCGCGGCCTATGCGCTGAAAGTGCCCCATCGCATCGCTGCTCCCTGCGCCATGATCGGCACGTCCAACTTCTTTGAGCTGGCCGTGGCCGTCGCCATCAGCCTGTTCGGGCTGAACTCGGGCGCGGCCCTGGCAACCGTTGTGGGGGTTCTGGTCGAGGTGCCGGTGATGCTGTCACTCGTGGCTTTTGCGAACCGCACGCGCAACCGGTTTCCTGATCCGGCAGTCACGCAAAAGGCATGACCGCGCTTAGAGCACCGAAACAAAAAACGGTTTGAGGTCGTTACCCCGTTCCAGCGAAGCAAGAACAGCCGCCGCCGTATCCAGAGACTCGCGGATCGTGACGTCCATATCCAGATAGCGATAGGTTCCCAAACGGCCAACAAAGGTCACGTTCGCGGTCTTGTTGGCCAGCTCGACATATTCGCCAAGCAGTGCTTTTTCCTTCACCTGCCGGATCGGATAATAGGGAATGTCGCCCGGCTCGGCGGCGCGTGAATACTCGCGATAACAGACCGACCCGTCATGTGTCTCCCACGGGGCAAAGTGCTTGTGTTCGGTGATGCGCGTATAGGGAACGTCTTCTTCGCCGTAGTTCATGACGGCACAGCCCTGATAGTCGCCGTCATAGGTAAAGCGTTCAAAATCCAGCGTGCGATACCCCAGACGCCCAAGCTCATAGTCGAAATAGCCGTCCAGCGGCCCCGAGTAGAAGACGTGGTCAAACCCCTCGGCCATGCTGCGGTCAAAGGTCGTGTTCAGTTTGACGGTGATCGAGGGATGATCAAGGATACCCGCGATCATGTCGGTATAGCCGTTTTCGGGCATCCCCTGAAATTGATGGAAAAAGTAATTGTCGTCGTAGTTGAACCGCACCGGCAGACGTTTGAGGATCGACGCAGGCAGTTCGGACGGGTGACACCCCCACTGCTTGATCGTGTATCCTTTGAAGAACGCCTCGTAGAGGTCACGCCCGACGAACCGCATGGCCTGCTCCTCAAAGCTCTGCGGATCGGTGATCGAGGTGTCGGCCTGTTCTTCGGTGATAAAGCTGTGCGCTTCATCCGGGCGCATCGTCTTGCCAAAGAACTGGTTGATCGTGTGCAGGTTGACCGGCAGCGAAAAGACCTGCCCCCGCGAGGTTGTCTTCACCCGGTTCTTGTAGGGCAGGAAATTGGCGTACCGGTTGACGTAGGCCCAGACCTCTTCGTCATCGGTATGAAAGATATGGGGGCCATAGACATGGATCATGACACCCGTGTCGGCGTCGCGCTGCGTATGGCAGTTGCCGCCGATATGGTCGCGGCTATCAACTATCGTGATCTCATGACCTTCCTCCGCCAGTGCACGACCAATTACGGCACCGGACAAACCGGCACCAACCATAAGAAATCGACCCGCTTCCATTCAAACACCTTCTTGTCTTGGTGATATCGTCGTCATGTCCAAGGGCTTGATCAACTGCCGCCGCGCAATTTTCAGAATGCCCGCGCGCGCTTCTCCAGCATCGCGAAAGCTGGACATCATCGAAAGCCAGCCACGACACATACGCCACCCCAGTTGAATCCTGCCTGAAACAGGCTGCCCACCTTGCAATATTCCGGCAAAGATCACGGGAACAGTGCGCCGGGACAGATCGAACATCTCTTTCAGGACGGCTTCTTCTTCTTCGGAACTGAGGTTGCCCGTCTCGGCCATAGCCGCCTTTAGGTTCTTGCCGACCGGTCGCGTGTGGTGCATCGCGATCTCGTCCAGAATGGCTGTTCGGAATGCTCCGGCTTCGGCCCAGCGGCACCAGATATAATCCAGCCCGAAGCCGCTCATGGTGTTTTGGAACAGCGGCAACGCCTTTTTCAGAATGTCCCTATGCATGCATGGGGCCATGATCTCGATATAGTTCGTATAACGCAGCACGAAGCCGGGGCATTGGCTGAACACAAAGTGCGAAAAGTAGCTGTTCGGGCTAAGAGACGGCTGCGCGATGCGCAAACCGTAGAACCGCATCGCTTCGAACAGAGCGTTCACATCCTGTGCGCTGATGTCCAGATCGTCATCAGGCAGCCAATAGTATTCATATTGATCCAGATCCCGGTCCGAGAGAGTTTTATACAACCCGTCCCATTTTCCGCCTTTGACCAATACTGCGTCCACGCCCGGCTCCGGTACGAATTCTGCATATGCTTCGTCTGAAAAATAGCTGATCAAAAGATCGTAGTTGCGATCATCATGAGGGATTTCCAGCCACCGACTATGCAGCGACTTGCTGCCTGCCCGGACAACCACAAGGCTTTTGTTCATACGTGGTTCCGAATATGGCTATCGGTCCGCAAAAGGGGGCCAAGCCCGTCAATCATGTCCGGGTTCAGCGGGTGGCTCAGTCGACCGTGGGTGAATTTCGCCTGATACACGAGATTGCGGACAAAGCGTTCAAGCCGCGAGCCCGGTTTGGCTTTTCTCCGATGGGATTCAATGTTGCTGTCTTGCGAATTCCGCTCGGCCACCATTTGCTTGCCCAAGGTCAGAATGGGCACTTTATGCTCCCAATAGAATTTCAGGTCGATATCAACAGGGCGGGCAATCGGCGCATCTACCTGCAGCAACCGAGCCGCGGCCCGGCGACCAAGAATATAGCCCGTGGTTCTGGGTGGCAGGATATCTGACAAGACAAGGTTCTGATCGGCGAACTCTTTGATGACCTGAACATTTTTGCCCGGTACGCCATCCAGTTTGATCATCACATCTTCAAAACACTCGGGACATTCTGAAAGCGCGCTCAGGAACGATCTGGGATCCCGAATAAACGTTGCATCATCTTCCAGGACAAGACCGACACAGTCATCGGATGCTGCGATGTGCTGCCAGATTTGTCGATGTCCCAGAGTACAGGCAACTTCGTTGCGGCTTAGGGGACGCTTGAACTTGGCGCGGTTCATCTCGGCATCGTAGATGCGCTTCAGTTCGGACCCGCCCAACTGGTCGCCAGATATGGCATCAGAAAATTTATGCTGCACGCCCAGACGTGCAAGCTCTGCTTCGCAGAAACGTCGCCGCTCTACATCTTTTGGCAGGCTGAGGATAACGGCCGTGATCGACACTATCTTGATACCAATTGAAATTACCGCGTCGCTAATACTAACATTTAAGCAGCAGAAACGCGAAAGAACGAGTGTTTTTTTTGAAAGACGTACCAAAAGCCCACAGCGGCAAAAAACCGCGCAATTTCAAACCCCAATCCGGCACCTGAACACCTCCACCGCCTGGGCCTCGGCGTCGGAGTAAGCCGCGCTGCTGGTAACACACTGTAAAGTCAGGAAAAGCACTTAGCCGACCGCACGACCCGGCACGGCAATCTCAAAAAAATAGCCATATTTTTCAGCCCCTTATCTGGGCGCGCGATTCACGTAAGTCACAGGCACGCGCGCCGGGGCGACGAAAAGCCGCTGCAGGCCGCCCGTGAGGATTATCTATGTTTTCGCCAGCACTTGCCCAATACGGTACGGATACCTATCTGGCACGGGCGCTCGTCATGCTGTCGAAACGGACCGTAAGGTCATTTCGTTTCATCTGCACTTTAGAGAAGAACGGTTATAGGTTATCTGAGCGAGCGCACAGTTTCACGATCTGGAGAACGCAATGATAAAGCGCGCCTGGGACAATTGGCGGTCGGGCTATATGGGCCGCCTCATCAGCGAGAGCTTCTTTGCCCAGGGTGGGCTGTACGCCGTGGCGATTGTTGCGATGATCGCGGTTGCGGCAACCACTGCAGGGTCCGCCTACATGATGGAATACATCGTGGACGCCATGACCAGCCCAGAAATGCGCGGCTGGGCCCATCTGATTGCTCTGGGCGTCATCGCCCTGTTTCTTGTGAAGGCTCTGGCGTCATATGTTCAGGCGGTGTTTCTGGCCCGTGCCGGAAACCGGATCGTGGCAGCGCAGCAGGAAAAAGTTTATCGCAAACTACTTAGGCACGGAGTCTCGTTCTTTTCGGACAACGATTCGTCGAACCTGCTGATGCGAACGACCAACGGGGCGCAGTCCGCCAGGAAACTGATCGACGTTCTCGTGACCGGCTTTGTCCGCGACGCGCTGACATTGGTGGGCCTTGTCATCGTGATGGTGTACCAACAGCCGGTTCTGTCCGTCATGTTCTTTGTCGTTGGTCCCATTGCTCTGGTCGGGGTGCGGTACCTGTTGAAAAGCGTCCGTTCGATCATGCAGGCCGAATTCAAGTCCCTGGCAGAGATCATTCGCGTTCTGCAGGAAACCTCGGCCGGCATCAAAGTGATCAAGGTTTTTTCTCTGGAAGACCGGATGATCAATCGAATGGACACAGCGATCCGCTCCGTCGAGAAGCGGGCCAACGATATTGCGCGGCTTCAATCCATCGCCAGCCCCCTGATGGAGTTTCTCGCAGGTTTGGCCGTCGCCGGCGTCCTGATCGTCAGCACAACCGGAATCGCAGGCAGCGAACAGCCGACGGCCGGTCAGTTGATGTCGTTTATTACCGCGCTGCTTATGGCTTATGAACCGGCAAAGCGGCTGTCCAAGATGCGCGTTCAGATCGAAACAGCTATGGTCGGCGTTGGTCTGCTGTTTGGGCTTCTGGACCAGGAAGACTCGATGCTGGAAAGCCCGGACGCCCATGACCTCGGCGACGGACCGGGTGAGGTTGTACTGCGCAATGTCACCTTTGGGTATCAAGGTTCGGTGCCTGTGATCGAAGACATGAGCCTGACATTCCAGGCCCGCAAAACAACCGCTCTTGTGGGTCAGTCCGGCGGGGGAAAATCGACGATTTTCGGTTTGATCATGCGCTTTTTTGACCCGGACGAAGGCAGTGTCGAAATCGACGGAAAGGACGTGCGGCACGCCAGTTACTCATCGCTGCGGCGCAAGATTTCCTATGTTGGTCAGGATACATTCCTGTTTTCCACTTCGGTCATGGAGAACCTGCGTTGTTCAGCGCCGGATGCAACCGACGAAGAAGTGATCGCTGCCGCGAAAGCCGCACACGCACACGGCTTTATCACCGAGCTTTCCAACGGTTATGACACCCCCGTTGGTGAAAACGGCACGTTCCTGTCGGGCGGTCAAAAACAGAGAATCGCTATCGCCCGCGCGATTTTGCGCAAAGCTGAGATTCTGCTGCTGGACGAAGCAACCAGCGCGCTGGACGCAAAATCCGAATCTCTGGTTAAAGAAGCACTGGATGCGCTGACAAAAGACGTCACGGTTGTTGTGATCGCACACAGGTTGTCCACGATACTTGAGGCCGACACGATCATGGTCGTTCAGGACGGCGCAGTGGTCGAACAGGGCAATCTGGAAGAACTCATGCAAAAGAACGGCAATTTCCGCAGCCTGTTTGAAGAACAATTCAAAAACCCCGAGGCGAAAGCGGAAGTCGCAGAGTAATACGGCCCAGCAGCGCAGAAGCAGGTTGATATTCGGGCGGATGAACCTGCTACCCGGACTTTGCGGGCATCAAAGGGCTGATTTGCAGGTTCCGGCTGGCGACCCCGGCAGGATTCGAACCTGCAACCTGCCCCTTAGGAGGGGGCTGCTCTATCCAGTTGAGCCACGGGGCCATACTTTAAAAACAACGGGTTATGAATATTCCCGCAGTTATTAGTTAGCGTCCGCTTAGGAAACAGTCGCTGAACTATTCAATAGTGGAATGTTCGCACAATTCCAAGGCTTTGCCTTTACGGAACCGCATTTTTCGCCGGAGGGCCGCAGCGGTCACGAACAGTCCAGCTTCCTCGCAGTCAAGAAGCTTTGCATCCACAAACGGGTGAAGCCTACGACCTTCGAGGTAACGCATGATCTACGGCTGTTCAACTGCCGAATTTACTCGCGACGCGTCGTTACCGAGCTGAAATTGGTTCAGTTGTCGATGGGACAGATCCTGAAGTTCACCGTATAACGCGGTAGCCTCCTTCAGCAGAGCGGGATCGTAGCAGTCCGTCTGCGTCTGGTCAGCGCCGGATCGAAAGTAGCTGCTAAGATCCAATAGCCCAATATCTAGCTTAAGGGCCAAGCAGAGCGAACTCATTGTCTCGACCGGATTCGACCGAAGGTCGTCCTGCAGCACCAAGATACACTTAGCGTCATTCTTTCGCACATAGCGGAAAGCGTGCAACCAGTAATCGAGCCAGTAGTCCGGTGACGAGGGATCATAGTTACCGATTTGGAACCCTGGGAACATGAGCGGCTTATGGATCAGGCCAAACTCGAAGTGGCCGATATCGCGCATATAGCGTTGAACAAAGGGCTCGTCCGCCTGCAGCTTGAGGAAATTATTGTGCTGTCGCATCAGCGATGCAGCGTGGCTTTCCGGGCGCCGCACGGGTACGACAATCCGGCAGCCGGGGAAGCTTTCAGTCAGATAAGAAATGCGAGCAATGTTGGCATTGTTTTTCGAGCAGTAGACGGCTTGGCCGGCCCCATCAGTCTTGCCTGAAGCTAGACGCGCAGCGACGATCTTGGTCATGTGCCGCGCGATGAAATGGTCGGCCTCAGGCTTCCGGTCCGCGCTACCCCACATCCTGATGCCGTCAGCACGATATTTCTCTGGCCAGAATAACTTCCAGAAGATCTCTTCGAAGGCTTCGGGAGTGTCGAGATCAATCTCCAGACCATCTCCATGTGCGCGAGGTTTGCGGGCGACCTGACGTTTGTTTCCTCCCGAAAGCCTGTCCCAGAGCCTGGGGGCGGAGATGAACGGCATATCCCTATAGGTATGGGTCGCTACGCCAGGGATGTCGTGCAATGCGTTGAGCAGCGCTGTCGTACCGCCACGCGCGATCGAGGTCACGAAGATCGGTGGCGCTGACGGCGTTACGCTCGTTTCAGAAATTAGCCGATCTTCCAGCCAAGACGCGGCCGTCTGAACCCGCGGGCTGGAGAAGGCCATTGCATGGATGAACTGTTCAGATGGTGAGTATCGATCCGGATCGGTACCGTCTGCCTCGGCAGCGGGTCGGAGTTTTCGGTAAACTACGCCAAGGATGATCGCTAAAAGCGAAGCAACGACTATGAAGTCCAATCTGAGCATCAAACCCATCACAATATCGGCGCTGACGAACCCCACGAAATCAGTGAGCAAGATCGGAAAGGCGGCTGCAGCCAGAACAAACGCAAACCGCAGCGCGATCGACAAGGCTGCCTTCAACAGAGTGAACGCTGCGGCTCTTACAGCGACCTCTTTAGCGGTGTCGTCGAGCTCACTGTCCACCATTGCCGACAGACCAGTAAACGCGCTCGCAATCGCTTCTCGCGAAACCAGAATGATCCTACTCCTCCAGATTGCTACCGCGAAGGCAGCTACCGCAACCAATGATACAGCAAGAGCAATGATCATCAGCTCTTGGGCGGTCCTTCACCCTTTTTGCGCCTCTTTAGTACGCGCTTAAGAGGGTACCACACCAGCGCAACCACGAGCAGTAATAAACCAACGACGAGCGCGAGCGTGATGGCAATTGCACCGGCCCCAGCGCCGGGACCGATATATGCGTGGGCCGGAGATACCATCATAGCCGTCGCTGCCAAGCAGGCTGTCATGCCGGCTGTCCAAGCTAGGAACTTTGTCATCATTTGCAGGCCTCTTTCTGTGCGTCGAAGAACATCTCGTCCATATTCGCAGGCAGAACCATACCGATAAAGGTTCTACCGTTTCTACCATTCGACAGACGATTGTCATATCTCCAGACGAGTTCTCCCGACGCGGTGTATTCAAGCAAACGACCGGCATCGCTTTCATTGACAAGAATATTCCCATTCGTCAGACGTTCATGCGTGCCCATTATATTGGTGAAGAACGGCTCTTCGATCGATCCATCCAGCACGACGGTCTGCTCACCCGTTCTTGCATTGATTTCGACAATTCGGCTGGCTGCCGGCCCATAGCCACTTGCTATCGTAAAGTTTCGATTGTCAAAGATCGAGATTCTGTCGCCAGGCAAGAAGTCCGGATCATGATGTCGCACGACGCCGCCTATTGTCATGAATTTCAGCTTAAGGCTATCGGGCTCAACAACGAGCACCGCGTTGATGTTGCGAAGTGACAACATCAAATCTCCAGGAGAGAAAACCGTAGATTCGATACCATCTGGGAAAACATCAACATCATTTAGGTGCAGTGTATCGCCAAGGACGACATACGGAGCGCTGTTTTTCAAACTCGACATATAAAGTAATCCCATCAAGTCATTTTCAACGAGAATGTCGAAAACAGAGATGTCCCGCATAACTTTTCCCTCTTGATCAAGTTGCTGCAATGTCCAGGAGCGTAGCGGGGCTTCGTGGAGTGGGTAGCCAGTCGGGCCTGATTCAATTAATTCTTCTGCAGTTACCCAGACTGTATCATCATATGCGAAATGCACCGCATGATGCCCTAGATTGTCCAGCTTCCAATTAACCCGACTACAAACATCGATACGGAAAGTGCTCAGATGTTCGAAGTTAGCAACCAAACTCCCATCGGGTAGAATATCTAAGCCATGCAGATACATTCCTTTCTCCGGAAGTCTACTGGCCGGGAAGTCACCTTCACCATCCGGCCAGACTTCAGACCAGACGAGTAACCATTCCTGGAATACATTACCAGCACGATCAATGATCTTCACGCTTGTATTACGCCCATCTTCAATACCTGCCACCATAACAAGTCCTGGTTGAAGCGCGTCTAGACGGTGAATTTCGACCGACGAGGCTTCCAGAAGTTGGTCGGTTTGGAGTATTCTGTCGCTTGCGTCGAAAAGTTCTTCGAGCATTTCTTTAGTCGCCCGAATGGCCGGTACCGGCTGGAGCTCATGCATATATGCTAGCACTCCGTAGCTAAAAGCCCCACCCAAACCAACGGTGATAATGGACACAATGAAGAGGAATTTTGAAAGTTTTTCAGAAAAAGGCATGAGTAAGATTAGGTTACGCACGTAAAGGGTGCAACTAAAGCCCTTCTGGCCAAGAAATTCCCTGCGCTGTGCGGCTCGGTGCAGCCGCTGGCCGATTGATAGTAGGGTTAGATGGATGGAGCTAAGCTGGACTATGGAGAAACCAACGCAAGCGTCGATGCCGTCATGTTTTCAACCTAGTCTTGAAACACGCTTGGTTTTCCCAAATTCCTATAGCTTAAGCGTCCGTTTCGGGCAATTTCTTACGCCCGTGCCGACCTTCCTTAGTCACCTTCTCGGCCCCACGCGCTCGATTATTCCGCGCCACACGTCGTAGCCGCCGTTGAGAGGGCACGGAAGGTCGATGTGCTAAATGCGACGATCCTCACTGTCACAATTCAGTGGTCTCGATACGCCAGTTTTGCCAAGTTGCAAACAGGCACGAAGCTGCTCGGCCTTCATAGTAAGCCCCCGCGGATGATACAGCAGTGTCCCCAGTGGTAGTGGAAACCATGTGCAAAGCCTCCAGTGTAGCGCAGCACGCTGCCGACGGAAATACCGGCCGCCATCGCCGGTCTTCGGAGAAGGGTCGGGTTGCGAAACTTAAAAGCAAACCCGGAAACGACGATGATTGACGATAATAATATGGCTCTGCACCAGCTTGTTGAACAGCGGGCTAGTGGCGACTGTATTCGCGAGTTGCCGGCTTTTGATCTCGAACGGGTCGCGGAGGCGGAGGTTGAGGCCCGGACGGGTGCGGCCACGGATGCGGGCGGCAAGTCTAAGAGCCTGGTCAGCCGGCTTTGCACCGAGATCGGTGAGCGGGTGAACGCGTTCCTGGCCCGGCCGCTCGAAGAGGTGTGGTACTATCTGTAGTTCGATGCGACCTATAGGAAGGTGCGTGACTGTGGCCGGATCGTTGGCCATGCGTGATTATCGATGTCGCTGTGAACCAGGACGGCAAGCGTGAGGTGCTGGGTGTCGCTTTCTATACACTCGCGACGCCCTGCATGGGCTCCTAAGCATAGGCCCCGGGCGGAGAGATGAGATACAGGGGGTGGCGTTGGTGCCCGTCAAACTCGTAACGTCCAATGCAAAGGTCGTAGAGTTTGAGAAGTGATTTGAAGGCTCCTCATCTAAGCCGACATGCTGTTCTAAGATTGCACGAACACGTATTGCGTTGTAGAAGAGTTCAAAGTCTTCGAGGCGCCACATGACCGCTGTATCTCTTGAAAATATTGATGATTTCACTCCGGGCTTGTTGGTGGTCGACCTTGATGGAACGCTCTTGCGCAGCGATATGCTTCACGAGAGTTTCTGGTCCGCCTTCGGGCGTGACTGGCGGAGTCCTTTCCTTTCGATGGCTGCTCTGACCAATGGCCGGGCATCGCTTAAGCGCCATCTGGCAGTGGCTTCTACCGTCGAGGCCGCAACTCTCCCCTACGATCTTAAAGTGATTACCTTCGTGCATGAGTGGCGCGCGTCTGGCGGCAAAACAGCGCTTGTGACTGCCAGTGATCGTGATTTCGCCGAAGCAATCGCTGGGCACCTCGGGATCTTCGACGAAGTCCACGGATCGGATGGCAAGCTGAACTTGAAGGGCGACCGAAAAGGGCAATTTTTGGAGGAGAGATTCGGGTCAAAGGGTTTTACCTATATGGGCGATGCGATGGCTGATCTGCCGGTCTGGAAGCGGGCAGCTAAGGCGATCACCGTGAACGCCTCGGCGACCCTGCGCCGCGAAGCTGAACTAGTCTGTGACAGCGTCGAGCATCTCGTAACTGATAGAAAGTCAGTCAAACCCTACATCAAGGCGTTGAGACCGCATCAATGGTTGAAAAATTTGCTCGTTTTCCTGCCCATGCTGGCGGCGCATCACTTTAACAGTCAGACTTTTCTCCTGTCATTGCTCGCCTTCGTCTGCTTCAGCGTGGTGGCTTCGAGCGTCTATGTGCTTAATGATCTTCTCGATCTCGCTGCCGACCGCGTGCACCCGCGCAAAAAACTGCGACCCTTTGCTTCCGGCAGCGTTCCGATTGTTCACGGCACATGGATGGCAGGAGGGCTACTGATCCTGGGCGGCCTGCTGGCGATCTGCATCAGCCCTTCATTCCTGCTAGTCATGATGGCCTATTACATTCTGACAACCGCCTACTCCCTAAATCTCAAACGCCGGATCGTCATCGACATCTGTGTGCTGGCTGGGCTCTACACGGCCCGGATCATCGCAGGCGGTGTCGCCACTGAAATTTCGTTATCAGTCTGGCTGCTCGCGTTCTCGGTGTTCTTCTTCCTGTCTTTGGCTGCTGTTAAGCGTCAAGCAGAGCTGATCGACAGTGCTGATCGCGGCAGCCTCAAGGCCAGCGGACGCGGTTACCATGTGGATGACCTGCCAATCATCTCAATGATCGCGATCGGGGCGGGCTATGTGTCTGTACTCGTGATGACGCTCTACGTCAATTCGCCAGCGGTGATCGAACTCTATGCACATCCCGAAGCCCTTTGGGGCGTCTGTGCGGTGCTGCTTTACTGGATAACCCGAACTGTCATGGTTACCCATCGCGGCTATATCCACGACGATCCAGTTGTTTATGCAGCGACAGACCGGATCAGCCAGATGTGCTTTCTAATTATCCTTGGCTTTGTCCTTGGGGGTGTGCTGGCATGACCTTGCAGGCGCTTATCACCCGCTATGCCGCCTTTGCCATGATGGCGACCCTCGCCAACCTCGCCACCCAGCGGTTTGTCCTGCAGTTCGGGGAAACAGGCATCTATTTCACGGGAGCTGTCGGTGCAGGGACCATCGTCGGGTTGGTGATTAAATACGTGCTCGACAAGCACTGGATCTTCTACGACGTCGAAACCGGCGTAGTAAACCACAGCCGGAAGTTCTTGCTCTACACGGCTATGGGGCTGGTCACGACGACGATCTTCTGGGGCACGGAAACAGCGTTCTGGTTGATCTGGAAAACCAACCCGATGCGTGAGCTTGGAGCGATGCTAGGGCTCTCGGTCGGCTATGTTGCGAAGTACAATCTTGATCGACGGTTTGTATTCACAGACAAACAACTGGCGACGTCGGCATGAAGTTGTCGGGATGGGGGCGATATCCGGTGCTGGAGGCGCGGACGCATCAGCCGCGCAGCATGGACGCACTGCAGGCTCTGGTCCTCGCCGAGCCTAACCTTATTGCCCGCGGCAATGGTCGTGCCTATGGCGACAGTGCTATAAATACCTCCGCCACATTTGAGACGCGGCACCTCAATAAGATGATAGCCTTCGACCCCGCTTCTGGTGAGCTAGTTGCCGAATCTGGTGTCCTTTTGGGCGATATCATAGCTGCCTTTCTGCCCCGGGGCTGGTTCCCAATGGTTACACCGGGGACCAAGTTTGTCACGCTGGGCGGCGCGATCGCAGCGGATGTCCACGGCAAGAACCACCATCGGGACGGAAGCTTCCGCAGCTGCGTCGACTGGATCGATATCATGGGGCCCGATGGACAAACACGGCGCTGCTCCGCCAATGACGATGCTGAGCTGTTCGCCTATACGTTGGGCGGCATGGGCCTGACTGGCATCATCCTGCGCGCGGCAATTCGTCTGCGGCCGGTTGAGACCGCCTGGATCCGCCAGACTACTGTTGCGACCCCGAACCTTAAGGCCGCCATGGCTGCATTCGAGGCCTCGCATGATGCGACCTATTCAGTGGCCTGGATTGATTGCCTCGGAACTAACGGTAATCTCGGCCGCTCCCTTTTGATGCTCGGGGAGCATGCGGCCCTTGCTGATCTGTCACCAAGGCAGTTGCAAGCGCCTTTCCAAATCAAATCCAAGCGCAAGCTCAGCGTCCCGATGGACTTCCCCGCGTTTACACTTAACAGCCTAACGGTACGGGCCTTCAATGCCCTCTACTACTGGGCCGGAGCACGAAATACCGGCACGAAAATGGTGGACTGGGACAGCTACTTCTATCCGCTTGATGCGATCCTAGGGTGGAACCGGATCTATGGCCGGAAGGGGTTTGCGCAATTCCAGTGCGCATTGCCTTTGGAGCAATCGGAAGCCGGACTCACGGCGCTGCTCTCCGAGATTGCGAAGGCCGGATCCGGGTCCTTCTTGGCCGTGCTCAAGCGCTTTGGCAAACAGGAAAGCGCTTTCTCCTTCCCGATGGAAGGCTACACGCTGGCGCTCGATTTTCCCGTCAACTCCAAGACCCTCGCGCTGCTCGAACGCCTCGACCAAGTCACGATCGCACATGGTGGCCGCTTCTACCTAGCGAAGGACAGCCGGATGACCAGTGCGACGCTGCGCGCGTCAGATCCTCGCGCCGCAGACTTTCAAGCCAAGCGCGACAGCGAAGGGTTCACCAGCCGGTTCCGGTCGGCACAATCAGAAAGGCTGGCCCTGTGACAAAACCCCCGGTTCTTATTCTCGGCGCCCGATCAGATATCGGCAAAGCCGTCGCACACAAGTTTGCTTCACTCGGACACTTCGTTCAGTTGGCTGCGCGCGATGTCTCCAGCCTTGAAGCCGACAAAATTGACATGGAGTTGCGCTACGGAGTATCGGTAAGCACGCATGAATTCGATGCGCTGGCCACGGAGACGCACGAGGCCTTCATCGCAGATTTGCCAGCGCTGCCTCAGATCGCGGTCAGTGCTGTCGGTCTAATGGGACAGCAAACAGAGAATGAACGCTGCGTTACGGCCGCAGCCCGCGTCATGCGAAGCAACTACGAAGGTCCAGCCAGTATTCTGGCAATCCTGGCAAATCGATTTGAGGACCGCGGCAATGGCACGATTGTCGGCATCAGTTCGGTCGCCGGGGACCGCGGTAGGGCTACGAACTACGTCTATGGTTCCGCGAAGGCAGGCTTCACAGCTTACCTCTCAGGCCTGCGCAACCGTCTTGCCAAACGCGGTGTCCACGTTGTGACAGTCCTACCTGGGTTTGTTGCGACGCAGATGACCGCGGGTATGGACCTGCCAGCCAAGCTGACCGCTGAACCGAACGAAGTCGCGGATGCCATAGCGCGTGCTGTCGAACGCAAGAAGGACGTGATCTACGTCCGTCCGATTTGGCGCCTGATCATGTTCATTATCCGGAACATTCCGGAGCGGGTTTTCAAGCATATGGAGATATGATGCGCGAACAATCCATGGCATCCAATACATCAGGTCGTCCGTCAAGGTTTAGAACTCTAGCTGACGTATTTCTATCTCTCAGCTTTACATATATTTCGCTCAGGGTTGTTTATGACTGTCTAATAGGCGGGAACGAATGGAAGCAGGGTGACTGGCTCATTAATAATGCGGCAGGCCTCATAAGGCGAGGTCCATTTGGATCAGGCATCATCTCAATTTCAGACGTACTTGGTATAAATCTACTCCTGCTTGTTTCGGTCATCCAGATAGCACTCCTTGCCGTACTCTTTATTGCTTATCGACTGCTTATCACGGAAATTCGCAACCCAAAGATATCTTTGCTTTTTTTTGCTTCTCCAGCAATTTTTACAGTATTTTGGGTCGCTGACCCTCAGGGTTCTGTTCGAAAAGAGCTTATCGTTTTTGCGGGCGTTTCCATATATGCCCTCGGCGCATTGCGATCGAATTACGTACTTCTTTGGTTAGGGGTTGTTTTATACTGCGTTAGTACATTGTCGCACGAAGCGATGACTCTGTTCGCACCAACTTTACTTGCGATAGTTTACTTATGCGAATTGCATAAAGATTCAGTGACACAATTTGCGATCACAATCGCAACCATATTGTGTTTTTCGATATTTGCATTTTTCTTTGCCATTAGCAATCCGGGAACAGAAGACATCAATAAGATTTGCTCTGCGCTTACCGATAGAGGTCTCGATGACTCAATTTGCAGCGGAGCAATTTCGTGGCTGAGCTACGACAGCGCGTTTGCTTTCGAACGGGTCATTTCAAGTCTTGACGCGCAAAGTCTTGGGGGCTTCTTGATTTCATATGTTGCAGCTCTTGCGCCATTTTCTTATCTTATTTGGCTCAGCGACCGCAGGGTGACGAGTGGCATATTGCTGGTTCTATTAGCTCTACCTTTTGTCCCACTATACTTTTTCGCAGTTGATTGGGGCCGCTGGATGAGCTTTCATGTGTTTTCTATTAACATTGTCCTTGCCTGTGCAATTATCAAGAACCGCGTTGAAATACAGAGAGCTGCCAATGACTTTTGTGTATTGGGTTTAATGACCCTTGCAATTCTAATTTCACCATCGCACACGATTGGAATTATTTGGGGCGGTGCTGCACGACGGGCAGCATCAGAATTCTGGCGGTTGCTCAGTTGAGCATCTAGCGCCCGGGAAGTTAACATGACGAGCCACGGGTTTCCCAAAACAACCCCAATAGTTTGAGGGTACCATTCGGGCAATCCCGCCAATCATGGGGACCTTGCTCCCTCGCTTTCCCGGCCTCGCGCACGCTCACGGCTTCAACGCTGCGGGTGGCTGGCCGCGTTGGCGGCCTTGACCACGAAACGAATGTCCGCCGGACCGAATCTCAAACTATGCTCCACGCAGTGGGTTTCGGGCGGTATTTGGGGAGAGTTGCTCGGGTTCATGTTCCGAGCGAAACGGGTTCTTCATTCGCGCGCCCTCTTACCAGACTTGGCACAGCAACCTATGAGGACCGGCCAACACTATGTGGCAATAGGATACGCTTGGTCATGGGTGGCACAAAGGGAAATTTTACGCCAACCCATTGTTTTAATTTAAGTAAACCCCCATCAAAGGGGAGCAGAAATATTATTTCTACCCGACAATCACCATCGACTCAGTGTCTTTTGGCATGGGGAAGCGAAGTCACCGGAAGGACGAATGTTGTTGCCGTTCACCACAATCACCGTTCGTGGCTGTACGTATTTCACCGAACTCGCACCCAACACTCGGTCGGAGTATTCGGCACTGGTCAACGCAGCATTCAATGCGTCGCTATCAATGTCTTGTCCGCGATGGGTGTTGTCGAATACCAGCAACGGAATGTCCGCGGAGATGTACGGCAGCATAGACTTCCGCATCTCCTCTTGGTCCGTAGACCATCGGGCCGCAGTCGCGTATTTGCCCAATACGCCAGCACTCACCATGTTACCGAAGGTCGTCTTCCCTGCCCCCCTCTGGGCCGCACTCACAACGTAGGCAGGACGCTCACCGGGCAACACCATGCGCTGTATCATGCTCAGCATCATAGACACCCCGACGATGAACCCGGTCCAATCGGTTTCTACATCGCACAGCCACACGTCCCGCAACCACATCAGCGCATCCAATGCCTCGTCGTTAGATGGTGTGTGTTGGGGCATAGAGCGCAGCACGTCAGGTTCCAGGCGGTAGATCAGCCCGGTTTCCCGGTCCAATCCTTCGCCGTGCATCACCGTGCCATCAGGCAAAAGGAATGGCAGGGTACAGACCCCCTTGGCGACCGGAAGCATAGACTTCTCAGGGTGTAGCTTTCGAAGTCGGTTAGCATGAGGATGGGGCAACCGCACATCCAGAATGTCGCCTCGGCGGGTGATCTTGTAGAATTCAACATGCTGCTCCACCAACGACAGCACGTCGTTCATCTCCAGCGGAACCAATGTCGGAGCGGGAGGAGCGGGTTTCTCTTCCCCTTCACCATCACCAGTCCCGAGTTGGTGTAGACCAGCCGGAACCCGGTTCTGTACCTCTACCAACTTGCCCTCTACATCCCGCATGGGTGGTTCTGGGCTGTCGTCTTCAGAAAGAACACTCTCAACCAGATTCAGCGTCGGGCCGAATGGTGCGTCGGCCTCTGGCACAACGAACCGGGGCAACCCGGTGGCTCGTTCTTCGGCTCGGCGTTCAGCTTCCGCTCGTCGTTGCCGACTGCGCTCGTTGTTCACTGCCTGCGTCAGTACACGCGAACCGATGCTTGTTTGCGCAATGGCGTATTCTTCGGTTGTCCTTTCAGACATCAAAGAGTGCCTCGGCCGATCCTGCCAAAGACGGGTCGGGGCACTTTCTATGCGGCGTCTGATTCAACTTCGGCTGCTTGTTACAATTCATCCAGCCATTCACGCGCATCCTTCACGTGAACATAGACGCGGCGACCCAGCTTGAAGGTCTTTGGGCCTTTGCCCTCTTTCCGCAACTGCTGCATGGTCGAGATCGGAAGTCCGATCTGTAATGCGAAGTCGTCAATGGGCACCGCACCATAGTTCTGCGACACGAATGATTTGATGACTTCACCGTTCACACGGATGATGTCCTGTAGAACCTCCTCAACGGTCCACATACGTTCTTTTTCTCTAGGCATTCCAAGCTCCTGCGTGGGTCATACCCCTGCATAGCTCGTGCCGTTCAGTACCTAGTATACCAGAAGTACCGCTAAATTTTCCCCCTCATCAGAAGGAGTTGGCGGATGTAAGACGCCTTGTATTCCTTGCCAAGCTCGGCACTAACCATGGGTGTAATCTTCTCGGCGGCTTGGGCCTTGCTCATGGGCTTGGTTATACGGGCAGCGTTCAGCCGATCTTCTATCTGCCAACACAGCTTGGCGATCTGCTCCTTGCTCATGGTAGAAGCGTTACGAATGGCCGCGCCACGCGCACCATGCTGTCGGCGTTGTTCAGCCAGAAACTGTTCACGCCACTCCGCTTGTACAGCCTCACCAATGCGCAACTGCGTCGCTCGGCTCAGGCTCTTAAACTCCTCCCATGGCAACGCCTCGGCTGCTGCGAACCAGAACGCATCGCTCAAGACCATGTCTTCAAAGTCCTTGTCAGTCACTGAACCACACCTCCAAGTCCTGCTTCACGAAGTTGGCGTATGTCGCCTCAATCATCTCGAGCGACGTTCCGCAGTTCTGGGCGATGGCCATGACCGGGACCGACCGAGATAGATGCCGGGTGATGTAGGAATGCCTAGCACAATAGAAGGTCGTGCCTTCCGGCAGATCAGCCTTCGCAATGCTCCGGTCTATCGGCCCACGCGAATGGTCATGGTGCCAGCGGTCTCCGTTCTCGTCTACCAGCAGCGCCCGGTCGGGATCGTTCACCCCCTTCACCAGCGACCGAAAGAACGCATCGGCCTTTGGCGACAGTACAATGGTCCGGCGTCCGGTCTTGCCGTCAACAGTCAGTCGGCGGGAGGCAAGGTCTTTTACGTTCGCGGCCACCAATTCACCGTACCGAGCGCCCGTGTAGAATGCCGCCAGCCACAGGTTACGCACCTCACCCGATTCACAAGCGTCGTAGAGCCTCTGTTCTTCGGCCAATGTCAGAACCACGACACGCTTGCCGAAGGCGTCAGCCTTGGCGAAGTTCTTCACCTTGCCCCAAGGCCGGGCAGCGTCTGGCAGGTTTCTGTCAGCCGCGAAGTTCAGCGCCGCGCGGAGCGTGTTCATGTCCCGGTTGGCGGTAGCTCTCCGAGCGCGCAGACGGTCCTCCGCATGGCCTTCAAGGAAGGAGTCACGGTAGCGTTCAATGTCGCTTACAGTCAGGTCCAGGACCAACATGTCGCCGAACCATCTTTTGGTCCGCAGGACATAATTCATGGTGCTGTGTTCCGCTCTGGGCTTCATGCCCCGCGCCAGCTTGTCGGCAAACCAGTCGTCCAGCGCACGAGCGACCGTGATGGCCGTAGGAGCCGGAGCGAAGATGTTGCGCGCAGCTTCGCAGGCTTGGTCGAAATTCAGCACGTCGTTGCCGTTCGCAGGCTCAAGATCGTCAGCCACACCGGGGATGCGCTTCTGCTTAGACACCCCGTCGGCGTCCAGCATTCTCACCGTCCATAGACCGGGCAGTTTGGCTCCTTTTCTGTAGCCAACATGTAGCTTGTCGGTCAGCCGCCGGAAGTGGGCATTCGGCGACGGATTCAGCTTCGCGCGGGATGCGCGAGTGGTGATGGGCTTGTCCTGTACTGTACGTGCCATGGCTAGTCCTAAGTCATCCATGCCCTCTCGGGGCTTAAGAATGGCTTAGTATAATAACCGGGCTTAGTAAAGGGTGGTCCGGGCTTAACCGGGCCTAACACACTGTTTATTAGTCTTTCTTGTAAAACAGCGCCTTGTTTTGTTGGTGTTGTAACCCCTTAGGAGGGGGCTGCTCTATCCATTTGAGCCACGGGGCCGCGCAAGGCTCTCTCTACCTGTGTTTTTTCTGGTTGTCATGACCTTTGCGCAACAGTTGTAAAATGCGTTCTGTTCACGCTACCATTCCTCAAAACAACAACGCAGGTGCCCCAGTGACGACAGATACAAAACGCCCGCTTACCCTTCGCGATGTCTCTGAGGCGTCCGGCGTATCCGAGATGACGGTTAGCCGAGTTCTGCGGAACCGCGGGGATGTGTCCGACGCCACCCGGACCCGTGTTCTGGCCGCCGCGAAAGAGCTGGGTTACGTCCCGAACAAAATCGCAGGCGCGCTGGCGTCAAGCCGGGTCAATCTGGTGGCGGTCATTATCCCGTCGCTGTCCAACATGGTCTTTCCCGAAGTTATGACCGGCATCAATCAGGTCTTGGAAGATACCGAGTTGCAACCCGTGGTCGGCGTCACCGATTACCTGCCGGAAAAAGAAGAAAAAGTTCTGTACGAGATGCTCTCGTGGCGGCCCTCGGGCGTGATCATCGCTGGGCTGGAACACACGGACGCGGCCCGCGCCATGCTGGATTCGGCCGGGATACCGGTGGTCGAGATCATGGACACCGACGGCAAACCAGTGGATGCGATGGTCGGGATCTCGCACCGTCGGGCCGGGCGTGAGATGGCTCAGGCGATCCTCAAGGCCGGCTATGAACATATCGGGTTCATGGGCACGAAGATGCCGCTGGACCACCGTGCTCGTAAACGGTTTGAGGGCTTTACCGAGGTGCTGGGCAAGAACGGCGTCGAAATCGAAGATCGCGAGTTCTACTCTGGTGGTTCTGCGCTGGCCAAGGGGCGCGAGATGACGCAGGCCATGCTGGAACGCTCACCCGAACTGGATTTTCTGTATTATTCCAACGATATGATTGGCGCGGGTGGCCTGCTTTACCTGCTGGATCAGGGCATCGACGTGCCCGGCCAGATCGGTCTGGCGGGGTTCAATAATGTCGAGCTTTTGCAAGGTTTGCCGCGCAAGCTGGCCACGATGGATGCGTGCCGGCTGGAGATCGGGCGCAAAGCGGCCGAGATCATCGCCGCGCAGCTTGCCGACCCGAATGCCGAGGTCGACACCCGCGTGACCCTGACCCCCAAGATCAGCTATGGCGACACGTTGAAACGACGCTGACCTGATGGCGCTTCGTCAACTGGACAACCGAACTGCGCGGGCCGTGTTCATGGATCGGCACGCGCTTCTTGAACCGCCGACAGGCCGCGCCAAAGGTGCAGACCTTCTGGACCTGATCCAGAGGTTGGGCTTTGTGCAACTGGACAGCATCAACACCGTGGCCCGCGCCCACGACATGATCCTGTTTTCCCGCAGACCCAGCTATCGCTCGAAGAATCTGAAGCATCTGTACGAACGCGACCGGGCATTGTTTGAACACTGGACTCATGACGCTGCCGTTATCCCAATGGAGTATTACCGGCATTGGCATCTCAGGTTTCAACGAGACGCGGATTTGTTGAAATCCCGGTGGAAGAATTGGCGCCGTGATGGGTTCGAGCAGCGATTTGAAGCCGTCTTGCAGCATATCCGCGACCACGGGCCAGTGTCCTCGTCAGACGTCGGCAAGGACGAAAAGAAAGGATCGGGCGGCTGGTGGGACTGGCACCCATCCAAAACGGCGCTGGAGTTCCTCTGGCGGTCCGGGGCATTGACCGTGATTGGACGGCAGGGATTTCAGAAACGCTATGACCTGACAGAACGTGTGATCGACGACCACCTTTGCCCCGGGGCGCTGCAGATCGACCCGGAGGAAACCGTTGACTGGCTGTGCAATGCGGCAATGGACCGGCTGGGGTTTGCAACCTCGGGCGAGCTGGCCGCGTTTTGGGATACGGTAAGCACCACCGAAGCACGGGAATGGTGCAAACGGGCTCTAACAAAAGGGGAACTGGAAGAAATCGAAGTCACCTGTGCCGATGGCCGGACGCGCAAGATGCTGTCTCGGCCCGGCGCGGAAGACGTAGGCCAGTTGAGCAAACCGCCGGGCCGCATCCGAGTGCTTAGTCCGTTTGACCCCATGCTTCGCGATCGCAACCGGGCCGAAAAGCTGTTTGGGTTTCACTACAGGATCGAGGTGTTCGTACCCGCCCCAAAACGAACCTATGGCTACTACGTGTTTCCGCTGTTGGAAGGCGACAGAATGATCGGTCGCATCGACATGAAGGCCCACCGGGACGACGATGCACTGCGGGTCAGTGCAGTGTGGCCGGAACGCTCGGTTCGCTGGTCTGCGGCGCGGACAGGACGGTTGGAATCAGAACTCGATCGGGTACGCAGGTTCGCCGACCTTGAACGCGTTGAGTTTGCGGACAACTGGCTAAAAGACCCTGTTTAGGGTCTATTCCGCCGCAGAAAGGGTCAAGCTTATCGGTTGCAAACCGTCAATCACGCCCTCCAGCCTGTCACCGTGTTGAACCGGCCCAACGCCCGCCGGGGTACCCGTCATAATCAGATCGCCGGGGCGCAGATGGTAATAGCCTGAAAGATGACTGACGATTTCGTCGATCTTCCAGATCAATTCGTGCAGCGTTGCGTCCTGACGCACATCGCCATTCACGCTTAGAAAGATACGCTTGTCGTCATCCGGCGACCAGTCCGTAGCCCGTGTCAGGGGGCCGAAGACTGCACCGTTCTCAAGGTCTTTGCCCAGATCCCAGGGGCGCTGTTTGTTTCTCTCTCGTATCTGCAGGTCTCGGCGGGTCATGTCCAATGCGCACCCGTAGGCATACACGGCATCTGCGGCCTCAGCTTGGGACGCACGAAAAACGGGTTTGCCGATTGCCACGGCCAGCTCCATCTCGTGATGAAAGTTATCTGTTCCCGGTGGAAAGGGCACTGTGGCCCCGGACAAAACCGCATTGGCGGCGGATTTCGTGAAATAGAACGGTGCTTCGCGATCAACCTCATGGCCCATCTCGGCCGCATGCGCCGCGTAGTTGCGCCCGACGCAGAAAATGCGCCCCACCGGATAAGGGGTCGAGAGGCCCTCAATCGGGATTGCGATCGGCTTGGGCAACAAGAACAAACTATCTGGCATCATCGACCCTTTTTCGGTTGAGAGACCTGCATCTTAGGCGACAAACCCGCCAGAGCAAGGCATGTCAGCGACCAATCCCCCCTTCCCGCGCAGAGGCTGCATTCGGCAGCGCGGTTTATGTCACGCCGGCCCCTTGGAATCCTGTCACATCGGGCTAGATGCGGCATGTAACGCGGTTATAATATCAAAAAAACATGAATTCCGCCTGTGGCAGCCGACTGTCCACAGGCAAGGACGACCGTGACCCGAACAGGCCGCGTCACGCGACCTGACCCGGGCGCATAAGTTTCGGAGAACCATGGCCAGCGTTCCTTCCCCTTAGGGGTTCTGTGCCGAGCGTCATCCATATTTTCAGGTTGGCCGGATCTTCGGAGCGTGAGCCGTTCGCAGGGGAATACCCGGCGCTTCGGCCACGGGCCAGACACGCAGTCCAGTCTTCGTCTGGCCAACCCCGCCAGAGGGTGCCCCCCTATGCCTCTGGCGGGGTCTTAATCCGTATCCTCAGTTTTAAAGTCGTGCAGATCATTGAGAAGATCCAGCAATGCCTCGTGCCGCTCTGGTCCCAATTGGGCTTTGATTTCCTCTGCAAGCTGCAGCGTCACATCGATGTTGTCCTTAATGATCGTTGCGCCCCGGTCCGTGATTTCCACAATCTGGCGGCGTTTGTCACCCGGATGGGTATGGCGGCGGATCAACCCCTTGGTTTCCAGCTTTTGAAGGATTCGCGTAAGGCTTGGCAACAGCAGGCATGCACGTTCCGCAATATGTGTCGGCTCTTGCGAGCCTTCCTCTTTGAGCACGCGCAGAACCCGCCATTGTTGCTCGGTGACACCTGCGTCTGACAGCATTTTGCGAACGGGGCCCATCACGCGCTCCCGCGCACGCAGCAAAGCAATAGGTAAAGAGCGGGATGTCAGGGGCAAATCGCTGGTCATGAGGAATCTTGGACGAATTCACATCAGACTGCAACCGGCCCCTGAATCGGGGAATTCACCGTATTAGAGCCTATTTCGTCAGTCATGCGCCGTCGCGCGGATTGAAGACACTCTGAATACGATTGACCTTTGGCATCGAATGACCATCACTTGGACTGCAGCTATCACAGCCAGGTTCTAGGTAAGGCTGAACGGGTGGAGATTGGTATGAAATGGGATGAGTTTTCGGACTGGGGTAAGAAAGTCTCGGAGTGGACTCAGGATTATCACCTGACCGTTGGCGACAAACCTGTCCGGGCCCAAACCCAACCGGGCGACATTCTGAACGCACTGCCAGAACGCCCGCCAGAACACGCGCAGGCGATGGAGGACATCTTTTCGGACTTTGAGCAAGTCGTGATGCCCGGAATCACGCATTGGCAGCATCCTCGGTTCTTTGCCTATTTCAACTCGAATGCATCTGCGCCGTCTGTCCTGGCCGAGTTTTTGGCCAGCGCGATCGCGCCTCAATGCATGCTGTGGCAGACCTCGCCTGCCGCGACCGAGATGGAAACACGCATGATGGATTGGCTACGGCACGCTTTGGACCTGCCAGATGGGTTCGCCGGGGTTATTCAGGATTCGGCCTCCTCGGCAACGTTGGCGGCCGTTCTGACGCTGCGGGAGAAAACGTTGAAATGGCAGGGCAACCAGCAGGGGCTGTTCGGGCAAAAGCCCCTACGGGTATATTGTTCCGCCGAAGTTCACACGTCGGTGGATCGCGCCATCTGGGTTGCCGGGATCGGACAGGACAATCTGGTCCGCATCCCAATCAAGGGCGACTGGCGCGGCATGGACCCGGCGGCATTGGAAGCGGCGATTTTGTCCGACTTAGACTCTGGTTTGCATCCAGCCGGAGTTATTCTGTGCGTCGGCGGAACAAGCACAGGCGCGGCTGATCCGATCGACGAATGTCTAAAGATCGCCCGGAAATACGGTCTCTATTCCCACGTAGACGCGGCCTGGGCGGGATCGGCCATGATCTGCCCTGAATTTCGCCACTACTGGCCCGGAATCGAGCAGGCCGACAGCATCGTGTTCAACCCACACAAGTGGCTTGGGGCTCAGTTCGACTGCTGCGCGCATTTCCTGAAAAACCCCGATGATCTAGTTCAGACGCTAGCAATCAGCCCGGAATTCCTCAAGACCCATGGTAAGGACGGGATAATCAACTACTCGGAATGGTCCGTCCCTTTGGGCCGTAGGTTCCGGGCGCTCAAGTTATGGTTCGTGATGCGGGCCTATGGGCTGGAGGGGTTGCGAAAGCGGCTGCGAAACCATGTGCAATGGTCCGTTGATCTCCATCACCGATTGGCGGCCGAACCGGATTTTGAAATTGTCACACAGCCGATGTGGTCGCTCTGGACGTTTCGATATGCCCCTGATGCGCAGGCCGACCTGGACGAGCTGAACCTGCGGCTGGTCAACGCCATCAACGATGATGGCCGCATCTACCTGACCCAAACCCGCGTCGATGGTACGCTCGCGATCCGCTTTCAGGCCGGTCAGTTTGAAACCACCGAGGAGGATGTCCGCATGGCATTTGACGTTATAACTGAAATCGCCCGCTCTCTGACTTGAAGGTTTCGACATGCCCACGCCCACAAATACCTTTAAACAGGCTCTGAAAAACGGCGATCGCCTGATCGGTTGCTGGAGCAGCTTTGCCGAGGCTGTCACCGCCGAGATCATGGGCACGGCCGGATTCGACTGGCTGGTGATTGATGGAGAGCATGCGCCAAACGACATCCGATCCATTCGCGATCAGCTAATGGCGTTGTCGTCCAGTCCCTGCCATCCTGTTGTCCGGGTGCCCGTAGGTGACACCGCTTTGATCAAGATGGTGTTGGACGCCGGGGCGCCAACGATACTGATTCCGATGGTTGAAAGCGCACAACAGGCGCGGGAATTGGTGCGCGCGTGCCGCTACCCGCCTCAAGGTGTGCGGGGCGTCGGGGCCATGGCGTCGCGTGCGACGATGTACGGAACGGCTACCGACTATATTCAAACCGCAGACGCCCAGATATGCCTGCTGGTTCAGGTGGAAAATCGCGCGGGGATAATGGCTCTGGACGAAATTCTGCAGGTCGAGGGCATCGACGGCGTGTTTATCGGGCCTGCGGATCTGTCCACCGACATGGGTTTTCAGGGCGACAGTACCGCACCCGAAGTCCGCGCCGTGATCGCCGATGCCATGACGCGGATCAGGGCTGCGGGCAAGGCTCCGGGCATTCTGGGAACAACGGATGAGGCCAATCAAGCCTATCTGGATATGGGTGCGCAGTTTCTGGCGGTTGGCATTGATGTCATGTTGCTGGCTCAGGCCGCGCGTGCACTGGCTGCGCAGTGGAAAGGGAAATAACGCCTCAGCCCTGCATGGCGGCTGCCGCCTGAGCATATCCTCCGGATGCGCCGTCCACAAAGTGAACGTGGTCGTCGCGCGTGGCCGAGGGAACAAAGCAGGTTATCATCGCCTCATCCTGCGCATGCAGGCCATAGCGGATCTTTCCCTGTCCACGGGCCTGTTCAAGCATTATCCGGATTTGCGACAGGGTCGCCTCGTCGCAATCCAGCGTCATCTTCAACCCGTCGTCGAATTTTCGGTAATCCGCGTTGCGGCTGACCATCTGCTTGTAGTGCTCGGGCTGGAAGTTGCCCATAGGCCGCCCAGCCTTGAACAACAAGTAAATCAGCAGGTTCTGCACCAGCAAGCCCAGTTTCTGCACTGTGACATTGCGCCCCCGTCGGGACACATGCGCGTCGATATCCAAACCCGGCGGAGGCCAGTTTATCGGCGGGCCACTCACTGGCACAGGATGGCCAGCCCTCTCCAACCCTTCTGACGCGGCCAGAACGGATTGCGCCAGATCCGCAAAATCGCTCTCGGTCGCGTGCGGGGTCGGCTCGATCACCAGTGATACGATCCGACCATGAGCCGCCTTGATATTCGACCATCGACAGGACAGGCCAGTCAGATCCGGTTGAGCGCCGGGTTCCGCAACAGACGCGGCAAACGCGCCCGCCTTCATCTGAGACTCGGCCCAAGCCAACCCACCGCCCGAGAACATGGCATAATCGACGCCATCAGAGGGTGCATAACGGGCGACACGCAGATCCCGGTCCGCCGCACGGATTTCAGCAACAGGCATCAACGCGGCACGCAAGGATATCCCAAACTCCTCCTCCGCCCAGCGCCGCAAGGCGGCCAGCGTGGATTGCGCGTCATCGGCGGCGCTTGCGGGGACGGCAAAACCCGCACCGTCTCCGCCGAACACATAAGGGAAATCGTTGCCCTTCATGGCGTTGATCATGGCAGAGATGACAGCAGCACCGACCATATTCACGGTCTTGTAGCGGCCCTTAGCAATTTCGCCCGTTGAATCAACAATATCCGCCACCCCGACGACCCAGTCGTCAGGAAGCGCTGAAAACTGCACGGGATCGGCAAGCCGGGCAAAGTCGCGCAGCAAAGGAAGACTGTCATAAAACGCGGCCTGAGCGTCTTTCATAATCGCCTCAATCAGAAATTAACGCTTAGAGTAGTGCGATCGCGGTTGCTGTCCCGTGAAATCGTCACGACACACGTGCTTGTGTGCAGCGGTTGGACGTGCCAATCAGGTCCGGTCAGCCGTTGGGGAAGAGGGGCGATACATGAAGGCAGGTCTGGTGGTGTTGTGTCTGGGCTATGTGCTCAGCCAGTTTTTTCGTGCTTTCCTTGCCGTTCTCACCGTCGATCTTGGCCGCGACATTGGCGCAACGCCCGAGGATCTGGCCTTTGCATCGGGTCTTTGGTTTCTGGTCTTTGCGGCCATGCAACTGCCCGTGGGCTGGGCATTGGATCGGGTCGGTCCCCGCCTGACGGCTGCGGTTTTGCTGCTGGTCGGCGGAGCAGGTGGCGCGGGCCTTTTTGCCGTGGCCACCACACCGTTTCACATTACCGTTGCGATGGGGCTGATCGGCGTTGGGTGTTCTCCGGTCCTGATGGCCTCTTATTACATCTTCGCGCGTGAGTTTCCGCCTGCCAAGTTCGCGACCCTTGCGGCTTTGATGATGGGAGTCGGGTCGGTCGGAAATCTGGTGGCCTCATACCCGACAGCGCTTGCCGTGGAATTGATGGGGTGGCGCAATACGCTTTGGACGCTGGCCGTGGTTTCGGCAATTGTGGCGCTGGGTATTCTTTCAACGGTGCGCGATCCCCAGCGGATCGAAACTGAACAAAAAGGGTCTGTGCTAGACCTGCTCCGGGAACCGGCGCTTTGGACCATACTGCCCTTGATGCTGGTGGCCTATGCGCCTTCGGCTGCGCTGCGCGGTCTGTGGGCAGGCCCGTACCTGCAAGAGGTGTTCGGACTAACCACGTCGCAGATCGGTCAGGCGACTTTGTTCATGGGGGCCGCGATGATCGCGGGCATCTTCGTCTATGGACCGTTGGACCGCGTGTTGGGCACCCGGAAATGGGTTATTTTCGGCGGCAACGTCCTCAGCAGCCTGGCGCTGACGGCGATGTGTTTCTGGATTGAAGCATCCGTCTGGCTATCCGTGGCTTTGCTGGCCCTGATCGGCTTTCTTGGCGCGGCCTTCCCGGTCATCATGGCACATGGGCGCGCGTTTATCGCGCCGCATCTGGTGGGGCGCGGGGTTGCGTTGCTCAATCTTTTCGGCATCGGGGGCGTTGGGCTGGCACAGTTTGCCTCGGGGCGGATCCACGCGGCGACGGTGGACATGGGCGCAAGCGCACCTTACACAGCAATATTCGGTTTTTTTGCCATAGCCGTCGCGCTTGGCTGCGTGATTTACCTGTTCAGCCGCGATAGCCTGGACTGAGACCCTTCGGGAGAGCCCCTTTGACAGACCCGCGCGTCATCGCCCCCAATCTCAAACGCAGGCTGTCGGGCGTGACAGCGACGATTGCGCGACTGGTGCCACTACAGGTGCAGTGGATCGACATTGCCGCCACCGGTCCGGGCCTGCCCGCGGACATCCCACACATCCCTCTGGGCCGCCTGCCCTTTCTGTCGCGCAAAACCCTGCGTGTCTGGCACGCGCGCCGCAATACCGAGATGCTGTTGGGTCTGTTCCTGCGCAACATCCTGCGCCTGCGGTTGAAGCTGCTGTTCACCAGCGCCTCGCAACGCGCCCATACCGGCTATACCAAGTGGTTGATCGAAAAGATGGACGCCGTGGTCGCCACCTCGCGCAAGACCGCCGGGTATCTGGACCGGGACGCGCAGGTGATCATGCATGGCATCAACCTGCAGGATTTCACCCCGCCCGAGGATAAGGCGGCGGTTCGCGCCCGTCTGGGTCTGCCGGATGGTCTTTTACTAGGCTGCTATGGCCGCATCCGTCATCAGAAAGGCACCGACGCTTTTGTCGATGCGATGATCGACCTGTGTGGCCGGTTCGATGACGCCCACGGCATCATCATGGGCCGCGCGACCGAGAAACACACCGCTTTTCTGGCCGAATTGAAAGACAAGGTCGCCGCTGCGGGCCTGTCTGACCGCATCCTGTTCATGCCCGAAGTCACCGTGAACCAAATCGCTGAATGGTATCAGGTGTTGGACCTCTTTGTCGCTCCGCAGCGGTGGGAAGGGTTCGGCCTCACCCCACTAGAGGCGATGGCCTGCGGCGTTCCTGTTGTCGCGACTGACGTCGGAGCGTTCTCGGAAATTGTGACCGACCCCGCGCTGGGCCGTATCATCCCGCCGGACGATATCCCCGCCATGGTTGAAGCCAGCGCCGAAATGCTGAAGAACCGCGATTCCCTCGCCCAATCCGGCCTCGCCGCCCGCGCCCATGTCGAACAGAATTTCGATATCAACGGCGAGGCAAAGGCCCTTGTCGCCCTCTACGAACGGCTTCTGACCGAAAACTGAGGCGATGCGCCGCGTCAAATCGGTGTCTTTGCGCGAAATATGCCCCGAAAACTCTTTTTTCTTTGCTGCAACGCGGCTATGAACGCGCGTCCTTAACTTTGGAGACATGAAATGGGCTATCGCGTCGTTGTCGCCGGCGCCACGGGTAACGTGGGCCGCGAAATGCTGAACATCCTGGCGGAACGCCAGTTCCCCGTCGATGAACTTGCTGTTCTGGCAAGCCGTCGTTCGCTGGGCACCGAGGTAAGCTTTGGCGACAAGACACTGACCACCCAGGACATCGACACCTTCGATTTCACCGGCTGGGACATGGCGCTGTTCGCCATCGGCTCGGACGCGACCAAGGTCTATGCGCCCAAAGCGGCTGAGGCCGGCTGCGTGGTGATCGATAACTCGTCGCTGTATCGCTACGACCCGGACATCCCGCTGATCGTTCCGGAATGTAACCCGCAGGCGATCCACGACTACAAGAACAAGAACATCATCGCCAACCCCAACTGCTCGACCGCGCAGATGGTTGTCGCGCTGAAGCCGCTGCATGACCGTGCCAAGATTAAGCGCGTTGTCGTCTCGACCTACCAGTCGGTTTCCGGCGCGGGTAAAGAGGGGATGGACGAGCTGTGGGATCAGACCAAGGCTGTCTACAACCCCACAACGGACGTGCCGCCGAACAAGTTCCAGAAGCAGATCGCCTTTAACGTCATCCCGCAGATCGACGTCTTCATGGAAGACGGTTCGACCAAGGAAGAGTGGAAGATGGTGGTCGAGACCAAAAAGATCGTCGATCCGTCGATCAAGGTCACAGCAACCTGTGTCCGCGTGCCGGTTTTCGTTGGCCATTCCGAGGCCGTGAATATCGAGTTCGAGGAATTCCTGGACGAAGACGAAGCCCGCGACATCCTGCGCGAGGCTCCGGGCATCATGGTGATCGACAAGCGCGAGGCCGGTGGCTACGTCTCGCCCATCGAATGCGCGGGCGATTTCGCCACATTCATCAGCCGCATCCGTCAGGATTCAACCGTGGAAAACGGCCTGAACCTGTGGTGCGTCAGCGACAACCTTCGCAAAGGTGCCGCCCTGAACGCCGTGCAGATCGCCGAACTGCTGGGCCGTGAGGTTCTGAAAAAGGGCTGAGGCAACTAAAAAGCAATGCTTTGGAAACCCCGCTGTTTTCGCAGCGGGGTTTTTTGTCACCCGATTGAGCTTCGGCGTGAAACGATCGGCTCACAAAGCCTGACCCTCTGCGTCAAAGAACTGCAATTTCTCGGGCGCAAAGTGCAGACCGATCTGCGCCCCAGCCTTGATTTCGGTATCTCCACCAAGGCGGACGGTGACTTTTTCTTCGGCGCCACAATCGACGATGATGAACATGTCAGCGCCAAGGTATTCGACAACCTCGACCACGCCGTCGCTATGGCCCGCGCCGGGTGCGACCACGCTGATATGTTCGGGGCGGATGCCCAGCCGTGTCGCCTTTCCCGTCCGATCAAAAGGACCGCTGCCGCCGTTTTCCAGACGGAACTGATCCCCGGCCACGGTACAGGGCAGGACGTTCATTTTCGGGCTTCCGATAAACTGCGCCACAAACAGGTTGGCCGGGCGTTCATACAGCTCGCGCGGGGTGCCGACCTGCGCGATTTTGCCGAACTCCAGCACCACGATACGGTCGGCCAGTGTCATCGCCTCGACCTGATCGTGGGTCACGTAGATCATGGTCCGGTTCAGGCTTTGATGCAGCTTGGCAATCTCGTATCGCATTTCGACCCGAAGGGCGGCATCGAGGTTGGACAGGGGCTCGTCAAACAGGAAAGCCGTCGGGTCGCGCACGATGGACCGACCGATGGCCACGCGCTGACGCTGTCCGCCGGAAAGATCCTTGGGGCGGCGCTCCAAATAAGGCTCTAACTTGAGGACTTCGGCCGCTTTTCCGACACGCTCGGCGATATCAGCCATGGACACACCTGCCACTTTCAGCGAGAAGCCCATATTCTCGGCCACGGTCAGATGGGGATACAGCGCGTAGGACTGAAACACCATCGTCAGCCCCCGTTTCGAGGGCGGGTGATCGGTCACGTCCGCCCCGTTGATCAAAAGCCCCCCGCGCGAGATGTCCTCGAGCCCGCCGATCATGCGCAGCAGGGTGGACTTGCCACACCCCGAGGGGCCGACAAAGACGACAAACTCACCTTCCTGAATCTGCAGGTCGATCCCTTTGATCACCTGCACCTCGCCGAACCATTTCTCGACGCTTTTGAGTTCGATGCTGCCCATCAGTTCCTCCCTGCCCAGTGCAGCCAAACGGCAGCGGTCCATGTAAATGAATTGCCACCCGCGGGACCGCCAGTAAGCGGATCGAAATATTCGGCAAACCCATGTCCGGCGATCAGGCGCGCGGTCTTCAGGCGCAGGGCTTCGGCCTCGACCCCGTGGCCCATTTCAGCCATTCCAAAGCCGGTCAGCATGTTCATGAACGCCCATGTCGGACCACGCCAGTATCGGCGTTCGTCGAATTTGGGCATGTGCGGGTCATAGCTGGGAATGGGATGCGGCACGGTGGTCAGAACTGTCTTGACGCGTTCCAGCATCCGGGCCGAGTCAATCCCCGCATACCAGCACAAATAGCTCGCGTTAGAGACACTTTCTGCCCATTCGCCGGTATGCGCATCGCGCGCGTCAAACGCACCCAGCGCCTCATTCCAAAGGGACCGCGCACCAGCCTCAAGCCGGTCGATATCGGCGCTGAGACCCTCGACCTCAAGCCCAAGGTTTCTACCTACGGCCAGCAAATCTCGGGCGGCACGCAGGGTGGTGAAGCTCATGGTCGGGTCGGCCACGCGGAACGGGTTCAGCTCCAGCAGCTTGGCCTGATCCCAGCCGGCCTCACGGCCGATATTCACCAGTTTGATGTAGCGGTCATAGTCGTATTTCGTCGGGCGGTCGGCGCTGTTGACATGGCATGTGTCACGACGCTGATACTCACCCACGTCCGAGGCATCAATCGCCGCCATCGTATTGTCCCAGTCCGGGGCGTTGTCGCGCCCGGCCTCCCACGGGTGGGTGGTGCAGACCGCGCCGTGATCGTCCAGCCGCCACGCCATGATCCAGCGATGCCAGGCCAGCATCTTGGGGAACAGCGCGCGCATCCGTTCTTTTCCAGACACCGGATCCATATCCAAAACGCGACGGGCCATCGTTGCCGCTAACGGAGGCTGAATGATCCCCGAAGACGGGATCGGCCCCGTTCCGCCCCACACGTCCGGCCCCGGAAAATAGCCCGGATCGGGCTTGTGGAACAGGATATGCGGAACCATGCCATCCGCCCACTGACCCGAGAACAGCGTCTCAAGCTCAACCCACGCGCGGTTGATGTCGAACTCGGCAAAGCCCAGCGCAGCGACCGCGCTGTCCCAGTTCCATTGGTAGGGATACAGGCCACTGGTGGGGATCGTGTAGCCGCCCCTGTCATTGGCAATCAGGATGTTGCGGGCCGATTCACTCGGCGTGGTATAGTAGTTCATGTCAGTCATCCTTTGACCGAGCCTGCCGTCAGACCCTTGGTCATGAAACGTTCAAGCCCCAGAAACAGTGCCATGATCGGAACGGTGGCAATCACCGCCCCGGCCATCAGGTGTTGGCGGGGAATTTCCGAGGAGTTCAGCATCGTGACCCCTCGGGTCAGGGTGAATTTCGACGGGTCGTCCAGCAGCATGAAAGCCAGCAGGAATTCATTCCAGGCGATCATGAAGACATAAAGCGACACCGACGCCAGCGCGGGCAGGCTAAGCGGCAGGGTGATCTTCCAGATCACCGCCAGACGCGACAGACCATCCATCAGACCGGCCTCCTCGACCTCGGTCGGCAACCCGCGGAAGTAACCTTGCAGCATATAAAGCGCGACGGGGATCGTGGTGACCGGGTAGATCATCACAATGCCCAGAATCGAGTTGCGCAGGCCCGTCAGCGAGAAGGCGATATAGATCGGCAGCGCCAAAACGATCATCGGCACCATGTAAATCAGCAGGATCGAGCGCGAGAACGCCTTTTGCCCCTTGAACCGGAACCGCGCCACCGCATAGGCGCCGGGGACGCTGAACAGCAGGGTGATGAACACCGTCAGGACCGACACATAGAAAGAGGTCCACAGGTAAGTGCCGAAATTGAAGTCGCGGAACAGCTCGGTATAGCTGCGGAACAGCGCCCAGCCCTGCGACAGGTCGACCGAGAAATCCAGCGGGTTCTGCAACAGCGCCTGTTGCGACTTCAGGCTTGTCATCACCATGACGTAGAAGGGAATGACGACGATAGCGGTGAAGAAGATATAGCCGAACCCGGTGCAGAACCGGATCACCGCATCCTCGAACTCGTGCCGGGTGAGGTCCCCAAAGGGCGTATCCCGCAAGATCGCGGCCAACGACAGGTGCGTGACGATGGCCATGGCAAGAACCGTGACCAGCACCGCTTGCGAGGACGTGTCCGAACCGATCAGGACAGGCCCGAACCCGGTCAGGGCGGCCAGGCCCAACAGGGCAGAGGCCCCCAACCGCGCCGGTGCGCGCTGTGCCGGAAACCGGACATAGATCAGCCCGACCACCGCGCCCCAGATCAGGCAGAGCAAGACCTGCGGACGAAACGCCGCCCCGGTCGAGAAGGACATTGTGATGGCAACCGTTGTGGCAATCACCACCAGCCAGAGCGCGCCCAGAACCGGGCCGGTAATATAGCCTTTGCGCATCACAGGCCCTCCTCTCGGCTGATAAAGCGGAAGAAGACAAAGCTGAAGGCGATCAGGCACATCAGGATCACTACGGCCACCGCTGCGCCTGCCCCGATATTGGAGATCGCAAAGGCCTGTTCATAGACATTCACAGTCAGGGTGCGCGTACCCGCATTGCCGCCGGTCAGCAGAAAGATGTCGTCGAACTTGTTAAACGTCCAGATAAAGCGCAGCAGGAACAGCACTGACAGGATGCCCAGCAGTTGCGGGATGCTGAGCAGCCAGAACTTCTGGAAGGGCGACGCCCCGTCCATATCCGCCGCCTCATACATGCTGGAATCGATGGACTGCATCCGCGCCAAGATGAACAGGAAGGACAGCGGGAAATACCGCCAAATCTCGAACACAGTGACCATGATCAGTGCAAGAGGGCGTTCACCGAAGAAATTGATCGGCTCGCTGCTCAGCCCCATCTGCACCAACAGCGCATTGGCCGAGCCTGAGAACGGGTCAAACAGCGTGACCCACGTAAAGGCCACCGCGATCACCGGGGCCACGTAGGGGAATAGGTAAAGCCCCCGTATGATCCCCTGGCCTTTGAAACTTTTGTTCAGCAACAGGGCCGCGAAAAGGCCCATCACCAAGGCTCCGATGGTGCCGAAAACCGTGTAGAACAGCGTGACCCAGAGAACGCCCCAGAACTCATCCCCGTCGAAAACGCGGGCGAAGTTCTCCAGGCTGAACTCGAAATTGGTCAGAACGCTTGGGCCGCTGCCGGTCACGTCGGGTTCAGACCCTTCGATCAGGTCTTCAAAGGCGCCAGGGTCTCCGTCCACGGTGACGGGAATACGGATGCGTTCGCGCTGACCACCCTCCAACGCGCCGAAGTCACAGAACAAGTCCTGCCCGTCCAACACACAGGGGGCCAAGACTTCGCCCGCCGTTACGCCATCAGGCAGCACATCTGACACGGTCACGCCTTCAATGGCGATCTCTTGGCTTGAGTTGCGCACGCGGTATTCGATCCGCAGATCATCCCCTGATCCGCGCAGGCTTTCACGCACAACGGGCGCGGGTGGACGCAGGTCAGACAGGGTGAACGGCTTGAAACTGATCCAGAAAATCGCCAGCAAAGGCAGGATCACCACAAGCGATACACTGATCACGGTCGGGGAAAGCAACGCCCAGGCCAGACGCGCCTCGCGTTTGGCAAGCGCCCCGGTTCCGGTCGGTGGGGTAGCCGAAGACATGGGTGGACCTCAGAGGGTTAGGTGCAGCGGCGCGCACGCCGCTGCAGATGCCGGTCAAGCAGGGGTCTACTGAACCTTGGCAAGCTCTTCGTTCATCGCAGCCACAGCAGCGGCGGCGTCGATCTCATCGTCGATATACTGACGCACGATCCGGTTGATGGCCTGAGAGTTGATCATCTTGGACGCCAGCGAAAGCTGCCCTTCGGCCACGCCCCAACGCTGTGCCACGTCCAGACCGCCGACGATCTCGTCGATCATCGCCTGATCGTACAACTCACCCAGCGGGGCTTTGCGATCGACGCCGACAGGCAATTCCGCCCACGCTTCGGCAAAGGCCGTTGGGTTGTCCGCAGTGCCGCGACGCACCGGGAACTTGCCCTCGGGCGCGATGGCCAGCGTTTGGGTATAGCCGTCATCCATGGCGAATTTCACGAACTCCATCGCCGCGTCGGTGTCGGCATCGTTGGTGATCCCGAAATACCGCACGTCCCCCCATGCCGCGCCATCCGGGTTGGACGGGCCTGAGAAGTTGGTGACAATCCCCGTTTTCGACGCCAGATCGCGCGAGGTCGGATCATCGTTGATGGTTGGCGGCGCGCTGTCGCGCAGACCGGCCAGCTCGTCCAGAATGAAGGGCGACCAGATGATCATCGCGGCCTTGCCATCGAAATACAGTTCGCGCGATTGCTTCCAGAACAGCTCACCCGGAGGTGAGGCTTTGGAAATCGCCTTGTAGAAATCCAGAACTTCGGTGGTCTTGGCCTCGTCCAGAGGCTGGAACCCATCGGGGCCAACGGGCGAAACGCCGTTGGCGAGGAAAACATGCTCCAACACCTGGCTCATGAAGTTCTCGTCAACCTTTGTGGCCGAGACAAAGCCGTACATTTCCGGCGGGTTATGCAACTTGTCCAGCGCAGCCAGAACATTTGCATAGGAACTTGGGGCCTGCAGACCGGCCTCGTCGAACAGGTCTTTGCGGTAGACGACCATCTGGGTCCAGCCATCAACCGGGACCGAGGCGGTTTCGCCGTTGAACGCCGCCATTGCCAGCGCGCCGGGGGCAAATGTGTCCGCGCCCAATTCCTCGATCACTTCGGTTGCTGCTTCGGTATCCAGAATACCCGCCTCGGCCCAGGGCAGAGCGTATTGCAGCGTGTGATAGACGACGTCCGGCAGATCACCGGCAGCAAAGGCTGCGGTTGCTCGGGTGCCCAGATCGCTTTCGGTGACAGGGATCACTTCGACCGTCGTTCCGGTTTCAGCTTTGAACTGGTCGGCCATCTCTTGCTGCTTGGCCAGACGTTCTGGCTGTTCCTCGGTGGTCCAGAAGCGGATCGTATCCGCCTGCGCCGACAGCGCGCCAAGCATCACTGCCAGCGAGGTGCCCAGCATCAGGTGGGACATCTTGGGTGTAAGTTTCATGATCGGTCTCCCCGGTTATGATTATTGTCAGTCTGTATTATTCGCGCCAATTCCTGTGGCGTTCGTGTTGGCGACCCGTCCGACCCACCCTCGACCAGAGTGGCTTCGGTCAGTTCGCGTAAACCTGCGGGGTCGTCGCCCCGGACTTGCCGAATCAGCATCGTCGCCAAACGCTGTCCGGCCATGTGTGAATCCACCGCAAAACTGGTCAGAGCCGGGCGCGCGTATCGGGATTCGGGAATGCCGTCATAGCCGATGACGGACACGTCACGCCCGATCTCAAGCCCCAGATCCTGCGCGACCGAATAAAAACCCAAGGCCGCCAGATCCGTGGCAAAGACAATCGCCGTCGGAGGCTGTTCGACCTGCATCAGAGCCTTTGCCTGCGCTGCACCCTCATCCCGCGTTCTGGCACCGTCGCGGATCAACTCGGGGTCCAAGGGCAATCCAGCCTCGTGCAGACCTTCGGCATATCCGTCACGGCGCAGGTGGCTGTAGTTGAACTTGAGGTCGCTGCCGACATAGCCGATGCGCGTATGCCCAAACCCGGCCAGCCGCAAAACCGCCTTGCGCATCGCCGTTTCGCCCGCAATGTCGAACCACGAGGTTTCCTCCCACGTGTTCGGTTGCCCGTAACCGGTGCGACCGTAAAGGATATGCGGAACTTCAAGGCTGCGCAGAAGGCCGATCCGGGCGTCCTTGACCGCGGTGCGGGGCAGAATGAAACCATCCGCCTTGCGCTCCTCGAACAATCTGCTGAGGACGGTCAGCGTGTCCCGTTCCGAGGTTGCAGTTGAAATCGTCATGGTCCAGTCAAGGTGGCTGGCGGCCTCGCACGCGCCGGCCAGAAAATCCTGCAGGAATGGGTTATGGCGGTCAGGTTCGTCGCTGTTCAACACCATCGCAATCGCGCGGACCTGACCGGTGCGAATGGCCTGCGCATGACTCAGGGGCCGATAGCCCAGCTTGCGCGCCGCCGTTTCCACCCTGGCGCGGGTGACAGCCGAAATATCCGAATACCCGTTCAGCGCGCGCGACACCGTGCTTTTCGACAAGCCCAGATGCGCGGCCAGTTCGTCCAGCTTGACGCGCCCTGAAACCGAGGGGCGGTTAGCGACGTCGCGCGACCGATATGAAAGATTCGCTGTCATTCTTCACATTTGTTCGCACCGAAACCGGTTTCGGCAACGAAAAAGTTAAAAAAAGTGCAGAATGACCAAAATTTAAGTTTTCTAAAAAAGGTGCGAACTGCCAAAACCAAAGGTCAAAACAGGCTGACCCACCCCGAAACAAAAAACGGCGCGGCAATATATCCACGCCGTCTTTGTTTTTCGTGCGCCTTGGAAATCCGGCGGCGATACGTGCTTTTGCCGTCAGGTGCTTGGCTGCATGGCCATTGTTGGCATCAAGGCTGGTAGGGCAGTGACGAGTGATGCAGCACAATTTTCAGCGTGCCATCAGCGTCTTTCTTGTAGCCAAAGCTCTTGTCCACTTGCGTGACGTTGCCGTCCTTGTCCGTCAGAATGACAGCACCCATCCACAAACCAACGTCGCCTTCGACGAAAGTGGCGGATGTGACGCTTTCCATCGCGCGCCAGCCTTTAATTCCGAACCCGCCGTCTAGCGGATACTCGGCATCATGCCCGACGAAATAGGCCAACGCGCCTTTTTGAGTTGGGCGAAACGTCTGATCCCCGGACGCCATTGTCGGCTTGAAAAGAACCGGTCCTAGAGAATAGCCATAGGCCGCATTCAGCACACCCTCGGCAACCGTGCGCGCTGCGTCTATGCCGCCGTCTTCATAAGCCTTAGAGATTGCGATCAGCCCTTCTCCCCAGGTTTCGCGCGCGGCGGTCAACTCATCAGTGGTAATTGGCATCTTCTTGTCCCCTCCGCCTGAATTCGGGCGGTAAATGGCAGCTAGAGAATATCAAAGCAAGTATTACCACGCCGGCGAGGGTCTCAGATCCCCAAGCGGCGCACCATGTTGATCGGGCACTTCGCCGCGTCCGTTGGCACGGTGAGATCAGCGGCCCGCCTGAATTCTAGCTAAATTCGAGACATTATCCCCCTTGGTCGCAAGGTTTTGCAAAGGAATTCAACGCCACATTCCGATTGTACCGTGGGGGTATAGTGAATTGGGGAATATGTGGTGGAAAAGATTATCACGCTTGAACACAAAGAAACCGTCCGACTGGACCCGGATCGCCTGAACGGGTTGTACCGGCAGCTTGGGGAAAAGAACGCGTTGGACGTGTTGTGCCGCACGGTCGAAGAGTTGGCCGTTCGCCTGTCGAATTGCGAACGGTTCTGGCGGCAGCGCGATTGGGCCGGGTTGCGTAAATGTTCGCGGTCTTTGGTGGCAATCGCAGAACAGATCGGCATGACAGCTTTGGCCCGCGTCGCAGGCGACGTGGCCCGGAACGTGGATGCCGGCGACGCCGTCGCCACTGGCGCCACCCTGTCGCGCCTGATCCGCGTGGGTGAAAAATCCCTGACCGTTATCTGGGATCAGCAGGACCTTTCGGTCTGACGGGGGCTTGCGGATAGAGTGTGGGCGACTAGGCTGGGCGCAAATCGAACCAGCCGAGTTACCCATGACCCTGACTTTTGCCTCGCCCTCTGACCGTTCTGTCCCGCTGCACGTGATCGCCCAACCCGATCTGGAGGATTGGGTGAAGGATCAATCTGACGCGGTGCAGGCCTGGGTCTCGAACAACGGTTTTACAGGGGCGATGGGCCAAACCTTGTTGGTTCCCGGAACCGGCGAGGCTCCGCTTTGCGCGCTGGCGGGGTATGGCAAACCCGCTGGCCGCGCCCGCAAGCGTTTTCCACTGGCGGCTGCGGCCGAGGCGCTGCCGGAAGGCACCTATCACATCGCATCGGGCGTTCCAAAGGATGCGCTGGAAACCGAATGCCTTGGCTGGCTGATGACCGGGTACGCGTTTGACCGCTATGCCAGTCAGTCACCGGCCAAAGCCCGGCTGGTCGCACCCGATGGCGTTGATGCCGCGCGTCTTGAGATTTTGGCAAAGGCCGAGGCCCTGATCCGGGATCTGGTCAACACACCTGCGTCGGACATGGGACCGGAACAGTTGCAGGCCGCCGCCGAGAACCTCGCGCTGGAATTCGGCGCGTCCTGCTCGGTGATAACGGGCGATGCGCTGCTGGATCAGAACTTTCCGATGATCCACACGGTTGGCCGCGCCGCAGCACAAAAGCCGCGACTGATCGAGATGAACTGGGGTACGGCGGGGCCAAAGCTGACCTTGGTCGGTAAAGGTGTGTGTTTCGACACGGGCGGCCTGAACCTGAAACCCGGCGCGTCGATGGGGTTGATGAAGAAAGACATGGGCGGTGCCGCCAATGTTCTGGGTCTGGCCCGGATGATCATGGCGCTGAAGCTGCCGCTGCAACTGCGCGCTCTGATCCCGGCTGTCGAGAATTCGGTGGCCGGAAACGCCTTCCGGCCCGGCGACATCCTGACCTCGCGCAAGGGTCTGACGGTCGAGATCAACAATACCGATGCCGAAGGGCGGCTGGTGCTAGCCGACGCACTGGCGCTGGCTGACGAAGGGAAACCGGACCTCGTGATCTCGATGGCGACGCTGACCGGGGCCGCGCGCGTGGCGGTTGGAACCGATCTTGCGCCCTATTTCACTGACAGTGACGACGCGGCAGACGCGCTGACCCGCGCCGCGCGCAAAGCCGCTGATCCGGTCTGGCGCATGCCATTCCATGACCCTTATGAAGGGCTGATCGAACCGGGCATCGCCGATCTGGACAACGCCCCTGCGGGTGGATTTGGCGGCTCAATCACCGCCGCGCTGTTCCTGCGTCGCTTCGTTGGCGACAGCCGCTACATGCATTTCGACATCTTCTCATGGCAGCGCAGCAGTGAGCCCGGCCGCAGCAAGGGCGGGTTTGGTCAGGGGCCGCGCGCCTTGTTGACGGCGTTGCCCGAGATGCTGGGCCTATGACACGCCAACGCATCATCCAACCGGTCACAGACCTGTTACGCGAACCCGATGGCCCGCGCGATCGGCAGTTGCTTTTTGGTGACGTTGTCGAAACCTCGGATCAGGCAGATGGCTGGAGCCGGGTCACCGCGGAAAAAGATAGCTACGCGGGCTGGGTTCGGTCGGAACAGCTTGGCCCGGAGCTGAGCGCAACGCATTGGATCACTGCGCCAGCAACCCACCCCTATGTGCGGCCAGACATGAAAAGCCCCGACCGGACGTCCCTGAGTTTTGGCAGCAGGATTGCGGCCACATCCGAGGTGAATGGGTTTCTGGAAACCGAGCTTGGGTTCATCCCATCCGTTCACGCCAAACATGTTGGCGTTACGCTGACCGATCCTGTTGCAGTGGCCGAACTTTTTCTGGGCACGCCCTATCTTTGGGGTGGAAACAGCCGGTTCGGGCTGGATTGCTCGGGTCTTGTACAAGCCGGGCTGCTGGCCTGCGGACAGCCCTGCCCGGGCGACAGTGGTGATCAGGAACGCGAAGTTGGTCACCTGCTGCCCCAAGGCACACCGCCTCAGCGCGGCGATCTGCTGTTCTGGAAGGGGCATGTGGCATGGGTCTATGCCGAGGACATGCTGCTGCACGCCAATGCCTTCCACATGGACGTGACATTTGAACCTTTAGAGCAGGCGATTGCGCGGATTATGGAACAGGGTGACGGGCCGGTGACGGCCCACAAACGGCTCTAACCAAGGTCAACCGAGCGGATCAGCTTACGCTCGAGCACCCGTAGCACCGTGCGCAGGTCGTGGCCGCGTTTCAGGATACGGCCATCCATACCTACGACCGAGTACATCCCTTGCTTTTGCCGAAGGCGGGGATGTTTTTCGACCCGGTAGATGGGATGTTCCGCAGTTCGGCGAAAGATCGAGAACACGGCCATATCTCGCAGGTTGGAAATACCGTAATCGCGCCATTCTCCGGCGGCGACCATCCGGCCATAGACGGACAGGATATGGGACATCTCATGCCGATTAAACGCGACGGGCATCTGGGCCGAGTTTGCAGAGAACCGGCTGGGAGGCTGCATGTTCATACCCCAAGCCTTGCCGGAAATTGCGTGTAAATCAAGCCCACCTACTACGGGGTGTGGTATTTTTGGACCGCCCTAGCGCCTCTGGCCGACCTGCCGACAGATCAGGATGACCGGTAGCAATCCCACCGCCAGAATGACCAGAGAGGGGACCGCGGCCCCTTCAAGACGTTCGTCCGAAGCCAGCCGGTACGCCTGAACTGCCAACGTGTCAAAGTTGAACGGCCGCATGATTAGCGTCGCAGGCAGCTCTTTCATCACGTCCACGAATACGATCAGAAGGGCGGTCAGCAACGAAGGTGTCAGAATAGGCAAATGCACCCGGCGCAGAGTGCCCAACGGTGTCTGACCCAAAGACCGCGAAGCCGCGTCCATATTCGCATGTACCGTGCTCTGCCCGCCTTCATATGCGCTGAGGGCAGCAGCCAGAAAGCGCACCATATAGGCTGCGACCAGCAACCAGATGGACCCGGTGACCAGCAGCCCGGTCGAGACGTCGAATGTCTGCCGCATCCACGCATCCAACGCATTGTCGAAACTGGCAAATGGCACCATCAGTCCAACGGCGATCACGCCGCCCGGAACCGCATAGCCCAGCCGCGCCATATAGCTGGTGCCAGACGAAACCCGCCCCGGTCGCAATCGCTGAAAAAACCCAACGCAAATTGCCGCGCAAACGGTCACAACAGCCGTCACACCTGCCAAAGTCAAAGAGTTCTGGATGAAACCTATATAACGCCGCGACAGAAGATTCTGCTCGGATTCCAGCCCCATCTGAACAAGGATAAACACTGGCAGCAAAAACCCAAACAGGACAGGGATGGCGCAAAGGGTAACGGCGGCGGCCGATTGCCAGCCCTTCAGTTGCGCTGAGGGCAACGATGCGTGGCTTTTCCCTGCCTGATAGTATTTCGCCCTGCCGCGCTGCATACGCTCTGCTACGGCCATCACCAGCGCAAAACCCAGCAAACACAGGGCAAGCTGGGCTGCGGCGGCTCTGTCTCCGATCGAAAACCAGCTTGTGTAGATACCTGTGGCAAAAGTCTGAACACCAAAATAGGCGACTGTGCCAAAATCGGCGATGGTTTCCATGATCGCCAGTAGAACACCTCCGGCGATTGCGGGGCGCGCCATTGGCAGCGACACGTGCCAAAAGGCCAGCCACGGGCTTTTGCCCAACGCGCGGGCCGCCAGAAATGCCGTGGCGCTTTGCTGAAGAAAGGCGGCACGGGCCAGCAGATAGACATAAGGGTACAGAACGAGGATCAGCATCACAGCAGCCCCCTCGGTCGAGCGGATCTCGGGGAACCAATAATCGCGGGGGCCCCAGCCGGTTATATCCCGCAATGTGGTCTGCACGATACCGGGATGGTCCAGAATAAACGTGTAGGCATAGGCCAGAACGTAGGCAGGAAAGGCCAGCGGCAGAACCAGGGCGATCTCAAGAAACCGCACCCCAGGAAAGCGCGTCATCGTCACCAGCCAGGCCGCGCCCACTCCGATCGAGAAGGTTCCGGCAGCCACCAGAACGACAAGGATCACGGTGGTCAGCGCATAACGCGGAAGAACCGTATTCATTAGGTGAGAGATCGTTTCGGTGCCACCCGTTGCCGAGGCCAGAACAACGGCCACCATTGGCAGAAGACAGGCAGCCGCAACAAGGCAGGCCATCGTACCAACCAGCCGAGTGCCAAACGCGCCGCGATTGCGCGCTCCGTGTTCTGAAAGTTCGATTTCGGCCATGTTCCCGGCTTGTACCTGGCTAGAGCGCAGAGTTGATCTTTAATCGACCAAAACGCTAAGAAACACCAGTAGGCCGGAGGACAAATCTGCGACACATACTGCCGCAGACCTGATAGTTTATCATTCGTAGACGCGCTGATCCTCGATCACCAACCCGTCTCTGGGCAGCGAGCCGGGGGCGACGACCTCAATCGCGCCCTTCAACTTCAGCACTTCGACAACGGATTTGGCATAGACCATATCGTCCCCACCCGTGCTTTCGATCTGAACGGTCATCGTATCCATCTCGCCCTGTCGGGCGGCAATGACCCGCGCCTTCACGATCTCGGCATGTTTGTCGACCAGCGCGGCAACCTGCTCGGGGCGCACGAACATGCCCTTGATCTTGGTTGTCTGATCGGCGCGACCCATCCAACCCTTGATCCGCGCATTTGTGCGTCCACAAGGTGACGTGCCCGGCATGATGGCCGACAGGTCACCGGTGGCAAACCGGATCAGCGGGTAATCAGGATTAAGAGAGGTCACCACAACCTCACCCACGTCTCCAGCCGCCACCGGTGTTCCGGTGCCCGGAGTGACAATCTCGACGATGACATGCTCGTCTATGATCATCCCCTCCATCGCGGGGCTTTCATATGCAATATTACCTAGATCAGCAGTAGCGTAACATTGCAAACAAACAATGCCCCGATCTGCATAATCCTGACGTAGAGACGGAAACAGCGCACCCCCGCCCACGACCGCTTTCGAGAAGTTGAGCGCAACGCCCATCTCGTCGGCCTTGTCGAGGATCACTTTCAAATAGTCCGGTGTGCCCGCGTAGGCGGTACAGCCCACGTCGCGCGCGGCTGTCACCTGCAATTCCGTCTGGCCGGTTCCGGCGGGCAGAACGGCCGCACCAACCGCCCGTGCACCGCTTTCAAAGATCATGCCCGCAGGCGTCAAGTGATAACCGAAACAGTTTTGCACGATGTCGCCATGGCCAACCCCGGCCGCATGTACAAAACGGCCCATGCGCCACCAGTCATGATCTGCGCTGCCCGGCTCGTAAATCGGCCCAGGGGACTGGAAAACATGGTGGAAATGCCGCGCCGGTTTGACGGTGAACCCTCCAAACGGAGGGCGCGCCGCCTGCGCCTGCGCCAGATCGGATTTCCGCAGAACAGGTAGCTTTACCAGATCTTCGGCCGTCATCACGCCGCCGGTATCTACGTCGCTCAGGTGCGACGCAAATCCGGGGGCAGACAATGCCCGATCAATCTGTAGACGCAGAGCCTGACCCTGTTCGTCGGCACGCTTGTCTGCTGATCGGGTCTCGAGTGCGTCGAAGTAAGTCATCTCCAGATCCTCCATCCGCTTACAACCACCTCTTGCGGCGGCGGTATGAGCGTACATCTCGGAAACTTTTTCGGCCTTCATCGGACATGCCCAGATAAAACTCTTTCACGTCCGGGTTTTCGCGCAATTCGGCGGCCGGGCCGTCCATCACGACGCGGCCGGATTCCAGGATATAGCCGTAGTGCGCAAACCGCAGGGCCACGTTTGTATTCTGTTCAGCCAGCAGGAAGGACACGCCCTCTTTTTCGTTCAAATCTTTCACGATGCCGAAAATCTCTTCGACCAACTGCGGGGCCAGACCCATCGAAGGTTCGTCCAGCAGGATCGTTTCCGGCCGCGACATCAGCGCCCGGCCCATGGCAACCATCTGTTGCTCACCGCCCGAGGTATAGCCCGCCTGCGACCGGCGACGTTCAGCCAGACGCGGAAAATAGGTGTAGACCAGATCAAGGTCTTTCTGGATCGCAGCCTTGCCGTCCTTGCGGGTATAAGCTCCGGTCAGAAGGTTTTCCTCGACCGTGAGGTGTTCAAAACAGTGGCGGCCCTCCATCACCTGGATCACGCCTTTTTCAACCAGATCGGCCGGGTCGCTTTCATGCACGCTTGACCCGCGATACTTGATCGATCCTTTGGTGACTTCGCCCCGTTCCGAATGCAGCAGGTTCGACACCGCCTTGAGCGTCGTCGTCTTGCCCGCGCCATTACCGCCGAGCAGAGCAGTAATACCGCCTTTGGGAACGGTCAGGCTGACACCTTTCAGGACGAGGATCACATGGTTGTAGATCACCTCGATATTGTTGACCTCAAGCAGGGTTTCCGCCTGCACGTCAGTGGTTTGAGCCGCATCCAGCATCAGCGCGTGTCCTCGTGCGAGTGTTGGGGTCGGGACGGCGGTCTGCCGCCGCCCCGGGTTTCAGTGCATCGGATCAGCAGCGCGATTCGATGTTGTTTTCGGTGGCATAGGCGCTCGAGTCTTCGTCGATCAGCGGGCCGATCACGTCACCATCGGTTGCCTTGAACTCGGAAATCAGGCTCCAGGTTTTGTTGGCCGCATCCCACTGGGTTACACCAACCAGAGCGTCACCGCCGTGGTTCTCACACGAGACCGAGAATGCCGGACCAAAACCAGGCAGACCCAGTTCGGTCATCTTGGCTTCGGTGATTTCCAGCGCTTCCATACCGTCGCGCATCATCGCAGCGGTGATGTCGGCAGTCCCGTGGATTTCCTGCGCTTTCTTGGCGGCTTCAGCCGCCAACATCGCCGCATAAAGACCACGGTTGTAGAGAACCGTACCAACCTGATCGCCAGCACCGGCAGCTTTGCCCGCGTCGACAACATGTGTCTTCAGATCGTCAAAGACCGGGAAGTCCGTGCCCACGTTGTGGAAGGTCAGCGCCTTATAGCCGTTTGCGGCCTCACCCGCTGGCAGCACGTCGTTTTCCGAACCGGACCACCAGATGCCGATGAAGTTTTCCATCGGGAAGCGGATGTTGGCAGCTTCCTGAACGGCCACCTGGTTCATGACACCCCAGCCCCACATCAGGACATAGTCAGGACGGTCGCGACGGATTTGCAGCCACTGCGATTTCTGTTCCTGACCCGGGTGGTCAACCGGCAGGGCAACCAGTTCAAAGCCATGCTTGGCCGAAAGCTCCTCCAGCGTGCGGATCGGCTCTTTGCCGTAGGCCGAGTTGTGGTAGACCAGCGCAATTTTCTTGCCGTTCAGGTCTCCGCCATTCTCTTCCAGCAGGTAGTTCACCGCGCCCGAGGCACCATCCCAGTAGTTCGCAGGATAGTTGAACGTGTGGCTGAACACATCGCCGTTCTTGGCAGACGTACGGCCATAGCCCATCGAGTGAATCGGGATGTTATCCACGGTCGCCTTGGGGATCAGCTGATAAGTGATACCGGTCGACAGCGGCTGATAAACCAGAGCGCCTTCGCCCTTGGTCGACTCATAGCATTCCACACCCTTTTCGGTGTTATATCCGGTTTCACATTCGATCACCTTCGCCGGAACGCCACCGATCCCGCCATCACGCTCGTTCAGCAGGGTAAAGTAATCCGCATAGCCATCCGCGAACGGAATGCCACCCGCCGCATAAGGCCCGGTCCGGTAGCTGAGTGACGGGAACACGAGGTCGGCCATAACCGGTCCTGCCGCCATTACGGCGCCCAGCGCCACGGTTGCCAGTTTCAATTTCATCGGGTGTCTCCTCCCTTGGTTGGTCCGATGTTGGGCTCGGGCTTTGCACCCGTTATCTGATTGGGCCTGCCCCTAGTGCGGGAACGGCCAGAGTCTGAGTTTCTCTTTGGCGACGCGCCATAGCTGCGCCAGCCCATGTGGTTCGAGGATCAGGAACGTGATGATCAGCCCACCGACGATCACCAGCTGCAAATGCGCCACGATATCCGTGGGCCAGCCCAGCATGTCGGCACCGACCACTTTCAGGACCACCGGCAGCAGCACAAGAAACGCCGCACCCGCAAAAGATCCGAAGATAGAGCCCAGTCCGCCGATAATGATCATGAACAGAACCAGGAACGACTTGTTGATGCCGAACACCTCGCCGACCTCAACCGCGCCGAGGTAGACTGCGAAGAACAGCGCGCCCGAAATGCCCACGAAGAACGAGCTGACAGCAAAGGCGGTCAGTTTCGCCTTGAGCGGGTTTACCCCGATGATCTCGGCCGCGATATCCATATCGCGGATCGCCATCCACGTGCGCCCGGTAGTGCCGCGTGTCAGGTTGCGTGCGATCAGGGCGCAGACGGTCAGGAAGATCAGGCAGAACAGATACGTCGCCCATGCCGGAGCATTCGGCCCAGTGATAATGATCCCGAACACATCGCGTTCCGGTGCGTTGATCTGACCAGAAGCCGAGTAGTTGTAGAACCACGGCACACGGTTGAACAGCCACACAAGGAAGAACTGCGCGGCCAGTGTCGCCACCGCCAGATAGAACCCCTTGATCCTCAGCGACGGAAGACCGAACAGAACGCCGACAATGGCCGTGATCCCGCCAGCGAGAATGACGTGGATGAACATACTGACATCGGGGAAGGCCGTCATCAGCTTGTAGCAAGCATAAGCCCCCACCGCCATAAAGCCGCCCGTACCAAGGCTGACCTGTCCGCAATATCCCACCAGGATGTTCAGGCCGATCGCCGCGATCGCGTAGATCAGGAACGGCAGCAAAAGAGCGTTGGCCCAATAATCGTTGATGATGAATGGAATGATCCCAAACGCCACCGCCAGAACCACGTAGTACCGATACCGGTCGAACTTGATCGGGAAAGTCTGGCTGTCATCCACATAGGAAACTTTGAAGTCTCCGGCCTCACGATAGAACATGTGTCACTTTCCCCATTGTTCCTGCGCCCGGTTCCGGGCTGCCGCGTCCAGTTGGTTGGACCCTTTTGCATATCCGCTCGCCTCTGACGCGCGCACCAGTTTCATGTAGGCCATGATGCCCGTGACCAGCCCGGCAAAGGCAAGGATCGCCGCGACGACAAGTTGGCTCGCCGTCAGATCGTCCGAGGTGACGGCGATATAGCCAAAGGCCCAGAACCCCGCCCATGCAATCACATTGATGATGGCGATCACCTTCTGCATCGCTACACCCTCTCGATGATCTTCTCACCGAACAGACCCTGCGGCCGGAACACTAGGAAGATCAGCGCCAGAACATAGGCGAACCAGTTCTCGGTCGCGCCACCGACCATCGGGCCGATTGCGAATTCAAACAGCTTTTCACCCACACCGATGATCAGCCCGCCCACGATCGCTCCGGGGATCGAGGTGAACCCGCCCAGCATCAGCACCGGCAGCGCCTTGAGCGCGATCAGCGACAGCGAGAACTGAACGCCCGACTTGGTGCCCCACATGATCCCGGCGACCAGCGCGACAAACCCCGCGACCGACCAGACCATGATCCAGATGAAGTTCAGCGAAATACCCACCGACAGCGCGGCCTGATGGTCATCCGCCACCGCGCGCATGGCCCGGCCCTGCTTGGTGTACTGGCTGAACACCACCAGCGCAGCCACCAGCAGCGCCGCGATCACGGTCGCCACGATGTCGAGGTTGTCGATGAAGAAGCCATAGCCAAAGATGTTGAACGTGGTCTCGTCGATCCACAGGTTGATGCCCTGCGGCAGACCCACATCCAGCGTCTTGATCTCGGACCCCCACATCAGGTCGGCCACGCCTTCAAGGAAATAGGCCAGACCGATGGTCGCCATGAACAGGATGATCGGCTCTTGGCCAACCAGATGGCGCATGACGAACCGCTGCACCGCCCAGGCCAGAAACACCATTACCGCCATCGTCAGAAGGATCGCCAGCAGCGCCGGGACATTCCAACCGAAGTAATGGATATGCGTCCCGAAGATCGCGTTGATCAGGTGCGAGAACGGCACTTGCCCATTCATGATCCCGACAAGGGTCATGGCCGCGAACAGGGCCATAACACCCTGAGCATAGTTGAAAATCCCCGAAGCCTTGTAGATCAGCACAAAGCCCAGCGCGACCAGCGCATAAAGAACCCCTGCCATCAGGCCATTCAGGATGACCTCCATCGCGAAAATCAGCTGATCAGGCATGTGCGCCCCCTCTCATGTCTGTCAGTTGGTCAGTCATGGCTCACCCCCAGATAGGCGTCGATGACTTCCTGGTTGTTGCGCACCTCATCCGGTGTGCCGTCCCCGATCTTCTTACCGTAATCCATCACGACCACCCGGTCGCTCAGATCCATCACAACGCCCATGTCGTGTTCGATCAGGGCGATCGTCGTGCCGAACTCGTCATTCACATCCAGGATAAAGCGGCTCATGTCCTCTTTTTCCTCGACATTCATGCCCGCCATCGGTTCGTCCAACAGCAACAGCTTGGGTTCGGCCGCCAGCGCGCGTGCCAGTTCCACGCGTTTCTTCAAGCCGTAAGGCAGGCGCGACACCGGTGTTTTCCGAATGTGCTGGATTTCGAGAAAGTCGATGATCTTCTCGACGGCCTCGCGGTTTTCGGTTTCTTCCGCCTCGGCCTTCCCTTTCCACAGCGCCTGTTGGAAAATGTTGGTCTTCATGTAGCCCAACCGCCCGGTCATGACGTTATCCAGAACGCTCATGCCTTCAAACAGCGCGATGTTCTGGAAGGTCCGCGCGATCCCCTGCTGCGCCACCTCAAAGGGCCGCATCGCCGGGCGTTTGGCACCGTGGAACCAAACCTCACCTTCCTGCGGGACATAGAACCCCGAGATCACATTCAGCATCGAGGATTTCCCCGCCCCGTTCGGACCGATAATGGCGCGGATCTCACCTTCGCGGATGTCGAACGAGATATCCTTGATCGCGACCACACCGCCGAAACGCAGCGTGATGTTTTTCATCTCCATCACCACGCCGCCGATCTTGCGGCCGTCCTCGGTGACATATCCTTCGGAATTATCCAGCATCAGTCACTCCCTGACTTGCGCAAAAACGGGACGGAGGGCGGGGCGACGACCGCAGGTCGAGCGGCGCTCGAACGGCCCTCATTCCGCCGCCACCTTGTGCTGTGTCGATGGCGCAACCGCAGCGTCGACGATATCCAGCGTTGCGCTGATCGAGCCCTTGCGCCCATCCTCATAGGTCACTTCGGTCGTGGTCGAGACACTGGGCGAGCCGTCATAAAGTGCGGTGATGATGTCGTTGAACTTTTCCTCAACAAACCCACGGCGCACCTTACGAGTCCGGGTCATTTCACCGTCATCGGCATCCAGTTCCTTGTGCAGAACCACAAAGCGATGCACCTGACAGCCCGACAGCATCTCGTCTGCGGCGATCGACTTGTTCACCTCTTCCACATGGGCCTTGATCGTCTCTAACACGCGCGGATGACCGGCCAGTTCCTGATAAGACGCATAGGCCACGTTGTTGCGCTCGGCCCAGTTGCCGACCGCTGTCAGGTCAATATTGATGAAGGCTACGCAGCGATCCTTGCCATTGCCGAACAGCACGACCTCAAGGATGTCGGGATAGAATTTCAGCTTGTTCTCGACATATTTCGGCGCGAACATCGACCCGTCGGCCATCTTGCCCACATCCTTGGCGCGGTCGATGATCCGCAGATGGCCGCTGCTTTCCTCGATAAACCCGGCATCCCCGGTGGCCACCCAGCCTTCGGCGTCCTTGGTCGAGGCAGTCGAGTCCGGGTTGTTGTAATACTCAACAAACACCCCGGGCGAGCGGTAGTGGATCTCGCCCTTGTCGTCGATCTTCAACTCGACCGCAGGCGCAGGCACGCCCACCGTGTCGGCGCGGACCTCACCATCGGGCTGGATGGTGATATAGACGGTCGCTTCGGTCTGGCCGTAAAGCTGTTTCAGGTTGATCCCCAACGAGCGATAAAAGTCGAAAATCTCGGGCCCGATGGCCTCACCCGCCGTATAGCCCACGCGGAACCGGCCATAACCCAGCGTATCCTTGAGCGGGCCGTAGACCAGCATATTGCCCAGCGCGTATTTCATCCGGTCGGCAAACCCAACCGGTTTGCCGTCCAACAACAGGCCGCCCACTTTCTTGGCGTGGTCCATGAAGTGGTGGAACATGCGCTGCTTCAGCTTGCCTGCGTCCTCCATCCGGATCATCACATTGGTCAGCTGAGTCTCGAACACGCGCGGCGGCGCAAAGAAATAGGTCGGACCGATCTCGCGCAGGTCGGTCATCATCGTGTCGGCGCTTTCGGGGCAGTTCACGCAGAACCCGCACCAATAGGCCTGAGCGATCGAGAAGATGAAATCCCCCACCCACGCCATCGGCAGATAGGACAGGATGTCTTCATTCCGGGTCAGGTGATCAAAATCCGAGGAATTCTTGGCACTCTCGATCACGTTGCGGTTCGACAGCACAACGCCTTTCGGCTTGCCCGTGGTGCCCGACGTATAGAGCATCACGCAGGTGTCATCATACGAAATTTCGGAAATCCGCTTGTCCAGCTCGGCGTCAAAACGAGCGTGTCCCGCGCCACCTTCGGCCATGATGTCCTCAAGCGCGTTCATCTGGCTGTGGTCGTATTTCCGCATCCCGCGCTTGTCGGTATAGAGGATATGTTTGACCTGATGCAGGTTTTCCTGAATCTCGATGACCTTGTCGACCTGCTCCTGATCGCCGCAGACGACATATTTCGCGCCGCAATGTTCCAGAACATAGGCCATCTCTTCGGCGACCGAGTCCTGATAGAGCGGAACCGGAACCGCGCCCACCATCTGGGCTGCGACCATCGACCAGTAATGCGCCGGACGGTTGCGCCCGATTACGGCAATATGGTCACCCTTTTCCACGCCGATTTCCAGGAACCCCAGCGCCAGCTTGCGGATTTCAACTGCGGCCTCGGCCCAGGTCCAGCACTGCCAGATTCCGAATTCTTTTTCCCGGTAGGCCGGGGAATCCCCGAACTGCGTCGCATTGCGGTGTAGCAGCGCCGGAAGGGACTTCATCCCATCGGCGCCCGACTGCGTCTGAGCCAATCTCTTTCTCCTCCCAATCCGACCCCTCCCCGGGCCGGAAACGGCAAACCCGGACCTCAGCCCGAACGCCAGCGCTCCGATAAGGAGCTTGGGCAAGATCAGCGGCAAGTTTTGCCTGATGTTTTCTCAATTCTTACGAATTGTAACAGGGGTGGAGTGGAGATTTCCCGAGCGATAAAAATTACTTGGCATCCACGTAGTCCTGAATATCCATTGGCAGACAACAGATGAGTTCTGAAATGAAGCCATTAACAAACCGCGAGAAGCGTGCATTAAAAAGTGCATTGGCTTCAAAGACTGCATTCTTTGCAATTTCTGCCTGCGCATTCGCCACCCAATTGAGCATCGCGGGCGCAGTATTCTGGATCACGTTCTCAGCGGTTTTTATCTACGCTGGCAATGTTGTTTCTCATCGGATTTTGGGAACAGATATCGACTGAACTCTATTCTTGCTGAAAGATCTTTCTGAACCTAACACTCCTCGGGGAAGATTTAGTTTTTCCACTACAACCAATCCCGCAAAATCGGGATCAGCGGCACATCCGCCGCAGGCATCGGGTAGTTCCGCAGATCATTCGCACGCACCCATTTCAGCGCCTGCCCCTCTTTCGACTGCGGTATCCCCTCCCATTTGCGGCAGGCAAACAGCGGCATCAGCAAGTGAAAATCGTCATAGCTGTGGCTGGCAAAGGTCAGCGGTGCAAGGCACGAGGCCCAGGTGTCGATGCCCAGTTCCTCATGCAATTCGCGGATCAAGGCGACCTCGGGGGTTTCGCCGGGTTCGATTTTGCCGCCCGGAAACTCCCACAGGCCAGCCATGGATTTCCCTTCCGGGCGCTGCGCCAACAGCACCCGGCTTTCGACGTCGATCAGGGCGACGGCCGACACCAAAACGGTCTTCATGAACGATAATCCGCGTTGATTTCGATATAGCCATGGGTCAGGTCGCAGGTCCAAACGGTCGATGCGCCCTCGCCCAGCGCCAGATCGACGGCGATCACCAGATCCTGACCTTTCATATAAGCCGCGGCGTCTTCCTCGCGGTAATCGGGGCTGACCCAGCCTTTCTCGGCCACAAGGATGTCACCGAAAGAAATGCTCAGAAGGTCGCGGTCGGCGGCGGCACCGGATTTGCCGATGGCCATGACCACACGGCCCCAGTTCGGGTCTTCACCCGCAATCGCCGTTTTCACCAGCGGCGAGTTGGCAATCGCCAGACCATGCACCTTGGCATCCGCGTCCGAGGCCGCGCCGGTCACGCGGATTTCCACGAATTTCGTGGCCCCTTCCCCGTCGCGCACCACCTGCTGTGCAAGGTCCAGCATCACTGTCTCAAGCACCTGCGCGAAAGCCGCGTTGCCGGTTGCATCCACGCCCGAAGCCCCGGTCGCGCACAACAACAGGGTGTCCGAGGTCGAGGTATCGCTGTCCACGGTGATACAGTTGAAGGTGCGATCCGTCTGCGCGCCCAGCATCGCTTGCAGCGCTGATTGTTCGACCTGCGCGTCGGTGAAGATGTAAACCAGCATCGTCGCCATATCCGGCGCGATCATGCCCGACCCCTTGGCAATCCCCGCAATAGAGACTGTTTTCCCGTCGATCTCGACCTGCGCCGAGGCTCCTTTCGGGAAGGTATCGGTGGTCATGATCGCCCGCGCCGCGTCTTCAATCGCGTGGCGGCTGAGGCCCGACTTCAGCGCCTCAAGCTGGGCCGTGATCTTGTCATGGGGCAGCGGCTCACCAATCACGCCAGTCGACGAGGTGAACACCCGTTCCACCGCCACGCCAGTGGCTTTGGCAACGGCCTGCGTCACCTCGGCAACAGAGGTCTGACCGTAATGTCCGGTGAAGGCATTGGCATTGCCCGAATTCACAAGGATCGCCGCCGGGCCATCGCTGGCGCCGCCGATCTTGTCCTGACAGTCCAACACGGGGGCCGCGCGTGTGGCCGAGCGTGTGAACACCCCAGCCACAGACGTGCCGGGGTCCAACACCGCCAGCATCACATCGGTGCGGCCCTGATAGCGCACACCCGCCTCGACGGTCGCAAATCGCACACCGTCAATCGCTGGCAATTCAGGAAACGCCGCCGGAGCCAGCGGCGAAACTTTGGTGATCGTCGCCACGGTCGCTTACTCCTGAATCAGCTCGATCTGGCGAACAACATCGGGGCTTACCCCTTCCAGTTCGGGCCGCTCGATCTGAGCCGCCTGAGTCAATTCTTCGATGCGGGCTTGAATCGCCTCGTTTTGAATCGTCTGGGCCAATTCATCGCGAATGTCGTCCAGTTCAGGGGCTTCGGACTTGCGTTTGTCATTCAATGTCACGACATGCCAGCCGAACTGGGTTTGCACAGGGTCGGAAACCTGACCTTTTTCCAGTGCAAGAACGGCGGCCTCAAACTCGGGCACCATCTGGCCTTTGCCGAACCACCCCAGTGAACCACCATTGGGTCCGGACGGACCTGTCGATTTCTCTATGGCCAGTTCAGCAAAATCTGCGCCGTCGTCCAACAGTGTCTTGATCTCTTTCGCTTCGTCTTCCGTGGCCACAAGGATGTGGCTGGCGTCGAACTCATCCTCGCCCTCGAACTCAGCGAATTGCGCGTCATAAGCAGATTGGATGGCCTCGTCGGTGACGGCATCTTCGACCAGCGCATTCACGGTCTGAACTGCCAGCAACGAGCGGGTCTCATTCGCCAGCGCAAGAGCGTTCAATGCCGTCAGCGCCTCCTGCTGCTGTCCCAGAAGTTGCTGCTGGATCAGTTGTTCGATGACGAAATCATACAAAACGTCGTCTTCGATCTGTTGATAGTTAGGCGGCAGGGTCGCAACCGTAGCGATGACGTGACCCAAAGTGATCTCGTCCCCGTTTACGCGGGCCACAACCGTGCTGGCATCAGGCTTGGTTTCGGCGGCCAACGGCAGGGCCAAAACGGCAGCAAGCGCCAGAGATGGCAGAAAAGTGAAGCCTTTGGGCATGGAATCATCCTATTTCTTTGCCGCGACAGGGCGCAGCGTTGACACTCAGGAACCTGCCGCTTACATCGCTTTGAAGCCTTGGACAGGGCCGCCTTTCACCCCCCGTATCTATGGGTTGCGCGCAAGGTGGGCAAGCCTGTCGCAACCAAGACAAGAACAGATCCGCTGGAGTGAACATGCTGGGACTCGGAACGCTCGCCAAAAAGGTGTTCGGAACACCGAACGACCGCAAGATCAAGGCGACCCGCCCGTTGATCGAACAGATCAATGCGTTGGAACCCGAGTTCGAGAAATTGTCCGATGAGGGTCTGATCGAAAAGACCGCCGAGCTGCGCAAACGCGCACTGGACGGCGAAAGCCTGGATGCCCTGCTGCCCGAAGCCTTTGCCAACGTCCGCGAAGGGGCCAAGCGCGCGCTGGGTCTGCGCGCCTTTGACGTGCAGCTTATGGGTGGTGCCTTCCTGCATCAGGGCAATATCTCGGAAATGAAAACGGGTGAGGGCAAGACGCTAGTCGCCACCTTCCCCGCCTATCTGAACGCGCTGACCGGCAAGGGCGTGCATGTGGTCACGGTGAACGAATACCTGGCCAAGCGCGACTCGGAATGGATGGGCAAGGTGTTTGGCGCGGTCGGCATGACCACCGGTGTCATCTGGTCGGGCCAGCCCGATGCCGAGAAGAAAGCCGCCTATGCCTGTGACGTGACCTACGCCACCAATAACGAACTGGGCTTCGATTATCTGCGCGACAACATGAAGGCCGATCTGGCCGAGATTTATCAGGTCCACCACAACTTTGCGATCGTGGACGAGGTTGACTCGATCCTGATTGACGAGGCGCGGACGCCGCTGATCATCTCGGGCCCGTCGCAGGACCGGTCCGAGCTTTATACCGCCATTGATGCGTTGATCCCGTCCTTGCAGGACGACCATTTCTCGCTGGACGAGAAATCCCGCAGCGTGACCTTTACGGATGAGGGCAACGAGTTCCTCGAACAGCAACTGATCGCCGGCGGGCTGATCCCTGAAGGCCATTCGCTGTACGATCCCGAAAGCACCACGGTTGTTCACCATGTCAATCAGGGTCTGCGCGCGCATAAACTGTTTACGCGCGACAAGGATTACATCGTGCGCGATGGCAACGTGGTTCTGATCGACGAATTCACCGGCCGTATGATGCCGGGGCGCCGCCTGTCGGAAGGTCTGCATCAGGCCATCGAAGCCAAGGAAGGCGTACCAATCCAGCCGGAAAACGTGACGCTGGCCAGCGTGACGTTCCAGAACTATTTCCGCCTGTATGACAAGCTGGGCGGCATGACCGGCACCGCGCTGACAGAGGCCGAGGAATTTCAGGAAATTTACGGTCTGGGCGTGGTCGAAGTTCCGACCAACAAGCCGATCGCTCGTGCGGATGAAGACGATCAGGTCTATCGCACCGCCGGTGAGAAATACGGCGCGATGATCCAGGAAACGAAGGAAGCGCAGGAACGCGGGCAACCTGTCCTGCTGGGCACCACCTCGATCGAAAAGTCCGAGCTTCTGAGCCAGATGCTGACCAAGGAAGGTGTCGAGCACAATGTTCTGAACGCGCGCCAGCACGAGCAAGAGGCGCAGATCGTTGCCGATGCAGGCCGTTTCGGAGCCGTCACCATCGCCACCAACATGGCGGGCCGTGGCACCGACATTCAGCTGGGCGGCAATGTCGAGATGAAGGTTCTGCAGGCACTGGCTGAAAACCCCGAGGCCGATCCAGCCGAGCTGCGCACCGCTGAAGAATCCCGCCACGCGGAAGAGAAAGAAAAGGTACTAGCCGCCGGTGGTCTGTACGTCATGGCGTCCGAACGCCACGAAAGCCGCCGCATCGACAACCAGTTGCGCGGCCGTTCCGGTCGACAGGGTGATCCGGGCCGCACCGTGTTCTACCTGAGCCTTGAGGATGACCTGATGCGCATCTTCGGCTCGGAACGTCTGGACAAGGTCCTGCACACGCTGGGCATGAAGGAAGGCGAGGCGATCATTCACCCGTGGGTGAACAAATCGCTCGAACGCGCGCAATCCAAGGTCGAAGGGCGCAACTTCGACATGCGCAAGAACGTCCTGAAATTCGATGACGTGATGAACGACCAGCGTAAGGTGGTCTTTAGCCAGCGGCGCGAGATCATGTCGTCGGACGACCTGTCCGATATCGTGTCGGATATGCGTGAACAGGTGATTGACGACCTGATCGACGAATACATGCCGCCGAAATCCTACGCCGATCAGTGGGACACCGACGGCCTTCACGAAGCAGTCAAGGACAAGCTGACCATCGACGCCCCCGTACAGGACTGGGCAGCCGAGGAAGGCGTGGACGACGAACAGGTGCGCGAACGCCTGATCAACGCCTCGGACGAGATGATGGCGCAGAAGGCCGCGGCCTTTGGCCCTGAAAACATGCGCAACATCGAAAAGCAGGTGCTGCTGAACACGATCGATAGCAAGTGGCGCGAGCATCTGCTGACGCTCGAGCATCTGCGCTCGGTCGTGGGTTTCCGCGGTTACGCCCAGCGCGACCCGCTGAACGAATACAAGAACGAAAGCTTCCAGTTGTTTGAAAGCATGCTGGACAGTCTGCGTGAAACCGTAACCCAGCAATTGTCGCGCGTCCGCCCGCTGACCGAGGAAGAACAGCGCGAGATGTTGGCGCAAATGCAGGCACAGCAGGCACAGGCGCAACAAGCCGTCGATCAGGCGGTGGACGAGGCCGAAGCCGTGGCCGAGGCCGAAGCCTCGGGCGATGCGCGCCCCGGCTTTGTCGAGGACGACCCAAGCACCTGGGGCAACCCGTCGCGCAATGACAGATGCCCCTGCGGATCGGGGAAAAAGTTCAAGCATTGCCACGGCCGCCTGACCTGACGCCGACGTAATTCAGACACAATGAGTCCGTTTCGCGGCCACATATTGGCCGTGATTCGCGGACAATATCCGACTCGCTCCTTCAACTGGGGAGGGTGTCTTGTTTATTATTAAGAACTACGTAACCACCGGAGGCACGGTCGCCTGTGCCCTTGCGATCGGTTACCTGATGCAGAATGGAACGCCTGTGCAGCCGAACGGTGCGCAGACGGCTGCCAATGCAACATCAATAACTGACCATGCTTCGATCATCGTCGGGCTGGAGGATATTGTTCTGACCTCCTCGTCTTCAGCCCCGGATGCGACCGATTCCAGTCATCCCCAGCAGCGCACCCTGCAACCCAGCCGGTCGGCCCCCTCAGAACCGGCGAATTGCGGCCTGAGCGCGCGCGCAAGAGCTGTGCCCGGCGCATCTGCTGTACTGACGATCAAGGCACCCTGCCATGCGAATGAGCCAGTCGATGTGCTGCACAGCGGCTTGACGGTTACGCAGATGACCGATGAAAACGGCGCGATGGAACTGACGATTCCAGCGCTGTCGGAATATGCGATCTTTTTGATCTCGGTCGATGACCAGAACGGGACAGTCGCCACGACTCATATTCCCGACCTGACCGAATATAACCGGATTGCCCTGCAATGGGCCGGTGATACAAACCTGCAAATCCACGCTCTTGAATTTGGTGCCAGCTATGGCGGCAAAGGCCATGTCTTTTCGGATCCAGGCGCGCAAGGCGCAGGCAGCGTCGTATCGCTCGGGTCGGCCGGTTTCGACGACGCCCAGAACGTCGAGGTGTATTCGTTTCCATACGGTCAGACTGATCGAACCGGCTCTATCGCCCTGACCGTCGAAGCCGAGGTGACAGACGTGAACTGTGACCGCGACCTGATCGTTCAGTCTTTTGAACTGCGCGCCGATCAACGTCTTCGGTCGCGGGAACTGACACTCAACCTTCCGAATTGTACGCAGGCGGGTGAGTTTCTGGTGTTGAATAATCTGATCGAAGACCTGACAATCGCGGCCAACTAAAATCAGGCAGCAGGCTCGGGCAACTTATGATTTTCTTTCGTGCGGCGGCGGCTGCACTCGTTTCGTTGGCACTGACGTCAGGCGCGTCAGCCCAAGACATCACCCTCACCTCTCATGACGGCAAAGTCGAAGTTGTCGGCAACTTGCTTGGATTCGATGGTGAATTCTACAGGGTGGACACCAAGTTCGGACACCTGACCGTCGATGGATCAGGCGTGACCTGCGAGGGTCCTGCCTGCCCGAACCTGACCGATTTCGTGGCCGAGGTTCGGTTTTCGGGCTCGTCTGTCATGGCCGAAAAAGTTCTGCCCGCCCTAATCATGGGATTTGCAAGGCAAGAGGGGCTTTCGGCCGTACCGCAGGATTTGAATTCGGGAAGCTTGGCGTACACGTTTCACAAACCCGAGCGGAACGCGCCGCTAGGCCGGTTCTTTTTAAGCCCGCACAACACGGGTCAGGGCTTCTCCGATCTGACCAACAACGAAACTGACATCGTCATGGCCCTGCGCGAAGTGCGCCCAGCGGAACAGAAGGCCGCAGATGACGCAGGCTTAGGGGACCTGACTGGCGCACGCCGGTCACGTGTCGTCGCACTGAATGCGTTGGTACCGATTGTTGCGACTGAAAATCCTGTTCGGCAAATTTCACCTTCTGATCTGGCGCGGGTGTTTGCTGCCCAGATCACCAACTGGTCCGAGCTTGGCGGCCCAGACGCGCCGATTTCGTTGCACTTGCCGGATGCTGGGTCGGGCCTGGCCCAATTCGTCGAGGATCAGTTGCTTGCACCTTCCCAAGCGGTCTTATCCGACGAGATCACTCGGCACGGTCGTAGTGCAGAACTGGTACGCCAAGTTGCGAGTGACCCTTTCGCGATCGGCATTGCAAGTCAGGCCGAACTGGACTCAGTCCGCGCACTGCCGCTGACCGGAGGCTGCGGTCATGCGCTTTCAGCCACGCGGCAAACCATCAAGACCGAGGATTATCCGCTGACCTCGCCCATGTTCCTGTATCTGCCCAACCGCCGCCTGCCCCGGATCGCAAGGCAGTTTCTGGCCTATACCCAAAGCGACGCGGCGCAGTTGCAGATCCGAAACTCTGGCTTTGTTGATCAAGCGCCCGAAACGATGCGGATCGGGTTACAGGGGGACCGTCTGGCAAATGCCGTGGCGTCTGGCGGCCCCGAGGTTGGGCTGGACGAATTGCAGCGCATGATCGAAACCTTGCGACCCCTGTCACGGTTGTCGCTGTCCTTTCGGTTCGAGGCAGGATCGTCCCGGCCCGATGCGCAGTCACGATCCAATATCCGGCAACTGGCGCAACAGATTGAATCCGGGGCGTTTGATGCGCGCAAGCTGACATTTGTCGGGTTCAGCGACGGCGACGGCCCCGCCGCAGGCAATGCGCGTATCGCCCTGCTGCGCGCGAAAACGGTGCGCAATGCGGTGCTGGCAGCCGTCGAGACCACGGTACCAGACAGCGTCGAATTGAATGTGGATGCATTTGGCGAGGCGATGCCAATGGCCTGCGACGACACGAATTGGGGCCGCAAAGTCAATCGCAGGGTCGAGGTTTGGGTCGACTAAAAGCTACAGATAGCCTTCGGACCGAAAACTCAACTCATTCGATTTTCCGATGATCAGGTGATCGTGCAGCGTCAGCCCCAAAGCTGTGCACGCATCCTGAATTCGGTTTGTCATGTCGATGTCCGATTGCGACGGCGTCGGATCACCCGAGGGATGGTTGTGCACAAGAATCAGCGCCGAGGCGTTTAACTCAAGCGCGCGTTTGGCGACCTCGCGCGGATAGACTGGTACGTGGTCTACCGTGCCCTTGGCTTGTTCCTCATCCGCGATCAGCACATTCTTACGATCCAGGAAGAAGACCCGAAACTGTTCAGTCTCGCGATGCGCCATCGTTGTGTGGCAATAGTCCAGCAACGCATCCCAGCCCGATATCACGTGCCGCTGCATCACCCGCGCCCGTGCCATCCTGTGGGCGCAGGCTTCGAGTATCTTGAGGTCCGTGATCACCGTATCGCCCACGCCCTTGATCTGCCGCAACCGTTCCTCGGGCGCAGTCAGCACGCGGTTGAAATCACCGAATGTGTCCATCAGGGCGCGCGCCAAGGGCTTCACATCCTGCCGGGGGATCGAGCGAAAAAGAACCAGTTCCAGCAATTCGTAATCTGGCATGGCAGCCGATCCGCCCGCCATGAACCGCTCGCGCAGCCGTTTGCGGTGGTCCTTGATATAGGACGGCAACTTCCCCTGTGGCAAAGGCTGCACCGGGGCTTCATCAGTTTCAAACAACGAGGGGGCTTCGGCAAAGGCGTCCTGAGTCATACCTCAGAGACTGGCTTAGAATCAGTTTCTGAAAGGTTAACGTGCCTCACCCGCCATGCGTGCGGTGGCCCGTCGGACGATCAGGTGTAGAAGGATGGAAAACACACCCAGCGTCAGCATTGCGGCAAACATCAGATCAGTCTTGGCGCGCCCATTGGCCAACAGCATCAAATAGCCCAGCCCCTGCGATGACCCGACCCATTCGCCAATCACGGCCCCGATCGGAGCATAAACGGCCGCCAGCCGCATCCCCGAGGCCAGCGAGGGCAGCGCGGCGGGAATACGAATGTGCCACAACACGGCGCGGGGGCTGGCCTGCATGGTGCGCGCAAGATCCAGATACCCTTGTGGCGTCCGCATCAGTCCATCAAAGAAAGATGACGTGATCGGGAAGTAGATGATCAACACGGCCATGGCGACCTTGGACCACAACCCGTATCCCAGCCAGAGCGTCAGCAAAGGTGCCAACGCGAAAACCGGCAAAGCCTGCGTAAAGACCAGCATCGGCTGCACCAACACCCGGGCCGCACGTGAATTGGCCAGTTGCAGGGCGGTCAAAACGCCCAGAACTGTCCCGAAGGCCAGACCGATCACCACCTCGACCGCCGTGATCCACGTGTGCTCCGCGATGATCCAGCGGTTCTGCCACCAAGTTTCGGCCACCAGCGCCGGGCCGGGCAGGATGAACTTCGGCAACCCGGTCAGGCTGACGATCGCCTGCCATATAGCCAGCGCAAACACGGTTGCTGCAAGGGCCGAGAGGATCTTCATGCCGCCTCTCTCAGCAGTCGCAACAAGGCACCCTGCGTTTCCAGCGTTTCCAGATCATCCACGTGGCGCGGCGCAGGCGCGGCTGGCGGTTCGCATGAGGTCAGCCCCTGCGGTGTCATCACCACAATGGATTGACCCAATCGCGCGGCTTCGCCCGGATCATGGGTCACCAATAGAACGGTCCTGCCCCTCAGCGCATCAGCAGCAAGGTCTTGCATATCGGCACGTGTACGCGCATCGAGGGCCGAGAACGGCTCGTCCAGCAGAACGATGGGCCGATCCTCCATCAAGGTACGCGCCAACGCGACCCGCTGGCGCTGCCCGCCGGACAGCTCTGACGGCTTCTTGGCCATGTGATCCTGAAGGCGCATCCGTTCGATCAAACGGTCCCTGCGTTCGATATCGGGGGTCTCACCGCGCAGCCGTGCGCCCAGTGACACGTTCTGCGCAACTGTCGCCCACGGCAACAGCAGATCGTCCTGCGCCATATACGCGACGCGATCCGCTACGGTCTGACCATCGCTTGCGGTAATCTGACCGTCGAAATCCGCGCCCGTTTCCAGCCCTGCGATCAGACGCAGGACCGTTGTCTTTCCAACACCCGATCCCCCCAGCAAACAGGTCCACTGCCCCGACCCAAGGGTCAGGCTAAGCGGGGCGAACAGCGTCGCGCCGTCAATGGTGGCCCTGCCGCTTATGGTCAGATCGGGTGCAGGGGTCATGGTGTCAGGCCCATTTGCCAGAAATTGACCTCTAGCTCTGTGGCGGTTCGGAAGGTCTGGCACAGCCTGCCCCACCGGGGTGAGGTTTCAAATTCCGGCCCAAGACGCCGTGTTAGAGCCTGATCCAGCAATGATCCCACCGCCTTGCACGCCTCTTGATAGTCGGGTCCTGCATAGGTGTTGATCCAATCACGATAGGTCTCGGACGTGGCCTCGGACGCCAGGCGCGCTCCGATCTCGCCATAGCCCATCACGCAAGGCGCAAGGGCCGCCAGCAGGTCCAGCAGATCGCCGCTATAACCCGCCTCAAGCACGAACCGCGTATAGGCCAGATTCTCGGCGCGTTCGGGGGTGGCGAACAGTTCCTCGCCCGAGATGCCTTCGGCCTCGCAGATACCGATATGCAGTTGCATTTCCTCGGCCACCAGCGCGTTCACAGTGCCAACGGCGGTCAGCATCTCGGAATGGGTTTCCGACTTCACCACCGCCAGCGCCCAGGCACGGGAGAAATGGATTAGAAACACATAGTCCTGACGCAGATAGTGCAGGAAGGCCTCACGCGGCAGGCTTCCATCTTTAAGCCCTTCAACAAAAGCGTGGCGGGTATAATCCCACCACGGCCCTTGCGCCGCGTCGCGCATCAGCGCGAAGGCTTTGCCGTACTCGCTCATTGCGCGGTCACGTCGATGGTGATGTCGCTGACCGGGTTGATGCTGTCGATCATGCCGCTGTCCTTGAGGAATTCCTCGAACCGGGCATAACGGCCGGCGTCAAATCCCGCTGGACGCAGCGCGAAACGGGGCAGAGTGTCGACCCATGCGCGTGCATTCAGCTCATCCTGCAGCTCGGACGAGGTGGCGGCGAAAATCTCCCAGCTTTTTTCGGGGTTGTTGACGATGAACTGGGTGGCTTTCTCGGTCGCAGCCAGAAAACGCGCGATCATGTCGGTGTCCATCTTGTCGGGGTTGGCGACATAGATCAGCTCATCATAGGGCGGAACGCCTTCTTCTTCGATATAGAAACAGCGGCCTGCGACGCCTTCGATATCCATCTGGTTCAGCTCAAAGTTACGGAACGCACCGATCACCGCATCGACCTGACCGGTCATCAGCGATGGCGACAGCGAGAAGTTCACGTTGATCAGCTCGATATCGTCCAGCGAAACACCATGCGCGTTCAGCATCGCCGTCAGGATTGCTTCTTCCACGCCCGCGACCGAGAATCCGACCTTCTTGCCCTTAAGGTCGGCAAGCGACTTGATCGGGCCGTCCTCAAGCACCAGCAGGCAGTTCAGCGGGGTCGCGACCAGAGTGCCCACACGCTTGAGCGGCAGCCCCTCGTGGATCTGCAGATGCAGTTGCGGCTGATAAGACACGGCCAGATCCGCCTGACCCGCAGCGACCAGACGCGGAGGCGCAGACGGGTCCGCAGGCGGAACGATCTCGACCTCAAGCCCCTCATCCGCGAAGTAGCCATTTTCCTGAGCGACGATGATAGGACCGTGATCAGGGTTGATGAACCAGTCCAGCAGCACGGTCATCTTGTCTTCGGCCCATGCAGGCGCGGCGGCCAGCAGAGCGATGGCTGTGATCAGCTTTTTCATGTCTCGCGTTTCCTTCTGTTCACGAGGTTGCGGCCGCGACGAGGACAATCTCGCCGGACCAATCCGGTTGTATTTCTTCAGCGGCGCGCCACGCACGCAAACCTGTGGCGCAGCACAAAGCCAGTGTTTGACCTTTGTTAGGCTCTGATTTTGGGGTGGTGAGCGGCAGACGCTGCACATTCGGATGCACGGGCTTCGGTGCTTCGTCTTCGCTGCGCAGCTCTATGATCAAATCGTCCTCGGTCAGTTCACCTGCGGAGACAAATCTGAAGTGCCGCTCGGGTTCGGGCGCATTGTCGAAACGAAACGTGGTGCTGCGCAGTGTTCGTGCGTCGAACTGAACCATCTGGCCCAAGGGCGAGGGGTCCAGCCCCAAAATCAGGTTCAGTGTCATCTGCGCCTGCATCGCCCCAATCAATCCGACAACTGGACCCAATACGCCCGCAGTTGCGCAGCTTGCCCCACTGTCTGGCGCATCCGGGAACACCGCGCGCAGCGACGGGGCACCGCCGCAGAACCCGCCGACATAACCAGACAGACCCAGAACCGATGCGGTGATCAGTGGTTTTCCTGCGCTAAAACACGCGTCGGACAGGATATAGCTGGCGGCGTAACTGTCAGCACAATCCAGAACCACATCCGCCTGCGTCACCAAGTCGGCGGCATTTTCGCTTGTTAGAGCCTGTTTTTCCGCAGATACGTTGATTTCACCATTCAACGCGCGACACCGCTCGGCGGCGACGATGGCTTTGGGCCGCCCGCAATCTGCCTCGGTAAACAATGTCTGGCGGTGCAGGTTTGACAGGGCAACCGTATCGCCATCGACAATCGTGATCTGCCCGATACCGGCCCCGGCAAGTAGGGGAAGAACCGGGGCCGCCAGACCTCCGGCACCAATCACCAGAACCCGCGCGTCGGACAAGCGCGCCTGACCTTCGGCCCCGACTTCGGGCAACAGGGTTTGGCGCGCGTACCGGCTCATCGCGTGACCTCGATCCATTGGCGCACGCGGGCTTCGGGGTCGTCATTCAGGGTGATGTCGGTCACGGCCGAAACAATATCCGCACCCGCCTGCAACACGCCCTCGGCGCGTTCAACGCTCATCCCGCCAATACCGACAAGGGGAATGTCGCCCACCCGTGCTTTCCACTCTGTCACGCGCGGCAAACCCTGCTGTTCCCATTTCATTTTCTTGAGGATGGTCGGATAAACCGGGCCAAGCGCCACATAATCCGGGTCCATTGCCAGAACGCGTTCCAACTCATCATCGTAGTGGGTGGACACACCCAGTTTGAGTCCTGCCTTCCGGATGGCTTTCAGATCGGCGTCGTCCAAATCCTCTTGACCCAGATGAATCCAATCACACCCCGCATCAATGGCAGCCTGCCAGTAGTCGTTCACCACCAGCACCGTGCCGTGTGTGCGGCAGAGGTCACGTGACGCGGAGATCTGCTCCCGAACCACCTCATCCGGCTGATCCTTGATCCGCAGTTGAACCAGCCTCACCCCCAGCGGCAACATGCGCCGCAACCAATCGGAATGATCGAAAATTGGATAGAACCGGTCCAGCGTCATGACAGGAACGCCTTTCCGATCACCGGGGTCGAGGGTTCGGCCATATCGCGCGCCTCGATCGGATCGGCCTCATGCGCCAGTTGCCCCGCCTCAATCGCCAACATCATCGCCCGCGCCATCGCCGCCGGATCACCTGCCCGCGCCACCGCTGTGTTCAAAAGAACGGCGTCATAGCCCAGCTCCATCGCGTGTGCCGCGTGACTTGGCAGGCCGATCCCCGCATCAATGACCAACGGCACATCGGCAAATTCAGCCCGCATTGCGCGCAGAGCGTATTCGTTGTTCAGCCCGCGCCCCGACCCAATCGGAGCGCCCCAAGGCATCAGCACCTCGCACCCAGCCCCCAACAAGCGTTCCGCTACTATCAGATCGTCGGTGGTGTACGGGAAAACCTGAAACCCATCGTCGGTCAGAATGCGAGCGGCCTCGACCAACTGAAACACGTCCGGCTGCAGGCTATCGGTATGACCGATCAGTTCAAGTTTAATCCACCGGGTATCAAACACCTCGCGTGCCATATGCGCAGTGGTCACGGCCTCTTTGACTGTATGACAGCCAGCGGTGTTGGGCAGGACCAATACGCCAAGATCGCGGATCATTTGCCAAAACGTCTGCCCGGCACCGGACTCACGCCGCAAGGACACGGTGGCGACCCCGGCCCCGCTTTCGCGAAATGCCGTCTCAAGTATCGCCGGACTGGGATACTGCGCCGTCCCCAGCATCAGTGGATTTGGCAGCTTGGTGCAATAGAACGTCTTCATCTTCAGCCCCCCTGCATCGGCGCAACAACTTCGACCCTGTCGCCGTCGGTTAGTTTATGGGCGACGCGCAGGGACGAAGGCACGAATTCTTCGTTTACAGCCGTCGCAACACGGCCGGTAAATCCACATTCCAACAACACGTCCGACAAGGTTTCGGCACGCACCTCGCGCGACTCACCGTTAAGCACGATCTTCATCGACCATCTCCGAATGTTTGTTTTCAAGCGCCAGATCAGCCACACCCTGTGCAAGCGCCGGAGCCAATAGGTAACCATGACGATACAGGCCATTGGCATAGATCGTATGCCCCAGACGCCGGATACGCGGCAGGTTGTCCGGGAAAGCCGGGCGCAGATCGACACCGATTTCCAGTACCTCGGCTTCTCCGAAGGCGGGGTTCAGCGCGTATGCAGCGCTCAGCAATTCCAACATAGATCGCGCGGTGATGCGGCTGCTGTCTTCGGATTCGATCATTGTTGCGCCCAGCATGTAGACGCCATCGCCGCGTGGCACGATGTAAAGCGGCATCCGCGGGTGTAACAGGCGCACGGGGCGAGACAGGGTAACATCAGGACACCGGATCACGAGCATCTCACCCTTGACCCCGCGAAGGTCATGCAATGTCTCGCGCGCGTGCAGCCCCCGGCAATCAATAGCGTTCTTCAATCTGGCCGGGGCCAGTTTCTGATGAAACACAACCCCCTCTGCGTTCAACTGCCGATACAGATCCAGCAACGCCCGGCGCGGATCTAAATGCGCCTCATCCGAAAAGAACAAACCCTTGGAAAAGCCTGCCAAGTCAGGCTCTAATTCCGGGATTTCTGCCTGATTTACATCCTTGAACCCGTGCGTCCGGCGCGAGAACCGGCGCAGATCAGGCAGGTCTCTTGAATTGGCAACAACCAGAGTACCGCGCCGATGGACCTGAGTGCGCGAGCCCCACCACTCCAACGCGCCTTGCCCCAGACGCAGCACTGGTTCCTCGGCGTTTTCAAACTCGCACCACGGAGCCAACATTCCGCCAGCCCACCAGGAACACCCATGGGCACCCGGAGGTCCGCCAGGATCAAAAACCTGCACCTTCACGCCGCGTGACACAAGCTCGCTGGCGACGGTCAAACCGGCAACACCGGCCCCTATGACCGACCAGAGCGTCACGCCGTCCACACCCGATGAAAGTGATGGACCGGCCCGTGGCCCTGCCCGACATTCAACTCATCCGCCTTGGCGATGGCCCGCTGAAGATAGTCATGCGCCTGTGCGACCGCATCGGACAACGCCAGACCCTTTGCCAACCCCGCAGCAATCGACGACGACAACGTGCAACCGGTGCCATGCGTGTTGCGCGTATCCACACGGGGGGCCGTGTATTCACCTAAGACACCCGAAGCGTCCAGCAGGATATCGTGACAAATATCCCCTGCGCCATGCCCGCCTTTCATCAATACTGCCTTTGCCCCCAATGCGCACAGGCGACGCCCCTGATCCGCCATCTCTACAGGCGACGTGGCCGCTACGCTGTCCAACAGACACGCAGCCTCCGGCAGATTTGGCGTCAAAACCGAAGCTCGGGGTAAGAGCACATCACGCAAGGTCTGAACTGCGTCCTCCGCCAACAAGGAATCGCCGGACTTCGCTATCATCACGGGGTCCAGGACGATCGGACCTTCAAAAGCTGCGATACTGTCGGCCACGGTGCGGATAATCTCGGGCGTCGCCAACATTCCGATCTTGATGGAACCAACGTCCAAATCAGTCAGAACCGCATCGATCTGCGCTGCGATAACGTCCAACGGTATTCCATGCACGGCAGTCACCGCGCGGGTGTTTTGCGCCGTCACCGCCGTGACAACACTCGCGCCAAACACGCCAAGAGCCGACATCGCTTTCAGGTCGGCCTGAATTCCAGCCCCTCCGCCGCTGTCCGATCCTGCAATTGTCAATGCAATAGGCGCCATATGATTGCTCCGGTTCAATTGGGGCAACGGTGGCGTCGAAAACGTCTGTAAAGTGTACGACCGTTCCCTCCGCCGGTATTGCCCGGATCAGGTTCGATGGGTTGACGCGTTCGCACCTCTCAGCCCTGTGAACAGGGCACCCCAACGGTTGGCGCGGACCATCTCAGGGAGGTCCGCAAGAATCAAGTATTTTTTGCGAGGCTCTGCCTCGCGCTCCGGGATATTTGGGGCCAGATGAAGTACGGATCCCCTGCTTCATCTGGCTAAAAATATCCCGGGGGAGTCTCCCGAAGGGAGGCGGGGGCAGAGCCCCCTAACCGAAGGTTCAGCCTTTCATCCCGTCCCAGAAGGATTTAACGGATGAAAAGAAACTTTTGGATTCCGGGTGATTGTCTTCACCGAGATCGTCGAACTCTTTCAGCAGCTCTTTCTGGCGGCTGGTCAGGTTTACAGGTGTTTCAACGGCCAGTTCAATGAACATGTCACCAACCCCACCGCCGCGCAGGGCAGGCATACCCTTACTGCGTAGGCGCATTTGGCGGCCTGACTGACTGCCAGCCGGAATCTGCACGCGACCGCGGCCACCGTCGATTGTCGGTACTTCGATCGAGCCACCCAGCGCTGCCTTGGCCATACTGACCGGCACCCGACAATATAGGTTTACACTGTCGCGCTCAAACAGCTTGTGATCTGAAACTTCGACGAAAATGTAGAGATCACCCGGAGGACCCCCGCGCATCCCGGCCTCACCCTCACCCGCAAGGCGGATACGGGTACCGGTTTCAACGCCGGCTGGGATGTTCACGGATAGGGCACGCTCTTTTTCTACGCGGCCTGCACCCTGACAGGACTTGCAGGGATTCTTGATGATCTGTCCCAGGCCCGAACAAGTCGGACACGTGCGTTCGACGGTGAAGAAACCCTGTTGCGCCCGCACTTTTCCCATGCCCGAGCAGGTCGGGCACATCGTTGGCTCCACGCCACCTTCGGCACCCGAGCCATCACAGGCTGAGCAAGCAACGGCAGCGGGGACGTTGATAGTTTTCTGAAGTCCCGAAAACGCCTCTTCCAGAGACACGCGCAGGTTGTAGCGAAGGTCTGATCCGCGTGCTGCACGACGGCCGCCACCAGCACCGCCACGCTGACCGCCCATGAAATCGCCGAACAGGTCGTCAAATACGTCAGAGAATGCGCTGGAGAAGTCGCCCTGGCCAAACCCGCCACCGGGACGACCGCCGCCCATGCCGTTCTCAAACGCGGCGTGACCAAAGCGGTCATACGCGGCCTTTTTCTCGGCATCGCGCAGTACGTCATAGGCTTCGTTCGCCTCTTTGAACTGCGCCTCGGCATCCGGGTTGTCCTTGTTGCGGTCGGGATGCAATTCCTTGGCTTTCTTGCGAAAGCCTTTCTTGATCTCGTCCGCCGATGCGCCCTTTGATACGCCGAGCACATCATAGTAGTCGCGTTTTGACATCAGTATTTCCTTCTGCCTCAACGTAATCGGGCCGGCCCGACAACCGGACCGGCCCGAATTGGCCCGGTTGCCCGTTAGTTACGCTTGTCGTCGTCCAGATCTTCAAACTCGGCATCGACGATGTCATCGTCGCCCGGAGCTGCGTCTGCCGCTGCGGGCTCATCTTCGGCCTCGTCCGACTGCGCCTTGTAGATCGCCTCGCCCAGCTTCATAGCCGCTTCGGTGACGTTCTGGATGCCCGACTTGATCTTGTCGGCATTCTCGGTTTCCAGTTCGTCCTTCAGTGCTGCGATCGCCAGCTCGATGGCTTCGATGGTGGTCGGGTCGACCTTGTCGGCGTGTTCCTCCATCGACTTTTCGGTCGAATGGATGAGGCTTTCCGCCTGGTTCTTGGCGTCCACCAGCTCGCGACGTTCCTTGTCGGCCTCGGCGTTTTCCTCGGCGTCTTTGACCATCTTTTCGATATCCGCGTCGGACAGACCGCCCGAAGCCTGGATCGTGATCTTCTGCTCTTTGCCGGTGCCTTTGTCCTTGGCCGAAACCGAAACAATACCGTTGGCATCGATGTCAAACGTCACCTCGATCTGAGGCATGCCGCGCGGTGCGGGCGGGATGTCTTCGAGGTTGAACTGACCCAGAATCTTGTTGTCCGCAGCCATTTCACGCTCACCCTGGAACACGCGGATGGTCACGGCGTTCTGGTTATCCTCGGCAGTCGAGAAAACCTGAGACTTCTTGGTCGGGATCGTCGTGTTGCGGTCGATCAGACGGGTGAACACGCCACCCAGCGTCTCGATCCCCAGCGACAGCGGGGTCACGTCCAGCAGAACCACGTCTTTGACGTCGCCCTGCAGAACACCGGCCTGAATTGCGGCGCCCATGGCAACCACTTCGTCCGGGTTAACACCTTTGTGCGGCTCTTTACCGAAGAACTTGGTAACTTCTTCGATGACTTTCGGCATCCGGGTCATACCACCGACCAGAACAACCTCGTCCACGTCAGCAGCGGACAGACCCGCGTCTTTCAGAGCGGCCGCGCAGGGCTTCATCGACTTCTTGATCAGGTCGCCAACCAGAGATTCCAGCTTGGCACGGGTCAGTTTCATGACCATGTGCAGCGGCTGACCGTTTGCGCCCATCGAGATGAACGGCTGGTTGATCTCGGTCTGCGAGGTCGAGCTGAGCTCGATCTTGGCTTTTTCAGCGGCTTCTTTCAGACGCTGCAGAGCCATCTTGTCGCTGGACAGATCGACGCCGTGTTCCTTTTTGAACTCATCGGCCAGGTAGTTGACGATGCGCATGTCAAAGTCTTCACCACCCAGGAAGGTGTCACCATTGGTCGATTTGACCTCGAACAGGCCGTCGTCGATTTCCAGAATGGTCACGTCAAAGGTACCGCCGCCAAGGTCATAAACCGCGATGGTTTGCGTTTCTTCCTTGTCCAGACCATAGGCCAGCGCAGCCGCTGTCGGTTCGTTGATGATCCGCAGCACTTCCAGACCGGCGATTTTACCGGCGTCTTTGGTGGCCTGACGCTGTGCGTCGTTGAAATAGGCTGGAACGGTGATGACCGCCTGCGTGACTTCCTCACCCAGATAGCTTTCAGCGGTTTCCTTCATCTTACCCAGAGTGAAGGCCGAGATCTGGCTTGGGGAGTACTTTTCACCACGGGCTTCAACCCACGCATCACCGTTGCCGCCATTGACGATGGCATACGGCACCATTTTCTTGTCTTTTTCGACTTCTGCATCATCCACGCGACGACCGATCAGACGTTTGACGCCAAAGATCGTGTTGTCGGGGTTGGTGACCGCCTGACGCTTTGCCGGCTGACCGACCAGTCGCTCATCTTCGGTGAAGGCGACGATCGAGGGCGTGGTCCGCGCCCCTTCTGCGTTTTCGATGACCTTCGGCTGCGAGCCGTCCATGATGGCCACGCACGAGTTGGTGGTTCCGAGGTCAATCCCGATTACTTTACTCATATGTTCAATCCCTTTCTCTTCAAGGCGATGTCCGAGGTCCGGACCCGTTATGGCACCCGGCCCCGATCTGATTTGCGCAACAGCCCTACACCATTACGCGTCCCGGCGTATATAAGGGCGGGACCAAAAGCCTGCAAGCGGTGTAAATCGCAGGTTTTCGGGATTCTGTGGCCTTTTTTCGCAAGGTTTTGGCAAGGATTGAGGATTCTTCGATGGCGCGGCTTATTTTGCGCGATTTCGACATCAGAAAAGCCTATTTGGACAGCACTGCGCAAACGCAACTGATCGAGGTACTGCGTCCGATTCTGAAATCTGCACCTTTGTTCCGGCCCGTTACGCCCTCGGGCAAGGAAATGTCGGTTCGCATGACTTCGGCCGGGTCGCTGGGTTGGGTGACGGATCGCGCGGGCTACAGGTATCAGGCGCAGCATCCCAAAGGGGGTGGCTGGCCAGCAATTCCAGAACCCATTCTCGATATCTGGCGCGATCTGGCCAGCGCCGAACGGGACCCGGATTGCTGTCTGATCAACTACTACGGCGAAGGGGCCAGAATGGGTTTGCATCAGGACAAGGACGAGGCGGATTTTTCATGGCCCGTCCTGTCGATTTCTCTTGGGGACGACGCGCTGTTCCGCATCGGCAACAGCACCCGAGGCGGCAAGACCGAGTCGATCTGGCTGAACTCGGGCGATGTCGTGATCATGGGCGGACCGGCCCGCCTGACCTATCACGGCGTGGATCGCATCCGGTTCGGGTCATCCAAGCTATTGCCCAAGGGTGGGCGGATAAACCTGACCTTGCGCATCGCCAGTTAACGGCGCGCGCCCCAGCTCTGCGAGATTTGCTTGCGGGTGTAGAAAATTCCCAGCAGACCAATCATCAAAAGCGCCAACCCCACCCACAGCGGGTATTCCCAGTTGGTGTTGCGCGGAAAGTAGTTGCGAAAAACAAAACCGCGACACTGGTCGATGATGTGAAACAAAGGGTTCCACGCGAACATTGTCAGCATGAACCCGCCCAGCGCGTTCGCGACGAACATCTTCCCCGAGAAGATCATGTTCAGCCTGCGGTAAATCGTGTTCAGAATAGTTGATGTTGTTGGCAGCCAAGGTTTCATCGCCATGAAAACCACGCCAACCGCGCAACCGGTAAACCACGCCAGAACCAGCATGTAGAACGCGCCGCCGGGGTCTTGAATTTCCAGCGGAGCGACTAAGACCATATACCCAAACAGGATCACGAAAATCGAGACGAGCTGCGTATAAAGGGTTCCAAAGGCCGAGGCCAAAAGAACCACCATCATATTCATCGGAGAATGCAGCATCATCGGATTATCGCCCGTTCCCACTCCGGCCACGGAACTGACGGATTTGATGTGCGTCATGAACAGGAAAACGCCAGACAGCAGGAACAGGATGAATTCACCCCGGATTTTGGCGACCCGTGTGCCCATCAAACTCAGCAGCAGGTAGAAAACCGTCACCAGCGCCAAAATCTGGACGATGTTCATAACGATCGCGATCACGGCGTTGGAATGGCGCGACCGAATGTTTCGCACAACAGCGTGAAACACCAGTTCAGCCGTCGTGAACGCGCGCCCCAAAAGCGTCTGATTTCGCTTAAAATAAAACACCCGCGCGCTCTTTCCCGCTTAATCGCCTGCAAACTGACACGAAATTCTTGCCGATCCGTAACCGGCACATCATAAGGCCGTCAGCATATTCTATCAACAAATCACAGGAACGGAGCATTTTTGTGACCTACGACGCCCTTATCCCCGTCATCCGCCGTTTGGCTTTGGAAGCTGGCGACAAGATCATGCAGATCTACAATTCGGATGATTTCGACGTGAAGGTCAAATCCGACTCCAGCCCCGTGACCGAGGCGGATGAGGCCGCAGATGCCCTGATCTCGGCCGGTTTGCGCGACGCTTTCCCCGATATTCTGCTGGTGACCGAAGAACAGGCGGCCTCGCATTCGGAAAAAGGTGACACGTTCCTGATCGTCGATCCGCTGGATGGGACCAAGGAATTCATCAACCGCCGCGGTGATTTCACCGTGAACATCGCGCTGGTTGAAAACGGCACACCAACCCGTGGCGTGGTGTATGCCCCAGCCAAAGGACGCATGTTCTACACGCAGCCCGACGGACAATCGGTTGAGGAAACCGGCGCGCTGGACAGGGAAAATATCGGCGAGACAACTCCGATTTCAGTCTCTAAACCAGACAATTCCGCACTTTTGATCGTAGCCTCGAAATCCCACCGGGATCAGGCGACCGAGGATTACATCAATAAGTATCAGGTGCAGGACAGCAAAAGCGCGGGCTCATCGCTCAAGTTCTGTCTGGTGGCTACGGGCGAGGCCGATCTCTACCCCCGCGTCGGCCGCACGATGGAGTGGGACACAGCCGCAGGCCATGCCGTTCTGACGGGTGCCGGCGGCAATGTGGTTCGCTTTGATGACCATACACCCCTGACCTATGGCAAGGATGGCTATGCAAACCCGTTCTTCATCGCCTACGCTCCGGGTGTTGACTTGAAGGAGGCCTGATGTCCGTTCTGATCGCCATTCCCGCCCGCTATGCCTCGACCCGTTATCCGGGCAAACCTCTGGTTCCGCTGACCGGCGCAAGTGGCAAGTCCATGACGCTGGTTGAAAGGTCCTGGCGCGCGGCCTGTTCCGTATCCGGAGTGGACAAGGTGGTTGTCGCCACCGATGACGACCGCATCCGCGAGGCGGCGGAAGGGTTCGGGGCCGAGGTTGTCATGACCTCGGACTCCTGCGGCAATGGCACCGAGCGCTGCGCCGAAACTCACGCCAATCTGGGTATGGGCTATGATATCGTGGTCAATCTTCAAGGCGACGCGCCGCTAACCCCGCATTGGTTCGTCGAAGACCTGATCGCAGGGCTGCGCGCCGCACCGGATGCCGGCGTCGCCACGCCGGTGCTGCGCTGTGATGGCGATGCGCTGAACAGCCTGCTGAACGATCGCAAGCACGGGCGCGTCGGCGGCACAACCGCCGTCTTCGCCGCAGATCACAGCGCCATGTATTTCTCGAAAGAGGTCGTTCCTTACACCGCTCAGACCTATGCAGAGGCAGACGAGACCCCGGTGTTCCACCATGTCGGCGTTTACGCCTATCGCCCTGATGCGCTGGCCGCCTACCCCACATGGCCCGTTGGCCCGCTAGAGCAGCTGGAGGGGCTGGAGCAACTGCGCTTCATGGAAAACGGGCGCAAGGTTCTTTGCGTCGAGGTCGAGGCCAAGGGCCGCCAGTTCTGGGAACTGAACAACCCGCAGGACGTGCCGAAGCTGGAGCAAATGATGGCCGCCATGGGGCTGGACTGATCGCGTACCTATTGAATTTAACAGCCCTTTTGGGCGGCAAGACAAACTGGAATTTTGAATGACTAATATCCTTGTGACCGGCGGTGCCGGCTACATCGGGTCGCATGCCTGCAAAGCGCTGTCGCAAGCCGGATACACGCCTGTGACCTTTGACAACCTGATTACTGGTTGGCAAGACGCTGTGAAATTCGGCCCCTTTGAACAGGGCGATCTTTTGGACCGCGCCCGGCTGGACGAGGTTTTTGCCAAATATCAACCCGCCGCCGTGATGCATTTCGCTGCCCTCAGCCAGGTGGGTGAGGCGATGTCGGAGCCAGGCAAGTACTGGACCAACAATGTCACCGGATCGCTGTCTCTGATCGAGGCTGCCGTTGCCGCCGGATGTCTGAACTTTGTGTTCTCGTCGACCTGCGCTACCTATGGCGAACACGACAATGTCGTGCTGGACGAAAACACGCCGCAGGAACCGCTCAACGCATATGGCGCGTCCAAACGGGCGATCGAGGACATTCTGCGCGACTTTCAGGCGGCGCACGGTCTGAACCACGTGATTTTCCGGTATTTCAATGTGGCTGGCGCTGACCCAGACGGTGAAGTGGGCGAATTCCACCGCCCTGAAACGCATCTGGTGCCCTTGATGCTGGACGCCATCGACGGCAAGCGCGACGGCCTGACCGTGTTCGGCACCGATTACGACACGCCAGACGGAACCTGCATCCGCGACTACGTGCATGTCTGCGATCTGGTCGATGCGCATGTTCTGGGTCTGAACTGGCTGGAGCAGGGCAAAGGCAGCCGTGTGTTCAACCTTGGGACAGGCAGCGGTTTTTCTGTGATGGAAGTTATCGGCCATTCCAAGTCCGTCACCAATCGCGACGTGCCTTATTCCATCGGACCGCGCCGGGCCGGGGACTGTACCAAACTGGTGTCAGGATCGGTGCGCGCCGGTGAGGAACTTGGCTGGACGCCCAAAAGATCCACGTTAGAGACGATGATCTCGGACGCGTGGCGCTGGCACCAAAACGGTCACTACGAGAAATGAGCCCCCTGTGACCGGTACCGAGGATACTCTGCCGCCCCTGTCATGGGTGCAGAAGTACCGGATACGCCTGAAACGGCGGCGACTGTTATGGAGATCGTTTCGCAGCCGCCGTCAGTTGACTCCGCTATTGGATCGAACCCGCGCGATCAAACCGGGCGACATTCTGGCCTTTACCACCCTTCGGAACGAGATCACCCGCCTGCCCTGGTTCCTGCGGCACTACCGGGCCTTGGGTGTGGATCAGTTCTTGATCGTGGACAACGGCAGCGATGACGGGTCGGTCGCGTTTCTTCACGACCAGCCGGACGTGTCGCTATGGCAGACGCATGCCAGCTATCGCAATGCACGGTACGGGCTGGACTGGCTGACCTGGTTGCAGATGCGGCATGGGCACGGGCACTGGACGCTGATGGTGGATGCAGATGAGCTGTTGATCTACCCGCAGCACGATACGCGTTCACTGCCCGATCTGACGTCCCTTCTGGACCAACAAGGCCGCGACGCCTTTGGCGCGCTGATGCTGGACCTTTATCCCAAGGACCCGCTTGGGGTTCAGGACTACGACCCCGACACTGACCCAACCGCAGTTTTGAACTGGTTCGACACCGGTCCCTACCGCGCTAAACGACAGTCTCCTATGGGAAATCTATGGGTGCAGGGCGGCGCGCGCGAACGCATGTTCTTTGCCGACACCCCTCAGCGGTCCCCGACATTGAACAAGCTTCCTCTGGTTCAGTGGTCCCGGCGGTATGCTTATGTAAACTCGTGCCATTCGGCTTTGCCGCGTAAACTGAACGCGGCCTATGACGGTCCGGGCGATAGCAGGCCGTCGGGCGTATTGCTGCACACCAAGTTTCTACCCGAGGTAATCGAGAAATCGAAGATCGAGAAAACCCGGCAGCAGCATTTCCACAACCCTGACCAGTTCGCGGGCTATTATGACGGGATAATTAATCGCCCCTTAATGTGGGCACCCCAATCAGAGCGCTACACAGGCTGGAGGCAGCTTCAGCAACTCGGGCTGATGGGCAATATTGATTGAAAATTCGGCATCTTCGGCTAACGGCTTGTAAATGCGTTGCCTCGATAGATGAAAAAATGGCATAACCCGATAATGACCCGGCACCACTCTGGCTGATCCAGGCCCCGGGTATGCTCGCGTAAATTAAGAGGTAGGGCAGTCACGTGAGCCTGTTGGATTCTTACCGAATGAGATTGCGGCGCAAGCGCCGTATTTTGCGTTCTCTGCGCAAACGTCGTGATCTTTCAGCAGTTTCCAATAAAACCAGAACCATAAAACAGCGCGATGTCCTGTTGATGAGCGTGGTACGAAACGAAAAAATTCGCCTGCCGTTCTTTTTGGATTATTACCGCCGTCTGGGGGTCAATCACTTTCTCTTTGTGGACAATGACAGTGATGACGGCACACGCGAATTTCTGGCCGATCAACCGGATGTTTCTGTCTGGCGGGCAGATGCAAGCTATAAGCGGGCCACATTCGGTATCGATTGGTCGAACTACCTGCTGCGCAAATACGCGCATGGTCACTGGGTTCTGACAGTCGACCCGGATGAGTTCTTCATTTACCCGTTCTGCGACACACGCCCCGTGCGGGCGCTGACCGACTGGCTGGACGGATGCGCAGTGCGCAGTTTTGGCACGATGCTGATCGACATGTACCCACGTGGCCCGGTTGAAGCCGAACCCTATCACGAAGGTCAGGATCCGTTTGAAATCGCCCGCTGGTTCGACTCGGGCAACTACATGATTACCAAGAACCCCGACTACGGGAACTTGTGGATTCAGGGCGGCCCTCGGGCGCGGGTGTTTTTCCGGGATAACCCGTCCAAGGCACCGGCGCTGAACAAGATACCCTTGGTAAAATGGGACCGGCGCTACGTCTATGTCAGCTCGACCCATTCGCTTTTGCCGCGAGGTTTGAACCAAGTTTATGACGAATGGGGCGGCGAAAAGACCAGCGGTGCTTTGCTGCATGCCAAGCTGATTGACACATTGGGCACCAAGGCCCGCGAGGAAATGGAGCGGGGTCAGCACTATCGAAGATCAGGCGAATACCGCGCTTATGCCCAAGGGCTGGACGATCAGCCGGTATTCTGGTGCGACTGGTCCGAGAAATACATCAACTGGCGTCAGCTTGAAATCCTGGGCCTGATGTCAAAAGGAAACTGGGCATGAGCAGTCTTGGCGTTGTCATGCTGGTCCATACCGCTCTGCACCGGGTCGAGCAGGTCGCTCGTCATTGGGCCGCTGCTGGTTGTCCGGTTGTTATCCACGTGGATAAGAAAGTTTCGGACAGCGCCTATTCTGATCTTGTCTCCTCGTGTGCCGACAACTCCATGATCCGGTTCTCGGATCGGTACACATGCGATTGGGGAAGGTGGAGCATCGTTGAGGCCACGCAGGCCGCCTCTGAACTGATGCTCGACGCGTTTCCCGATGTACACCACGTGTATTTGTCCTCGGGTGCCTGCCTGCCGCTGCGCCCGGTTTCCGAACTGGTGGACTACTTGGTACAGCGCCCCCGCGTCGATTTCATCGAAAGTGCCACCACTGCCGACGTAAGCTGGACGATTGGTGGTTTGGATCAGGAAAGATTCACGCTCAGATTTCCGTTTTCGTGGCGCAGACACCGCAAACTGTTCGACAGCTACGTGAAACTGCAGCGTGCCCTGGGAATGCGCCGCCGTATCCCAAAGGGGCTGGTGCCGCATATGGGCAGCCAATGGTGGTGTCTGACCCGTCAGACTCTGTCCGCTATTTTGCAGGATCCCAAGCGCAAGGTTTATGACAGCTATTTTCGTCGCGTCTGGATACCTGATGAAAGCTATTTTCAGACGCTGGCTCGACTCTACTCGACCCATATCGAAAGCCGATCACTCACCCTGTCCAAGTTCGACTATCAAGGGCGGCCGCATATCTTCTACGACGATCACCTGCAGCTTTTGCGCAGGTCTGACTGTTTTGTTGCCCGCAAGGTCTGGCGCGACGCGGATCGGCTGTATCAATCCTTTCTCACGGATCAAACTGGTGCAATGAAACCGGCAGAACCCAATCCGGGGAAAATCGACCGCGTATTCTCGAAGGCGGTCGAGCGCCGGACACGTGGGCGGGATGGCCTATATATGCAAAGCCGCTTTCCCCGCCACGGAAGCGAGAATGGCCTGACCTGTTTTCCCTATTCCGTGTTTCAGGGCTTTGCCGAGTTGTTCGAGGATTTTGAGCCATGGCTGTCAGAAACGACTGGCGCGCGCGTGCACGGCCACCTATTTGCACCCAACCGGGCAGAGTTCTCGGGCGGTAAAACCATCACGAACGGTGCACTAAGCGATTGCGCCACGCTGCGGGACTATAACCCTACGGCCTTCCTGTCGAACCTGATCTGGAACACACGAGGAGAACGGCAGTGTTTGCAGTTCGGGCCGCGCGATACCCAGGCAATCAATTGGTTCCTGGCGCGTGACAAGAATGCCCAAATCTCAGTCATTACCGGCGCATGGGCGATACCGCTGTTCCGATCAAACCTGAACTTCTCGGATATCCGCAACGAAGCCGCCCGGTTGCAGCAGATCGAAACCAAACAGCTTGAAGTTCTGAACTCGGTCTGGACCAAGGCCCGCCTTCGGACCTGGTCGTTGGCGGATTTCATCGAAACGCCGATGGAGCCGCTGCAAGAAGTGATCGGAGAAATCGGGATTCAGCATCAAAGCCACCTGACAACGGCCCCAACCATGGTTGACCTTTCGGGCTTTGGTCAATTTCTGCAGAACCTCAAGAACCAGGGGATGCATCCCTATCTCATGGGTGACTTCCCCACGGACGATGTGTTTGGAAAACAGGTCAGGCCATACCGAAAACCATATTTGGTGCAATAGTCCGAGATGCGTTCAAAATTCGACTATTTCGTCATTCTCGCGGCCATGCGCACCGGCTCGAACCTGCTCGAGGCCAATCTGAATGCCTTGGAGGGGGTCACCAGCCACGGTGAGGCTTTCAACCCGCATTTCATAGGTCGGCTCAAGACCGAGGAGTTGCTTGGTATTACTCTGGAGGACCGGGATAGAAACCCGGTCGATCTGCTGGACGCCATCCGAGAAGCACCGGGCAAGCTGAACGGATTTCGCTTTTTCGACGGTCATGATCCGCGCGTGTTAGAGCCTGTTTTGAGCGATCCACGCTGCGCCAAGATCATCCTGACCCGAAACCCCCTGGACAGTTTCGTATCACTGCAGATCGCGCAGGAAACGAAGCAGTGGCAGTTGAAGAACGTCAAGCGCCGGCGCGAAGCGCGCGTTGAATTCGACGTGGCCGCATTCGAGAGCTACCTGGATCAGCAGCAGGACTTTCAGTTGATGCTTTTGCATCACCTTCAGGCGACTGGCCAAACCCCTTTCTACATCGCATATGACGACTTGCTCCGCCTTGACACATTAAATGGTCTGGCGGCATGGCTGGGTATTGATAGCCGGTTATCGGCCCTTGATGACTCGCTGAAACCACAAAATCCTGAACCGCCCTTGTCCAAGGTGACAAACCCGGACCGGATGGAGCAGGAATTGCCCGCGATCGACAGGTTCAATCTGCATCGGACCCCCAATTTTGAACCCCGACGTGGTCCGGCAGTCGCCAACTACGTGGCTGCTGCTAAGACACCGCTGATGTATCTGCCCGTGCGCGGCGGGTTAGAGGCACAGATTTCACAATGGCTGGCCGATCTGGACGGGGTGGGCACAGACGCCCTGATCACCAATCAGAACCGAAAGCGGACGCGGAACTGGATGATTTCCCACCCGGGCCACCGGAAATTCACAGTGCTGCGGCATCCGCTGGCCCGTGCCCATTCAGCCTTTTGCTCCTATATCCTGAGCACCGAGCCGGGTGCTTATCTGAAAATCCGAAACATGTTGCGCAATCGGTTCAAGGTTCCCATTCCCGGGCAACTGCGTAAAGACAACTACCCTCTGGGCCAGCACATCGAAGCGTTTTCCGCCTTCTTGCAGTTTCTACGCCAGAACCTTGCAGGGCAGACACCCGTTCGTGTTGACGGAGTTTGGTGCAGTCAGGCGCAGGTTTTGGAAGGAATGGCGTCCTTTGCCCTGCCCGATATGATCCTGAGGGAAGACGAACTGGCATCGTCCCTTCCCGAACTGGCCCGGACTTTCGGGCACGAAACCCCGCCGGTGCCAGCCGCAGCCGAACCTGACAGTCCATACACGCTGGGTGATATCTACGACGAAACGCTCGAGACGCTGGCGGCAGAGGCCTACCAGCGCGACTATATGCAGTTCGGTTTTGGAGCGTGGAAACCCGTTAAGGGCGCAGAGTGATCAGCGTTCCGCGATTTACCATCGCGTAGATTTCTTCGATCTCGTCATTCTTGACCGCAATGCATCCGGCAGTCCAATCCGGCGTCTTTTTCGCGCGTTTGCGTTCAGATCGCTTGTTAGGCTGGCCGTGAATAAAGATATCGCCGCCCGGATCAACACCCGCTGCCTTCGCCTGCGCAACGTCTTCTGAGTTCGGGTAAGAAATCCCCAGCGACAGATGATAGCTGCTGTTTGGATTGCGACGGTCAATCAGGTACGTGCCTTCCGGCGTGCGGCCGTCCCCGCGTTTGGTCTTGGTTCCAGCGGGCGCAAAACCCAGATCAACCTTGTATTCCTTGAGAACGTGTTCGTGATGCAGAAGATACATCTTCCGCGCACTTTTGTTGATGACCAAAGAGGTCACCTCAGGTCCATCATATGTCAGAAATCTGGGGCTTGCCGAGGCACAGGCCGATAGGCCCAGCGTTGCCATAGCACCCAATCCAAATGCTCGACGATCCATGTTTCACTGCCTGCTGCTCTGTTTTTTTCAGGATTATGCCAGAAATCCGGAAAACTGAAATCACTTTTTGATGTTCGATTGCTCAATTAAGCGGCGCTCGATGGATTCGAGACGCTCCAGCACCTCATCACGATAGGCGTCAGTCTTCACTTCATCCTCGGCATGGTGGGCGTCCTGCATCGAGTTCACGATCAAACCCACCAGCAAGTTCACGACGGCAAAGGTCGTGACCATGATGAAGGGCACAAAGAACACCCATGCATAGGGATACACCTGCATGACCGGACGCACGATGCCCATCGACCAGCTTTCCAGCGTCATGATCTGGAACAGCGTATAGGCCGATAGGCCAAGATCACCGAACCAGTCCGGGAAAGACTGCGAGAACAGCTTGGTCGAAATCACAGCGCCAATATAGAACAGGATCGCCATCAGAAGGAACACACTGGCCATACCCGGCAGGGCTGAAATGAACCCTTCGACCACCCGGCGCAAACGGGGCGCAACCGAAATCACACGCAGCACCCTGAGAATGCGCAACGCCCGCAGGACTGACAGGCTGCCTGCACTGGGCACTAGGGCGATGCCAACGATCAGGAAATCAAAGTTGTTCCAGCCGTTCTTGAAAAAGTTCCGCCCCGTTGCGATCAGTTTCATCGAGATTTCGGCAACAAAGATGGCCAGACACAACTGGTCCAACGTGACAATCACCGGACCCGCCATCTCCATCAGAGTCGGAGATGTCTCCATCCCCAGCAGGACCGCGTTGAACAGGATGACTCCGGTGATGAAATGCCCAAAAGTCGGGGCGTCGATGATGGTCTGCAGGCGTTGGGTGATCCCCATTCGGGTGCTCTCCTGTCAGGGTTTTGAGTTCAGAGTAAATCGCGCGGCAAGTTCGACATGTGACGACCACCGAAATTGGTCAACCACTTGTACCCATTCAAGGGTGTAGCCCGCGTTAACCAGCGTTTTTGCGTCACGGGCGAATGTAACCGGGTTGCACGAGACATAGGCTATCACTGGGCGTTTTGCCTGCGCCAGCTCGGACACCTGCGCCTCGGCCCCCGCGCGCGGCGGGTCCAGAACGATCGCGTCAAAATGCCAGAGTTCATCCGGCATCAAGGGGCGGCGGAACAGGTCGCGCGCCTCGGTCGTCACTCGCTTCAGCCCCTTGGCCTTGCGCCACCCCTGATCCAGCGCGGCGGTCATGTCGGCCTCGCCTTCAACGGCGTGAACTTCGGCGGTCTGCGCCAGTGGAAGTGAAAAGGTACCGCTGCCCGCGAACAGGTCGGCAACGCGCTTTGCGCCCTCAGTTGCCTTCAAAACGGCCTGTAATAGAGCCTGTTCTCCATCCTTGGTGGCCTGCAGAAACGCTCCCGAAGGAGGCACGACTTCGGCCGCCCCAAAGCGTTGAACCGGCTGCTGCCGCGTGGCGATCACCTCACCCTCCCAACTGAGCCGCGCAAGACCGTGGTGTTCGGTTGCCTGTGCCAGAGCCAGCTCAAGCGGGCCGTCCAGCGGCTTGCCGCCCTTGACTGCTACGTCCAGACCACCCTCGGACAGGGTCAGGGTCACGGCCAGAACCCCTTTGCGGCTGCCGCCCAGCAGGGCCAGCGCCTCGGCCACCGGGATCGCGGCGATCAGGTCGGGATGCAGCAAGTGACAATCCGGGATCTCGGTAATCGTATCGGATGCGCGGCCATGGAACCCGGCCAAAGTGCCCTTTTTCGTCCGCCGCACGGCAACGGTTGCCCGACGCCGGGACCGTTCGGGTGAGGTATGGATGGGGCGCATATCCGCTTCGATCCCCTGCGCATCAAGCGCCTTGCGCACAATTTCGACCTTCCAGTCGGCGACAAACGCGTCTGATGCATGTTGCAGTTGGCATCCACCACAAGACTTGTAATGGCGACACGGCGCCTTGACCCTTTGATCCGAGGGGGTTTCGACCCGGATCTCGGTCAAAAGCTGCCCGACTACCGTGCCGCTGACCACTTCGCCCGGCAAGGTGCGCGGCGCAAAAACTGGCCCCTCGGCAATGCCATCCCCCTGATGGCCAAGGCGCGATATGGTGAATGTCTGAGTCATGGAGCGCCTGATACCGGGGCTTTGCCCGCAACAAAACCCCTTAGACACCACCAAGGTCGGCTTGAACAAAAATACGCCGTTGGTGCCGGCAAAACACTCACGCTGTGCACCCTAATCAGCCAAGCGCTATTCCGCGGCCTCAGCTTGAATGAAACCGCCTGACTGACGGTGCCAAAAGCGCGCGTAAAGGCCGCCCTGCTCTAGCAGATCGTCATGAGTGCCGGATTCCACAATGCGCCCCTGATCTAGAACGATAATCCGGTCCATCTCACGCAGAGTCGAAAGCCGGTGTGCAATCGCCAGAACGGTCTTGCCCCGCATCACACGGTGCAGGGCGGCTTGGATCGAGGCTTCAACCTCGGAATCCAGCGCAGATGTCGCCTCATCCAATACAAGGATCGGCGCGTCCTTCAGTATCGCACGCGCCAAGGCGATCCGCTGCCGCTGGCCCCCGCTGAGTTTTACACCACGCTCACCCAGATGGGCATCATACCCCGTGCGACCATGGGCGTCCTGCAGGCCAAGGATAAATTCGTGCGCCTCGGCCTTTCTTGCAGCGGCGATCATCTCGTCTTCTGTGGCGTCAGGACGGCCGTACAGGATGTTTTCACGCGCGGATCGATTGAACATCGCGGTTTCCTGCGTGACCATACCGATATGCCGGCGCAGGCTGTCCTGTGTCACTTGGCCAACGTCCTGACCGTCGATGCGAATTGCGCCCTTTTCCCCGTCATAGAGCCGCAACAGAAGCGAAACCAAGGTCGACTTTCCCGCCCCCGATGCGCCGACGATGCCCAGTTTCTCAGCCGGATATACGGTCATGTTCACATCGCTTACGCCGCCAACATCGCGCCCATAGGCAAAGCTGACATGGTCAAACTCAATCCGACCATCCGGCACCTGCAGATCAAACGCGTCCGCCATATCCTCAACCCGGTCCCGCTTGGCCAGTGTCTTCATTCCGTTCTCAACTTCACCAACATTCGCGTAGAGGCCCATCAGTGTGAAGCTGACCCAGCCTGTCATCTGGGCGATACGGATCGAAACCGCGCCCGCCGCTACGATATCACCCGCCGTCGCGCTTCCCGCCTGCCACAACCATAGCGTGGCACCCATCAGCAGAACTGGCAGCACCCCGGCCAGCGTCATCAGAATAAACCTGAAACTGGCAGACAGGCTGCCGAACTCCAGCGACCTCTCTCGCAGATCAACCATCGCATTCCGGGCGGCCTGATCTTCATAGGCTGAATGCGCGAACAACTTGACGGTTTTGATATTTGTGATCGTGTCGACCACCTGTCCCGACACCATCGCCCGCGCGCCAGCCCGCGCGGCCGAGCGTTTTCGGATACGCGGCAAGTACCAGCGGATAAGCAAGAAATAGACGGCAAGCCAAGCCGTGAAGGGCAGCATAACAAGCGGATGAATAGACCCTAACAAAAGGAATGAGCCCACAAGCGAGGCAAGGGCAAAGACAATCGCGCTGATGGTTTCGGACACGACCGACGCCATAGCATTCGAGGTTTGCATCTGCTTCTGCGCGATCCGACCCGCGAAGTCGTCGTCGAAATAGGTGACAGACTGCCCCAGTGTCCAACGGTTCAGCTTGGCCAAAACCAGCGGCGTGATATTAGGCATCACGATGTAATTGTTCGACAGTGAGGACAGTCCGAACAAGGCCGGACGCAACAGCATGAAAAACGCAACTGCGCCAAGGATCATCCACATATTGCTGGCGGTCAGAAAGTTCTCGGGCCCGCCCGAGGTTGCGACGTCAACCACCAATCCCAGAATCCAGGCGGTTCCGGCCTCCATCGCGCCTGCGGTTGCGGAAAAGAAGGCCGCGACAAACAGCATCGGCCACGCGCCGGACAAGCACCAGCGAATGAACGCCCCCAGCGTTTGCGGCGGGGGCGTTTCGATGTTTTTGAACGGGTTTATGAGGTCAGCTATCCTCATTCCGCAGCCTCCGGGTTCAGGAAACCGCCAGATTGCCGCGCCCAGAACTGGGCGTAAAGCCCGCCTTGGGACAGCAGCTCGGCATGGCCGCCCTGCTCTACAATGCGACCGCCATCCATGACCAGAATGCGGTCCATCTGGGCAATGGTGCTTAGCCGGTGGGCAATGGCGATCACGGTTTTTCCTTGCATCATGCCGTAAAGAGTTTCCTGTATCGACGCTTCGACCTCGGAATCTAGGGCGGATGTCGCCTCATCCAACAATAGGATCGGCGCATCTTTCAGGATCACGCGCGCCAAGGTCACCCGCTGGCGTTGCCCGCCGGACAGTTTCACGCCCCGCTCACCCACATGCGCGTCATAGCCGGTGCGCCCTTGTGGGTCTTGCAGATCGAGGATGAACTCATGTGCTTCGGCCTGTTTCGCAGCGGCGATCATCTGCGCCTCGGACGCGTCGGGACGACCGTAAAGGATGTTGTCGCGGACCGAACGATGCAACAAGGCACTGTCCTGCTGCACCATACCGATATGGCTGCGCAAACTGTCCTGCGTGACCTGAGCAATGTTCTGATCGTCGATCAGGATCGCGCCCTGCTCGACGTCGTAAAACCGCAAAAGCAGCTTTACTAGGGTCGATTTTCCGGCACCCGACCTGCCGATCAAACCGATCTTTTCGCCCGGCTGAATGGTCAGATTGATGTGATCCAGACCCCCAGTCTTGCGCCCGTAATGGTGCGACAGATCGCGGATGTCGATCTGTCCGTTGCTCAGGTGCAGAGGCTTGGCATCGGGGGCGTCCAGCAAGTCGATGGGTTGGGCAATCGTCTCCATCCCCTCGGCCACAACACCAAGCTGACGGAAGAAACTGGTGAGCGCCCACATGATCCAGCCAGTCATCGCGTTCAACCGCAAAGTCAAAGCCGTTGCCGCCGCGACCACCCCGACGGACGCGCTGCCCTGCATCCACAGGGCAATCGCCCATCCGACAACGCCGACGATCAGCAGACCATTCAGGGCAACCAGAACAGCGTCCATAATGGTGAAGATCCGCATCTCGATCTGGAACGTGCGGCGCGTTTCCTCGATGGCTTCGCGGGCATAGTCCAGTTCCTGCGCGTCATGCGCAAACATCTTGACCGAGTGGATGTTGGTGTAGCTGTCCACCACCCGGCCCGTCACGGCAGACCGCGCATCGGACGCCGCCTGCGATGCGGGCCCCACCCGCGCAACCGTCCAGCGCACCAGCAGACCGTACAGAACGAACCAGGCCAGCAATGGCAGCAAAAGGCGCGGATCAGCCGCCATAAGCAGCACCGCAGCACCGATCAGATAGGCCAGCGAGAAAGAGATCGCGTCGAACACCTGAAACACCGCCTCGCCTGCTGCCGGGGGCGTCTGCATGATCCGGTTGGCGATACGGCCCGCAAAGTCATTCTCGAACCAGCCCACCGACTGACGCAGAACGTGTTTATGCGCGCGCCAACGGATAAGGGTGCCAAAGTTCGGCAGGATCGTGTTGTTCAACAGAAGAACGTCCACGACATGCAACAGGGGCCGCAGCAAAAGAACAAAGACAGCCACCAGGATCAGCTCGGTCCCGTGCACCTGCCAAACCTCGGCGGGCGGACCGGACAACAGGTCAACCACGCGGCCCATATAGTAGATCAGCCCGACCTCAACCGCTGCAACGACGACCGAGATCAGCCCGGCCCAGAAGAACACCCGATAGAACGGCTTTGAGTATTCCAGCATAAAGGGCCACAACCGCGTGGGCGGTGTGTCAGATTCCTTGTAGGCGACAAAAGGGTCAACGAGGTTTTCAAAATAGCGAAACATGGAGAGTGCTCCGATTGAGCAGAAAATAGGTCATGCGAAGAAAGATGGCGCCAGAACACCACCCTTACGGGTCAATGTGTCCCGGCTTTAGCCGAACCAGATCCCGTAATACATTCGCATCCCTCCATTTATGTGACAGGCGAACGTAAGCACAAAGACCGCAACTTGTCATCCCTTTTTGAGACTTGGGTTTAGCTGCCCAGCAAATCGTCACGGGTCAGGGCAAAACCCGAAGCAATCCAGCGGGCCTCAAGCTCGGCCAGTTTCCGGCCCAGCGCGGGACCGGTGAATTCGGGGATCAGGTCTGAGGCGCTGATTGGAAAATCAGCCTTGGCCCCTGCGTGAAGGTCGGTGCGCATTTCATCGGACCAAGACTGTTCCAGAAAGGCGCAGCGCAGCAGCACTTCGTGCAAACCGCTTTCTTCTCCATAGCGGAACCCAAGCTCGGCAACGGATGCAGTCCCGCTTGCCTCGTCCCGCATCCGGGTAAGGCGCTGAAGCTGCGCCTTACTCAGGCGCAAGGTCTTTGCAATTTCGGGCGTTGCAATCGCGGCGAGCCGTCGGATCGGCTCTGGCGCGGTGCCAGCCTGCTGCTCTAACATGATCAGGGGCGCAAGAGCACGATCATCCGCCCCCGGCAAAAGCTGCGCCAGAACACCGACACTGCGCATGGCCGCAACAGACGGTGCAGGATCGGGGGCGCCCAGCAATTTCAAAAGCTCGGCCCCAACGCGTTCGCGGGACAAGTCGGACAAGCCCTCCAGATTGGACGCAATCGCCGCCAAAGCGTCGGCGTCAAACCCAGCCTCAGCATCACCGTACCAAGCGTGGAACCGGAAATAGCGCAAAGACCGCAGGTAATCTTCGCGGATGCGGTGTTCGGCGGTTCCGATGAAACGCACTCGCCGCGCCCGCAAGTCCGGCAAACCGTTCAGCGGATCCAAAACCGTCCCTTCAGGCTGCGCATAAAGCGCGTTCATGGTGAAATCCCGGCGCGCTGCGTCTTCTTGGATATTGTCGGAAAACACCACCACCGCACGTCGGCCATCGGTTTCGATGTCACGGCGGAAGGTGGTGATCTCGTGCGGGATGCCGTCACAGACTACCGTGATGGTGCCATGGTCAATCCCGGTTGGGATCGCTTTCAGCCCCGCATTCTGCGCCAGTTTGACAACCTGCTGTGGGCGGGCGTCGGTTGCGATGTCGATATCGGACACGGGTGCGCCCAAAAGCGCGTTTCGGACACAGCCGCCCACAAACAACGCCTGCGCTCCGCCACTCGTCAAAGCCGCACAGACCTTTTGCGTCGCCGGATCAGACACCCAGCTTTCGGAAATTTGCGTCATTCGCTCACCCGCGCGGCCAGACCCCGCAACATGCGGGCCGTCGCGCCCCAGATATAGTAGGGGCCGAACGGCACCGTGAAATAATACCGTTTCTGGCCCCGCCAGCGGCGGGATTCAACGATATAATTTGCAGGATCAAGGACATGCGTCAGCGGGACCGAGAACACCTCATCCACTTCGCCCGGTTCCGGCACTGGTTGGAACCTGTCCCGTAGAATGGCGATCACCGGAGTGACCGTGAAAGATGTCACCGTCTCATGGGTCGGCAAATGACCCAGAATGTCCGGCAGGTCCGGGGGCAAACCGATCTCCTCCTGCGCTTCTCGCAGGGCGGTGGCGGTGACATCAGCGTCACCCTCATCCTTCTTGCCGCCCGGAAAGGCGATCTGACCCGGATGATGCTTGAGCGCCGACGAACGCTTGGTCAGGATCACGCGCGGGGTGTTTCCAACAACGGAAACCGGAACCAGCACTCCGGCCGGGCGCAGCTTGCGCCCTTCCGGCAGTGCAGTGTCGGGATTCAGGTCAAAATCGCTTGACCCGTGGCCGGGGCGACTCAGCGCCGCCCGCAGCAAGTCTGTCGGATCAGGCCCGGTCAGCATCAAAGCCAACGGTGCTGGGATCCAACACATAATGTGCGCCGCAGAACTGGCAGTCGGCTGTAACTTCGCCTTCGGGCGTCGTCATCTTCTCGATGTCCTTCGCCGAATAGATCGACAAGCTCTGCCGCACGCGATCCTCGGAACAGGTACACCCGAACTGCACCGACTGCGCGTCATAGACGCGGGGCTGTTCCTCGTGGAACAAACGCACCAGCAAATCGGTCGGCGCAATTGACGGGCCGATCAGTTCCAGATCCTCGACCGTATCCAGCAGGATATTGACGCGGCCCCAGTTTTCACCCTCTTCGCCGTCGACCAGATCGCTTGCCGTCAGGATGTCGCCGGTGCCTTCACCCTTTGCCGCAAAAGGCGAGGCTTTGGGCATATGCTGCAGCATGATCCCGCCCGCGCGCCAGTGTTCGCCAACGCCGGGTTCGGTCGACTTCCCAAAGCTCAGCGAGAACCGGGTCGGCAACTGCTCGGACTGGGCGAAATAGGCTTCGGCACAGGCGCTGAGCGACCCACCGGCCAACGGAGTGATCCCCTGATAGGGATGCGTGCCCTCGCCCTGGTCGATCATGATCGCAAAATACCCTTCGCCCACCTGATCAAACGGGCTGGCATCGGTCAGCCTGTCCCGGTCAAAGCTGGCATAGGCCCGGATGCGCGCCGGTTCACCTTCCTCAGAGGGCGCATAATAATCGGTGGCAATCATGCGGACGGCGCCCTTGGACTGAACCTGAAGGGACAGCTTCCAGCGCAATGAAACCGTCTGACCGATCAACGCGGTCAGCAGCGCCATCTCAGCGACCAGAGCTTCGACCTTTTCGGGATAGTCGTGTTGTTTCAGGATGCCATCCAGCACCCCGTCCAGACGGGCCACACGGCCACGCATGTCCGATACATCGAGTTGAAAGGGCAGGACGGTATCGTCCCACGCGATTTTGGTTCCAAGAGACATGGGGTTTCCTTACACGCCACAGGTTGGCATACCGCCACCATATAGGTCGAACAAATCGGGTTGTAAGGGGCCATACATGATCAGACGGTTTGGTGAAACCCCACAAGCGGGGCGGAAATACACACGGCGCGTTGGCGTCTACGCATTGCTTCCCCGCGGTCGGCACCTTTTATTGACCTGCCAAATGGAACCCGGACCCGATCTGCAACTGCCCGGTGGCGGCATTGATCCCGGCGAGTCGCCCGTCACGGCCCTGCACCGAGAGGTTTTCGAGGAAACCGGTTGGCTGGTCGCAGACCCGCGTCGTATCGGTGCGTTTCGCCGGTTCACCTATATGCCGGAATATGACCTATGGGCAGAAAAAGTTTGTCTGATCTACCGCGCGCGTCCCGTCCGCAATGTCAGTGCGCCGACCGAGCCTTTTCACGAGGCGCTTTGGATGGACACATCCGACGCAGTTCAGATGTTGGGGAATGCGGGGGACCGCCATTTTGCCGGCCTGCACCTGCAAGCACTTTAGGGGCCGCCGTATTCAAAGTAGACGGCCGAGACATCGTCATCCATACCCGGTCCCGGCTTCATCGCCCGAGTCAGCCGCGTGAACATGGTATCCAGAAACTCGGACCCATCACACAGCGCGGCACATTCGGTCGCCATCTTGCGCAAACCCTCTTCTTCAAGAAGGCTTCCATCCGCCATGCTGCATTCAGTAAAGCCGTCCGAGTACAACAGCAGCTTTTCGCCGGGCTTCATGTAGGTTTCGATCCGCTGAAATGTCGCGTCCGGCAGCAACCCGATCGGTAGCCCACCTTCGCCAAGGAATTCGGTACTGCCGTCCTCTCGCAACAAAAGGGGATGAGGGTGCCCGGCCTGAACCATTTTCAGGTGACCGTTGCGCAAGTCGACAATGGCATAGACCATTGTAAAATACTCCTCGATCCCTGCATCCGCCATCAATCTTGAATTCAGCATCTCTGCCACTTGCTCGGGTGGTAAAAGCGCATAGAATTTGTCGAACCGCTTTTCCATAGCCACGTTTTGCTCGAAATGCTTGCTGGACAGGTACCCCCCTAGGCGTGCCGTCATCATGGCCGAAGTGATGCCGTGGCCCGACACGTCAATGCTGTAGAACCCAAGCCTGTTCACACCCGGCGAGAACATTCCCACGAGGTCACCGCCGATATGTCCACAGGGTTTCAAAAGAACGCTGACACGCGACTTTCCTACATCTCGCGTCAGCTCTGGGACCAGAGATTCCTGAATCTTACGGGCCTGAATCAAATCTTTGTCGATCGCGTCATGCGCCAGTTTCAGGTCTTCCAGCGCGGATTCGATCAGGCGATTTTTCTCGGACAATTCGCGCTGCATATCCAGAATCCGCGCACCCGCCGAAATACGTGCGCGCAACTCGTCCGCCTCAAGCGGTTTGATCAGAAAGTCGTCTGCCCCGGCGTCCAGTCCCCGCGCCACCTCCTGCTTTTCGCTTTTGGAGGTCAGAAGGATGAAATAGCTGTATTGCTCGCGATTCAGCGCTCGGAATGCCCGACAGAATTCCAGGCCGCTCATCCCCGGCATGACCCAATCGCTTAGAACCAGGTCCGGTGGTTCGTTTGCACAGATTTCCAACGCCGCATCGCCGTTGTCCGCCTCGAGAACCTGAAACCCCCATTTCTTGAGCGAAGCCACGAGGATACGACGCTGCAGCCGGCTGTCATCCACGACAAGCACTTTTTGGATGACTCCAAAATCCAGTTCAGTCCTGGTTTCTGCTTGACTGACCTCTGCCACCCGAATCCTCTGTTCCGTAGCCATCTCCCGCGCAAGAAGACCCTAAGTGTGGGCTGTTTAACATCAGGTGAAGGTCGATCTTCGCATCGCTTAACCTGCCCTTTACCGGCAAAGCGCTAGCAAATTCACATCGCGATTTTTGTGGAGAATGCGGACATGATCAACTGGTCCAGGGTCATTCAGTTGCGGAACGAGGTCGGCAACGCAGAGTTTGATGAGGTCGTTCAAATCTTTCTGGACGAAGTTCAAGAGGCGATCGAGCGCTTGGAACAGGACAAGGCGCGGCGCGATCTGGAACAAAACCTGCATTTCCTCAAGGGCAGCGCCCTGAGCCTTGGGTTTGATCACTTCTCGCGGCTATGCCAGGACGGTGAGCGGTCGGCGGCCTCTGGCCACGCTGTCGATGTCGACCTGCCGGAAATTCTGGCAGCGTTTGAAGAGTCGCGCACATATTTCCTGTCGGAAAAGACGCAAAAACTGGCTTAGATGACAAACTGCGCCAGCGTCTCGTCGTCCGTGATGTCGGTATAGGTGAAACCCGCTTCGTCCAGATGCGCGAACAAACGCGCAAAGTTCTCGGGCTTCCGGGTTTCGATACCGATCAGGACCGAACCGAAATTGCGCGCCGATTTCTTCATATACTCAAACCGGGCAATATCGTCGTCCGGGCCAAGGATATTGAGAAATTCCTTCAACGCTCCGGGACGCTGGGGCAGCCGCAGAATAAAGTACTTTTTCACGCCCGAGTAGCGCTGCGCCCGCTCTTTCACTTCGGGCAGACGCTCAAAGTCGAAATTCCCGCCCGAGGTGACGCAAACCACGGTCTTGCCGCGAATGAAGCTTTGCACATCGGCAACCGCCTCAACCGCGAGGGCGCCGGCGGGCTCCAGAACAATGCCTTCGACATTCAGCATTTCAATCATCGTGGTGCAGATGCGATCTTCGGACAGAACCAGCACATCCGAAAGATGGCGCGACTTGAGCAATTCAAACGGCTTGGCACCAATCCGGCCTACCGCGGCACCATCAACGAAGTTGTCTACGTGATCCAGCGAAACGGGGTGACCCGCTGCCATCGCCGCATGCAGGCACGCCCCACCCTTGGGTTCCACAAACAGGCAATGTGTTCGGTCCCCGAACCACGTCGCCACACCCGATGACATTCCCCCGCCCCCAACCGGCAGGATGACGTGATCCGGTACGCGGCCCAGTTGCGCTTCGATCTCAACAGCAAGGGACGCCTGCCCCTCGATCACGTCCTCATCGTCGAAGGGCGACAGGAAATAGCCGCCCTGCTGCGCGCACCACTGCTGCGCCGCCGCCAGAGTGTCGTCGAAATAGTCCCCGGACAGATGAACCTCGATATTGTCACCGCCGAAGATGCGGGTTTTCTGGATTTTCTGCTGCGGCGTCGTCACCGGCATGAAGATCACACCACGCACGTTCAGATGTTTGCACATGAACGCCACGCCCTGCGCGTGATTGCCCGCGCTGGCACAGACGAACAGGTCCCGCCCCTGCTGCTTGCGCATGGCATTGAACGCGCCGCGGATCTTGTAGGATCGTACCGGGCTGAGGTCTTCTCGCTTGAGCCAGATATCAGCCCCATAGCGGTCGGACAGGTGAGCATTGCGCTGCAAGGGAGTCGGCGGAAAAACCGATCGCATTTCCTGTTCGGCGGCGCGGGCACGGGTCATGAAATCACTCATGCCGGTTTCAGTGCCGCATCACCGCCGAAAGCGCAAGGAATACATATGTGTACGAGCCGTTAAGCCAGTTCACGCTTTTCGATGAAGACGCCAAACATCGTGGTCAGAATACTGACGTTGATCAGGGGCAATACCAAAGTTCCGAAGAACAGGGTCAGCAAGATGCCCAGCAACGGAACGAACGCGAGCGCGGTGAACAAAAGCTGTACCAGAAACTGAAACAGAAAGTTCACGATCAGAAGAACGACAATCGCTCCGGTCGTGCCTTCGGTGCTTTTCCAGACGTCACCAATGGTTGCCTGATGGCCGATCGCGGCCGCTGGTAGAATAATGGAGAGGCGATAGAAACAAACAACCAGAAAAATGGCGTAGACCGCAATGACCGCGAAGGCCAACGCTCCGCTTCCCAAGGCCGCGACGACCAAACTCAGCGGCAAAAAGGCGATGGCCATAAAGATGCCAAGCATCAGCACGCGCCCCAGATACGCAAGAATTCTGTCGAACCTAAAGGTCGGGAAGATCCCGCGCGGGTATTCTTCCAACAGGATAAAGCGGTGCCAGGACACGGCAATCCAGAACATCGTAACAACCGTCACGGCAACCAGCCCGATGATAAAGACGACCAACGAGCCGTAGGACGTACCCGGAGGCAACTGACCCGATTCCGGGTCGAATTGATCCAACGGAACGTCCAGAACCAAAAACAGTGCAACGATAACCGCCGTAGCCACGAGCGCAGGCCCGAAAGTGATCTGCAATACCTGCTTGAGATTTCCAAAGACCATCCGCACCGAATGCGTAAAAATCTGCCAACCCAACATTGTCAAAACAGCCCTTTCAACCAATCCTTGTACAATACAAGAATGTTTCACCTCAAATCGCTGCCTGCGTCAACGCTGATAACTTGCCCCCGCTTTCAAAACCCGTTAGGGGCCAATCGTTCTACGCATAAAGGGAAGTCAGATGTCCGCGCCCAAGAAAGTTGTTCTGGCCTATTCCGGTGGCCTTGATACCTCGATCATTCTGAAATGGTTGCAGACCGAGTATGGCTGTGAAGTTGTGACCTTCACCGCCGATCTGGGTCAGGGTGAGGAGCTGGAACCGGCACGACAAAAGGCCGAGATGCTGGGGATCAAACCCGAGAATATCTATATCGAAGACATCCGCGAGGAATTCGTCCGCGATTTCGTCTTCCCCATGTTCCGCGCCAATGCTCAATACGAAGGGCTGTACCTGCTGGGCACGTCCATCGCGCGTCCGCTGATCTCGAAACGTCTGGTCGAGATTGCCGCCGAAACCGGTGCCGACGCTGTGGCGCATGGCGCAACCGGCAAGGGCAACGATCAGGTTCGTTTTGAACTGGCCGCTTACGCCCTGAACCCAGACATCAAGGTGATCGCGCCGTGGCGTGAATGGGACCTGACCAGCCGCACCCGTCTTATCGAATGGGCCGAGGCGCATCAGATTCCGATCGCCAAGGACAAGCGCGGCGAGGCTCCGTTCTCGGTCGATGCGAACCTGCTGCACACCTCGTCCGAGGGCAAGGTTCTGGAAGACCCCGCAGATATGGCGCCTGACTACGTCTACCAGCGCACCGTCCACCCCGAAGACGCGCCGAACGAGCCTGAATTCATCGAGATCGGCTTTGAAAAAGGCGACGCGGTCAGCATCAATGGCGAACCGATGAGCCCTGCCACCATCCTGACCAAGCTGAACGAATATGGCGGCAAGCACGGCATTGGCCGTCTCGACCTGGTCGAAGGCCGGTTCGTTGGCATGAAATCGCGCGGCATCTACGAAACCCCCGGCGGCACCGTCCTGCTGGAAGCACACCGTGGCATCGAATCCATCACCATGGACCGTGGCGCGATGCATCTGAAAGACCAACTGATGCCGCAATATGCGGAACTGATCTATAACGGCTTCTGGTACTCACCCGAACGCGAAATGTTGCAGGCGGCAATCGACAAGAGCCAGGAACATGTCACCGGCACCGTGCGGGTGAAGCTGTATAAAGGTCTGGCCTCGACCGTGGGCCGCTGGTCGGATCACTCGCTCTACTCCGAGGAACATGTGACCTTTGAGGATGACGCGGGCGCGTATGATCAGACAGATGCGGCAGGCTTTATCCAGTTGAACGCCCTGCGCCTGAAACTGCTGGCAGCCCGAGACAAGCGTTTGTCCAAGTGATCGAAGACGACGGCATCGGTGATGAGCTTGATCTGTTCATCGAAGCGCAGGACACGGTCTGGTCCGACGTCCTGCGCGAGCTGAAGCAGGGGCAGAAAACCAGCCATTGGATGTGGTTCGTCTTTCCGCAACTGGCCGAGCTTGGCCGATCCGATATGGCGCAGCTATATGGAATTGAAGATCTCGATGAGGCAACCGCCTATCTGGATCATCCAGAGCTGCGCCAACGCCTGACGGAAACAGCGCGGTTGATGCTGCTACACAAGGGGCGCGACGCTTCGGACATTCTGGGCGGGATTGATGCCAAGAAACTACGGTCATGCATGACTCTGTTCTCGTCTGTACCCGGCGCACCACAGGAGTTTCAGGCCGTTCTTGACGCCTTCTATGACGGCCAGCGCTGCGAACGCACCGTCCAGCTTTTGCAACGCTCGTAGCCTCGGGTTCCCGTTGCGTCATCCTTGCTTGGTTAACCTGTTTAGCTTTACGCACAGGTCAACCAAGGAGAGATACCATGATGCAATCTATTGCAGACGACATTCAGAAAAACCTGGTTGGCAAGAGCTTTGAGGGATCGCTGAAATTCGATTGTGGCGATGACGGCGTAATCGTCCTGTCCGACAATCAGGCCACCACCCTGGATCAGGACACCGACTGCACCATCCGCATCTCGCAGAAGAACCTGACCAAGCTGCTGACCGGCAAACTGAACCCTATGACGGGCGTGGCTTTGGGCAAGCTCAAGATTTCGGGAAATATGGGCGTTGCGATGAAACTGGGGCAGTTGCTGGGATAAACTCCTCTCACCAGCGCGTGACAAACGATGTCAGGTGATTGCGCAGGGCGAAAAGACAGGGCAGCCTGATCTTGGAAGGAGACCTGCCATGACCCGCATCGCTTATCTCGACTACGTCAAACCGACGCTTCTGTTTGTCTTGATCGCAATTGCCGCACTGTTGCGCGCAACCCCGGCACCCGCCGCTGGAACTGAAACCCTAACAGTGGCTGGCGGGTGTTTTTGGTGCGTCGAATCCGACTTTGAATCCGTGACAGGCGTGACAGGGGCAGTTTCCGGATATACCGGCGGCACCACTGCAAGCCCGACCTACGATCAGGTCACAAAAGGTGGTACAGGTCACTACGAGGCCGTTCAGATCACCTTTGACCCATCGGTCGTTTCCCGTGAAACCCTGTTGAACCTCTTCTTCCGCTCGGTCGACCCTACCGATGCAGGCGGTCAGTTCTGCGATCGGGGCGACAGCTACAGAACCGCGATTTTCGTCTCTAACGCAGGCGAAAAAGCATCTGCTGAGCAGGCCAAAGCCGATGCACAACGTGCGCTGGGGCAGGCTGTGGTTACTCCGATCCTGCAGGCGGGCGCGTTTTACCCAGCCGAGGCGTATCATCAGGATTACTACAAGGGATCCAAGCTGGTTCTCACGCGGTTTGGCCCCAAACGTCAGCACAGCGCGTACAAGGCATACCGCAAAGCCTGCGGTCGGGACGCCCGAGTGAAACAGCTTTGGGGCAGCGACGCGCCGTTTGCCGGGTCTTAATCGAACTGCGCGTCCCGGACCTCTTTCAAATCCGGGATGACATCGGCTGTACCGTGCCGCGTGACCATCAGGGCCGCGGCACGATTTGCTTGTGAAATCGCCTGCGCCATCGGCATCCCACGATCCATCCCGGCCAGAACATAGCCGGTGAACGTGTCCCCCGCACCGGTCGTATCCACGGCCTGCACTTTGTGCGCCGGGAAATCCGACGCCGCAGCGCGATGATAGTATCGCGCACCTTTCGATCCCAAGGTGACGATCACATGCTCGACCTTCAAATCCGTGACCGATTGGCCAGTGGCCTGAAGCAGTTGTTCGGCCTCAACCTCGTTCAGGATCAGGAAATCCAGATAGGGCAGCACGGCCTGCACCGCCTTAGCCTGAAACGGTGCTGCGGCGTAGCAGACGGTCAAACCCATCTCGCGTCCCATCTTCGCAGCCTCAACCTGAAGGTTGGTTTCGTTCTGCATCACCAGCAAGTCACCCTGCGAGGCTGAAGACAGCGCCTGCCCCAACTGATCGGTTGAAATGGCGTGGTTCGCCCCCTGAAACAGGATAATGTTGTTCTCACCCTTGGAATCCACGGCGATGATGGCGTGGCCTGTCGGCACATCAACCACAGCGATACGGCGCGTATCCACGCCATATTCCGTCAAACGATCCAGCGCCCAGCGCCCGTCCGACCCCACGGCCCCAATATGCGCCACCTGCGCGCCAGCCCGGGCCGCGGCCACGGACATGTTCGCCCCTTTGCCGCCAAGATAGCGATCCAAACGGTTGGCCGAGAGCGTCTCCCCCGGCCCGGGAAGGTGCGGCACGTCGTAAATCATGTCCGCGTTGATCGAGCCGAGGTTCCAGATCGTCATGGCTTATCCAATGTCACAAGACGCCAAAATAGCCATGTTCAGGATGTCATTCGCCGTCGAGACGGTGGAACAAATCTGAATCGGCTTGTCGACACCCGATAGGATCGGGCCAATGACGGTCGCACCGCCCATTTCCTGCATCAGCTTGGTCGAGATCGACGCCGAGTGGCGCGCAGGTACGATCAGGATATTCGCAGGCCCCGTCAGACGCTGGAACGGATAGCTGGCCTGCTGATCGACATTCAGGGCAACATCCACGGTCATCTCGCCCTCATATTCAAAATCAACGCCGCGCTGATCCAGAACCGCAGGTGCGCGGTGCATTTTTTCAGCCCGCTCCGACACCGGATAGCCGAAGGTCGAAAAGCTGACGAAGGCCACGCGCGGATCAAGCCCCATGTGGCGTGCAACGGCAGCCGAGCGTTCGGCGATAGTGGCCAGATCATTCTCATCGGGCCATTCATGGACCAGCGTATCGCCGATCAGCACGATCCGCCCTTTGTGCAGCAACGCGGTCACGCCAGCCGCCCCATGCGCTGCATCCGCATCAAACACGTGATTGATCCGGTCCAGAACATGCGCCGATTTGCGCGTGGCCCCGGTCACAAGACCATCGCCATGCCCATGCGCCAGCATCAGCGAGGAAAACACGTGACGGTCCCGCGCAGCAAGGCGGTGAATGTCCTTGCGGTCGAAACCCTTACGCTGAAGCCGTTCGTACAGGAAGTTCGAGTAGGTATCGAGATGCGCGGTGTTGGCGGCGTTGACCACCTCAAGCTCGCGCACGGCATCGCCCAGACCGGCCTCTTCCAGCTTTGCCTTCACGTCGTCAGGGCGACCCACAACCAGCGCCTTGCCAAAGCCCGAGCGTTGGTAGGTGACAGCGGCACGCAGGACACGGGGATCGTCGCCCTCGGCAAAGATCATCCGGCTTTGCGCCTGACGCGCACGGGCGTTCAGACCACGCAGGATGCTGGCGGTCGGGTCCATGCGGGATTTCAGGCTCAGTTCGTACGCGTCCATGTCGATGATCGGACGGCGCGCGGCACCGGTATCCATCCCGGCCTTGGCAACGGCGGGCGGAATGCGGTGGATCAGGCGCGGATCGAACGGCGTGGGGATGATATAGTCGCGACCAAAGGTCAGCGACTTGCCATACGCCATCGCGACCTCATCCGGCACATCTTCGCGCGCCAGACGTGCCAACGCGTGGGCGCAGGCAATCTTCATCTCATCATTGATTGCACGCGCGTGGATATCCAGCGCACCGCGGAACAGGTAGGGGAAGCCCAGCACGTTGTTCACCTGGTTCGGATAGTCACTGCGGCCCGTGGCGACGATCGCATCTACACGAACTTCGTGTGCTTCTTCCGGGGTGATCTCGGGGTCTGGGTTGGCCATGGCGAAAATCACCGGGTTGTCAGCCATCGACTTAACCATCTCTTGGGTCACGGCCCCCTTGACCGACACGCCCAGAAAGACATCCGCGCCCTTCATGGCGTCTTCCAGAGTGCGCAGATCAGTGGTGATGGCGTGGGCCGATTTCCACTGGTTCATCCCCTCGGTCCGGCCCTGATAGATCACACCCTTAGTGTCGCAAACGATGCAGTTGTCGTGCTGCGCGCCCATCGCCTTGAGCAATTCGATACAGGCGATCCCCGCAGCACCTGCACCATTGAGAACGATCTTCACGTCCTCGATCTTCTTGCCCGAGATATGCAGTGCATTGATCAGACCTGCCGCACAAATCACCGCCGTGCCGTGCTGGTCGTCATGAAAGACGGGGATGTCCATCTCTTCCTTCAGGCGCTGTTCGATGATGAAACACTCGGGCGCCTTGATGTCTTCCAGATTGATGCCGCCAAAGGTCGGCCCCATCAGCCGCACGGCGCGACAGAACTCATCCGGGTCTTCGGTGTCCAACTCGATATCGATCGAGTTTATGTCGGCGAAGCGCTTGAACAGGACGGATTTTCCTTCCATCACAGGCTTCGAGCCCAGCGCGCCCAGATTGCCAAGCCCCAAAACGGCCGTCCCGTTCGAGATCACGGCGACCAGATTGCCCTTGTTGGTATAGTCATAGGCGGTCTCGGGCGCTTCGGCGATGGCTTCGCAAGGAACGGCCACACCGGGGCTGTAGGCCAGCGACAGATCGCGCTGCGTGGTCATGGGAACGGTGGCCTGCACCTCCCACTTGCCGGGGGTGGGGTCCAGATGAAAGGCCAGTGCCTCTTCTTTGGTGATCTTCGTTTTGGGCATCTTGTCGGTCGTTTCCATGAATTCGGGGCTGATGCGTCATAACGCAGGCAGGGCTGCGCCTCAACGACAATACGTTTTCACCTTTCGTCGCGGATGGGGGATTTGTAAGGTCGCGACCGGAATACGCCAGAAGGGGGCCGCTTTTGTCCACAGTCACGCCGATGATGGCGCAATATCTTGAAATCAAAGAGGCCCACGCCGACGCCCTGCTGTTCTACCGCATGGGTGATTTCTACGAGATGTTTTTTCAGGACGCTGTGAACGCGGCCGAGGCGCTGGACATCGCCTTGACCAAGCGCGGTAAGCACAATGGAGAGGACATCCCCATGTGCGGTGTGCCGGTCCATTCGGCCGAGGGGTATCTGCTGACCCTGATCCGCAAAGGGTTCCGCGTCGCCGTCTGCGAACAGATGGAAAGTCCGGCTGAGGCGAAGAAAAGAGGCTCTAAATCGGTGGTTCGGCGCGATGTTGTGCGACTGGTGACGCCGGGCACGCTGACCGAAGATGCGCTGCTAGAGGCCCGCCGCCACAATTTTCTAGCCGCCTACGCCGAGGTTCGGGATGAGGCTGCTTTGGCCTGGGCCGATATTTCAACCGGCGCGTTTCACGTGATGCCTTTAACGTCCGTACGGCTCAGCCCCGAACTGGCGCGGCTAGCCCCGTCCGAACTGATTGTGGGCGACGGGATGGAGCAGGCGTTGAACGAAACGGTGCGCGATCTGGGCATTTCCCTAACCCCGATCGGACGCGCCAGTTTCGATAGCACGGCTGCCGAAAAACGCATCTGCGGGCTGTTTCACGTGGGCGCTTTGGATGCGTTCGGATCATTTGGCCGGGCCGAAGTGTCGGCCATGGGCGCGCTGATCGACTATCTTGAGATCACGCAAAAGGGCAAACTGCCGCTGCTGCAAACGCCACTGAAGGAATCCGAGGATCGCGTGGTGCAAATCGACGCCGCCACGCGCCGCAACCTGGAGCTGACCCGGTCGCTCTCCGGTGGCCGCGCCGGATCACTGCTGTCGGTGGTTGATCGCACTGTTACGCCGGGTGGCGCACGGCTGCTGGAACAACGCCTGTCCAGCCCGTCGCGCAATCTGGATGTGATCCACGCCCGGCTGGATGCGGTGAGTTTCGCCGCTGAGGACAGCCTGACCACCTCGGACTTGCGCGAGGCGTTGCGCAAAACCCCCGATCTGGACCGTGCTCTGTCACGCCTATCGCTCGAGCGCGGAGGCCCACGCGATCTGGCCGCCATCCGCAATGGGCTGACACAGGCATCGGCAATCGCTGAATTGTGCGAAAGTCAGGATCTTCCCGTCCTCTTGGCGACCGCAGTGCAGAACCTTGTCGGCTTTGATGATCTGCTGAACCTTTTGGACGAAGCCCTCGTCGCTGAACCACCCTTGCTGGCCCGTGACGGCGGCTTTATCGCGCCCGGCTTCGACACAGACCTAGATGAGGCCCGCACCCTGCGCGACGAAGGCCGCTCGGTCATCGCGGGATTCCAGCAGAAATACGCGGAACACACCGGTATCACTTCGCTGAAGATCAAGCACAACAACGTGCTGGGCTATTTCATCGAAACCACGGCCACCCATGCCGAAAAAATGCTGAACCCGCCATTCAGTGAAACCTACATCCACCGCCAGACCACCGCCAATCAAGTGCGGTTTACCACCGTGGAATTGTCTGAGATCGAAACCCGCATCCTAAACGCGGGCAATCTGGCGTTGGAGATCGAAAAACGGCTCTATCAAAGGCTTTCTGGCGAAATTCTAGCCCTCGCCGCCCGCCTGAATCAGGCCGCCCGAGGGCTGGCTGAGCTTGACCTGACCACAGCACTCGCTGATCTGGCGCGCGGAGAAAACTGGTGCCGCCCGCAGGTAGACAATTCGCGTGTGTTCGACGTAAAAGGTGGTCGCCACCCGGTGGTCGAACACGCACTGCGTCAGCAATCGGGCGACGCCTTCATCGCCAATGACTGCGATCTGAGCGCGGATCAAGGCGCGGCGATCTGGTTGCTGACCGGCCCAAACATGGCCGGTAAATCTACTTTTCTCCGCCAGAACGCCCTGATCGCGCTATTGGCGCAAATGGGCGGCTATGTCCCGGCTGAGCAGGCTCATATCGGCATCGTCAGCCAACTGTTCAGCCGTGTCGGAGCGTCGGACGATCTGGCCCGCGGGCGATCAACCTTCATGGTCGAGATGGTTGAAACCGCCGCAATCCTGAACCAGGCCGATGATCGCGCTCTGGTCATTCTGGACGAAATCGGGCGGGGAACGGCCACCTATGACGGCCTGTCGATCGCCTGGGCCACGCTGGAACATCTTCACACCGCAAACCAATGCCGGGCGCTGTTCGCCACCCACTACCATGAACTCACCGCTTTGGCGGGCAAGCTTGAAGGTGTCGAAAACGCCACCGTCGCCGTCAAGGAATGGGAGGGCGAGGTCATCTTTCTGCACGAGGTCCACAAAGGTGCCGCCGACCGCTCCTATGGTGTTCAGGTCGCGCAATTGGCCGGGCTTCCCGTGTCCGTGGTCGACCGCGCCCGCGTTGTTCTGGACCAATTGGAAAAAACGGAACGCGAAGGCGGCAAACAAAAGGCTCTGATCGACGACCTGCCCCTGTTTTCCGCCGCGCCGCCGCCTCCGCCCCCCGCGCCCAAGGCGTCCCCGCTTACGGACATGCTGGACGAAATTCTACCTGATGAACTGACACCCCGAGAAGCGCTCGACCTGGTCTACAAACTGAAAGAGGCGGCCAAATCCTGACCGCCCCTTCTTCTGTTCAAAAATACTTCCGCCGGAGGCTTGGCCTCGCAGAGGCCAATCAGCTTGCAGGTGTCGAAGACACACCCACCTGTGCCGGACGAAGCAACCGGTCATGCAGCATGAAGCCTTCGGCGGACACCTGAATAATATCACCGGCACGGGTGCCAGGAACAGGAGCCTCGAACATGGCTTCGTGGAGATTCGGGTCAAACCGGTCGCCAACTTCCGGAGTAATCACTCGAATCCCGTGTTTCTGGAATACGTCCTTTAGGGCACGCATGGTCAGCTCGACCCCTTCCAGAAGTCCGGCGGCAACCTCTTTCTGCTCGTCTGTTGCTGCCTCCAGAGCGCGCTTCATATTGTCGTAAACCGGCAACATATCCCGAGCCAGTTTCGATCCGCCATACTGTTCGGCATCACGACGCGCCTTGTCACCGCGTTTGCGCGCGTTTTCGGCATCTGCCAGCGCGCGCATGAACTTGTCCTTGAACTCGTCTCGCTCAGCACGCAGCGCTTCAAGCTCCAGCTCTTCTTCGCTGATCTCAGCAAATTCTTCCGCCAATTCTTCCGCTTCGGCGGTTGCGATATCGTCCAGGAAATCTTCGTTTTTGGGTTCTGCCATCTCTTACCCTCTAGCTCCGGTCGGAAATCAGCTTGCCGACCAGTTGCGCCGTATAATCCACGATCGGTACGATCCGTCCATAATTCAGTCGCGTAGGTCCGATAACCCCGACCGCACCGATTATCTTTCGATCAGCGTTCATATATGGAGACACCACCAAAGAGGAACCCGAAAGTGAGAAAAGTTTGTTCTCAGAACCAATAAAAATGCGAACGCCTTCACCTTCTTCGGTTAATTCCAAAAATTCGGCAATATCGCGCTTACGTTCCAGATCGTCAAACAAAGTGCGAATGCGATCCAGTTCCTCTTCCTGACCTGAGTCGCCCAACAGATTCGCGCGTCCACGCACGATCAGTCGGGCCGAGTCTCCGCCGTCTCCGTCCCAGGCCGCCATACCGCTTTCGACCATCTCGCGGGCCAGCACGTCGATCTCTTGCTTGCGGGCGGCGATCTGTGTCTGCATCTGGCGCCTGACCTCGCCAAGCGTCCTCCCCTCGATCAAAGCGTTCAGGAAATTCGCCGCCTCGCGCATGGAACTGGGCGTTTGCCCCGGAGGAGGTGTAAACAGGCGATTTTCCACATGCCCATCCGCAAATACCAAAACGACCAGCGCGCGGTCATGGGCCAGTGAAACAAATTCGATGTGCTTGATCTCGGACTCTTGCTTGGGCGTCAAAACCAATGACGCGCCATGTGACACGTGTGACAAAGCCGATCCCACCCGGTCCAGCATCCCGCCCACATCGCCTGCGTTAGAGCCTAAAGTCTCATCCAGCTTTTGCCGATCATCCGCCCCAAGATCGCCGACCTCAAGCAATCCATCGACAAACATCCGCAACCCCTGCTGCGTCGGAATCCGACCCGCAGAAACATGCGGACTGTCCAGCAATCCCAGAAACTCTAGGTCCTGCATCACGTTGCGTACCGTCGCGGCGCTGACTTTTTCCGACAGGGTGCGTGTCAGGGTCCGACTGCCCACCGGCTCACCGCTTTCCAGATAGCTTTCGACAATCAACCGAAACACCTCACGCGACCGGTCGTTCATCTCGTTCAGAATTTTGCTTGCTTCGCTCATCGGCGGTCCCCTGCTGGGTCGTCATTAAATCGCAGGCAAATGAAAGGTCAATCGGGGTTGCATCGTAACGCCACGGGGCGGTATCCCCAACCCAGCAAACAAAGGATTTTCCATGCGACCCTCAGGACGTGATCTAAACGAAATGCGCGCCGTTTCAATCGAGACGGGCTTTACCAAACATGCCGAAGGTTCCTGCCTGATCAAAATGGGCGACACCCATGTGCTGTGTACCGCCACGATCGAGGATCGCGTGCCACCCTTCATCAAGGGCTCCGGCCTGGGTTGGGTGACGGCGGAATACGGCATGCTGCCCCGCGCGACCAACACCCGGATGCGGCGTGAGGCCGCCAGCGGCAAGCAAGGCGGCCGGACCGTGGAAATCCAACGCCTGATCGGTCGCGCCCTGCGCGCCGGTGTGGATCGGGTTGCGTTGGGTGAACGTCAGATCACCGTGGACTGCGATGTCATTCAGGCCGATGGCGGCACCCGCTGCGCCTCGATCACCGGAGGTTGGGTTGCGCTGCGTCTAGCGGTGAACAAGCTGATGAAAGCGGGCGATGTGATCTCTGACCCGCTGGTCGATCCGGTGGCCGCCGTATCTTGTGGCATTTATGCCGGTCAGCCTGTACTGGACCTAGACTACCCTGAAGACAGCGAGGCTGGCGTCGACGGTAACTTTATCATGACCGGATCGGGCAAGCTGATCGAAGTACAGATGAGCGCCGAAGGCTCGGTCTTTAGCCGGGCGCAAATGGATCAGTTGATGGATCTGGCCGAAAAAGGCGTAGGCGAACTGGCAGCCGCGCAAAAGGCCGCCACCGCATGACCCGCAAGTTCGACGGCGACAGGCTACTGGTGGCCACGCATAACAAAGGCAAGCTCGAGGAGATGGCGCATCTTCTCGAACCCTTTGGCGTGACCGTTGTCGGCGCAGGCGAGATGAACCTACCCGAACCGGAAGAAACCGAGGATACTTTCGTCGGCAACGCCCGGATCAAGGCCCATGCCGCGGCCAAGGCCACCGGACTGCCTGCCCTGTCGGACGATTCCGGGATTACGATTGATGCGCTGGACGGTGCACCCGGCGTTTACACGGCGGATTGGGCTGAAACCGGCAATGGCCGCGATTTCCTGATGGCAATGACCCGTGCGCATGATGAGCTGGAAGCAAAAGACGCAGCCCATCCAAGAACGGCCCAGTTTCGGTGCACTCTGGTATTGGCCTGGCCCGATGGCCATGACGAAGTGTTCGAGGGCATCGCCCCCGGCCACCTTGTCTGGCCGATCCGGGGTAGGGACGGGTTCGGCTATGACCCGATGTTTGTCCCCGACGGGCATGACATTACCTTTGCCGAAATGGATCGCTGGGAAAAGAACAAGATCAGCCATCGCGGTCGCGCGGTTGAAATGTTCGTGAAAGGCTGCTTTGGCGGATGATTGGCGCAACGGGGGCTTTGGCCTGTATGTGCATTGGCCCTTTTGCGAGGCCAAATGCCCCTATTGCGACTTTAACAGCCATGTTTCTAAAAATATCGATCAAAAACAATGGCTTAACAGTTATCTAGACGAACTGCGCCGCTCTGCTTTGGACACGCCAGATCGGGTGCTGAATACGATCTTTTTTGGCGGTGGCACACCCTCGCTAATGCACCCGGACACCGTTGCTGCCGTTATTGATGAGGCCCGCAGCCTGTGGCGGCCTGCCAATGACATGGAAATCACGCTTGAGGCCAATCCCGGCTCGGTCGAGGCTGGACGGTTTGCCGCCTATCGCGACGCGGGGGTGAACCGGATCTCGATGGGCGTACAAGCGCTGAATGACGACGATCTGCGCCGATTGGGTCGAATCCACTCGGTCGCCGAAGCACGGGCTGCGTTTGATATCGCCAGAGCCTGTTTCGACAGGGTCAGCTTTGACTTGATCTACGCCCGCCAGCATCAAACCCTGGCAGCTTGGCGCGCTGAACTGTCTGACGCCTTGTCCATGGCCGTTGACCATTTGTCTTTGTACCAACTGACCATCGAGGAAGGCACCGCATTCGGCGACAGATACGCCGTTGGAAAGCTGCGAGGTCTGCCCGAGGATGACAGCGCCGCCGATATGTACCTTGCCACGCAAGAAGTCTGCGAAGCGCATGGCTTGCCCGCTTACGAAGTTTCCAATCACGCGCGACCCGGAGCGGAATCTCAACACAACCTGATTTACTGGCGGTACGGCGACTATGTTGGAATTGGCCCCGGCGCACATGGTCGTATCACCCGCGACGGAAAGAAACTGGCAACCGAAACCTACTTGTCTCCGAACAGGTGGCTACAAGCCGTCGATCAAGGTAGCGGAGAAAAGGAACGAACAGAGCTTTCTGCGCAGGATCAGGCCAATGAATACCTTATGATGGGGCTAAGGGTATCCGAAGGTCTAGATATTGATCGATTTAGTTCTTTATCCGGCCAGCCTTTGCCAAAATCAAAACTGGATCATCTAACCGATATCGGCATGATCGAACAGAAAGATGGACGCTTGATCGCCACACAAGACGGGCGCGCTGTATTGAACTCGGTCATCCGGGAACTTTTGGGTTAGCGGATGCAATATCTCTGGGCAGCATTGGGATTATTGAGCGTTGCCCTTGCGGTGGTCGGTATTGCCTTGCCTTTGCTTCCAACCGTCCCTTTCCTGCTGCTGGCTGCGTTTTTCTTCGCTCGGTCGTCGTCCCGCCTGCACAACTGGCTTATCACTCATAAAACCTTTGGCCCAATGATCTTGGATTGGCAGGACTCCGGCGCCATACGCCCAAAAGCAAAAAAGGCAGCAACCCTCTCGATTGCCGCCGTCTTTGGAATTTCAGTTCTTATCCAAGTGCCCAATCACGTGCTAATCATTCAGGCGATTGTATTAGGTGGTGTGATGACCTTTATCTGGACCCGTCCTAACGGCTGAGCTTTGCGCACAGGTCATCAAGTTGATCCAGGTTTTCATAGGTTAGAACAACCTGCCCTGACTCTGTCCCGGCCTTGTGATTGATCGCCACCTTCATAGCCAGAATCGCAGAAAGATCCTTTTCCAACGCGCGCGTATCTGCGTCTTTTCCTGCATTCAAATTCCGGGATTTCGGCACGGATTTAACAGGATCGGCCTGCTCTTTCTTCACAAGCGCCTCAGTCGCCCGAACGGAAAGACCGTCGCGCACAACAATTTTCGCCAATTCAGAGGGGTTTTCCGCTGTGATCAATGCACGCGCGTGTCCAGCCGACAGCTTACCTTCGACGACAAGTTGCTGCACATCCATCGGTAGGGAAAGCAAACGCAGAAGGTTTGCAATATGGCTGCGGCTTTTGCCCAAGGCTTCGGCCAGCTTTTCCTGCGTGTGTCCGAAACGATCCATAAGCTGCTTGTAGCCGGCCGCTTCTTCAACTGCATTCAGGTCAGCACGTTGAATATTCTCGATAATCGCGACTTCCAGCACTTCGGTATCGTCGAAATCACGAACAATGACGGGAATATCATGCAGTTGCGCCATTTGCGCTGCACGCCAGCGGCGCTCACCCGCGACGATCTCATAATCGCCTTCCGCTATCTCGCGGACGATCAGAGGTTGGATGATCCCTTTTTCCTTAACCGAAGCCGCAAGTTCATCCAGTTGGTCACGCGAAAAGGTGCGGCGCGGCTGGTTTGGGTTCGCGTGCAGCTTTTCAATCGGAACTTTCATATCCGGGCGGCGAGGTTCTGACGGTCTAAGCCCTTCCGTCTCTTGCGTGACATCCGCCATCAAAGCAGACAGGCCGCGACCCAATCCCCTGGGTTTTGATTTCTTAGCTGCCACTGGACCCTCCTACTGCCGCTTACGCGACATTTTTATTCTTATGCATGACTTCGCGGGCCAAATGACGATAGGCCATCGCGCCCAGAGACCCAGAATCATATTGCAGCACAGGCAGCGCGTATGACGGCGCCTCGCTGACCCGCACATTTCTGGGTATTTTGGTTTTAAATACCATCTCACCCAGATTGTCACGCGCGTCTTTTTCGACCTGACGGGACAAGTTGTTGCGGTTGTCATACATGGTCAACACAACACCTTCGATTCTCAGGTCGGGATTCGCGGTTTGGCGGACCTCTCGAATCGTCATCATGAGTTGCGACAAACCTTCAAGCGCAAAGAACTCGCTTTGGAGCGGCACAAGTACGGAATGAGCTGCAACCATCGCGTTGACGGTCAGCAAATTCAGGGATGGCGGGCAATCTATCAGCACGAAGTCCAGCTCAAATTTGTCGATTGCTGTCTGCCTGAGCGCATCGTGCAACAGATAACTGCGCTTTTCGTTCGAGATAAGTTCGATATCTGCTGAACTCAGATCCACCGTTGCCGGAACAACGTATAGACCACCAATTTCTGTTTCCTGAATGACAGCTTCAAGAGGTGCGTCATCCAGTATCAGATCGTACGTCGTCCAATCTCTGTCTTCCACCCCCAGCCCGGTCGAAGCGTTTCCCTGCGGGTCCAGATCAACAACCAAAACCCGGCAACCGGCCTCTGCCAGGCCCGCTGCAAGATTAATCGCTGTTGTGGTTTTGCCTACTCCGCCCTTCTGATTGGCAACGGCGATAATCCGGGGCCCTGAGGGACGAGACAGATCAACCACGTGATACTCCTTTAATTTTAAGGATAACGGCCTGAGGTTCAGTTAAACTTGTAATCGGCTCAGCCTGGAAATTCCATTCTTTGCGCGCGTCGTCCAGTTCTTTTTTCCAGGTTGCGCCTTTAGGCAACAGCGCGACACCTGAATCCCCTAAATGTCTGTCACAAAAGGACAATAACACGCCCAGCTCAGCTAACGCTCGGGCGGATAGAATATCTGCGCCAAGCGGATCGACCGCCTCAATCCGTTTGGAAATGACCCTGCAATTTGCCTGACATTCACGGGCAACGTTGCGCAAAAAGGCTGATTTTCGCTGATCGCTTTCGATAAGTGTAAACTGTGCACTTGGGTTTTCTTCAATGGCCACTATTGCGCAAACCATTCCCGGAAAACCTCCGCCGCTGCCCAGGTCTACCCAATTGGAAAAGTTACCGGCATAACGATAAACCTGAACGGAATCTTTGATATGACGGGTCCAGATGTCATTCAGACTATTACGCGATACCAAATTGATCTTTGGATTCCATCGTTTTACCAGTTCGACATATTTAGTCAGACGCTCGAATGTTTCACGTGAAACATTCAGATCATCCAATACTCCTTCACTCATACTTTTCTGACCTTTTGTTCTCGGCGGAGCTTCGCAAGAACAAGCGTCAAAGCTGCTGGAGTAACCCCTTCGACCCTACTTGCTTGGGCCACGTTCTCTGGCCGCGCGTTTGAAAGCTTCTGCTTCATCTCAGATGATAGACCATCCAGGGCAAAATAGTCGAAATCAAGTGGAATTTCGTAGGATTCATCACGCTTCATTGCTTCGACATCCCGTTTCTGACGAGCAATGTAGTTTGCATATAGCGCGTCTCTCTCGACTTGCTGGCGTATCTCAGGATCTACGTTGCCAAGTTCCGGAATTAGCGGAAGCAAGTCGGAGAATGAAACATCAGGAAACGCCAAGATTGCCATTCCATCACGACGATTTCCATCCTGATTGACACTTATACCGACAGAGCGCATTTCCTTCGGAGTATAGGTTCGTTCTGAAAGCCTGGATTTGACTTCAGTCAGCTTTTCGATCTTTTTGGAGAACGATTTTATTCTGGCCTCTCCTACACATCCCAACTCCATGCCGATTGGTGTTAGTCGTTGATCTGCATTGTCAGCGCGTAGAGATAATCTGAACTCTGCTCGAGATGTGAACATACGGTAGGGTTCGGCAACACCGCGTGTCGTCAAATCATCAATCATCACGCCAATATAACTATCAGCTCGTGTGAACTGGATCGGATCTCGCCAAAAAACAGACAGTGCCGCGTTCAGACCGGCCACCAATCCTTGGGCAGCCGCCTCCTCATATCCTGTTGTTCCATTGATTTGACCCGCAAGATATAGACCTGGAACTTCTGGGACGGCCAGAGATGAAGTTAAAACGCGGGGATCCACATAGTCATATTCGATCGCATACCCAGGCTGGAGTATCTCGGCTTTTTCTAGCCCTTTGATCGACCGAACATAGTCCAGCTGCACATCTTGTGGCAAAGACGTCGAAATACCGTTGGGATAAATCGTGTGGTCGTTGACGCCTTCTGGCTCGAGGAATATTTGGTGAGACTCTTTATCGGCGAACCTTACGATCTTGTCCTCGATCGAAGGGCAATACCTGGGGCCGACGCCATCAATATGTCCCCCATACATTGCCGATCGACTTAGGTTCTTCTCAATAATTTCATGTGTTCGCGCATTCGTGTGTGTGATTCCGCAGGAAATCTGAGGCGCTACAACAGCCGAGGACATAAATGAGAACAGCGTTGGATCATCATCGCCATCCTGTCTTTCCAAATCTGACCAATCTATCGTGCGCCCATCAAGCCGGGGTGGAGTCCCAGTTTTCAAGCGTCCAAGTGGGAATTGAAAGCTATCCAATCTCTCGGCCAGCTTGACGGACGGCTTGTCCCCCATCCTCCCACCCGGGCGCGAAACGTCCCCTATGTGTATGACACCACGCAGGAAAGTTCCCGATGTCAAAATAACCGCCTTCGCGCCAATTTCGGACTCATCCGCGAGTTTTACCCCTGCGACGCGATGACCATCCATAAGAAAGTCAACAACTTCTCGGGTAACTATCGAAAGATTAGGCTGGGCACTGGTTTCCTTCTGCATGGCAGCTCGATACAACGCGCGATCTGCCTGTGTTCTTGGCCCCTGTACCGCTGGACCCTTTCGCCGGTTCAAAAGTCGAAACTGGATGCCGGCCTGATCAGCCACACGCCCCATAACACCGTCCAGCGCATCTATCTCGCGAACCAGATGACCTTTTCCCAGCCCACCGATTGCCGGATTACAGGACATAACGCCTATATCCGCTGATGAAAGCGTAACCAAAGCAGTTTGGGCACCCATGCGGGCCGCTGCATGCGCGGCTTCAGTTCCAGCATGTCCAGCACCAATCACTACAACGTCGAATCTCGAATGTTTCACGTGAAACACTCCTTATTTTCCAAGGCAGAAACTTGAAAATATCTCATCCAAGAGGTCTTCAACACCGATCCTGCCTACCAAAGCCTCTAGCGCACGAATGGCCGTGCGCAATTCTTCCGCTGCGATATCATACAAATCCGGGCCCGATTCCAGAACAGACATTGCAGCACCTAGTGAATCTCGGGCGTTATTAAGGGCGATACGGTGCCGTTCCCGCGTAGCTATACCATAACTAGTGGTTCTATGATTCAAAATACGCGATATATTGTTTACCAGTTGATCCAATCCCTGACCCGTTTTACCAGATATTCCATCACCTGACCCTTTTCTAAGATCAGCTTTGGGCAAAACTTGGATATCACCCTCGCGCATGGCTACGCCCAATTCCGAAGGATTCTCTGTCAGAAAGACTCGTAGATCAGCGGTTTCAGCGCGTTTTCGGGCCAGCTCGATACCAAGACTTTCGACATGGTCCTCAGTCTCGCGCAGCCCTGCCGTATCCAACAAAGTAACAGGCAATCCATCGAGGTCCATTCTAACCTCAATCACATCACGGGTCGTCCCTGCATATTCTGACGTAATAGCAGCATCACGCCCGGCCAGAGCATTCAGTAGTGTGGACTTACCCGCATTTGGAAGTCCAACGATTGCGACCTCAAACCCAGTCCGGATACGCTCAGCGATCCGTACTCCTTCGGCCTCGCGTTGAAGGTCTGACATAACGCCGCTCACCAGTTGACGAACTTCTGGGGTTACATCTGTCGGGACTTCTTCATCCGCAAAATCAATCACGGCTTCCAGCAAGGATGCAGCACGGATCAGGTCACCTCGCCACCGTTCCGCCAAAGAGCCGAGCTCCCCCGCGAGGATGGTCTGAGCTTGTTTCCGCTGTGCCTCAGTTTCAGCGTCGATCAGGTCAGCCAGACCTTCAACTTGCGTAAGATCCATCTTGCCGTTCTCAAGAGCCCGGCGTGTAAATTCGCCCGGCTCTGCAAGACGCAAGCCTTCTGTATCGGAGAGACAGCGGATCACAGCATCCACCGTGGCGGTGCTGCCGTGAATCTGAAATTCAACTACATCCTCGCCAGTGAAACTCGCAGGTGCTTGAAATGTCAGCACTAGGCCGTCATCCAGACGCGACCCATCGGATGCGTGAAGTGACCGAAAGCGCATACCACGGGGCGGCAGCGGATGACCGGTCAATTCAGCAGCAGCAGAATGCGCCAAAGGACCAGAGAGGCGGATGACCGCCACCCCGGCTTTGCCCTGCGCGCTGGCCAAGGCGAATATCGTATCCATTCGTAGGCCCCGCGTTGGTTAAGACCTGTATCAGGTGTTCATCGAATCGAAGAACTCACCATTCGTCTTCGTCTGCTTTAGTTTGGACAGCAGGAATTCGATCGCGTCGGTCGTGCCCATCGGGTTGAGGATACGGCGCAGAACGAAGGTTTTGGCCAGATCGCCCTTGTCGACCAGAAGATCCTCTTTCCTTGTACCGGATTTGAGGATGTCGATGGCCGGGAACACGCGCTTATCAGCGATCTTGCGGTCCAGAACGATTTCCGAGTTACCTGTGCCTTTGAATTCTTCAAAGATCACCTCGTCCATCCGGCTGCCGGTGTCGATCAGCGCGGTGGCGATGATGGTCAGCGAACCGCCCTCTTCGATATTCCGCGCCGCACCAAAGAACCGCTTGGGACGTTGCAGAGCATTCGCGTCCACACCACCGGTCAGAACTTTACCCGAGGATGGGACCACGGTGTTAAACGCCCTACCAAGTCTTGTGATCGAATCCAGAAGGATCACAACATCTCGTTTATGCTCGACCAAACGCTTGGCTTTTTCGATAACCATTTCCGATACGGCCACATGGCGGGTTGCCGGTTCGTCAAAGGTCGAGGACACAACCTCACCCTTTACCGAGCGCTGCATGTCCGTCACTTCTTCCGGTCGTTCATCAATCAGCAGAACGATCAGGTAGCACTCAGGATGGTTCTGTTCGATCGAATGGGCGATGTTCTGCAAGATCACCGTCTTACCCGTCCGCGGAGGCGCCACGATCAGCGACCGCTGACCCTTACCGATGGGCGCAACCAGATCGATCACGCGGGCCGACTTGTCTTTGATGGTAGGATCTTCGATTTCCATCTTCAGACGCTCGTCGGGATACAGAGGCGTCAGGTTGTCGAACAGGATCTTGTGCTTGGCCTTCTCAGGCTCTTCAAAGTTGATCTTCGTGACTTTGATCAGCGCAAAGTACCGCTCATTGTCATCAGGCGCTTTGATCTCACCTTCGACCGTGTCGCCGGTCCGAAGGGAATGCTGGCGGATCATGTCAGGCGAGACATAGATGTCGTCTGGCCCCGGCAAATAGTTCGCCTCGGGCGAGCGAAGGAAACCGAACCCGTCCTGTAGAACCTCCAGAACGCCGTCTCCTCCGACGGTCCAGCCCTCATCCGCGCGTTCGCGCAGAATCTGGAACATCATCTCGCCCTTCCGCATGGTCGAGGCGTTTTCGATCTCCAGCTCTTCGGCCATGGCCAGAAGGTCTTTGGGGCTTTTGGCCTTCAGATCGGCCAGATTCAGGGATTCAGTAGACATGATACAAACCTTCACCGCTGTCAGCGCGGCACGAAGTGGAATTTCAGTACGGAAGATACGCCGCCCGGACGGGCGTGTTGACCCCTACATAAGCGTGGCGTCTGGCGGAGTCAAACCGCCCGTCTGACCCTTGCGCTTAAAAACGCCCTCAGAACTTCAGAATGACCGCCAGAACGATGATTACCATCAAAACGGTCGGAACCTCGTTCATCATGCGATACTGCCGCCCAGTGAGCTTGTTTCGCCCCTCTAAGAAGTCTTTGCGGCGTGCCATCAGCCAATGATGAAACCAGGTCATGCCAATGACGGTCGCACCCTTGACCCAAGGCCATGCAAAATCCCATCCGACGATGCCCGGCGTAAACACCATGATCAGGCCACAGACCCAGGCCACGATCATCGCGGGGCGCATGATCACGCGTAGCAGCTTTTCTTCCATTTCAAAGAAGATTGGTTCTGCCTCATCGACAGCCTGTGCTTTTTCGACGTGATAGACGAACAGCCTGGGTAAATAGAACAGTCCTGCCATCCACGAGATTACCGCCATGATGTGAAGTGACTTCACCCATGGGTAAATCGTGAAAAGAAGATCCGTCATCTCGGCTCCGAAGGTTGCTCGGAACTCTCCCTAATAAAAAAATAAGAAAAGAAAAAGGAAGATGGTTTTGTAGGGTGAACAAAATCCGTGGATTACTTTTTTACACAAGTGTTTTCCCCAGGTGGATAGAATCCCCCCAAGAACAGGTGATTCTGTAGAAGGAATTTATTTCACAATAAGATCAGGTACTTATATCTTCATTAAGAGTGGAAATCTGGGGATAACTCTTTGGGTAACGTATGAAAAATCGCTTATCCCCGTGTTCCAAGTTATCCTTGTCCCGTTTGGACAGTGTTCGGGCGAATCTGGGAAGTTTGACGCGAAAATCCCGGGCTTGCGTGTCAACTGGAAAACCATACAAACCATCCCGGAATAGCTAACGGTTTACTCAAGGGGTTTTCCACATGTCTGTCCCCATCATTCTGGCCTCTGGGTCGTCGATACGAGCGCAGCTTCTTGAGAATGCTGGCGTGCCCTTCACCGTGCAAACCGCGCGCGTGGACGAAGAGACGGCTAAGCGGGCATTACTGGCCGAGGATGCAAGCCCGCGCGATATTGCGGACACGCTGGCCGAAATGAAAGCACGCAAAGTCAGTGACAAAACTCCGGGCGCGATGGTGCTGGGCTGTGATCAGGTGCTGGACTTTGACGGTCGGCTGCTGTCCAAGCCTGAAACGCCAGCGGATGCACTGGCGCAGCTCAGGGCGATGCGCGGTAAGCGGCATATGCTGTTGTCCGCCGCGGTGATCTATCAGGACGGGGAACCCATCTGGCGACATGTGGGTCAGGTGCGATTGCGGATGCGGATGAGCTCGGACGCGTATCTGCGTGACTACGTTGATCGCAACTGGGACAGCATCCGGCACGCGGTCGGGGCATATAAATTGGAAGAAGAAGGCGTGCGTCTGTTCGCAACCATTGACGGAGACTATTTTAACGTCTTGGGTATGCCCCTATTGGAGCTATTGAATTTTCTGGCGGTCAAAGGGGTGATTGATCAATGAGTAAAGACCGTATTCCTCTGGCAGGCGTGATTGGGCACCCGGTTGCGCATTCAAAATCCCCAACACTTCATGGGCATTGGTTAAAATCCTACGGGCTGGCTGGGCACTATATTCCAATGGATGTTGCCCCGGATGATCTTGAGATTGTCCTGCGCAGTTTGCCCAAGGCGGGCTTTGTTGGGGCAAATGTGACAGTGCCTCATAAAGAAGCCGCCCTGCGGTTGGCGGATAACGTATCGGATCGGGCAAGGAAGATCGGTGCCGCGAACACGCTGGTCTTTCGCGAAGATGGTACAATCCACGCCGACAATACCGACGGCTACGGATTTATGGAAAACCTGCGCAGCGGGGCCCCGGATTGGACGCCGGGCGACGGGCCGGCCGTGGTTTTCGGCGCTGGCGGAGCCGCTCGCGCCGTCTTGCAAGCCTTGGTCGAGGCCGGAGTGCCTAAAATCATGCTGACCAACCGAACACGGGCCAGAGCGGACAAGTTAAAGGATGAATTCGGACAAACCATCACTGTGGTCGATTGGGTGCAGGCCGGAAACGTGATTGAAGACGCCGAGCTGGTGGTCAACACGACGTCACTCGGGATGCAGGGGCAGCTTGAGTTGCGGGTGCCTCTGGATGGGTTGCAGCCGGGCGCTGTTGTCACCGATCTGGTTTACGCGCCGCTGAAAACCCACCTTTTGCAAACGGCCGAAGAAGCCGGATGCACGGTGGTGGATGGGCTGGGTATGCTGCTGCATCAGGCGGTTCCCGGATTTGAAAGCTGGTTCGGGGTAAGGCCCGAGGTAAATCTGGACCTGCGCGCGGCCGTTTTGTCATGAGTTTTGCACTGGGCCTGACCGGTTCGATCGGGATGGGAAAAAGCACGACGGCTCAGATGTTCGTCGACGAAGGCTGTGCGCTATGGGATGCGGATGCCGCCGTACATAGACTCTATTCAAGGGGCGGAGCGGCTGTTAAGCCGATGCAGGCCGCTTTTCCAGACGTAATCATCGATGGCGCGGTCAGCCGTGATGCGTTGAAACAGATCATTGCGCGGGACGTGTCTGTCCTGAAACAGATCGAAGCGATCGTTCACCCACTGGTCGCGGCAGATCGCGCGGCATTTCGGCAAGATGCGACTGCGGATATTCTGGTTTTCGACATCCCCTTGCTGTTTGAAACCGGGGGCGATGCAGCAATGGATGCTGTCGCCTGTGTATCGGTCTCGGCTGATGAGCAAAAACGTCGCGTGATGGATCGCGGCACAATGACCGAGGCGCAGTTTGAACAGATCCGCGCAAAGCAGATGCCGAATGAAGAAAAATGCGCACGATCGGATTTTGTGATCGTGACAGACAGTCTGGACCATGCCCGCGCGCAGGTGCAGGATGTGGTCAAACAGATACGAACGGGGCTGGCAGATGCGTGAGATTGTACTCGATACCGAAACCACAGGGTTTGATCCCGAAAGCGGTGACCGGATCGTGGAAATCGGTGCCGTCGAACTGTGGAACCATGTGGCGACTGGCGAAACCTACCACGTCTATATCAACCCTGAACGCTCGATGCCCGAAGAAGCCTTTGGAGTGCACGGCATCGGGCCGGACCTGCTTGAGAACCCGCGCCCGCCGGAAAAGGGCGAGGTAACGCTGAAGGACAAGCCGGTTTTCGCCAAGGTCGGTCAGGGATTTCGCGACTTCATCAAGGATTCGCGGCTTGTGATCCACAACGCCTCGTTCGATATGAAATTCCTGAACGCGGAACTCAAATGGATGGGTCTGCCCGCGATTCCGATGGAGCAGGCGTTGGATACGCTGGCCATTGCGCGCAAACGGTTTCCCGGCTCACCTGCATCATTGGATGCGTTGTGTCGCCGGTTCAATATCGACAACTCGAACCGAACGCTGCACGGGGCGCTGCTCGACTCTGAGATTTTGGCCGAGGTATATCTGGAACTGATTGGCGGGCGACAGCCGGATTTCGGATTGTCGACTGCGGCGTCCTCATCTGCGGGCGGTGCTGAGGAATGGCGGCCGTCGGCGCGTCCAAACGCGCTTCCATCCCGGATTACCGAAGACGAACGCGCCGCGCATGATGCTTTCGTGGAAAAACTGGGCGAAAACGCCTTGTGGACCCGCGCCTGAGAAATATCCCGGCGCGGGACCGGAACTTTAGGCTTCGGTTTTCTGGGCTTCGGCCTGACGACGCATCAGTTCGTTGCGGTACAGGCTGACAAAGTCGATATTGTCCAGATTTACCGGCGGGTAGCCGCCGTCGCGGGTCACATCGCTGACGATGCGGCGCAGGAACGGGAACAGCATCCGGGGGCATTCGATCATCAGGAACGGATGCAGCTGATCTTCGGCAACGCCTTCTACGTGGAACAGGCCACAATAGTCCAGCTCACACAGGAACAAGATGTCTTCCAGACCCTTGGCCTTGGACTTGAGGTTCAGCTTGATCGACACTTCGTACTGATGCTCGGCCGGGCGCTTTTTCGCATCCAGATTGACCTGAACTGCGATCTCGGGCTGGACATCGCCCGATACGCCCTTTTGGGCCATCACGTTTTCAAAAGACAGGTCACGAATGAATTGTCCCAGAACGCGCATCTGGATTTGCGGGGCGGCCTGGGCCGCAGTGTTTTCTTTGGCGTCTTCGTCGGCCATGGATCTACTCCGAAAATAAAATTCGTCACTGCTTAACAAGTTGGGGCAGACACCTCAATGCAGGTCACGGCCCTTCGACCCATTTCGATGGCTTTGACGGGTCCTGACGTGGATGAACTTCGGTAAACTTGCCATCGATTACGTCATCCTGTTGAAATGGATCGGGTCCGGTGCGGAATTGAGCGCCAGTTCCCATCTGAAACTGCGTGATGGTAACTTTGGATTTCAGATACCGGAACACAGCAACCCGAACACCGGGAATTAACAAAGCAAAACCAACGGCATCAGTGAAAAACCCCGGCGTTAGCAACAATACGCCCGACAGCAGGATCATTGCGCCATGGGCCAGCGGCTCGGTCGGGTCATCCAATTCGGCAAAAGACCGCTGTAGGTTTTCCAGCGCCATGCGACCTTGTGTCCGAACCAAAACGGTGCCCAGAACGGCCGTGAGGACTACAATCGCCAGTGTGGGCCATAGGCCGATCAAACCGCCAACCTGAATGAACAGGACGATCTCTATGATCGGGACCAATAAAAATGCCAGGAACAGGTACATTCGTGTTTTCCTTTACCGTGGTCCGGGCGGTGGACTTGCCCGGAACTGTCACCTACATAGTGGCATGAGGCTGCGTATACAAAGTCGTGGCCCGAAAAGAGGATGAAATGAACGAACCGATGATCCAGTTGCTGGTCCTGGCCGGAATTGCCGTTTTCCTGATCCTGCGCCTTAAAAGCGTGCTGGGTACGCGTGAGGGTTTTGAAAAGCCCCCGGTTCAGCAGCAACCAGAGGCGCACAAGTCGCGCCGTGACTTCGAGGTGATCGAAGGCGGCCCGGATCACGACATCACCGACCACGTCGCCGAAGACAGCGAGCAGGCGCAAACCCTGACCGCGATGAAGCGGGTTGAGCCCAGCTTTTCCGTCAGTGAGTTCGTGCAGGGCGCGCGCGGTGCCTACGAGATGATCGTCATGGGGTTTGAAAAGGGCAACCTGGATGAAATCCAACCCTTCCTGTCCGAAGAAGTGTTCGACACCTTTGTTTCCGTCGTTGCCGATCGGGAAGACAAGGGGCTGACCATCGAGGCCGAGTTTATTGGCGTGCGCGAGACATCCCTTGCCGATGTGAAGTTCGACAAGGATACGAACGAGGCTGAGATCACCATGAAGTTTGTCGGTGAGCTGACCTCGGTCGTGCGTGATCGCGGCGGCGATATCATCGAAGGCAACCCCAATACCGTCAAACGCCAGAAGGACAGCTGGACCTTTGCCCGCGTCATGGGCGCGGACGATCCGAACTGGCTGCTTGTCGCCACGGACGCATGATTGCTGCGCTTCGGTCGTTTTTGCTGGGGGCTGTGATGGCAACCTCTGCCAGCGCCGAAGCGACGCGTTCCATTCTGACTTTTGACGATCTTGATGGCTGGGCCGAGGATGACCACGGCGCAGCCCTATCGGTATTTCTGAACACATGCGGTGATCTGAACGACCCAGACTGGCGTGCGCTGTGTGGTGTGGCCCGATCCTATGAACCCGATGCCGCCCGATCGTTCTTTGAGCTGTTCTTCCGTCCGGTTCTGGTTGAAGACGGTAAGGATGCCTTGTTCACCGGCTATTTCGAGCCCGAGCTGGACGGATCCCTGACCCGATCCGAGCGTTTCAGATACCCGATTTACAAGATGCCGCCAGAAGCACGCGCCGAAGGCCCGTGGCTGAGCCGCCGAGAGATACTGACCGGCGACAGCATGACTGGCCGAGGTCTGGAGATTGCGTGGGTCGATGATCCGGTCGAACTGTTTTTTCTACAAATTCAGGGTTCTGGTCGAATTCGGCTGCCGGATGGCGGCGCAGTTCGCGTTGGGTATGGCGGGGCGAACGGCCACCCCTATAGGTCCATCGGGGCGGAACTGATCCGCCGCGGTGCGCTGGGCGCGCATCAGGTCAGCGCCCAGATGATCCGGGCGTGGGTGCGCAAGAACCCCGAAGCGGGCGCGGAATTGCTGTTCCACAATCCGTCATACGTGTTCTTCCGCGAAGTAAACCGCGTCGCGCCAGAGCTGGGTCCGCTGGGCGCAATGAACCGGTCCGTCACCACAATGCGCAGTATTGCGGCTGATCCGTCCTATACGCCTCTGGGCGCGCCGGTCTGGGTTGAGAAAAACGGCAAGACTCCGTTCCGCCGATTGATGATGGCGCAGGACACAGGCGCCGCCATCAAGGGCGCACAACGCGCGGACATCTTCTTTGGCACGGGGGATGAGGCCGGGGAAGCCGCCGGTCGATTGAAAGATCCCGGCCGGATGGTGCTGTTGCTGCCGATTCAACGCGCCTATGCGCTGTTGCCGGATGAGTTCTGATGTCGCGCCGTAAACTGACCCCGGAAGAGATTGAGCTGTGGCGCAAGGTGACCAATCAGGCCGAGCGCCTGCATCCCGAAATACCTCAGTCTGTCCACCCGACCACTTTACCCAAGCCCAAGCCAAACAAGACCCCCAAGGTACGGATTGAGCGGTTTGAAGTCGGGCAGAACGCCTTGGGCAAACCTGCGCGAAATGCGTTGAAGCCCACCGTGACCGAAAGCCTGCGTGCGACGCCGGTTCAGATGGATACAAAGGCCTTCGGCCGCATGAAACGGGGCAAGCTGAAGCCCGAAGGCAAGCTGGACCTGCACGGGATGCGCGTAGATACCGCGCACCCGGCATTGATCCGGTTCATCCTATCGGCGCAGGCATCAGGCAAGCGTCTGGTTCTGGTCGTGACCGGAAAGGGCAAGGATCGTGATGAGCCCGGCCCCATTCCCACACCGCGCGGTGTGTTGCGCAATCAAGTGCCGCAATGGTTGTCCTTGCCGCCCTTGGCGCAGGCTGTTCTGCAAGTGACACCTGCCCATATCAGCCATGGCGGTGACGGGGCTTATTACGTGTATTTGCGCCGCATTCGCTAAAGAGTCTGAACGGCTCTGGCTATGCCAATGCGCGTAAGGACGCAGACCAGAACAAAAAATCCGCCAATCCACAGGAACTGGATGTCCAGCGGCATCCCCAGATCGATCAACACGCCGGTTAAACCCGGCCCGATGGCCGACCCCAGAACCATGACTGCTGTTGCCATAGCTTTGATCGCGCCGATATGCCGGGTGCCGTAGAACTCGGCCCAGAACGCGCTGGGCAAGGTGCTGTTGGCACCAACCGTCAGTGCCAGAAACATCAAGGCCAGCGTTGCCCCTCCGATCGACGACGTCAACCCCACGATCCCAAACCCAACGGCCATTGGCAGTTGATAAAATGGCATGATCCTAGCCGTGCCCCATTTATCCAGCGCCCAGCCCGCCGCAAACATCGACAGCAGGGAGACGCTGGTAAAAATCGGAAACAAGGCAACCAGCTCGATATGCTGCCAGCCTTTTGTGTCCGCCAAATGGACCTGATGAAAGAAGAAGGCGGTGATAAAGGCAGATGGACCCAGCAAGGCCGGTGCCATGAACCAGAACAGCGGATGAAAGATCGCTTCTTTCCGGGTCCAATGGCGGTCCTCCATGCCCGTAGCCGAATATTCGCTGGACAGGCTTTGCGGGGTTCTTTCCTGACGGAGCAGGCGTAACAGGATTGGGATGCCCAAAAGGGTGACACCGGCAGCAATCACCCAAAGCCACCGCCAGTCCAGCAAGGCCATAGCAGCCACGAAAGTGACCGGCAGCAATGCTTCGCCCACCGAAAATCCGACAGACGCGATCGCCAGTGCCTTGCCCCGTGTGGCGGTGAACCACCTCGCCATTGCCACCAGCGCCAGATGGGTGCTCATCCCCTGCCCAAAAAGCCGCAACAGAAACACCACGACAGGCAGCAGGACAAGCCAGGTGTTCATTGCCATCGCCACGGTTGCCAGTGCCAGACCTACCAGAACCGCCGGGCCTAGAACCCTAACTCGAAAGATGTCGGTTAGCCCTCCGGCCCAGATCATCACGACAGCCGATACGGTGGTGCCAAGCGAATACAGTCCGCCCCACGCGCCATGGCTAAGGCCAAAGGCGGCGCGGATTTCTCCGGAAAAGATCGAAATGAAAAAGGTCTGCCCAAAGCTGGACATAAAGGTCAGCAAGACCCCTGCACCCAACCATGTCGCGTTTTTCCGAAGGTATTGGCCCAAACGGAACCCAGTCACGGAGAGCTGACCCGCGCCTGCCCCGTTTCGCTCAGTACGATTTCAGTTGCCCCGGTTGGGTTCCGAATGCTGGTCGGTGCGATTATGTCAAATCCACGCCCATCCGGGTCGAACGTGCTGCTGACCCTGCGGGCGGAATTGATGATGGCCAAAAGCGCGGGCGACGTCGCAGCGACGAAATGCGAGGACTCGGCATCCCGGTTGAAGGCCGTCGTGTCCAGAATGTTGATCTTGTAGTCGGCCAACGCCTCAGCAGAGTCGATATTGCCAAGGCGTTTACCCTCTTCAACGCCGCGCAGCCGGGCCGAGATGTTCAGCAGCTTGTCTTTCTGTGACACCATAACGATGAAAGGGTCGGGCGGCGTTTTGATCGTATCCATTTGTGACCGGAACAGATCAATATCCAGGTCAGGGGCGATCAGGACGACACCTTCGATGTTTTTGCTGGACCAACCGGGTTCTCGCAATTCGGCTTGCCGCATCATCTCCATCGTCAGGGCCGTTCCCATCGAGTGCGCCACGAGCACGACGCGCCTTATGCCCATCGCCTTTAGGTTCCGAACAGTCTGTTCCAGCCCATCGCGGGCAAAAAGCATACTGTCCAGATCATAGGCATACCCGGCACCTTTGGCTTGGCTGGGCCAGGAATACACCATGATGGCGCCGGGAATGTTGACGTCTCGGCTAAGCTGCGCCGCGCGGAACGTGGTCTCGAACTGGGTCGTGTTGTAGCCGTGGATAAAGATGGAAACCTCATCTTTACCCCCCAATCGGGCTTTCATCTCACTTGGCCCTTTCAACTCGTCCACACTGGCCATGACGAACTGCTTTTCAGGGTCGGGATTGGAATAGGAAAAATCAAGCGTACCGGGCGTGTGATTGGGTGGAATCGACACCGTCATTTCCAGATATTGCAGCGTCTCGCCACGCCGAAATCCGTAGGAACCGTCGGGCTCTCGTGCTCGAGTCGTTGTCGCAAATACGGTTTCGGGACTTCCTACAGACAGCGCGGTTGGCACCGTTTCGGATATCGTTCGGTCAACACAAGCGGTCAGGGGCACCGCCAACAGGAAAATGAAAAAATAGCGCAGCACAGGGTTGGCCCTCGGGACAATATGCGCCCACGCTATCGGATTTTTGTCTAAGGTCCAGCGGTGCCGCACAGAAATTCCGGCGGAAACCGGCTGGACATATCACAAGACGTAACGGCTGAGGTCTGTGGACTTGGTCAGTTCGCCCAGATTGTCATTGACGAATTGCGCGTTGACCGTGATCTCGGCCCCTGCCTGATCCGGGGCAGTGAAGGAAAGTTCCTCGAACACGCGCTCCATCACCGTATAAAGCCGCCGCGCGCCGATGTTTTCGACGCTTTGGTTCACGTCCGCTGCGATTTTAGCCAAGGCTGCGATGCCATCTTCGGTGAAGCTGACCGTGACCTCCTCGGTTCCCATCAGGCCGGTATATTGGCGGGTCAGGGCGTTGTCCGTCTCGGTCAGGATACGTACAAAATCCTCCTCGGTCAGCGCGCGCAGTTCAACCCGGATCGGCAGACGGCCCTGCAATTCGGGCAACAGGTCCGAGGGTTTGGCGATGTGGAACGCACCGCTGGCAATGAACAGGATGTGGTCGGTTTTCACCGGGCCGTGTTTGGTGCTGACAGTCGTGCCTTCGATCAGGGGCAGCAGATCGCGCTGCACCCCTTCCCGGCTGACATCGCCGCCGCGCGCATCAGATCGTGCGCAGACCTTGTCGATCTCATCCAGAAAGACGATCCCGTTCTGTTCAACCGATTCCAAAGCCACGCGGTTGACGGTTTCATCATCCAGCAGCTTGTCGGCCTCTTCCCCGATCAGCGCGTCATAGCTTTCGGCGACAGTCATCTTCTTCTTGACCGTACGACCGCCGAACGCCTTTCCGAAGATGTCGCCCAGGTTCATCATACCCATCTGGCTGCCGGGTTGACCGGGAATGTCGAACATTGGCATCGGGTTCGAGCTGTCGGACAACTCCAGCTCGATCACCGTATCGTCCAATTCGCCCGCTTTCAGTTTCTTGCGGAACATCTCACGCGTGCCTTCCCGGGCATCGGTGCCGGCGATGGCTTCGATCACGCGATCTTCGGCGGCTTGATAGGCACGCGCTTTTACATCTTCGCGCATATACTCGCGGGTCTGGATAATCGCGGCATCCGCCAGATCACGCACGATCTGTTCCACGTCGCGCCCTACATAGCCAACCTCGGTGAACTTGGTGGCCTCGACCTTGATGAACGGCGCACGGGCGAGTTTTGCCAGTCGGCGGCTGATCTCGGTTTTGCCAACACCGGTCGGGCCGATCATCAGGATGTTCTTGGGGTAGACCTCATCGCGGATGTCATCCGCCAACTGCTTGCGCCGCCAGCGGTTGCGCAGCGCCACGGCGACCGCGCGTTTGGCGTCTTTTTGCCCGATGATAAAACGATCCAGTTCCGAGACAATCTCGCGCGGGGTCAGGTCAGTCACGGGGGCGGTCCTTTCGGTCGGCGTGGGTCAGATGCGGCTTAGGTAGTCACCGCGTGGGCGAAAACAACCAAGCTACTTTCATTGTCAGCGTTGGTTAACAACCGTCCATCCGGTTTGCAAATGCTTTCCATAGGTGAAACGCGCGCCCTCTGATACAGTGATTTCAAGGCGTTGAGGGTCAGGAGCGCGGATATGACGAAAATTGCGAAGATCACCCTGTTGTTCGTTGTGTTTGTTGACCTGATTGGACAAGGGCTGGTCTTTCCCATCATCAACTCGCTGATCATGGAGACGAAATCCGGATTTCTGCCCGAGAATACTCCGATGGGTCGGCGGCATTTCTACTATGGGCTTGTGATCGGCTGCTTCTTTTTGTCGTGGTTTCTTGGCGTGGTTTATGTGTCCAAGGTTTCGGACTCGATCGGGCGCAAGAATGCGCTGCTGGTCTGTCTGGGAGGGGCGCTGGCCGGCTATGCGATCACCATAGCGGCGCTGTATATGAACAGCCTGCTGCTGTTGATCCTTGGGCGTTCGATCACTGGGTTTACTGCGGGGAACCAGCCTATCGCACAGGCCGCCATGATTGACGGCAGCACCGATGCGGCCGACCGCGACCGAAATATGGGATATATCGTGACCGGCGTCAGTTTCGGACTGGTCGGCGGGCCGATAATCGGGGCGGTCCTGTCCGACGCCGCCCTGCTGGGCAGCATAGCCACACTGAAAACGCCATTCTACGGCGCGTTCGTTCTGGTTCTGATCGCCATTTTCCTGGTCCTGTTTTTCTTCAAGGACACACGAACCGAACGCGCTGCCTTTGTCTTTCGCCCACGCGATGTTACCGACAGCCTGATCGCGGTGAAGGGTCACCCGACGGTGTTGAAAATCCTGCCCGTCTATTCGTTCTTCATGATAGCCAACGTCACGTTTTACGTATTCGTTGACAATTTCCTGACCAGCAAGTTCGGCTATGGCGTGATCGGAGGCAGCGTGGCGATGGTGGTCATAGGCGTGGCACTGGCGTTTTCCAGCACCTTCCTTGTCAAACCCGCGCAGGAAAGGTTCAGCAAGCACAAGATCATCTATGCGTCGCTGATCGTGATGGTGATGTGCGGCTTTGCCTTCGCCTTCAGCCCCAGCGGAGTGTTCAGTTATGTCCCGGTCTTTTTCTTCTATTTCCTGTTCGGCGTGGCCTACCCGACCCTTCTGGGCCTGTTTTCGTCCAGCGTCAGCGAGGCGGATCAGGGCTGGGTCATGGGCGTGACCACAGCCGTCTTTTGTTTGGCCGGAGGCGTCATGTCCCTGATCGGTGGCGGGCTGATGAGCATCGACATCCGGGTGCCGTACTACATCGTGATCGTCGCCGCGATATGCGGCCTGATTGGAATGCACCGGCGCTGGAAAGGAAAAGAGATCAAGGCGCTACTGGCCTGAGATTTCCTCAACCGTCAGGTTGCCATTGGTATAAACGCAGATATCGGCGGCAATCGCCATGGCCTCACGCGCCACCGTTTCGGCGGGTTTGTCGCCGTCCATCATCGCGCGCGCAGCCGCCAGTGCGAAATTGCCGCCCGATCCGATGGCAGCCACGTTATGTTCGGGCTCAAGCACGTCCCCTGCCCCGGTGATCACCAGTAGATCGTTTCCGTCGGTGACGATCAGCATCGCTTCGAGCTTTTGCAGATATTTATCCGTCCGCCAGTCTTTCGCCAATTCGACCGAGGCCCGGGCAAGTTGACCGGGTGTGGCCTCCAGCTTGGCCTCCAGCCGTTCCAGCAAAGTGAAGGCATCGGCTGTTGATCCGGCAAAGCCTGCAACAACCTCGAACCCGCCCGGAGACAGGCGGCGCACCTTGCGGGCGGTGCCTTTGATGACCGTCTGACCCAGACTCACCTGCCCGTCCCCGGCGATCACCACCTGGCCGCCTTTCTTGACGCCAATAATCGTTGTGCCATGCCAACCGGGAAATTCGCTGTCTGCCATGAAAGCCTCCGTTTTTTTCTTGCACCCTATATGGGCCGGACCCATCGACAGCGCAACAGTTCACAAATCGCCCAAAAGATATGCAAGAAATGCAATTCGGGGTTACCGGACTAGCAATTGTGAGACTCAGCCAATGCTCCTACATGAGCCTCACAACCGACAAGAGGTCGGCTGTTTCAGTTACAAGGAAATGCGCAAATGGCAACTACTGCAAATATCCATGCGCCGCTCGGAGCAGCTACCATCCTGCATGTAGTGGACGCGTTCTTCGGAACATTTGAAAAAGCAACCGCGTGGAATGAATCCCGCAAAACTCGCAAGGCCCTGTCGGTCCTCAGCGACGCGCAACTGGACGACATCGGCCTGAGCCGCGCGGATATCAGAAACATCTGATCCGCGAGACATTCGACAGTTAAGATGAGCCGCTCGTCCGAGCGGCTTTTTCTTTGTCAGGACAGTTTAAAAAGCCCGTCCATATCGGGAAGAAATGCCTCAACCGCAGCAGTTGCGATGACGTGGCGCGTGCCGTCCTCGGGGTCCTCTACATCCAGTCCTCCGGTGACCGCCCGTACTTCGGCGCGACCGCGTGGAAGATCGCCTGCGACAAGTTCGCAATCCACGGCATCTGGCTGTTGAACCCCTATTGTTACCCGCACACGCATCTGATGGTGGTCTACGCCCAGCTTGGAAAACAACGTGATCGACGAATGATGCAGCGCGTCCTGTACGGCCCGCCGCGCAGCTTTGGTATAGTCTTGTCCGTACAGATCGTTGCCGGTTCCCATTTCCAGAATGATGCGTTTTTCCATCACAGTTCGGCCTCCATGTCGAACGATACGATGATCGCCGCATTTGCAATTACCGTGTGGCCGGCGGTTTCCGGTTTCTTTATGTCCAACCCGCCCTGCGTCACGCGGATGTTTGGTTGGCCATATGGAAACACCGCCATCAGCACTTCGGTGTCGACCTTTTCTGGGTGGGCGACCCCGATTTCGGCGTCGATAATCATGGCCTCTTTGGGAAAGCCGAATAGCTCTGCCATGTTGACCGAATTGTGCCACAGCGCGTCTTTGATGGCCCGCAAAGCGGCCTCGGTATAGTCTTCGCGGCGCAGCGAGGTGCCCATGCCAAACTCAACAAGAACGCGTGTTTTCGCCATGTGACCCTCCGGCATGAAAAAGGCGCCCCGGATGAGGCGCCCCCGATCTTTGCGTATCCAAACGGATCAGATGGATTCGTCAATCCAGCTTTGCAGGGCGGCCTTCGGCGCGGCACCTGCACGGTTCGAGACCACCTGACCATCCTTGAAGATAAACAGCGCAGGAATACCGCGCACGCCCATCGCGGCAGCGGCGTTGGGGTTACTGTCCACGTCAACCTTGGCGATCTTGACCTTGTCGCCATACTCAACCGCCAGCTCTTCCAGGGCGGGACCGATTTGTTTACAGGGGCCACACCACTCGGCCCAGAAATCGACAACAACGGGGATGTCGGAATTCTTGACTTCGGCGTCAAAGGTATCGTCGGTTACGGCTACGGTCGACATATTCTGTCTCCTGAATGGGGAATGCTTGGTCACTGAAACTAGGTGCGGGGTTTTCCAAGGTCAAGGCATCGACGCACGCGTCAGCGCATCCGTCACCAGATCGTGTGGCAACCACATCAACCGAGCCGTTCTGGTCCACAGGATCGCAGTTTTGATGTCGCGATCAGGGTAAATCTGTGACAGCGCACAGGAATACGCCCCCATCTGTCGCAGCAGGCCGTCAGGACACGCGGCTGCGGTGTCCGGCACAATCATATTCGATTTGAAATCAATGACCTGAACGTCTTTGTCCGTTACGACCAACCGGTCGATGACCCCGTGCATCCGACGCCCGTTCAGATCGGCGGATACCGGAACTTCGGCCAGAGACTCGGGGCCGAATATGTCCTGCAGATGGTCTGCGGATAGCACGGCCCGCGCCTCGGAAAACAGCGCATCGCGTTCCGAATCCTGCATATCGGGAAGAACCCTTGCGCAAAGCTGCGGCCAGAATTCGGACGCAACCGAAGGCAAGTGTTCGAGAAGAAGGTGCAGCCGGGTTCCGCGCAGTTTGGCGGCCTCCTCATCCTGCCCACTGTCGCCCGGCAAGGCCTTCGCGCCACCCAGATCCGACGGGCTGAGCGTTTCGGTCTCTGGCTCGGGCGTGGCTGCCTCAGCCAGAAATGCCTGCGGAATGTCTACACGCTCAATCGTTGGTTCTGCATGTTCGATCAGAGGCGGGTCAAGCCATTCACCATGCGACAGCCTTAGCGTCTCTGAACCCGGCTCTGAAGTGGCACCTGCCCGTTCCATGGCGGTCTGAACCATCTGGTACCAGCTTGACCCATCTTTGCCGACATCCCCGGCTGCGGCCACGATCAACCACTTCTCGGCCCGTGTTAGAGCCACATAGAGCAACCTCAACCGCTCGTTTTCTTCCCGTTCGCGTGCTTCTTGACGGGCGCGGGCAATCGGGGCCGGTGATCCATCTGCCGGGACTTTCCACAAGGGCGTCCCCTCTGCCACCATGATCTCGGCATCGCGCGGGGCTTGCCGTTTGCCAGTGTCGGGCAGGATTACGATTGGCGCTTCCAACCCCTTTGATCCATGCACTGTCATAACCCGGATCATGTTGCCGACACCGCTCATCTGTCGCTTGATCTCAAGGTCATCGGTCTGCATCCACACCAGAAACCCGGTCAGGCTGGGAATATCGGTGCGCTCGTAGGCAAGCGCCTGCGACAACAGCGCGTTGATGCCGTCTTCGGCTTCGGCCCCCAACCGCCCGAGCAGTTTGCGCCGCCCGTCATGGCGGGTCAGGATACGTTCGATCAGGTCGTATGGGCGCAGAAAGTCGATCTGCCCGCGCAGGTCGTTCAATACGGCAAGCGTGTCGGGAAACTCATCGGCGCGGCGGCGCAGCGCGGCCCAAAGAAACGGGTCTGTTCGGCGGTGGGCCAGATCGAAAAGCTGCTGTTCGGTCCACCCCAGTAACGGAGATTTGAGTACCGTCGCCAACGAAAGGCTGTCTTCCGGCGTTGCTAGAAAGCTGAGCAGCGCGGCCAGGTCCTTCACCGCCAATTCCGCGCCGACTTTCAGGCGGTCTGCCCCTGCGATTGGCAGGTCAGCGGCTTTGCACGCCCGAATGATTTCAGCGAACAGGTCCGAGCGGCGCTGAACCAGGATCAGGAAATCCCCTGGCTGCACCTTGCGTCGTACAAACTCTCCCGGTGTTTCACTATCATCGGGAATGGTTTCGCCGCGCTCGATCATCGCCTTGATCGACTCTGCTACCTGTTGGGCCAGAATAACGGTGTGATGTCGCGCGCCGGGTCGATCCACAGGGTCGGTCCAGTCACCGTCTTCGTCTTCCTCGACCTTTTCAACCACGGGCCACAGATCGACCCGCCCCGGAAGATCGGCTTTGAACGCACGGTGAAGGCTTTCTTTGTGGAAGCCTGCCTCTACTTGGTTTTCAAACAGAATATCCACCAAGGACAGGATCGCGCTGGAGGACCGAAACGAGTACTCAAGCGTGGAATCCCACAATTTAGAGCCTGATTCAGTCAGCTTCCGCCCGAATTCAAGCTGCATCCGGTCAAAGGCTTGCGGGTCGGCGCCCTGGAAGGAATAGATCGACTGTTTCTTGTCGCCGACCACGAAAATCGTCCGCTCAATCCCCGATCGGGCGCCCTCTCCGCTGGTGAATTCCTGGGCTAGCTTCTCGATCACGTCCCATTGGTCGGGGCTTGTGTCTTGCGCTTCGTCCACAAGGATATGGTCGATACCTCCGTCCAGTCGATACAGCACCCACTCCGCGACCGCCGGATCGTTCAGAACTTGGCGTGCACGCAGGATCAGGTCGTCAAAATCCAACCATCCCCTTATTTGTTTGCGCCGTTCGTATTCCGGCAGGAAAGCCGCTGCAAACCGATGCAGTACATGTGTTTTGCGCCCGGCCGTCAAAGCCAGCCGTTGCTCTCGGGCTGCCTCAACCCGCAACATGAAGGCTTCGAGTTGCGACATTCGGTCTGCCAGAACCCCTTCGCGCAGCGCTTTGGTCGGAAAGTTGTTGATTTTGGCTGAAAACGGTTCCTTCGCCGACTTTCCGGTTAGGAAGACCCCTTCCAAAGTTGGCAGGATGGTGGTTCGCGGCTCAGTGAATCCGGCCAGCTTTGCTGCGGCCTTCGCGTTATTTCCACCGCTTTCAAGCATGGCGGGCAGGATCGAGCGGATCAGATCAACCTCGCCGCCCAGAAAAACGCGAGACAGCAACGTCTCTTCGTCAAACCCTTCGGGAAGGGCGAATTGTTGTTGAATCTCGTCCCAATTCAGGGGCTTCGCAAACAGGTTTCGCTTTTGCGTTATTGCGGCCGTCAGCTTTTCAAAACCGGTATCCGTCACGAACCGGGCCACATCTTCGATCAGCGCGGCTTGCGGCCCCTCTGCAAAATCTTCGACAATTTCTTCGCGCAGCAGCGCGGCGGCGCGGTCCTCCATTTCGGAAAATTGCGGGCTGACGCCAGCCTCAAGCGGAAAACGGCGCAAGAGAGACGCGCAGAACGAGTGGATTGTCTGTATTTTCAACCCACCGGGCGTTTCGATTGCGCGCGCAAACAGCGTGCGAGCCTGCGCCAGCCGGTCAGGGTCGATGACACCCGGAACGCCCAGATCGGTCAATTGCGCCAGTAGCCGGTCATCGTCCAGCATCGCCCACTCACCCAGTCGTTTGAACAGGCGGTTTTGCATCTCGCTGGCGGCGGCTTTTGTGTAGGTCAGGCACAAAATATGCTGCGGCTGAATACCGTCCAGCAACAATCGCGCCACTCGGTCGGTCAGTACCCTGGTTTTGCCCGAACCAGCATTTGCCGCCAACCAAGTTGAGGCTTCGGGTCGCGCGGCCTGTACCTGACGTTCGGTCGCGTCGTTTCGCGGGCTCATTTCAGATCCTCGGGGTTTGTTTCGTGCGTCCGGTCCCACTCGCCAAATCGTGCGAGGTGATCATAGTCGCCAATGTCGGTGTCCTTGTGCAGCATCCGGCGCGAAGAATAGCCTTGTTCAGGCTCTAAATAAGCTGAAATCAGCTCTTTCAGCTCAGCCAGAACCTTGTCGGGCGGTTCCTTGCCAAGTGGCGCGGGAACTTCCTTATAAGCCCCTCCCATACCGACAAAAATGGCTTCTGCCACTGGCAGTGGGTCAATTCCCTCAATCCCGCCCTGCTCGGCCATTGCAGCTTCGATCAGCAATTGTTTGTCAAACTTGGCTTGCTGGCTTTCGCTAGGCGGAGTGCCGGTTTTGTAGTCGACCAGTCGTAGCGCACCCCTGCTGTTCAAGTCGATCCGATCAGCGCGACCCGAAATCGTAAAGTCCAGAGGCGACAGTACTAGTTTCATCGCAGCCTCAAACGCCACGGGGCCACCATCGCCGTGCCGCGAGGTTTCCGCTTTCAAAAAGTCATCTGCAATCCGTTCAAGTCGCGCCAGCCAGAGCTTGCGGGCTGTCGGCCATGCAACATGCTGTTCCAGCAGGCTTTCAGCGCGTTTCAAAAAGTTGTCACGCGACAGAAGCGCCGAGTCCAGCAAGCTGTCCTTGACGAAATGCTCAAGGATTTCATGGATCACGATCCCGCGCAGCAACGCGTCCGGTGCCTGCACCAGAGGGTCCAGAGGCTTCAGGCGCAGCACGTGTTTGGCATAGATCGCATATGGATCGCGGATCAGGCGCTTGATTTCCGTAACGCTCAGACGGCGCGGGCGCGACGCAACCGGCGGGCGCGGCGACGGTCGTGGGGCAGCTTTGATATGCGGGGCGGTTTCAAGCTGCTCGGACCAGCGCAGCCATTGCCGACCACGGGAACGCATGCCGGACAACGCGTCGCGGCCACCTTGATCTGGCAGACCCTGCAACAAGTTTGTCAGCCGGTTCAGCCATCGTGAAGGCACTGTTTCCGCGTCATCGGACCGGATCGCGCGCGTCAGCCAGACCTCGGGCGCGCCAATAGCCTGCTGAAAGTCATGCGCCGAAAGCCCGATCCGCCGTTCCGGTAGCAAAAGCCCCGCTTTGTCGCGCATCTGGCGGTTCAGCCACGGGTCGGGTGCGGCGGCTTCCGGCCAGCTACCTTCGTTCAGGCCGCCGAGAATTAGCAGATCGGCCCCTTGTACGCGGGCCTCAAGCGTTCCCCAGATCATGATATGTGGATGCGGCGCGTCCCGATCGCGCACTTCTTCTCCGGCCAGTAATGCCCCCAGCAGGTCCGCGAAGTCATGCGCGTTCATTGACCCACCATGGTGTGCCTCGGACTCGAGTGAGGTGAGAACGGATTGCGCCTTTTGACCGGCGTTTTTGTCCCAAAGCGTTCCGGTGTCGCCCGCACTGCCGGCTGAGATAGCTTCGGCCAACGTCCGCAGACGGGCAACCCAATCCGACAGGGGCAATTCGGTCGAGATATCTTGGTCGCAGAAATGCCGCGCGAGCCATTGCATCCAGTCACCCGGAACCTCTTTGCGGATGGCGAAAGCGGTCAGGCTGGCGCTGTCTGGAAACGGAGGACCGTGACGCCGCAGGTCCAACTCAAGATCACGGGTGTGCAAAAGATGCTCACCCCGACCCCCGCCATCGTGACAGAGGGGGTGCTTCAGCAGCGTCAGCAGAGCTTCACCATCCAGACGTCGTGCGAACAGGTTGGCAACGTGCCGCAAAAACCGTCCGGGCGGAGAAAGTTGCAGGGGCAGACCGGCGCTGTCATCGGGCAGGATGTTCCAACGATCCAGCGCGGCACTGACCTGACGTGTCAGCATCCTGTCCGGGGTTATCAGGGCAGCGGTCTGACCGGTCTCGGCGGCCTGACGCAAACGCAGGGCAATGGCCAGCGCCTCGGCGCGGGGAGATTGGGCTTCGACCAGTGTCAGGTCGTTTGTCGCGCGGTCCAAATCCCTCAGCATTGGGCCTTCGGACATCCAGGCATCCGTGATCGGTGCTGGGCGTAATGCCAATGAAACCAGCCGGTTACGGGCAGGCGAGGGGGGCGCGTCCGGTGTCCAAGGTTCAATCTGATCTGGTTTCACCCCGAGCTGGGTCATCAGCTTTCGGAACCTGTATTGCGGGTGATCTTCCGACGTCAGCGCATCATCCAGATCGTTCCAGACACACTCGGGCTGGTCAAAATCAAACCCCGGCAGGATCAAGGCACCTTGTGGCAATCGCGCGACGGCTTCCATCAGCATTAGGGTTGTCCCCCGAGACCCCGTAGACCCCGCAAGAAGCACAGGGTGACGCGGTGGATCATCTCGCCAACGCTGGATCAGGTTCTCTACCACGCGACGCTGCCGGGCCTGAGCGTCCAGCGCATCGCCACCGGGATTGATAAAGCTATCTGCAATTCCGATAAACGCTTGCGCCCGCGCCCAGTGACCGGAAAGGTCGCTGACGTCCAGTTTTCGGATCGCATCGGGCGATACGCCTTCACCCTGCATTTCGTCTATGAGCGCGGCTAAACTGTCAGAAAGGTCAAACAAGGAAGACCGCGCGGCCAGATCGGGCTGTTGGTCCAAGAGTTTGGAAACCAGTTGTGTCAGCTCCAGCCTGCGTCGGAGGGGCGGGATGGCTGGTGGGACACTGGCAAGATCGACGCTTTCACCCAGATCAGTCACCAGCGAAAGCCGGGGCAACAGGCAAGCCGGGCCTTGATCGAACAGGCTGCGTACCCGGCGGGCCATGCGTCGGGTGTTGACCACAAGCTGAACCCGGGCCAGCGCTTCGGGTGGCTGATCCGCGCACCGGGTTCTCAGCCCCTGAACCAGTGCCTTGGGAAAGTCCGTGCCCGGTGGGACGGCAAAAACACGGGGCAGGTCGCCGGGCTTAAACATCGGCCAAAAGCCCTTCAGCCAAGGCGATCCCGTCCGGGTGGCCGACGTCACACCAGCAACCGGGATACGAAAGCGAAAACAGACGGTTCTGCTGCAGCATCCGGTCCCAGAGCAGGTTCAGTGAAAAAGACTTCTGAGGGAATTCTTTCAACCTTTCGGTCTTAGTGATCTGTACGCCGCCATAGATCAAACCGGGGCCGCGGGTGATCCGGCCTGTAGCGTCGGCGGTGAAATCGCCTGTCCCGCTGTAGCCGATCGTCTGGGCAACGGGCACGCACATCAGAAGGGCATCCATTCGCTCGGGATCCCACGCATTGCGCAGCAGCTTCAGCGGGTTCGGACCGGACCAGATCGCGTCTGAATTCAGGGTGAAAACCGGCTCAGACCCCAGTAAGGGCAAAGCGGCGCGCAATCCGCCCCCGGTGTCTAGAATGTCCGGCTGTTCCAGCAACAACTGCACACGTTTCGGGGTCAGATGCGCTTCAAGTTGATCCGGCAAATAGTGCAGGTTAGCGACAACCCGCTTTGGGTGCAGTTCGTCCACAAGATCAAGCGCGTGGTCGATCAAGGCCCGGCCCGAAACTTTTATGAGCGGCTTGGGCGTGTCTTTGGTCAACGCGCCCATACGTGTGCCGAAACCTGCTGCGAACAGCATGACAGCATCAGGAGATCGGGTCATGCTTGTCTGAGCCTTTCCAAAGCTTCGGGTGTCGGTGCGGGCAGGGCGTCGCGTAAAAGATCTGCAACCGTCACCAGGGCGGGATGTTCGAGATCCCGCATCAGGTGGGCCCAGGTCGCGGGGATCAGGTCTAAATATTGCGGCTTTCCGAACTCGGTCGCCAAACGCGCGAATACTCCGAGTATCCGAAGGTTCCGCTGTGCACCTAGAACGGCGTAAGCCGTGCGGAAGTCATGATCGTTGACCCCTGTTGCCGAGATGTATCGGTCGACCATCCGCATCTCGGTGCCCGGTGCCACGTCGCGGCGGACGTCCTGCAACAGCGAAACCAGATCATATGCGGGATGTCCCAGCATTGCTGTTTGAAAGTCCAGAAGACCCACGCGCTGCACACCGTCGCGTTCGGGCAGCCAGATCAGGTTTTCGGCATGGTAGTCACGCTGAACAACGACCTTCTGCCCAGATGCTTCACTGTGCAGGATGTCCGAGAACCGATGCTCGAACCGATCCCGCGCGTCTTCGTCATAACTGCCCTGAACGGCCTGCGCGTATTTTGTGAACGAAAGAGCGGCCAGCTCGGTCATCAACGAGGGACCATAAGATGGCAGCGACAGGGTCGGCGCATCATGTAGCGTGATCAGAACGTCTGTTGCCGCTTCGTACAGTTCACGTTCTTTCGGCGGATATTGCCGAAGAACGCGCGCGAACAGATCATCGCCCAAATCTTCAAGCAACAAGAACCCGTATTCTGTGTCTTCGGCATAGATTTCGGGCGCGCTCAGGCCAATGGACCGCAGATATTCGGCCATGCGGACAAATGCCTCAACAGGTTCGGCCTGACTCGGAGGGGAATCCATCAGAACGGCGGTTTTGCCGGTTTTCGGGTCAGTCAGACGCTCGTACCGGCGGTTCGAGGCATCCCCGGCCAGAGGCGCACGCTGCGCGTCGGCCCAAGGCGTCTGTGCGATCAGGGCTTCGGCCAGAACAGCACGGTTGGTCATGAGCAGGACTCCAGCCTTTGGGCCCATTTTGGGTCCGACCACGATAGGGTCAGTATTCGTTTTTCCATTGTGTCAGGGTCTGTTTCAAACGTCATTGTAAGGGCGGCATCAGGTCGAAGCGGACCCAGCTTTTCCGGCCATTCTATCAGGCAGATCGACGAGTCCAACGCTTCGGTCAGGCCAAGCTCTTCTACTTCTTCTACGGCGCTCAGACGGTACAGGTCACAATGCCAGATCTCTGTGGACTCGGTGTCGTAAACCTGCACCAGCGTAAACGTCGGAGAGGGCACATCCTCGGGGGTGGTCAACAGTGACTGGATCAGACCGCGCGCGAAATGGGTTTTGCCGCTGCCGATCTCACCTTCAAGCAACAGGGTGTCTCCGGGCAGCAAAGTCGAACCTAACCGAGTGGCAAACCCGGTTGTTTCTTCTGGGGAATTCAGGGCAATCGTCAGCGGTGTCGTCGTCATGGCGCCACAATGGCCCTGTGTCCGGTTGGCCGCAACCCGGTTCAGGCGCTGATCTGCCGTATCTCTGCCGGTTGCAGAGCGTCCGCGTCCGAGGAAAAGCGTATAATTGTGGCACCGTTTTGCAGCGGGCTGATCATGCAAGTCAGATGCGTGCCGTTGCGCATTTGCAAAGTTCCATTCCATTCGACGCGGTTTTCGCGCATTTCAACGAAATCGCGAATTTCGCCCAAGATGGGCGTCGCCGTGCACTGTGTCTGCCAGCCTCGCGTCACTTCGAGCACAGTGTCCGAGTCAAACCCCACGTCAGATGGTTCGCCCCAAAGCTGCTGGTAGGCAAAGTTGGTGAATGCCAGCGTGCCATCATCGCCAAAAACGGCGATGGCGTCGGCCAGTTTGTCCAGAATCGATTGCATCAGGTCCATCTCTGAGCGGAACCGCCGAGTCAGCGTGATCTCGGCCGTGATGTCCTCGAACAAAAAGGCCACCGCGCCGTCTGGGTGCGGACGCCCGCTGACCGAATAGACTGAGCCTGAGGGCAATGACCATGTCTCATGGTAATTTCCGTCCTCTGCCGCTTCGAGCAGGCTGTTCATTTGGCTCCGCCAGCTACGATAATTCTTGGGCTCGGGCATCATGTGCTGGTCGCGCAGCCGGTCGAAAAAACTGGACAGGCTTGGGCGGCAACTTAGAAAATCAGGGGGTAGGGCGGTCAGGTCGATCAAGGCCGGGTTGAACAGTGCAAGTTGGCGATTGCGGTCGAATATGGCCAGCCCGATCGAAAGCTGGGCAAATGTTTTCGTCATTGTCTGAACGAATTTTCGTTGCGCGGTTTCGGCATCGACAATGGCGTTGATGTCCACGGCATAGCACAAGTACCCTTCCGGGTGGTTTACCAGTGTCAGGTCGAACCAGAGCTTGTTTGCACTGTCTTCCGGCGAGATCGAAACTCGCGTCTTGGTGCGCAACCCCGTGTTGCCCTCCGCGCCCGGAAACAACGGAGCCGTGAGGTCGGTATCCTGACCCCGAACCTTGCGCACCAATGACACATACGCCGCGTTACACCATCGGACATTGTCCTGTTGATCAAGCAGCCAGACGGGATAGGGCGCACGCTCCATCGCCATGCGAATAGGGTCACTTGCCCCCAGAGGAACAGCTTGCTGACCACCCCTGTTGTCGCGCAGCCGGACGCGGACGACGCCGTCTATCCATTCGCACAGCACGTCACGCTCGACCGTGCAGTCGATAGCCGGAATCACCAGATTTCCTTCCTTCCGAATTCGATCCGGGGTTTCGGGAAATGTCGGAAAGTCCCGTTTCAGCAGGCGTTGCAGGTCGGCCCATTGGCGAACCTCTTCAAACCCATCAAGGGCGATGTCCGAGTGGCTAATCAGCCGGTCGCCATCAAACAAAAACACCACGTCATAGAATGAGGAAGGCGAGGACAGGCCGAAATTGTCGCCCCGATGCCTGCGGCGCGGCAACAACCACTGCGCGGCAAGACCGGCAGATACCAAGCTGATAAAGGCTAGAATGATCCAGTCCACCATGCGCGCCCCGCAACGAAAATCACGGGTACAGATTATGGTTTCCAATGGTTAACGGGGTCTTAACTCAGACCTGAAAGCGTTGATTTGCACCAGATGGAACAGGGGTATCTCCGATCTGGGCGTCCACCAGTTTGCGAGGCCATGTGACCTTGACGATCGCGCCTCGGCGCTCGGGGTGGTCGGACAGGGTTTGATAGGGGTCCGAGCCGTTGGCGAATTCCAGCTCTGCGCCGCTCCGTTCCAGAAGGGTCTTGGCGATGAACAGACCCAGGCCCATGCCTTCGTATTCTGGCCGCGCACGTTGTTCGGTCTCGGCGCGGCGACGGCGCATGAAAGGGTCTCCGATCCGGCCAATCATCTGTGAAGGATAGCCGCGCCCGTCATCCATGATGCCTACTGTGATCTGATCAGGGGTCCATTCGGCCTCAACCCAGACATTGGCGCGCGAAAAATCCACGGCGTTTTGAATCAGGTTTCGCAGGCCGTGGATAATCTCGGGTTTTCGCAGGATTGACGGTTGCTGCACGTCGCCTTCGCCTGCGGGACCTTCAGCGAAATGAACGATCTTGCCGCGATTGATATGAGGCTCGGCGGCTTCGTGGACGACCGTGGACAAGGGCGCCTGCCGAAGATGCAGATCGTCTTTGCCCGCGCGCCCCATGTCCCGCAGGATGTCCCTGCATCGGTTGGCCTGCTCACGGATCAGCGCAGCATCGTCTTTCAGGTCCGGCCGGTCGTCCAACTCTTCGATCAGTTCCGAACTGGTCAGCTTGATCGTGGCCAGGGGTGTCCCAAGCTCGTGCGCGGCAGCGGCTACGACCCCGCCCAGATCGGTCAGTTTCTGTTCGCGGGCCAGCGCCATATGCGTGGCCGAGAGCGCCTCGGACATGGACTGCACCTCGGTACTGACGCGGTGGGAATACGCACCAAGAAAGACGATCGCGATAACGATGGCGGCCCAGTTTCCGAACAGCAGGATATCGGGGATGTCCAGATCGACACCCACCGCCGTGCGCAAGGGCACGTGAAATTCCGCTAGCAGGGTGGTTAGGGCAATGGCGACACCGCCGATGATCATCGTCGAGCGGGTGCTCATGACACTGGCCGAGATCGTCACCGGCCCGACCAGCAACAGTGCAAAGGGGTTGTTCAAGCCGCCGGTCAGATACAGCAGGATCGTAAGCTGAAGCAGGTCGAACAGAACCATCAGAAAGTTTTCAAACTCTGACAGCCGTTTGTTTCGCGGAAACACAAGAATAGCCGTCAGGTTGCCCATGATCGACACGCCGATTGCCAAATAGCACAGCATGGCGTCCAACTGCACCTGATAGGTCTGCTGGGCGACGGTGATCGCCGTGATCTGACCGATAATGGCGACCCATCGCAACAGGATGAGGGTGCGCAGGCGGATCCAGCTACTGCGTTCCTGACCGCGCCATAATGTGATGTTGGAAATTGCCATTTGTCCATTATGTCCCGTTGCATCGGCTGTTCATCTTGATAGGTGTCCCGGCCGAAACGATCAACAACCCCTTTTTGGTCAGGAAACCCGTCATGATCCGCCTGTATGCCATTCTTGCGACCGTTGTTCTGGCCATCGGTATAGGTGCTATGTGGCTGCTGACACAGGGCGGCGGGTCAGATGACAAGTTTGCTCAATGCCGTTCCAGCCAGATTGCTGGAGGGTCGGCCGCGATTGGTGGACCCTTCGAGCTGATCAACGGAGCAGGCGAAACGGTCACCGACACGGATGTGATCACTGAGCCGACTTTGGTTTATTTCGGCTATACCTTCTGCCCGGATATCTGCCCTTTTGACATGTCGCGGAACGCCGAAGCCGTGGACATTCTGGCCGAGCGCGGCCAATCGGTGACGCCGTTGTTCATCTCGATCGACCCGGACCGGGATACGCCCGAAGTGGTGGGTGATTTTGCCTTCAATCTTGGCGGCAAGACCATCGCGCTGACCGGATCTCCCGAGCAGGTCAAGGCGGCCAGCCAAGCCTACAAGACCTATTACAAAGCCCATGACAAAAGCGATGAATACTATCTGGTGGACCACTCGACCTTTACTTATCTGGTGACGCCACAGGATGGTTTTATCGAGTTTTTCAATCGCAACGATACCGCCGAACAGATGGCCGACAAGGTGGGTTGCTTTCTGGACCAGCTCTAACCCGCGCTGGGCACGAAACTCTGTTCAGTTTTTGGGTCGATTGGACCATATTCACACAGTTTCTATCTAAAATTGGGCGGCCTGCCCGTTTAATTGCAGAAACAAACCCGCGCGAAGTGTATTGAGGTAACGACACGTGATTTGCCGGTCTACGCCCGGCGACTGAACCGGGTGCGATGAAAGATGGGTTTTGTATTAAACATCAGTGAGGTGGACGGGTTCACCGGCAGCGGTGAGCAGGGTCTGGATATCTGGACCACCACCGCGGACCTCAGCGATCCCAGTGTGACAACGGTCTCGGGCGATTTTGATCTGGATAACGACCTGGATGGCGTCGGAGAGGGTGAGGCGCCAGGCGGTTACGTTTTCAGCCCGCTTGTCACGCCCTACGGTACTTTGGTGACAGACACCGCCACCGGCGAGTTTACCTTTTTCGTCGATCGCGCTGCGGTCATTGCTTCGGGATCAGATCAGGTCATAAGTTTCACTGTCACGGCCACCGGCTCGTTTGGAACGAGTGACACGGACACCGTGGTTATCGAGCTGTTGATCTGTGTCACCAAGGGCACTTTGATCACCACCCCCAGCGGTGAGCGCTTGGTCGAAGACCTGATGATCGACGATGAGGTTCTGACAGCAGACGGGCGAGCCGAGAGGATTCGCTGGATCGGAAGCCGACGCATTGAAGCCGAAGAACTAGCCAGCAACACCCGTCTTTACCCTGTTAGGATCTGCCGGAATGCAATAGGTCCGGGGCAACCCAAAAGCGACCTGCTGGTTTCCCCGCAACACCGGGTGCAGCTTAGCGATCCGCTGGCTGAAATGTTGTTCGGCCATCCGGTTGTCTTGGCTCCGGCCAAGGGCTTGCTAAACGATTCCACGATCACGGTTGATCGGAAGGTATCGGAAGTCGAATACTTCCATCTGGCGTTCGATCAGCACGAAGTCATGGTTACCAATGGACTCGCGACCGAGAGTTTTCATCCCGGACCGACCAGTCTGGAAGGCATTGACCTTGATGCGGTCGAAGAGCTTTTTGAAATCTTCCCGAATCTAAGGAACAACTCGCGCAGCTTTGGCCCTTCGGCCTTGCCCGGTCTCAAGCCGTGGGAAGCCGCCTTGCTTAACAAAAACCCTGATTTAGCATGAAAAAAATACTTGATGCCTCGGGTAAACCTCTGCCGCGAGAAGAAGCGCCGGACGCGAAACTCCTGCGCGCCTATGGTGACGCCATGTTTCTGGCCTTTCGTAGCAGTTATCACAATCGGATGAGTGTCGCGAACCTGAGACTGGCGTTTGAACCACCCCTTGTATTGGGCCAGTACAGGATTTTTCGATTTGACGAGGTTCCCCGCGCGATCTTCACTTGGGCCTTTCTGTCACCCGAGGCGGAAAGAAAACACGTTCAGGGAAAACCGCTGATGCCAGAGGACTGGAAAGCGGAAGGAGGGCGGATGTGGGTGATTGATCTGATCGCCCCGTACCGCAAACTCATGCCCAGCATTTGGAATTGGGCGATGGTGCCGGGCAATGTCAGCAAGGACGGTTTTCGGTTCTGCCGTCACAAGACCGAAGACAGAGACCGCAAGATCGTAGACATTGACTTTGGGCGATCGGGCAAGACACAGCGCATCCTGACGGATAAAGACTTTTCTTGAAGGTCTGGTCAGAGACACTTCGGGAATAGGACAGAGCGGCCCGGGACCATTCACCTGAGGTCATTTGACCGCACAGGCTGCACGGCTGGTCCCCAGCGGGAAACAAATCGGAGAAGATCATGCTCAAGTACAAGCCGGGTGACGATGTGGGCGCGCTTGATCCTTGGCCATTCGACGATCCAAGAAGCGACTACGTAATTGTTGAGGGCGCACCACAAGTCTTTGGGCGTCTGGACGCAGGTGGTCCGGGTTACACGACACGGGCAGGTATCTGGCGATGCACGCAAGGCGTTTTTGAATGTACGGAACAGGGCGATGAGTTGATGACCATTTTGTCCGGTAAGTGTCGCCTGACCGACAAGACGACCGGACAGGTCAGCGTCCTGAGCGCCGGCGAAAGCCTTTTTGTCCGCGATGGCAGCCGTGTGGAGTGGAACATTTTCGAGGACGTGACCAAGGTATTCTTCGGCCACAAGCCGGATGGATTCTGAGAGCGTACACGATTCCTGAAAAGCTGGGTGATTGGTTACTATGCCGATACTTTCGGGGCGCTATTGATCAGAACCTCGCGACATGTGTTCCGGCCAAATTCACTGGACGAAGCGACCGGGTCGCAGCGATGCTAAGCCCCTGGAATCACTTTTCATTTCTCTGTTGATGTCCGACGTGTTTCAGGCGGTAAAAGGCGCTGAACATCTGTGAAAATTTGACTTTGTGTCGAAATTATGTCCATAATTCGATCTTACCCGTTCATTTTCAATTCATTTTCAATTCATATTGGGGTAAGTTGTTTAAAGATTTTTAGTGTTCTGATTGTGCCAAAATGTTCGGCCGAACCAGATGTGTGTGAGTGATTGACATGGTTACGAAATGGAAAAAGCCCTCTGGGCGCTTTGTTTCAGGGTCCCAGATTAAAGCAAGTCACAAAGAACAAAACCGGGTTAGCAGTCTGTTGCTGCGGTTCCGCAAGCAGACAGACGGTGCTGTCATGGTCTTTGTTGCGGTTATGCTAATTCCTATGATGGCTTTTGTTGGGTTCGCGATGGAAATTGCCCTGACCGAGCACCTCCGGGTCAGGCTCCAGAACACAACGGATTCAGCAAGCCTCGCATCGGCGGATTTGGAACAGGTTCTGGACCCCGAGGCCGTGGTCAACGACTTCTTTGCCAAGGCTGGTCTGGCGGACAATCTGCAAAACGTCACCATTGTGAACACCGCCTTTGAGAGAACGGTTTCTGTTGAAGCCGAAGCACATCTTCCTGCCTTGCTTACAAGGGTTGTGGGGCGCACGGGCTGGGATGTTCCAGTTATCGGGGCCGCGACCGAGTCTCGCCGCGATCTTGAGATCGCGGTCGCGCTGGACAATTCCGGTTCGATGTCCTGGGCGCCCGGATCAACCAGCGGACCGGCAGCGAACCCATCGCGTATGGACCTGCTTATCCCGGCTGCAGAGGCTTTTGTAGACGCGGTGCAGCCCAGGCCAGGGCAACCGGGAACCACGACGATCTCTCTTGTTCCGTTCGCCACTCAGGTTTCTGTTGGCGCGGACTTGCTGAGCAATTTCACGGTAACGTCCGAGCACACGACATCCCACTGTGTGACCTTCAACTCAAATTCCGACTACGGCGTCACAGCCGTACCGACGGACACCTTGTTGACCCGAACGGCGCATCATGATCCGGCGACCTCGGGCTGGGACCTAAGTTCGTACAGCACCGTTTGCTCCACGGATTCGTCTGTGCGCGATATCTTTGCTTGGTCAGAGAACCCCGAACTTCTGAAAGCCCGTATCCGGGCGATGGAACCATACGGATATACCTCGATCGAAATGGCCGCCAAATGGGGCGCGGCGATGCTGGACCCTTCACTGCGACCCGTTTTGTCGTCCATGTCGGGACGAGCGGGGTATGAATACCTGTCTGGGCCTGCTGGTCGCGGTATGCCGTATGATTACGACAACCCGGACGCTCTCAAGTACCTGATTGTGATGTCTGACGGTGAAAACACACTGAACTACGACATCAAAGCACCGTATCGCGAGGGCGACTCACCGCTGTTCCGTTTGCCCGGTTCAAACAACTACGTCTATTACCGCAACCGAAGCGGGACGAGCCGGGATTTCTACCGAGTGTCTGACAGAGAATGGAGCAGGACGGCAGGCCGAGGGGCAAGACGGATGACTTGGCAGCAGGTCTGGGCCGATATGCCTGTGGAACGGTTTGTAGACAGCATCCTGTCCAGAGCCGACACCCGGCGCAGCGCAGACGCCCATTATGACCGGATCGTTCAGGTAAGGAGTGGTTCGTGGAAAAACAACCGAACCTCGCAGATTTGTCAGGCAGCAAAAGACAACGGCGTTGTTGTCTTCACGATCGGAATGGACACCTATGGGCAGGGTGACGCAACCCTGGCTGATTGCGCCTCGTCCCCCGCATATTTCTACGACGTCAACAGCCTTGATATTGCGTCGGCCTTCGCGTCGATCGCGCGTCAAATCAATAAACTGCGCCTGACGCAGTGACCGAGCCGGAGATTTGATGTCATGAAACAATCCCGTCGCGATACACAGCCTTCAGGTAAACAGACAATTTCGTCGCTTGCCAGCCGCCTCAAAAACGGATGGCGAGACGAAACCGGCACCACGCTTGTCGAATATTCGCTTTGCCTTCCGGTGCTTCTATTGTTCCTCTTTATTACACTCGAGTTCAGCTACCTGATCATGCGGCAGGTTTCACTGGACCGCGCAACCGACGAAACCTTTCGCGAATTGCGGCTGGGCCTGATACCCGAGCCGGACCACGAAAAGGTCAAGACCGCGATCTGCACAAAACCGCTGGCGCGGATCGTGTTGTGGAGATGCGATGAAAACCTGCTTTTGGAAGTGCGGCAGGTCGAAAAGTCCGACTGGTCATTGAATCTGGCTGACGTCCTTTGCATCGATACAACGCCGCCCGACGGCTATGAGCCGCCCATCGTTTTCAGCGCGGGAATCGAAAACCAATTGATGATTGCACGCGCATGTTTGGTTCAGAATTCCATTTTTCCCCCGATCCCGATGCTAGCTTCGCTTCCCCGATATGACGACTTAGGCAATTTCGCTCTGGTGTCGAGGTCGGCCTTTGTAAACGAGCCATTTTGATATGTTTATCCGGTTTAAGAGTATTTCAGTCCGAATTCAGCGCTCGGTACATCGCTTTATCCGCGACACAAGCGGTGCCGCGCTTGTTGAAATGGGGATCGCCCTGCCGATGCTGATCCTTCTGACCTGCGGTGCACTGGTCGTACAGGATGCTGTCAGGATGTCTTACCTGCGATCAAAGGCGGCTTACACCGTATCAGATATGGTCAGCCGTGAAGACAGCCTGATCGACTCCGATTACTTTGATGGGTTGAACAGTGTTTTCAAGTACATACTCGGTGACAAACACCCCAGCGAGCTTCGCATTTCGACGATTGAATGCACGGCCGATTGTGAAAACGAGGCCGAGCGTGTGCTCGAGTTCTGCTGGTCCCATCCCTCCTCCGGCTTGCGGGCTTTGACCAACGACGAGATTGCATTCTACGCAGCAAATACGCCGCTTTTTACCGAAGGTGACACGCTTCTCATGACCGAGGCGTTTTTGGATTACACACCAATGTTTGGCGACTTCATCCTGTCCCGGCGTACCTACGAGACGCTGGCGTTTACACGTCCACGCATTGCCGGACAGATCAAATTCGATACCGGTGCAGTGGACACAGATGGAAATGCGATCATTAGGGACTGCTTTAACAACTAGTAAACCCTTCGGCAGCTTATGGGCTGCCCCACTGCTGTTTTCCCCAAGATTTCCGCCGGCCAGAGGACCAAATTTCAACACGAGATTTTAAAGTCCGTGCCGCAATCAAGCGCTGTTTGACCTTTCTCATGGCGCTGCTATTACTCTTGTTCAAGCCAAAGGCGTGAAATAGCGGAAAGAATAGAATATGGCGGACAGCTCTGATCTCGATATCGGCCCGGACAAATCCCTGCTTCTGGTAGATGATGACGAGCCGTTTCTGAGACGTCTTGCCAAGGCCATGGAAAAGCGCGGCTTTGAGGTTGAAACCGCAGGGTCGGTCGCCGCAGGCCGCGCCATTTCCACGGCACGTCCACCTGCCTATGCGGTTGTGGATTTGCGGCTTGAGGATGGCAACGGGCTGGATGTGGTCGAAGTGCTGCGTGAAAAGCGCCCCGACAGCCGGGTCGTGGTTCTGACCGGGTACGGTGCCATTGCCACGGCTGTGGCCGCCGTCAAGATCGGCGCAACGGATTACCTGTCCAAACCCGCCGACGCCACGGACATCACCAACGCGCTGCTGGCCAAGGGCGACGAACTGCCGCCACCGCCCGAAAACCCCATGAGCGCGGACCGCGTACGTTGGGAACATATCCAACGCGTGTATGAACTGTGCGACCGCAATGTTTCGGAGACCGCGCGCCGCCTGAACATGCACCGCCGGACGCTGCAGCGGATATTGGCGAAGCGCAGCCCGCGCTAGCGGGCATCGCTTTTTGATCTGATACCCTGAAGCGCTTTGACGTAAGCCTGCTTCTGAAAACTTACCGCAGAACAAGGATACTCTCATGATCGGTTATGTGACCATCGGCGTCTCGGATATCGAGCGCGCAAAGAAATTCTATACCGACCTTTTTTCGGATCGCGACGCGAAAGTGATCATCGACGCAGGCCGCATTGCCTTTATCGGCAGCAAACCCGGTGAGCCGATGTTGGCCGTTTGCGAACCCTATGATGGCGGCGATTGTTCGGCTGGAAATGGCAGCATGATTGCCTTTGCCGCCCAGTCCAAAGAAGAAAGCAAGGCGCTGTACGACAAGGCCATCAGTCTAGGTGCAACCGACGAAGGAGAGCCCGGTCAACGTGTGCCGGACCGCTTTTACGGATCATATGTTCGTGACCCGGACGGCAATAAGCTGTGTTTCTTCGTATTCGGCTAAAGCTGACGTAGCAGGTCGGCATGTCGGTCCGTATACGCCTGCCGCACCTCAACCGGTGGGCGTAAAACGATCTCTAGCCCCTCCATCACGGTCTTGTCCGGACGGCCAAAGAACTTGGTCGCTTCGGTTTCTGAAAACCCTGCGATCTGGGTGGCCTCCATCCAGGCGCTGATCTTGTCGGCCTTTTTGATTTGGCGCTTGACCGTTTTGGGCACTGCGGCGGGTAGGCCGAACCGAATGTGGATCGCAGCCGCCAGCCGATCATCCAGCGCGCCGTAGTCGGGGCCGACAGCGGACTTGACCGGTGAGATCATATCTCCGATCACATATTCCGGCGCATCGTGTAACAAAGCCGCGAGCTGCCATTTGACGGGCGCTTTGGGCGCGATCCGGCGAAAAAGCTCCTCGACCAGCAGGGAATGTTCAGCAACTGAATAGGCAAAATCGCCGGCTGTCTGGCCGTTCCAGCGCGCTACAAAGGCCAGACCGTGCGCGATATCTTCGATCTCGATATCCACGGGGGTCGGGTCCAGCAGATCCAGCCTGCGACCTGACAGCATCCTCTGCCACGCTCTGGGTTGTGTTGCCATTATGCCATGCCCCATATGAACAGCCGCGATTGCGCCGCATTTTTGTGGTATGGTTTACCTGTCAAGATCACCTGCTGCCAACTTTTTCTTGAGCATTCGTGCTTTGAACAGGCGCGTGGTGATACCGACATCTAGTACCGAGGGGGGCGCACGCTCCTCCCGGTGTGCCCCTCTCGATCGTAACTCGTATCGAAAGGAGCTTGCTATGTTCAAGCGTTTGTTGGGAATTGCCTGTGCCTTTGGCATGGCCGCGACTGCACCCCCCGCTTTTGCACAAAGCTGCGCCCAGCGCGAGCATGTGATCGCCAAGTTGCAGGACAGCTATTCAGAAGAACTGACCTTTGGCGGTTTGCAAAAGTCCCAGAGTGGGCGATCCGTAATGGAGGTTTGGACCTCAAAGGAAACGGGAAGCTACACCGTTCTGGTAACCCGTCCTAACGGCATCAGTTGCATTGTCGCCGTGGGCACTGACTTTTTCGAGGCGATCCCCAAGATAAAGGTTGAGGGGACGCCAAGTTAGTCAAAAAAAGGCGTGATTTTCCCGTTTCCGGCTGTCCTCGTTGCCACCTTCACAAAGGGATGCTAGTGGCAATCTGGAGTTAATCTTACCGGAATGGAGCACCTGATGGCCGGGGACTATATCGTCAAAGACATTTCGCTGGCCGGGTTCGGCCGCAAAGAGTTGGACATTGCCGAAACCGAGATGCCGGGCCTGATGGCCCTGCGCGCGGAATACGGTGAAAGCAAGCCTCTGTCAGGTGCGCGGATCGTTGGATCGCTGCACATGACCATCCAGACCGCAGTTCTGATCGAAACACTGGTAGCGCTTGGCGCGGATGTGCGCTGGGCGTCGTGCAACATCTTCTCGACCCAGGACCACGCCGCCGCCGCGATTGCAGAGGCAGGCATCCCTGTTTTCGCCATCAAAGGCCAGACGCTGGAAGAGCATTGGGATTATCTGGACAAGTCCTTCCTGTTCGACGAAGGCCCGAACATGATCCTGGACGATGGCGGCGACGCGACGCTGTACATCCTGCTGGGTGCTCGCGCCGAAGCCGGCGAAGACATCATCCCAGTTCCGGGTTCGGAAGAGGAAGAGGTGATCAAGAAGCAGATCGCCAAGCGCATGGCGGCTTCGCCCGGCTGGTTCACCAAGATGCGCGACCAGATCCAAGGCGTGTCCGAGGAAACCACCACCGGTGTGAACCGCCTGTATCAACTGGTCAAAGATGGCCACTTGCCGTTCCCTGCAATCAACGTGAATGACTCGGTCACCAAGTCGAAATTCGACAACAAATACGGCTGCAAGGAATCGCTGGTCGACGGTATCCGCCGCGCCACCGACACGATGATGGCCGGTAAGGTAGCTGTGGTTTGCGGTTACGGTGACGTTGGCAAAGGCTCGGCCGCTTCGCTGCGTGGTGCAGGCGCCCGTGTGAAAGTCACCGAAGTAGACCCGATCTGCGCGCTGCAAGCTGCGATGGACGGTTTTGAAGTCACCCTGCTGGAAGACGAAGTTGCCGGCGCAGATATCTTCATCACCACCACCGGCAACAAGGACGTGATCCGCATCGAGCATATGCGCGAGATGAAGGACATGGCCATCGTCGGCAACATCGGACATTTCGACAACGAAATTCAGGTGGCCAGCCTGAAGAACCACAAATGGACCAACATCAAGGAACAGGTGGACATGATCGAGATGCCCTCGGGCAATCGCATCATCCTGCTGTCCGAAGGCCGTCTGCTGAACCTCGGCAACGCCACCGGGCATCCGTCTTTCGTGATGTCGGCCTCGTTCACCAACCAGGTTCTGGCGCAGATTGAGCTGTTCTCTAAGGGGGATCAGTACGAAAACAAGGTCTACATCCTGCCCAAGCATCTGGACGAGAAAGTGGCCCGCCTGCATCTGGACCGTATCGGCGTGAAGCTGACCCAAATGGACAGCGACCAGGCGGCCTATATCGGTGTAAAACCCGAAGGCCCGTATAAGCCGGAACACTATCGCTATTGATTTTGGCGAAAAACGGAATTGAAACGGCGGTCTGTAGGGCCGCCGTTTTTTTGTGCCTGATACTCAGCGCAGGGCCGGAAAGAAATCGCCACGACCCTCGGGAGTCAGGTCCAGAATATTCCAAAGCGGGCATGCGGCATCTACGTGCCGGGGGTGCCAATCACTGGGCTGGAAGAAAAGCTCGGAACTCCAGAAATGGTGGATTCCGTCCTGTGCACGCCGAAAGACGTTCAGAATGGGTAATTGGCTTCCGTCTTCGGCTTCGGCCAGATAATCGCGCTGATACTCGGTGCCAAGCGCAGAAAATAGCGGCAGGTCGTGCCATCCCATTTTTGCTTTCAGTGCCGCCAGTTTTTCCGGTGTATTCTGGGCAACCACGGCAAAGCTGATCTTCTTTGAAAGGTGAGCAACCTGTCCGTTCAACCCGTCCAGAAAGGCCGAGCACATCGGGCAAGGCAACTCTGCATCTGGGCCATACATCAGCGAATAGATTGCAAGCGTGTCATGTGAACCAAAGAGCGAGGACAAAGGCGCATCATCGCCCTGAAGGTTTCGGAACGCATAGTCCTGTGGAATCCGGCCACCCGATGGAAGTTGGCGGCGCAGATTGGCCACGTCTTCTATCTTGGCGCGCAATTCCACTTCGGCGGCCAGCAGGCGGTTTCGTGCCTCTCGGTACGCGGGGCTTTCGTTGGGCAAGGAAACGGTCATGGCGATCTCCTGACTTTGTAATTTAACATTGATGTTAAATAAAGGGTGGCGTGAAATCAAGACCCTGCGCTTGAGGGACGGGTCTAGGGAGAACGCCAGAGATTTTCCCCTTTGAGCAAACCCGCTCGGCCTTTACCGTGATCGGTGTGATGGGGAATTTCAAATCTACCCAATTCAGGAGACGACTATGGGAAAACGCGATGAGCTGATTGCCAAGTATGCAGAGGACCTGAAATCCAAATGCGGCATGGACGCGGATATGGATTTGCTGACCAAAGTCACCATCGGTTGTGGACCAGCGATCTATGACGCTGATGCGTCAACGTTTGCGGCCACTCAGGAAGGTGAGCTTGAAACGGTCAAGAACAACTTTTTGATCAAGAAACTGGGCCTGTCTGACGGCCCCGAACTGATGGAAGGCATCAACAAGGTTCTGGAAACCTATGGCATGTCCGAGCGCAATAAATATCGCGCGGTCGTTTACTACATGCTGACCAAGCATTTCGGGAAAGAGTCGGCTTACGGATAAGGTGCCGTGACACGGTCGCGCCCGCCGTACCAAAAGGGCGACTTAAATTTTAGATACTTGAGGTTTGTACCCGGCCCGATACTTCGGCTAGTGTCAGGGTGTGGCCAGGACGGTCAGAACCAGACATTTCCATACGCGTGTGGTGAGTAGGGAGCACGCGGGGTAGGGAAGGTTCTGCATCCGTCAGAGCCTTCCCTTTATTAGTCCGCTTGCGTCTGCCCCAGATCGCAGATCACCTGCCATTCCGCCTCGCTGACCGGTTGAACGGACAGTCTAGAGTTCTTGACCAACACCATATCGCCCAAACGCTCATCCGCTTTGATATCGTCCAGGGTCACCTGCGTCGTGAATGGCCGCACTGCCTTGATGTCCACACACTCCCAACGGTCGTCATCTGTGGTGCTGTCGGGGTGGGCCTCGGCGCAGACTTCGACGATGCCGACGATCGCCTTGTCTTTTTGCGAGTGGTAGAAGAACCCTCTGTCGCCGACCGCCATCTGTCGCATGAAATTGCGCGCCTGATAGTTGCGCACGCCGTCCCATTCTTCGCCTGCGTCCCCTTTGGCGACCTGCTGGTCCCAGCTCCAGGTCGATGGCTCGGATTTGAACAGCCAATACGCCATCAGCCCACGACCTTTTTCCACGCGATCAGGTCAACGGACTGGAATAGGCCGGCCTTGGCATAGGGGTCATTGTCGGCCCAGGCTTGGGCGGCGGCCATGTCCTCGACCTCGAGAATGATCAACGAACCGATCATCGCGTCCCCGTCCAGCAAAGGCCCAGCCTGTGCGACAACGCCGGTTTCCTCGATATAGCCGAGATGTGCGGCGCGGTTGTCCAGACGGGTTTGCAGTGCGCCGTCTTTGTCGCGGGCGATAAGGGCAATGAGCATATTATTCCTCCTTCAGGGGTCGGTTTAGCAGGGATTGAATGGCCTCGGGTACACTGTAGGCACCCCGGCTCAAGTCGGCCACCGTTGCGCTTATGGGCATATCCAGCCCTTCTTGTGCCGCGATGTCCGACATTGCGCGCGCAGTGGCGACACCTTCGACAGTGGTCGCGGCGTCAAAAGGCAGATTTCGACCCAAAGACAGGCCAAAACGGTAATTTCTGGACAATTCGGACGAGCAGGTCAGGACCAGATCCCCCAGACCGGACAGCCCCATCAGCGTGTCGACCTGTGCACCGCGCATAAGCGCAAAACGCTGCATTTCGGCGAAGCCCCGCGTCAAAAGGGCGGCACGGGCGCTGTCCCCAAGCCCCGCACCAATGGCGGCCCCGCATCCGATGGCCATCACGTTTTTCAAAGCCCCGCCCAGTTCGGCCCCGGTGACGTCCGTCGTGCGATACAGGCGCAGGTTGGACGTTGTCAGGGCGTGCTGCAGGGTTTGACTTAGTTCGTGGTCGGCACATGCCAGTGTCAGGGCCGTCGGCAAACCGCGCGCGATGTCGTCGGCAAAACTCGGTCCGGTCAACAGGGCAGGGTGCGCATTCGGGATGGCCTGCTGAATGACCGAGATCGGTCCAAGCCCTGTCGATAACTCAATGCCTTTGCAGCAAGCGACCAGGGTCTTTCCCGACAGCGCAGCGGCGTGGTCCAAAAGAGCACCGCGTAGTTTCTGCATGGGCACGGAAACCAGCAGAATCTCGTTCTGCGCCGCCTCTGCGATGTCAGAGGTAATGGAGATCGCGCCGGGCAAGGACACATTCGGCAGACGCGCCGTGTTTTCGCGGTCTCTTTGCATCAAACGCGCTTGATCCGCGTCGCGCGCCCAAAGAGTGACTGTCCCTTTCCCTGCCAACGAAATCGCCAGCGCTGTCCCAAAGGCACCAGAACCGAGGACCGAAATACTCATGCCTTGGCACCTTTCTTACCGCTGCCCAGCATGGCAGGGCTGGTTTGGTCCAGAGGCCAACGCGGGCGTGCGGTCAGGTCCAGACCATCGCGGGCACCGGTGCGAAACCGTTCGATCCCGGCATAGGCGATCATCGCGGCGTTGTCGGTGCAAAAGCGCAGCGGGGGCGCGGTAAAACGGGCGCCGCATTCGGCAGAAACAGTCTCTAACGCGGATCGAATGGCAGAATTGGCCGCGACCCCGCCCGCAACGGCAATAACGGGATCAGACGGGCTTTCCTGCAGATACAGGTCAATGGCCCTGCGTGTTTTCTCGGCCAGAGTATCCACGATCGCCTGTTGAAATCCGGCGCAAAGGTCTGCCCGGTCCTGACGGGTTAACCCACCTTTTTCCGCAGCAATCTGGTCGCGCATACGCATAAGGGCCGTTTTCAAGCCAGAGAACGACAGGTCGCAGCCGGGCTGATCCAGCAGGGGTCGGGGAAAACGGAACCGTTTCGGGTCACCTGTACGCGCTTCGGCCTCGACCGAGGGGCCGCCGGGCTGTGGCAGGCCCAAAAGACGTGCGGTTTTATCAAATGCTTCGCCGGGGGCATCGTCAATCGTACCACCCAACCGCGTGAACTTTTCCGGGCCGTGGGCGATCAGATACTGACAATGCCCACCCGACACGAGCAGCATCAGATACGGAAACGCGATCCCGTCTGTCATCCGAGGTGTCAGCGCGTGACCGGCCAGATGGTTCACACCGATCAGCGGCAGGCCGGTTGCCGCGCTGATGCCCTTGGCGCACATGACGCCGGACATGACCCCGCCGATCAGACCCGGACCGGCGGTCACGGCGACGGCGTCGACGTCATTCAGGGTCATCCCTGCGGATTCAAGCGCCTGCATCACGCAGGTATCCAGCTTTTCGGCGTGGGCGCGGGCCGCGATCTCGGGGACGACACCGCCATACGCGCTGTGCAGATCCGTCTGGCCAAAGACAACCGACGACAGGACTTCGGCCGCTGCACCGTCACTTTGGCGCACGACTGCGGCTGCTGTGTCGTCACAACTGCTTTCCAGCCCGAGGACAGTAAGTGTTTGCACCATTGGCCTGATCCGTTACACCTTGATTGCAAAGCGGGGTATCACCCTGCGCGGATGCAAACAATCCCAAGGCCAAGGGCACCGCCGTTGTATTTGTTGATGACCCGCCCTCGCGCCGCCTCGGAAAGGTTCGTTGCGCAATTACCGACCCGCATCAGGTCACGGGTTCAGGTCATCTATTCCCCGATCCTCGAAATCAAGCCCTTGCCGGTTCAGGTAAACGACACGGATGTGCGCGGTCTGATTTTCACTTCGGCCAATGCGGTCAACGCCGCCGCGTCGATGGGCGTGGATCGCGAACTGCCAGCTTACTGTGTAGGTCCAGCGACCACCGGAACAGCCATAGGTGCGGGGTGGCAGGCGCAGATGGTGGGCCAGACCGCCGAAGAACTGGTTGCCGCGCTGTTGAAAGCCAGACCCGACAGCCCGCTTCTTCACCTGCGTGGAGAGCATACGCGCGGAAGTGTCGCCGAGCGGTTGACCGAATCCGGCCTCACCGTGCGCGAGCTGCCCGTGTATCAGCAGCGATTGTTACCGCTGACATCCGAAGCGATCGCCGCCGCGTCCGGTAAAGTACCCGTAATTGCCCCTATTTTTTCCCCCAGAACAGCGCGACAATTTGCCGACATCTGGCGCGGATCGGCGCCTTTATTCGTGGCTGCAATCAGCGCCGCGACAGCGGAACCCCTTTATTCCTTGGGCTATCAGCGCCTGAAGATTGCCAAGGAACCTACGCCCAAGAAAATGCGGAAAGCCATTAAAAAGCTTGTGAAACATGCGTTGCGGGTTGAGGGCGGCGAGGCCACAGATTAACTTAGTCAGGTCTGTTGTTCAGGTAATTTTGGATTCGTTAGGGGGAATATTGCGTTGGCTGGTAAAGACAAAACCGATCAAAAGCCGGTGGACGACCCCAAGACGGACGACGTGGCCGAAGTTGGCGTCACTGCAGAAGACACACCGGTTGACGAGTCTTTGCCCGTAGAAGAAACCCTTTCCGAAGCCGAAGCCGAAGCCGAAGCCGAAGCCGAAGCCGAAGCCGAAGCCGAAGCCAACCTTGAACGATTCAAGGAAAAAATTACTGAGCGCAGCACCAAAAAACGCAGTGGTTTTTTGCCCGCGTTGCTGGGCGGTGCAATTGCCGCGGCAATCGGTTTTGCGTTAGGCAACAGCGGCATGCTGACCTCTGGCGATGCGGATGCGATTGCAACGCTGGACGCTAAACTGACGGATCAGGCGAACCAGATCGACGCGTTGGCCAAATCTTTGGCGGATGGCGCGGGGCTGTCCTCGAAAGTGGATGCGCTGACGGCTCAGGTTGCGCCTCTCTCTGCTGATCTTGAGGCTGTAAAGTCCAGCGTGGCTGGGTTGGCTGACACGGTCGCCCCTTTGTCGTCGCGGCTTGCCGAGCTTGAGGGTGGAGCCTTGACCCAGGGCGCGTCACCCGAAGCCACTGCTGCATTTGAAGCGGAGTTGAAAAAGCTGCAGGATTCGCTGGCCGCCCAGCGCGCCGAGGTCGAAAAGATGGTGGCTGATGCTCAGGCGCTTGAGGCCAAAGCCTCGGCTGATGCGCTGGCTGCGACCAATGCAGCAATTCTTACGAAACTGCGTAGCCGATTGGACACCGGTCAGAGCTATGCCGACCTTGTCGCTGAACTATCGACCGGAGGGGTTGCCGTTCCGGGTGAATTGTCTGCACCTGCGGACAAGGGCGTTGCAACGGTGGCTTCGCTGCGCGAGACGTATGAACCCTCGGCACGTGAGGCCCTTGCGGATGCGCGCGAGGCGGACAAGGGAACGGGTTTGGTCGCTTTCTTTCAGCGTCAGACCGGCGCGCGTTCTGTTACACCGCAGGATGGCGATGGCCCGGACGCAATCCTGTCCCGCGCGCAGGCTGCTCTAGCGGATGGCGACGTGTCCGGCGCGCTGAATGAACTCAAGTCCCTGCCCGAAGCGGCAAAGCCTGCGATGGCTGATTGGGAACAAGCGGCCCAAACGCGGGTTTCCGCGGTTGATGCCGCAGATGCGCTGTCCTCTGGCGCAAACTCGAACTGAAGGACCTGCCATGCTGTGGTCACTTTTAAAAATCCTTGTTTTCGTTGCGATTGTCGGCCTGCTGGCCGTGGGCGCTGGGTTCCTGATGGAGACCAGCGGTGGCGTACAGATCACCGCAGGTGGGATGGAATACACGCTGGGGCCGTTGCAGTCGGTTATTGCGCTGGGCGTGATGGTCGTTGCGATCTGGCTGTTCTTCAAGCTGCTGACCCTGCTGATCGCCACGCTGAAATTCCTCAACGGGGACGAAACCGCGTTGTCGCGGTATTTCGACCGCAGTCGGGAACAGCGCGGGTATCAGGCATTGGCCGACGGGTTGATGGCGCTGGCCTCGGGTGAAGGTCGCGTTGCCATGAACAAGGCGACCAAGGCTGAAAAGCTATTGAACAAACCCGAACTGACGAACCTGCTGGTTGCGCAGGCCGCCGAGATGAATGGTGACACCAAGAAAGCGTCCGAGACGTATCGCAAGCTGGTCACAAATAACGCCACCCGCTTTGTCGGTGTTCGCGGTATCCTGAAACAGAAACTGGCCGAAGGCGATGATGACACCGCCCGCAAGCTTGCGGAAAAGGCGCTGGCGATCAAGCCGCGGCATCAGGAAACGCAGGATATTCTGTTGGGACTGCAAACCAAGTCGCAGGACTGGGCCGGAGCCCGATCAACCCTGACCGCCAAGCTGAAGGCCGGCCATTTGCCGCGCGACGTGTTCAAGCGCCGCGATGCGGTGCTTGCATTGTCCGAGGCCAAAGGGATTCTGGACGAATCCGCTTCGGTCGAACAGCGCGAACACGCGATTGAAGCCAACCGTCTTTCCCCTGATCTGGTGCCAGCGGCAGCAATGGCCGCGCGTGCCTATATCGAAAAAGGCAAGCCGCGTTCGGCAACCAAGATCCTCAAGAAAGCGTGGGAGGTTCAGCCCCACCCCGATCTGGCCCATGCCTTTGCCGAGATCGCGCCGAATGAAACTCCGGAAGAACGCATCAATCGCTTTACGGCGCTGACCCGCGTGCATCCGCAGGACATGGAAACCCGCCTGATCCTGGCCGAGCTGAACATCGTGGCCGAAGACTTTCCCGAAGCCCGGCGTGCGCTGGGCGATGTCGTCGAAAAGCAGGCAGATGCGCGGGCTTATACTCTGATGGCAGCAATCGAACGCGGCGAGGGCGCGTCGGACGCGGTCGTGCAGGGGTGGCTGGCCAAAGCTCTGAACGCGCCACGCGGCCCGCAATGGGTCTGTGACAACTGCCATGACATTCAGCCCGAGTGGGCTCCGGTCTGTCAGAATTGCGGCAGCTTTGACACGCTGAGCTGGCAAACCCCGCAAACGCCCGAGATCGCCTCGGCCACCGGGGTTCACATGTTGCCGCTGATCGTCGGTGCGCTTGAGGACAAACCCGAGCCGGAGGTTGACGAACCGGAAGAAGAGGGTACGCCTGACGTGATCGAAATGGAGGCCGAGCCCGTGCGCTCCGATGTTGAGCCAGCGATCGAAGAAAAGGTCTGAGGACGAGCTTCAACAGACCCTTTAGAACCCTAACACCGTTCATGTGTCGCTGGGCAGATACGTCCAGCGGTACTTTGGCGGGGTTGGCCCTTTGTTTCGGCCACCCTGCTGAGTTTGTTCCCACGCATGGGCAAGAATGCCGACGGACCGGGACAGGCAAAACAGGCCGCGCGCCAGCGGTGCGTCAAAACCAAGCTCGGCATAGATCACTGCTGTGGCACCGTCGATGTTCATCGGAACGGGTTTGCCTTTGCGTCGGGCCAGTTCCCCTTCGATGTCATTCGCAACGGACTTGTAGCGCCCGTCACAAGCGCCCGCCTCAACCGCGTCGTCCACAAGGCTCATCAAACGAGGGGCGCGCGGATCGGTTGGGGTGTGAAAGCGGTGACCGAACCCGGGCAGAATTTTTCCCTGCGCGGCGATCCAGTCATCCAATGCGGGGCCAACGGCGGATGGGTGTGCGTTGACGAACTGATACAAGGTCACGGCTTGTTCCCCAGCGCCGCCGTGGATGTCTCCCAGCATATTCACTGCGCTGGCCATGGCATTGTTGAGCGGTAGCCCACACGTCACCGCCATGCGTGCGGTAGCGATCGAAGGGGCTTGCGGCCCGTGATCCACGGCTGCAACCAAGGCGGCCTCGAACAATTTCAACTGTGCGGGGGAGGGCCTGTCACCGCGCACCATAAACCAGATCATTTCTGCAAAACCTACGGTGCCGATCAGGTCCTGAATAGGTGTGCCCCGCAGGTCTATTCGACCGGGTTCCATGTCGATGATGGATGTTGACCACCAGTCGGCGACGTCGCTCATATGACACCCTCCTTCACCAGCGCGTTGATTTCGTCACGGGTCAGGCCAAGATCGGACCAGATCGCCGCATTATCTGCACCCAAATCCGGCGGGGCGGTTCGGGGCATTCTGCGTTGACCGTCCATCACGACCGGGCTGCCGGTCAGTTTCAGCTCTTTGCTCTGAACCGGCAGAGATCCAATCAACCCGCGGCCCGCAAGCTGTTCGTCAGCCAGCGCCTCGGGCACGGTCATCACCTGTCCGGTTGGAACGCCAATCGCGTTTAGCTCACCAACCCAGTCCCGGGCGGGTCGAGTGCGCAGGGTGGTTTCCAGATCGTCCCTGAGGGCGTGGCGGTTCCTCTTGCGATCTTCTCGCGTGGCATAGTCAGGATTGTCCAGCAAATCGTCACGCCCAAGGTGTCGGGCAAGTGCCTGCCATTGCTCGTCGCGGTTGGCTGCGATGTTGATCGGGTTATCCGCAGTGGCAAAGGTTCCCGACGGCGCAGACGTGGTGTTTTCGTTCCCATGCGCCCCCGGCGTGACGCCCCCGATCAGGTAGTTCGACACCACCCAGCCCATGGTCGAAATTACCGCCTCGGACATTGCGATATCCAAAAACGCGCCGCGCGGCTTGGCGTTCAGGGCGGCACTGATTGCGAAGGCAGCCGTCAGCCCTCCGACAGTATCGGCCAGCGGGTATCCGACGCGATAGGGCGCTGTATCGGCCGCTCCGGTTATCGACATGACGCCGCTGATGCCCTGAACGATCTGGTCGTAGGCCGGATCTTTTTTGCGCGGGCCGTCCTGCCCAAATCCACTGATCGCGCAATAGATCAGGTTGGCGTTTTCACCGCGCAGCACGTCATAGCCAAGACCAAGGCGATCCATCACGCCGGGCCGGAAGTTTTCGACCAGCACATCGGCGGTTTGCACCAGCTTCTTCAGCAAGGCTTTGCCCTTGGCGGATTTCATATCCAGCGTGACGGATTTCTTGTCCGCGTTCTGGGCAAGAAAGCTGATGCCCATCCCGGCCCTGTTGCGATCCGGGTCAGCCCCCAACACCCGAGCAAGGTCGCCGCCCTCGGGACGTTCGACCTTGATCACTTCGGCCCCCATCAGGGCAAGCTGATAGCAGCAATACGGGCCTGCCAGAACATTCGTCAGGTCAAGAACCCGTATCCCTGCCAGAGGCTCAGTCGCCATCGGCGATACCGGCAGCCCGCGCCCGTGCGCGGCGCGCGCGATAGCTGGGCAGCAGCACCAGCAGCGCGGCGATCACCAGCAGACCCAGTGTCATGGGACGTTCCCAGATAAACGCGATCCCATCATAGAGCTGCATGGACCTTGCAAAGTTGTCCTCCATCATGCCGCCAAGGATGAACCCGATCAGAAGCGGGGCCAGCGGATAATCGGCAAACTTCAAAGCCGTGGCGCAGACGCCGAAACCGACAAGGATCAACAGCTCGGTCGCATTGTTCTGGCCGATATAAGCTCCCATCAGGGTAAAGAACAAAATGAACGGGATCAGGTAATTGCGTGGAACCGACAGCACCTTGGCGATGTACGGGATCAGCGGCAGGTTCAGGATCAGCAGGACAAGGTTGCCGATGAACATCGACATGATCACCGCCCAAAAGATCTGAGGCTCGTCCAGCATCAGGCGCGGGCCGGGTGTCACGTTCAAGGCAATCAGCGCACCCAACAGGATCGCAGTTGTGCCCGAACCGGGAATGCCCAGAGTCAGCAGCGGAACGAAAGACCCGGTACAGGCGGCGTTGTTCGCCGTTTCCGGGGCCGCCAGACCCTTGATCGAGCCTTTGCCAAACTCTTCCTGTTCCTCTTTCGGGGCGATGTTGCGCTCGACAGCATATCCAAGGAAGCTGGCGATTGTCGCGCCCGCGCCCGGCAGAACACCGATGAAGAAGCCTTGCACGGATTGGCGACCCACGACAGGCGCGATGGCCTTGGCTTCTGCCCGGGTGATGCGCAGGTCCTTGATCTCACCATCGTCGCCTTTCAGGTCCTTTGGTTTCAGGACCAGAAACAACGCCTCGGGCAGGGCGAACATGGCCATGGCCAGCGTGATGAACCCAAAGCCGGATTGCAGGTCCATGATCCCCATGGTGAAACGGGGCAGGTTGAACAATGCACCTTCGCCAACGGTTGCCATGATCAGTCCAAGGACGGTCATGATGACGGCCTTGGCGACCTGTCCGCTGCCGGCAAATGCGGCGATGGCGGACAGACCGACAACCATCAGGGCAAAATACTCGGCCGAATGGAACAACAGCGCCACTGATGACAGGGCAGGGGCAAACACCATCAGCAGCACAGCACCCAGCGTGCCGCCGGCAAAACTGGCGATCGCGGCGATTGTCAGTGCCTTGCCGGCTTTGCCTTGTCGCGCCATCGGGTAGCCGTCGAAACTTGAGGCCACGGTGCCCGCGACCCCCGGCGCGTTCAGCAGGATCGAGGATGTCGAGCCGCCAAAGATCGCGCCATAGTAAACCCCGGCCAGCAGGATCAGCGCGGCGGACGGGTCGCCCATCGAGATCGCAACCGGGATCATGATGGCGATGATTGACATCGGCCCGAGACCGGGCAACATCCCGATGAACGTGCCGATGAGACATCCCGCGATGACCATCAGAAGGTTTTGGATTGAGAATGCCGTTTGCAGGCCGATCAGAAGTCCTTCAAGCATGTCAGCCTCCGAAAATGCCCGGCAGCGGGCGCATGTAGATGCCAAGAACTTCCTGAACCAGATACCAGACCGCCCCGGTTGCGATGAAGGCAACGGGCAGCATGATATGCCACTTGCGCTCGCCCAGAATGAAAGAGCCAAGGATCAGGAAGGCCGAAGTGGAAATCAGGAAACCGACAGGACGCAGGCACAGGGCGTAGATCACCATCAAAGCCAGCAGCATCAGCGCCTGATCCAAGTGGTAGTCGCCCAGACGCCGGTAGTCGATATCGGCCTCTTTCACCTCGGACTTTTCAAAGCCCAGCAGGATGATCGTTGTGGTGATGATTCCCAGAATGGACAGCACTTTGGGGAAGGTGCTTGGCCAGATGGGATTTCGTTGCATGAAAGGGGGAAGGCTACTGTCCATCGTGAACCAGGCGGCGTAGCCATATGTTAAACAAACACCCAGCAGAACGAGCGCGATCCAGCGATCCAACGCCATGATGCCCCCTCCTTTTTTGTTGTCTTTGGGGAAGGCAGAGCGGCGGACCGCTCTGCCAATTGTCAGTTAGAGAAAGCCCAGCTTCTTCATCAGATCACCGATCTGCTGTTCCTGCTGCTCGAGGAACGTCTGGAAGTCAGCGCCCGAGTTGTGGATGTTCACCCAACCGTTGCGTGCCCGAACTTCTTCCCATTCCGGAGTGTCATACATCTTGGCAATGGCATCCTGATAGGCGGCCAGCTTGTCTTCGGGCAGGCCGGGGGCTGCGAAGAAACCGCGCCAGTTGACGAAGGTGGTGTCGATGCCCTGTTCCATCATGGTCATCGCGTCAGGTGCGGCGTCAACACGTTCTTCCGCGGTTACGCCAATGATCTTGACCTCACCCGCATTTGCCAGATCGACGGCTTCCGAGAAACCGGTCGACAGCGCAGCGATCTCACCGGACAGCAGGGCTGCCATGGCTTTGCCGCCTGCGTCATAGGGGATGTATTTCACGGCCAGAGCGTCCTTGCCTGCCGCTTCCATCACCATGGCCGCAACCAGATGGTCCATTCCACCCGGAACCGAGCCACCGCCGATCGCCGTACCCGCAGGGTCAGCGTCAAAAGCAGCCAACAGATCCTCCATCGAGTTGATGGGGCTGTCCTTGCCCACAACAATCGCCGCATAGTCGCCGATCGTGCCCGACACCAGAGTCAGGTCGCGGAAATTATGCGGGAATACACCAGTCAGCGAGCGGATCACGATGGGGGTTGAGTTGACCATCAGCGTGCCGTGGTTGCTGTCGGCGTTTTCGATCAGAAAGCCGATGGCCTTGCCGCCGCCACCACCGGACATGTTTTCGTAAGACGCGGTTCCGACAAGACCCGCATTGGTCAGCGCTTCGCCCGTGCCGCGGGCCGTGCCGTCCCAGCCGCCGCCAGCGCCGCCGGGAATCAGAAAGTGGATGCTGTCAACGACCTGATGGCCGTCGGCCAGCGAAGGTCCGGCCAAGCCGAATGCGGCCACAGCTGCGATTAGGGCGCGACGGCCCAGTTTGAATGTCGTCATGGTTTCCTCCCGTTTGACAACCGGCCGCATGGCGGCTCAGATTGGACGGAACAAAAACACACCAACCTGACATCAACCTGTCACGCGGCAAAATACTGGTTGAGCCTGATGAAATTTCTGCTTGTCGAAGACAATTTGGACCTCGCGACTGCGATCAGTTCGCGTATGCGGCTGGACGGCCATGTTATTGATCATGCAGCGAATTTGGAAGACGCAACCGCTTTTGTCGAAACCGAGGAATATGACCTGATCCTGCTGGATATCATGCTGCCGGATGGGGATGGCCGAGACTTTCTGAAACGGCACCGGGCCAGCCGTTTGGACACGCCGGTGATCGTTTTGACCGCGCGCAGTCAGGTTTCGGATCGAATCGGTTCGCTTGATCTGGGTGCGGATGACTACGTGACCAAGCCGTTTGATCATGCCGAGCTTGAGGCCCGCTGCCGCGCGGTCCTGCGGCGAAAATCCGGCAGCGCGAAATCCACGATCGAGATCGGCGGTGTCGTGTTTGATCCGGTGGCCGGTCATTTGACCGTGGCCGGGGAAACCCTGTCGCTGCGAAATCGGGAACTGCGCATGATGGAGCTGTTCATCAATGCACCGGGTCACGTATTCTCGAAACAGAAGCTGGCCGACAGGTTGTTCTCTTACGACGACAGCGTGTCGGACAACGCGATCGAGGTTTACGTCGGGAGACTGCGCAGGCATCTCGAGCCTTCGGACCTGAAGATAACCACGCTGCGCGGTCTGGGGTACAGGTTGGACCATGACCACTAATCCCACCGTTTCAGGGTCACTGCGAAACAGGCTTGTGCTGGCCTTGATTGGCGGTGCGGCGGTTCTGGCTATCTTGTTGTTCTTTGCAGTTCGGAACTATGCGGCTCAGGTGGCGCAGCAGGGACAGGACAACATCCTTGAAGCATCCGTAACGTCCATTCTTGATGCCGCCGCGCTGAGGGACGGGGTGCTGGAAGTGGATATTCCCTATGCCGCGTTCTCGATGCTGACCACCCCGTCAGACGACCGGGTGTTTTACGCCATTTATCAGGACGGTGCGTTTTTGTCCGGATACAAAGACCTTCTTCTGGCAGGGGCGTCCGAACAAAGTGACTGGTTGTTCACATCCGGCGAACTGCGCGGGGAACGCATTCGGCAGGTCAGCGCAAGTCGAACACTTGTCGGGTTGGGACGGCAGACGGAAATTGCGGTCGTGCTGGGCCAGACGCAGGACGCGCTTTCGCAAACTCTGGACCAGATTTCGCGCAATGCCGCATTTCTGGGTCTTGGATTCTTTCTTCTGACTGCAGCGCTGTCTTTCTGGATCACGTCAACCACCATCGGGCAGCTCAACAAACTGACGACCTCGGTCACGCGGCGTGGGCCGCAGGACCTGAGCCCTTTCAAAAAGCCGGTGCCTCGGGAAATGGCGCCTCTGGTTTTGTCCCTGAACTCTCTGATGGGGCGTTTGGATCAATCCCTCAGCCAATCCGAAGATTTCATCGCCGAAGCCGCCCATCGCGTCCGCACGCCGCTGGCGACTGTGCGGTCTTATGCCGAGGCAACCCTGCACAGGGTCGAAAAGAAAGAAAATCGAGTGGCGCTTCGTGCGATGGTCCGCGCGATCGACGAAAGTTCGCGCGCGGCTGGACAGTTATTGGATCATGCCATGATCACGTTTCGCGCCGATCATCTTGAGAGGGAAGATGTCGATCTGGTCGAACTGATCCGCGAACTTGTGCAGCGGTTGACGCCGATTGCCGAAATGAAGGAGCTTTCGCTTTCCTTGAGAGGCGATCCCACGGTTCCCTATTCCGGTGACCCTATCCTGATACAGAACGCAGTGCGCAACATGATCGACAATGCGCTGAAATACGCGCCCGCTGACAGCATCGTCGAGATCGAGGTTACCGCCACACCAGAAGTCGAGGTCAAAGTCAGCGACTCGGGTCCGGGTTTTCCAGCCGAAGAGATCGAACAACTGACGCGCAGGTTCGAGCGCGGCAAAAACGCGGCCGGAACAATTGGGTCAGGTCTGGGGTTGACCATCGCTCAGGACGTGGCGACGGCCCATGGCGGAACCTTGGTTTTGACGAACAAGCCTACGGGGGGCGCATGCGTTATCTTATCGCTTTAGCTCTGCTTTTGTGCCCCTGTTTGGTGTGGGCGCAGGATTGGGAAGACCAGTTGATTTTCAACGAGGGCGCAGAGGGCGCGCGCCTTCGAGTTATCTCAAGCACGGACACGGTTCTGTTTGCGCCTTTGATAGAAGGCTTTGTCGCTCGGAACCCCTCGATAAGTGTTGAATACCTCGTTTCGGGAACGGCGGATATCGACCGTCGCGTTCGCGCAGCGCCGGGTGATTTTGACGTTGTGGTATCCAGCGCAATGGACCTGCAACTGAAGTTGGCGAATGACGGCTTTGCGCTGGCGCTGGACGACATCGAAACTCCGCCCTGGACACAGTGGCACCACAGTTTGTTTGCTTTCACGACCGAACCCGCCGCCATCGTCATCAACCGCGCAGCGTTTGAAGGTCAGGATATTCCGCACACCCGGCAGAGTTTGATCGAAGCGCTGCGCAAGCGACCGGAGGAGTTTCGCGGCAAGGTCGGCACCTACGATGTCCGTGAATCCGGGCTGGGCTATCTATTCGCAACGCAGGACGCGCGCGCCTCGGAAACCTATTGGCGGCTGATGGAGGTCATGGGCGGTCTTGATGTGCGACTATATTGCTGTTCGGGGGAAATGATAAACGACTTGGCAGACGGAAAAATCCTGGTCGCTTATAACGTCCTGGGGAGTTACGCGGCAGTCCGCGCCGAGCGTAAGGATGCGCTTGAAGTGATTTTGCCGACGGATTTCCAAACAACGATGATGCGAACGGCCTTGGTCTCAAGGGAAACGCAGAAGCCGGACGCAGCCGAAGCGTTTATCAGCTATTTGGTCGCTGAAAAGCCTGTGCCGCAGGACAGCCAGTCTTCACTTCCGCCACTGACGTCTCAGAGCGGTGCGACCGATCGTGAGACAATAGGACTGAACCCGGCGCTGTTGACATTTCTGGATGACCTAAAGCGCAAAAAGTTCCTGTCAGCATGGGAAAATGCGGTCATTCAGTAGACGAACGACGATCGGTTTCGTGTTGGGTGTGGACGGTTTCAGCGTCTGGGCGGGCAGCAACCTGATATTCACAGCACGCAGCAATTGTCCCAATCAAATCCGTTTGCTAACGTCGCCATCGCGTCGGGGAGGGCGCGCAAACCGAAATGCTGGACTACTCGCATAACGCCTGGCTTGTGGCGGCATCCTTGGCCGTTGCGATGATGGCCGGATTTACCGGTCTCTACCTCACGCATGGGGCGTCCAAGCTGGATGATCAAAGGCGCAAGTTCATTGTCGCTTTGGCAGCTATCATTCTGGGCGGCGGCATTTGGTCGATGCATTTCGTCGCCATGCTGGGGCTGCAGTTACCGATCCTTTTCTACTACGACGCGCTGATCACCTTGATCTCGGCTTTGGTTGCGATCCTGATGGTTGGATTAGCGCTGCTATTGCTTCACTTCCGGCCCAGAACGATGCAGACGATCATCGGCGCAGGCGTAATCGTCGGGCTGGGCATTGTCGTGATGCACTATGTGGGCATGGCCGGAATGGAACTGTGCCGCCCAGTCTACACCGGATGGGATGTGGCGATTGCGACGTTGGCCTCGGTCGTGCTGTCCGTGCTGGCGATTTGGGTGGCATACGACAATCGCACACAGCGCAACATCCTGCTGGGAACTGCGTGTTTTGGTTTGGCGGTGTTCACAATGCATTTCGTGGCGACGGGACTGACCGACTTTGTGGCCAGCGACGCCGCCGGAGGAGCCGGCCCCGCGCTGAACAATCAGGTATTGGCAATGGGCGTCACAGTCGCCGTGTTCCTGATCTGCGGTGCGTTCCTTTTGACCGGGGTCACCTTTATCGAACCCAATGCAGACATGACGCAGGTCAGACCACCGGAACCCGAACCGCGACCAAAGACCCTAAGGGCAGGTGTTCCGTTCGAGCGCGAAGGCCAGACCTTCTTTGCCGAACCCGAGCGCGTCGCCGCTGTCCGGGCCGAGGGGCACTACACCGTCCTCTACATGGGAAGCGAAAAGCTGTTTTGTCCTTGGTCCATTACTGAGGCTGAAACCCGCCTGAAGCCAAACGGGTTTCTTCGCGCGCATCGCAGCTATCTGGTGAACCCCAAACATGTCTCGAGTTTCGAGCGCCACAAGGACAACGGCACCTGTTACTTCGATGGTGTCGACGCCTTGAACAAGGTTCCGGTCAGCCGATCCCGCCTGAATGACATTCGCGACGCGTTGGGCCTTTGATCGCAACTCGTGCAGCTCATTCGCATTTCGTGAAACAAGCTACGCGCCCCGTTCCCCTTGGCTGGAACGGCTGATGTGACCGTTCTTTCCTTACCGCAGGTCCCCCAAGGCATATCGCTCGGACCCAGGGAGGAAAAACATGATACCAGCCGGTTTTGAGTATCACCGGCCAGGCGACATCGCCTCGGCCATCGGCATTTTACAGGAACACGGAGACGAGGCGCGCGTAATCGCGGGCGGGCACAGCCTGATCCCGATGATGAAGCTGCGCATGGCCGAGATGGGCCATCTGGTCGATCTTCAGGCCATTGACGAGTTGAGGGGGATCGCTGTCGGTTCCGATACTGTGACGCTTGGCGCGATGGTTACGCAGCACGAGTTGATCACCCATGACGGGCTGGCCGCGACCATCCCTCTGATCCGCGAGGCGGCGTTGCAGATCGCCGATCCGCAGGTGCGCTATGTCGGGACTGTCGGCGGCAACGTGGCCAATGGCGATCCGGGCAATGACATGCCGGGGCTGATGCAATGCCTGAACGCGACGTTTGAGCTCTCCGGCCCCGATGGGTCGCGCAGCGTGGCCGCGCGCGAGTTCTATGAGGCCGCCTATTTCACCGCCCGCGAAGATGAGGAAATTCTGACCCGTATCTCGATCCCGGTACCCGGTGCGGGTGTTGGACAGGCTTATGAAAAGCAAAAGCGCAAGATCGGGGATTATGCCACCGCTGCGGCTGCGGTGATGGTTGGGGGTGGCACGGCCTCGGTCGCGATGACCAATCTGGCCGACACGCCGATCTGGTCCGAAGGCGCAAGCGCTGCTTTGGCAGATGGCGATGTGAATGGCTGCGTCGCGGCGATGCTGGATGCGATCGAGCCTGTGGCCGACAACCGCGGCCCCGTTGAATTCAAGAAACATGTGGCGGGCGTGATGCTGCGCCGTGCCATCGACCGCGCGCAAAGCCGCGCGAGTTGAGGAGGGGAAACCATGTCTAAAATGCACGTCAAACTCACCGTGAACGGGCGCGAGGTCGAAGGACTGGCTGAGCCGCGCACGTTGTTGATCCACTTCCTGCGGGAAGACTTGAAAATCACCGGCCCTCATATCGGCTGTGAAACCAGCCATTGCGGGGCCTGCACCGTGGATATCGACGGCAAGTCCGTCAAATCCTGCACGACCTTTGTGGCGCAGGTAAACGGTGCCGATATCACCACGGTCGAAGGGCTGACCAACGAGGATGGCAGCCTTGGTGTGTTGCAGGAGATGTTCCGCGAGCATCACGGGCTGCAATGTGGTTTCTGCACGCCGGGCATGATCACCCGCGCGCACCGTTTGCTGCAGGAAAACCCGAACCCGACCGAAGAAGAAATTCGCTTTGGAATGGCCGGGAACCTGTGCCGCTGCACGGGATATCAGAACATCGTCAAGGCGATCTCGGCCTCGGCTGACATGCTGAACGCTCAGAAGGAGGCCGCGGAATGAACGACCAGACACTGACCCCCGAAGAACGCGCCGCCAATCTCAAAGGCATGGGCAGCTCGCGCAAACGCGTCGAGGATGTGCGCTTTACCCAAGGCAAGGGCAACTATGTCGATGACATAAAGCTGGACGGGATGCTGTTCGGCGACTTCGTGCGTTCCCCCTACGCACATGCCCGCGTTGTCAGCGTGAACAAAGAGGCCGCGCTTGCGCTGCCCGGCGTGATTGCGGTTCTGACTGCCGAGGATCTGTCACCGCTGGGCCTGCACTGGATGCCGACCTTGGCGGGTGACAAGCAGATGGTGCTGGCCGATGGCAAAGTGCTGTTCCAGGGCCAGGAAGTGGCCTTTATCGTAGCCGAAGATCGGTACATCGCGGCGGATGCCGTGGAGCTGGTCGAGGTGGAATACGAAGAACTGCCTGTTCTGACCGATCCGTTCGAGGCGCTGAAATCCGATGTGGTCCTGCGCGAAGACTTGGAAGGCCAGACCGAAGGCGCACACGGGCCGCGCAAACATCACAACCACATCTTCACTTGGGAACAGGGCGACAAGGACGCGACCGAGGCTATTCTGGCCGAGGCCGACGTCGTGGCCGAGGAAATGGTCTATTACCACCGCACCCATCCTTGCCCGCTGGAAACCTGCGGGTCAGTGGCCAGCATGGACAAGGTGACCGGCAAGCTGACGCTGTATGGCACGTTTCAGGCTCCGCACGCGATCCGGACGGTTGTGTCGCTGATCTCGGGCATTGCCGAGCACAATATTCGCGTGATCAGCCCCGATATCGGTGGCGGGTTCGGCAACAAGGTCGGGGCTTATGCGGGCTATGTCTGTTCCGTCGTGGCCTCGATCGTCACCGGCAAGCCCGTGAAGTGGGTCGAGGACCGGATGGAGAACCTGATGTCCACCGCCTTTGCCCGCGACTACTGGATGCAGGGCAAGATCGCCGCCACCAAGGACGGCAAGATCACCGGTCTATGGTGTCATACCACGGCAGATCATGGCGGTTTTGATGCTTGTGCCGACCCGACCAAGTTCCCGGCGGGGTTCATGAACATCTGCACCGGGTCCTATGACATCCCGACTGCGTATCTGGCCGTGGATGGGGTTTATACCAACAAGGCTCCGGGCGGGGTGGCCTATCGCTGTTCCTTCCGCGTGACCGAGGCCGCCTATTTCATAGAACGGATGATCGAGGTTTTGGCCATCAAGCTGAACATGGACGCGGCCGAGCTGCGCCGGATCAACTTCATCAAGGCCGATCAGTTCCCCTACCAGTCGGCGCTGGGCTGGGAGTATGACTCGGGTGATTATCACACCGCCTGGGACAAGGCGCTGAAGGCCGTTGACTACGAAGGTCTGCGCGCAGAGCAGGCGCAGCGGGTCGAGGATTTTAAGGCTGGCAAGACCCGTAAACTACTTGGCATTGGCCTGACGCATTTCACCGAAATCGTCGGGGCCGGGCCGGTGAAAAATTGCGATATCCTTGGGTTGGGGATGTTCGACAGTTGTGAAATCCGCATTCACCCCACGGGGTCTGCGATTGCGCGGCTGGGGACGATTTCTCAGGGTCAGGGCCATGCCACGACCTTTGCCCAGATTATCGCCAGCGAGATCGGCCTGCCTGCAGATGACATTACGCTGGAGGAAGGTGACACCGACACCGCGCCTTACGGTCTGGGGACATACGGGTCTCGGTCCACGCCTGTAGCGGGTGCGGCGACGGCGATGGCCGCGCGCAAAATCCGCGCCAAGGCGCAGATGATCGCGGCCTATTTGCTTGAGGTCCACGACGACGATGTCGAATGGGACGTGGATCGGTTCTCGGTCAAAGGCGCGCCCGAGCGGTTCAAGACGATGAAAGAGATCGCCTTTGCCGCCTACAATCAGGCGATTCCGGGGTTGGAGCCGGGTCTTGAGGCCGTGAGCTACTACGATCCGCCGAACATGACCTATCCGTTTGGGGCCTATATCTGCGTTATGGAGATCGACGTGGATACCGGCGAGTGGGAGGTGCGGAAATTCTATGCGCTGGACGATTGCGGCACCCGGATCAACCCGATGATCATTGACGGGCAGGTCCACGGCGGCGTGACCGAGGCGCTGGCCATCGCCATGGGGCAAGAGATTGCCTATGACGATATGGGCAATGTGAAGACCGGCACGCTGATGGATTTCTTCCTGCCCACCGCGTGGGAGACGCCGAACTATATCACCGACTACACGGTCACGCCGTCTCCGCACCATCCGATTGGCGCGAAAGGTGTGGGTGAAAGCCCGAACGTGGGGGGCGTGCCCTGTTTCTCGAACGCGGTGCATGATGCGTTCCGGCCGTTTGGGTTGGTGCAAAGTCACATGCCGCATGACCATTGGCGGATTTGGAAAATTGCCAACGGGCTGGGGATGCATGGGTGATGGGGTTCGGACCGGCTGGTGCCGGTCCGACCGAACGGAGGGGGCCAGCCCCCTCCGAACCTCCCCCGGGATATTTTTAGCCAGATGAAGAGTGGATCCTGGTTTTGACTTTGAGTGATGTGCAGATTGGATTGGCCGCGCAGGGATATGTTGCTGATGATCGGTTGGCGATGGCATTGCACTTGGCGCAGGCGCTGGGGCGGCCATTGTTGCTGGAAGGTCCGGCAGGGGTCGGCAAGACCGAGGTGGCCAAGGCGATGGCGGCGTGGAAGGACACGCGTTTGATCCGGTTGCAGTGCTATGAAGGGCTGGATGCCAGTCATGCTATTTATGAGTGGAATTATCAGCGTCAGTTGTTGGCCATTCGCGCGAGTGAAGCGCAGGGAGGAACCAGCGAAGCGCAGTTGTTCTCAGATGAATATCTGCTCAAACGGCCTTTGTTAGAGGCTATTCGCGAAGACAAACCTCCGGTTTTGTTGATTGATGAGATTGACCGGGCGGATGAGGAATTTGAAGCGTATCTTCTGGAAATCCTGTCAGACTTTCAGATCACGATTCCGGAATTGGGGACGATTGAGGCGCGGGTTCGGCCAATCGTGATCCTGACGGCAAATGGCACGCGTGACTTGTCGGACGCGTTGCGGCGGCGGTGCCTTTACAGCTTTTTGGATTATCCGTCGCGCGAGACGGAATTGGCGATTTTGCAGGCGCGTATGCCTGAAATCGAGGGTGCTCTGGCGCGGCAGATTGTGGGTGTGGTGCAGGCGCTTCGCAATGAAGACCTTGAGAAGACGCCCGGTATTGCGGAAATGCTGGACTGGTCCGCGGCGTTGGCCGGGTTGGGCGTGAATGATTTGGCAAAGGCGCGGGACGAGGTTCAGGCAACGCTTGTCTGCTTGCTGAAAACCGCGGCTGACTATGATGCCGCCCCTCCCGAGGTGATGGATCGTTTGATTGGAAAGGTCGCGTAATGCAGGTCACGCGGTTTCCTTCCCGTGCCTCTGGCTTTGCGGATCGCATGTCCGACTTTGTCGCGCATCTGAGGATGAATGGGATGCGTGTGGGGCCGAAGGAAACAGCGGGCGCTTTGAGCGCATTGTCCTTGATTGATGCCACGGATGCAGGGCAGGCCCGGCGTGCGTTGTGCGCCGTTCTTGCGGGTGACGCCGATGACTGGCGTCGGTTTGATGACTTGTTTGACTCATACTGGTTCAACGCCGGGAAACAGCGGGAAGGGTCGGCCAAATCGACCCATGTTCGCGTGCAATCGGCCAAGCCGATGATCTGGCAGCAACAGGATACGGCACGTGACGATGCGCTATCTGGACCAGATCAACCCACCACCCCTGATCCGGGCGAGGGAGACGCTGAGGGGGTGGATGGCAAACTGGTTGCGACTCGAACGACAAACTTGTCGCGCCGGGATCTGCGCGAATTGATGGATGATGAGGCTCTAAATCAGGCGGAAAGGGCTGCGCTGTCGATCGCTCGCGCTATTCGTGACCGCCGGTCGCGTAGGCGCAAGCAGGCGTCAAAGGGGCCGGCGCTGGACTTGCGGCGCATACAGCGGGCCAGTCTTGCGCGCGGCGGAGAGCCGATGGACCTGTACCGTCGCACGCGCCCTCCGCGTCCGATGCGGATTGTTGCGTTATGCGATGTCAGCGGGTCCATGACCGTCTATTCCCGCGTGTTCCTGGCCTTTCTGAAGGGGTTGATTGGCAGCGGCACGGAAGCAGACGCCTATTTGTTCCACACGCGCCTGATGCGTGTCACCGATGCGCTGCGCGACCACGATTCATTGCGTGCGGCGGGGCGGTTGTCGCTGATGGCCGAAGGGTTCGGGGGCGGTACCGATATCTCGGGCAGTTTGGAGCGGTTCGTGTCAGGCTATGGTGCACGCGCGTTGAATGGTCGAACGATCGTGCTGATCCTGTCAGACGGGTATTGCAGTTCGGACCCGCAGGCGCTGGGCGCGGTTTTGGCGCGCATCCGGCGAAAAGCGCGGCGGATCGTTTGGTTGAACCCGTTGAAAGGGTGGGAGAACTATCAACCCATCGCGGCCGCGATGCAGGCGGCCGAGCCCTATCTGGATGCCCATCTTCCAGCCAATACGCTTGAGGCGCTTGCAGCGCTTGAACCGCAGTTCCGGAAATTGTGAAAGGAGCCCCGAATGGCAAATTTCGACATATTCGACACGATAGATGAGCTTCGCCGGACAGGCGATGCGTTCTGCGTGGCGACGGTTTTACGAACGGCGGATGCGACCTCGGCCAAGGCGGGTGGTAAGGCGGCGATCACACGGGATGGGCGGATACTGGGCCATTTGGGTGGCGCGTGCGTTCAGCGTGCGGTCAGGACCTCGGCGCAGGATGCGCTGGCCAGCGGTGCCCCGCAGATGATCCGCATCAAACCTTCGGACAAGGTGGTGAACATGACGGACCCGGATGGCGTGCAGACTTTCAAAAGCGGCTGCCCCTCGGGTGGAACGGTTGACCTGCTGGTGGAGCCTTATCAGCATGCGCCGCGCGTGGTGATTTTCGGCGGGTCGCCAATCGCGTCCGCCCTTGCCGATCACGCAGCGCTGGCCGGGTTTCGGGTCTGCGTCACCGAAACCGGCGGCACACACACGCGTTTTGAACCGGATTCGGTCAATGATTTGGGGCTTGAGGCCCGGGATTTCGTGGTCGTGGCGTCTCAGGGGCGCGGTGACGCCGTGGCGCTTGAGGCTGCTCTGAACACACCGGCGCGGCGTGTTTCTATGGTTGCCAGTCGCCGCAAGGCGGACGCGCTGATCGACAAGCTGGTGGCAAATGGGCTTGATCCGGTGCGAGCGGGTCAACTTAAATCCCCGGCCGGATTGGATATCCACGCCATTGATCCGCATGAGATCGCCCTGTCGATCCTGGCCGAAATCGTCATGTGGCGGAACACGGACAAGACAAGGGAGGTGTCTGAGGATGAAAAACTTGCTTAAACACATGTGGGCATTGTGGCCGACGCGCATCGAACAAACCCCTAAACAGGCGACGGAAACCGCGCTTTTGGTTTTCCCGAAATGTTGTTGAACAAAGGAAATGTGAATGGAACTGTCTGACGAAATCCGCATCGCGGCCCCTCGGGATGTTGTATACAAGGCGTTGAACACGCCCGAGATTCTGCAGGAGTGTATTCCCGGCTGCGAAGAACTGATCCAGCATTCACCCGAGGAACTTGAGGCCAAAGTGGTCCTGAAAATCGGCCCGGTCAAAGCTCGGTTTTCCGGACAGGTCACGTTGGACAACTCGAATGCGCCCGGTGGGTTTTCTTTGACCGGCGAAGGCAAAGGGGGCGCTGCTGGCTTTGCCAAGGGCGGGGCCCAAGTGACGTTGACTGAAGACGGGGCCGAGACCGTGCTGGCCTATACCGCCAAGGTCGAGGTTGGCGGCAAGATCGCCCAGCTTGGCAGCCGATTGATTGCTGGCACGGCCAAGAAGCTCTCGGGCAAGTTCTTCACCAAGTTTGGTGAGCTTGTATCGGAACAGGCTGTTTCCTGACTGGATTGGTCTGGTCGGGCCAAGTGCCCGGCCAACTCGGACGCAATTCAGTTGACGGCAAACGCAATCGGCGCAATCACCATAGCTATGGACGGGATGCTCGTGGCAGGAGGCTTCGGTGAAGAACAGCGCGGTGCTGGAACAACTGGAAAACTGGATTGCGGTCAGGCCGGGTGACTTGCAGGCGATCCGCCGTCTGGTCACGCTAATGGATATGTCAGATGGCAGGCAGAGCGCTTCCGGTGTCTTTGGACGGGCCCAGTCCAAGGTTGCATCCACACTGCCCAAAGACTGGCAACAGACGTTATTGGACCCGTCGAAATGCGCTCAGGCGTATGGAGGATGGCTGAATATTCTGAATTCCGCGCGCATCAAGCACGCAGTGCCGGTTGCTCAGGTTTTTTCGGGGCAGGTGTTGAAGGTTCGGGGCGAAACCCCTTATTGCGACGCGCGGTTGAAGTTCTTTGCTGAAACCAAAGTAATCCCCGCTCTGTGCCACGGTTGCTATAAGGTGCAGATATTGCCCGAAACATTCGAGAAGATGATCCAGGCCTATCTGTTGCTGCTGAACCTTGATCTTCCGGGTGACAACACCAGAAAATGCATGATCGAACTGCGCGACGGGGTCAAATACCCGTACAAGGGTTACATCTATTGCAACAGCGCGGATGAAGCCAAAGCCTGCCTTGCGGCGTTTCAGGTCAAGCTGGCAGAGTTTGGTGTGACGGGCCTTCATTTGAAGATCTCTCACGGCTGTTCGGAATACGGGCTTGAATACCCTGCGTTCAAGTATTCTGAGAGTTCGGAACAAACCGAATTTGAAACGCCGACAGATTGGGCGGAAATTGAAGAGAAATACTTCAAGGGCATGAAGTTTCCCAAACCGCAGGCCAAAGCCTACTCAAAGCCCTTCGTCAGTCTGCGCGACGTGTTCGTTTTGCGAACCTGGACCAAATATGCCGAGTTGATCGGGGATGACACGGCAGGTGCCTATGCTGCTCAGGGCGGCCCTGATTTGCCAGTTCAGTTCGCGAAGCGGGTCAAGGCGCAAGCATCGAAGCGAAACGCCGAGCTGACAGAGCTTGCCGCGATGTCCTGAGATTTGGCAGGCCAATTCAAAAGACAAAAAAGCGCTTTTTTTACAGTTGTTGTTATAAATTTTCGGGGGATTTGGTGCCCAGGAGAGGCACATGCAACCTGTTTGAGGTTGTCCGCTCCTGTGCAGATTATCATTCTATTACAATGATTTAGCCTATTAAACTGTCCGAACTTGTCTTGCTGCGTTTGGCACCATCCAATAGGGTAAGGTGGACATCAGGGTGGATAGAAATGCGGGCAATAAACCGACTTTCAGCGCCCTTTGTAAAATCTGCACCGGTGGGTAAACACTGCGATGGCGCTGGGCTTTGGTTTATAAAACGTGAAGATGGTGGCGCGCAGTGGATGCTGCGTGCGACTGTGCATGGCCGAAGGCGTGAAATGGGTCTGGGTGGCCAGGTACCCCAACCATTTTTTCCGATGCTGCCGTTTTACAACCAGTTTTCCTTGAAGCCGTTTCTGGAGCCTCATTACTATTTCGCGAGCTTCTTCCAGCTGACCCTGAAGCGGTTTGTTTAAGTCAAACTTGATCGTCACCTCGTGCGGTTCAAGCCACGTTGAAAGCTGTGCGGCTGACAACCCATGAACGACTTCAAGCACTCCTCTAACGCTTAAATGACGTTGTGCTCCATTGATCAAACGCCTCTGCTTTGAACGTTCACTACGCGGCAAGATTGCTCCAGCAGGTTGTGAGCCGATACGTGGGTTGGGAATGCCGAGATAGTCAAACTTCTCTGAAGCCTCCCGCTTGAAATCCTCTGTCCCGAAGGCAAGAAAACCTGCATCTCTGGGGGCTAAAGCACCCAAACTATCGGAGGGATTGCTCACAGTGTCGCGGCGCAAACTGCAAACGGATGGCGGAGCTGGGCTTGAATGAGAGCGGCGAACCGCTGCCTAAGGCAGAACGTCCGAAGTGCGGCGCAAAAACACGTAACGGCGGCCAATGTCAGGCCCGAGTAGTTCCTGGCAAACGGCGCTGTCGATTGCATGGTGGGTTAAGCACGGGGCCGAAAAAGAAGAGAAGAGTTGATGTAAATCATGAGCTAGACAGCAAGTGAACGGATGCGATGCGACGCCGCAGTAGCTCCACCGCCAGGCTTTGAAGCCAAAAACGGGCTTAGACTTCAGCGACAGCTATGCAAAGTCGCCATTGGCTCTCCTCGCTGCACCCGCTGAACTGGGTTCATCGAATGACTGGAAATCGTGGCTTTGCGGACATTAAACGGAACGGGTTAGTTGACTGCTCTGAGCTGAGAGTAGAAATTAAACAGATAGTGTTCAATGGCAGCTAAGCCCGCAAAGCCGTCAATAATGCGCTGCACAGCGAACGACTGCTCTGCGGACTAAGCTGCCCTTAGCTGCGCTGCGGCGCGTTTGTTTTGCTTGAACAACTGCTCAGCGGATAACGCGGACACGCCGCGTAAGAAAATATTCGATCGAACAGAGCGCATCGCCGTTCAGATGACAGTTCGGACATATTGCACAATTGTGTGTATGATGCCGCCGAGCCATACGCTCAAACAATTTCGGACAATATTTAATGTGGAGACGATAGATGCAGCATTTGCATACCAAAGCCCGCAATACTTTTGTCGCTTGTATTAGCTCGCTTTTTGTTTTCGTGCCCGCAGTCTCAGCGGAGGCTAATTTCCAGACGACATGCAACCCAAAAGCGGACCAGGCTTTCAACGAAGGTCTGAATCTCATTCACAACATGATGTACATTCAAGCCGAAGAAGCGTTCAACGAAGCAGCGTCTGCGGATCCAACTTGTGCCATTGCACAGTGGGGCATCGCGATGTCGAACTTTCACCCTCTTTGGCCGGGCACTCCCAGTGAAGCCGAAACAGAGAGAGGGTCTGCTGCAGCGGAAAGACTCGCGTCAATGTCCTCCGAAAGCGCCGTTGAACAATCATTGATCGACGCCGCCGTTGCTTTCTACGCCTCAAGCCAGGAAGACTACCGCGCTCAGCTTAAATCGTGGGCGGAGAAACAGGTGGCAGCTGCGGACCACCATGCAGACGACTTGGACACCGCGGCGTTTGCGGCGCTGGCACGCCTTGCAACGGCGCCGCGAGGGGCAGACGGAATCAAAGTAAAGTCGCAGGTGGGTGATACGCTCGACGCGCTTCATCAAAAGGCACCAGAACATCCTGGCGTCATTCACTACGCGATCCACGCCTATGACAATCCGCCACTCAAGGAGCGAGGCAGGCCGTACGCCGAGATTTACGATAAAACGGCTCCAAGCGCTCCACATGCGCTGCATATGCCCGCTCATATCTTTACACGAACTGGAGAATGGGAAAGATCAATTGATCTGAACAGCCGGTCCGCTGAAGCAGCTCTTGAGCAATCAAAAGACGTGGTACAAAGCCACTATGCGCATGCGATCGACTACATGGTTTACGGCCACCTACAACTTGGGAATACAGACAAAGCTGCAGGACTGGTCGACGAGATGCTCGCAATTCAAAATCATCAGGCCAGTTTCGGAAGCGCTTATGCGTTAGCGGCTGCACCCGTTCGGCTGCCTCTTGAGCAGGGACAATGGGACGTCGCGGCGGCACTGTCACCTGAGATGCATCCGGTCATTCCGTGGGAGAAATTTCCACAAACTGTAGCCATGCGGTGGTTCGCGATCGGTATCGGCGCGGCCCGTAGCGGTGATGTCGATACAGCGCAGAGCGCGCTTGCCGAGCTCAAGTCTTTGCACGCTGTGATGAAGGAGCGTGGGCAGGGCTATTGGGCGCAGTTGACCGAAGCACAGATCATGTCGGTGGAAGCCTGGATTGAACTGGCGGGTGGGGGCTCTGAGACCGCAGTTGCTAAGCAGGCGGCCGCGGCTGATCTCGAGGATAAGATTGGCAAAAGCCCAGTCACACCCGGCCACGTCCTTCCGGCACGAGAACTTCTCGGGGACATGCTGATGGAGCTTGGAAAACCCAATGAAGCTGCGGTCGCTTATCAGGCGACGCTGGATCTTTCTCCAAACAGAGCAAGAAGCCTCGCGGCACTTCAATAAGTGGCAACAACACACTTGGTCGGTGCTTTGTAGTTTTTGCAGCAGCATCTACCGATTTGGGCAAAAGCAGCCGCATGGCGATCATGGCCCGAACGACTGCCATGCGGACAAAGGATGAATTCGCTGCGCTTGCACCAAGGCCTGCAACTTTGAGTAACCGGCGGCATATGTGCGGCCGGTCTTTCGATTTGCTGATCCTTGAGGAGATTTCCAGGTCAACTCTGCTTCACCGGTGGGTGAGACATTCAGCCGGGCTCTCCAAATCCATTCGGTACTGGCAGATCAGGCAATGTTGCTGCACGTTTTTGCAAGGCCTTGGCAGAACCGGATCGGTGCGGGAAAGACGATCGTGTAGTCCTGATCGAAGTCAGGGCGGTCAAACGCGAAATCAACGCCTCTGACCGGAACCTCGTGCCCCGCCAGCCAAGACATGAGCCTGTGGGCAAGTTTGAGGATCAGCATATGCCCAAACCGCTGAACTTGTGCCGCGCCTTGTGGTTTCAGGGTCAGCACCAATGCGCCTTCGGCATCCTCCAGATCAAACTGATAGTCATCCAGCAGCAAATTCCAGAAGGTCGAAAACCGGTAGAGTGCAGACGCAAGAGAAGTTGCCTCTCTGACAGTCGTTAAAAGATGTTGCAGGGCTCTTGGCCGGATGGGTCTGCTCCAAAGCCCCATCATTTCATCGCCGGTCTCAATAGCGGCAAGTTGATAGAGACATACGATCTGATCCAGCGTGACGCGACCATTCGGCGAGCTCGTGTCCACGTTCAGTCCGGACCGGCTAAGCAGCGACGCCATCTGCGCATCTGGGCACAGGGTACGCAGCGCTTGCAGCCAGTCATCGACAAACTGGCTGGAAACCGTGGAAAGGATCGTTGGAGTGGCATTGGTCACAACGATCAGGGAGGTATCACCAATTCCGGTCGACATGAAACGCAGGCTTGCAGATGGCGACCTTCGCAGATGACAGAAAGTTAATGTCTCAACCAGAGAACGCTCTGTTTGTCCGCATTTCGGTCATTTAGATGAATTGCGGCAAGTAAGCGTTGTTTGAAAATTTTTGATATTGCCGACTTTTCTCGCGTGTGGCGAAACTCAGATACCGACGACTTGGTCTTTGAGGCTATATAGAATGTACAAAACCTCTTCTTGCTCCCTTTGGTCGGCGTCGTTGGCCTTTAGGGCGTTCATGGCGTCGTCCAGAACTGCGACAAACTCATCTCCGCTGATGTTCATGTGCCGATGCGCAGCAATCATATCCTTGCCGGTATAGATCTCAGGCCCGCCAGAACCAGTTACGAAGAAGTCTGCTGCCATTTGCTTGAGGTGCTCCATATCAGTTCCCGCAAATCGAGCAGAGACAACTGGGTTTTTGGAGTGATTGTCCACCAGCGTGTCGACTATTCGCCGAATACCATCCGTTCCCCCCAGACGTTCATATAGTGTCTTTGACATAGTGCCTCCCGTGTCTCGCTCACCTCAAACTTCGATCGCTTGTGAATGCTAGCACGCCGCACTGATGGGCGCCAAATCTATGGCATTCAGGCGATGCCTATGTTCGCAACCCATCACCAAATGCGATGTCTGCTTGGGGGCTCTAGTAGGACGATCGCCGCACTATATTTGAGTGACTGCTTACTTCGCACTAGCAGTCATATGGGAGTGATGTCACCTCAGCTACTGACCTGAGCCCGGCGACCAAATCCAAAAGTACAAAATTCTAAGAGGGTATGGTGCACGTTCACTCGAGCGTTCTGCAATGATCCTCGCGATCTACGTGGAGGTAAGGTCCATAACAACCTTCTACGCCGTGACCATGCCAATTGCCGCGGTGGTGCCTGCCCGTACACCCTAACAACGCAATCACTAGGGCAAAGCATGCCGCTCTGCGCGAGTACATGATCCAATGGTTCTGTTCCATGTGTCAAACAACTTAGCAACAATCCAGCCACCTATGCTTTGACGCAGGTCAACTCCCCATTGCGGCAGCTTCTACGCAGCAGCAGTTAGCTGGCGATGCGCTAACCTGAAGACGCATAGGAAACGTCAGATTTGTCCGCTTGGCAGGCGTGCAGTCAAATTTGTCAAGCATCCGCATCGAACCCAAAGCGGAAGCGCTGCGCTTTAGCAGCTTTTGATTTCGCACCGCCACGCTTCGTTGAGGCGCCTGGCAGTTTGTCAGGAAGAAACCTGTTGCCAAAGTATATCCAACATGTTGCGGTGAGACCGGCGGAGTTTTCTATGGATTGAGGTGAACGATGGGCAATCAGCTGTATGCCTTACGTCTCATAGCACTGCTTTCAGTCTCTATGTTGCTTCCAACGGCCAGCTCGGCAGGATCGATTTCAGAAGAGATAAAGGGCGTCCTTGGCCTTGCCGGTTCCACGGAATACTCCGTGTCCGATGCTCACAGCCTCGATGCTGAAATCTTGGTGCCACGTTTTTATGAACAACGAGGGTTTTCTGCAGCCTGGTCTGAGCCTGAAGGCGTCGAAGATTTGTTCCGGGCATTGGATCTGGGTGTTCAGCAGGGTTTTCAGAAGTCTGACTTCGATATTGCGAATCTGCAGGCGCTTCTTGAAGACGCGAGAAAAGGTGGTGAACAGGAACAGGCCATCTTTGATGTAAGGGCCACAGACGCTGCGGTAAAACTAATCCATCATCTCGTATTTGGAAAAGTTGATCCCGAAACATTGGATGAGGACTGGAACTTCTCAAAGCCTATCATCGAACAAGATCCGGCAACTGTGCTCAACACATATTTGGATGGAGATGGTATCGGCGCGCTCATTTATGAGATTGCAATCGATAACCCGCAATATGAAATGTTGGTTGGGGCTCTTGCAACTTACCGTGCGACTGCCGAACAAGGCGGTTGGCCAATCGTCCCTGACGAGACCGTTCTGAAGCCGGGTATGGTCGATCCAGCAGTCGCGGATTTACGTCAGCGTTTGGCTGTTGAGCGAGCGCTGACTCCAAGATCAACCCAACAATCCGCCCCAGTAACAACGAACGCGGATTGGATATACGACGCGCAGCTTGAGGAGGATGTGCGAGCATTCCAATCCCGTCATGGTCTAAAAGCCGACGGGGTTATCGGTGCGAGAACGTTTGCATCGCTCAACAAACCAGTGGAAGACCGCATCGACAAGCTGCGTCTGAGCCTTGAGCGCGGGCGCTGGCTTATGCGTGAGCTGGATAAGGACTTTGTATTGGTCAATATCAGCGATGGGTTTGCGCTGCGATAAACCAAGAGACAAAATACAAAACGGCGGGTGTAGACCGCTCTTTGGCGATTAGACGCTTTGTGGTTGTATCGAGTGTTCGCTTTGGACTCATTGCAGACGTTGAATGGCCCCCAGGACACTTCTTTCCGTCTTGTGAAAACTACCGTTAGCTGAAGGTCGACCATCACGTTTCCAGCGTGTCCCAGAGCACACTACAATCAGTGTCACTGGCGGCTATTCAGGAACTAAAAGAAACGTCAGAGTACGCGCGCAAGGAATGCCTTAGTGCGGGCTTCTTGCGGTGAGGCGAAGAGCTCCTCGGGTGGCCCCTGCTCTAAGATTCGGCCTGCATCAAGAAAACACACCTTATCTGCCAGTTCCCGAGCAAAGCCCATCTCATGCGTGGCAAGCACCATCGTCATACCCTGCTGCCGCAGATCACGTAATACGTCGAGAACCTCGCCCACCAGTTCAGGATCAAGTGCGCTTGTGATCTCGTCAAAGAGCATGATCTGAGGGTCCATTGCCAGCGCTCGGATGATCGCCACGCGTTGCTGTTGCCCACCTGACAGTTGGTCGGGATAATGCTCCATCCGGTCGCTAAGCCCAAAACGTGAGAAAAGCTGTGCTACCCGGGGGCGCAAATCCTCTCGGCTCAGGCCTCGCACGCGGCGCGGGGCGAGCATGACGTTCTCTGCCGCAGTCATGTGGGGAAAGAGGTTGTAGCTTTGGAAGACAATGCCGATCTCTTGGCGCACTGGCTGTGGGTCTAAGCCCGGCTCGGATATGTCCCTTCCATCCAGCCAGATCGTCCCATCATCGATGGGTTCCAGCAGATTCATGCAGCGCAAAAGGGTGGACTTGCCCGAGCCCGAAGCGCCGATCAGACACACCATCTCGCCCTCGGCCACATCGAGATCAATGCCCTTGCAAACTTCGTGATCATCGAACCGCTTGCGGATACCCCGTAACGACAACTTCGGTTTCATCTGCGTGCCCGGTTCTGCTTGTTCATCAAGTAATCCGCATATCGCGTCGCGGGAACGGTCAGCGCCAGGAAGATGAGTGCCGCGCCTACATAAGGCGTAAAGTTCGCGTAAAGTGACTTGTAGACTCCGGCCTGACGGAAAATCTCTACCGGACCGATGAAAGACAAAAGTGCCACATCCTTCTGCAAGGCGATGAACAGGTTCATATTGGCGGGCACCACGTTTCGAATGGCTTGCGGCAACACAACAAAGCGCATCGTGTCTTGATCGCTCAGACCCAATGAGACGGCGGCGGAACGCTGCGACTGGTGGATCGAGTCGATGCCAGAGCGAATAACCTCAGCGACATAGGCTGAGTAGACCAATACCAGCGCCAAGGTCCCCCAGATATAGGGGCTGTTCCAAGGCCTTGGCAGGCCCAGCCCGGGCACGCCGAACCCGATGATGTAGATGACAAGAACCACCGGCAGGCCACGAAAGATGTCTGTGTAGGCAATCCCAAACAGGCGAAGTGGAAAAAGCGCGGGCGCACGGGTGTCCCTGCAGAGCGCGATAGCGAGGCCGGTGATTGCGATGAGCGGGGCCGACCACGCAAAAATCATCACGTTCAACAGAAATGCATCAAGCAGCCCAGGAAACGTCGCTACAAAGACCCGACCATTGAAGAAGGCACGCTGCACCGCATCCCAACCGGGTGAGAGCGGAACTAGAACGACAATGGCCAGCACCACGCTAATGGTAGAGATTAGCGCGATGCGGTTCGAGCGTCGACGCACTCCGGCTTCATAGACCTCGCGGCGCGTTGGCGCTGCGGCAGACCGCCTGGCCGGTCTGTTCTGCACCGATGTTTCGTCCATTTATTTAATGACCGGAACACCTGTGGCCTCGGCCAGCCACTGGGTCTCAATCGCGGCAAGTTCACCGCTTTCGGTCAGTTCCGAGATAGCAGCGTCGACACACTCCTTGAGCGGGTTGCCCTCTTCCATCAGAAGGCCGAATTGGTCGGGGCTATCTGATTGCTCCGGCGGGAATTGGCCCAGCAGCACACCGCCTTCTACAACCACTGCCGACAGATAGAGTGCAGTGGGTAAATCATAAAGAGCAGCGTCGATCTGACCGGCCATGATTGCAGCATTCACGTCGGAATTGTCGTTATAAAGTAACGGGTCACTTGCTGGCTGAATCACATCGTTGAGTATTGGAAGCGCTGTGGTGGTGGCCACGGCCCCCCAATTCAATCCCTTGAGGCTATCCAGCGTCGCCTCGGCCCCAGCATCGACCACATTTTGGGTTGTCAACACCGCCATGGCAGAGCTGTAGTATGGCAGACTGAAATCAACCATTTCCTCCCGTTCGGGGGTAATAGAGTACTGCTGGATGTTAAAGTCAAAGTTCTTTGCACCCGGTTGTATCGCTTCATCAAAGCTCGTGCGTACCCAAGTGACATTGTCCGAACTGAATCCCATTTTATCAGCGATGGCATAGGCTACCGCAGCTTCGAACCCCTCGCCGCTTTCGGGCGTGTCGTCCATTACCCACGGATAGTAGGCTGGGTTGCCTGTGGCGATGGTCAGAGTTCCTTCTACAAGGGTCTTGTCCGCCGCGCAGGCCCCATGGCCCGCGGCGTGTGCCATCGTCGCAGAGACAATCAAGGCCAGAGCTGTGCTGGAAAGCAGTTTCATCAAAGCGTCTCCCTGTTTTCTGATTGGCGACAGGTTCCTACGGGTGAAGAGATTTGTCTAGTGTGAGGACAAGTTGGACAGGGTGCCTGCGAAACTCGCGCCCGTATATCTTCGCAAATTCGTCAAAAACAAGCTCTCGCCGCTGTTGCGCGCTCTGCCATAGAATGCCGGGGGTTTGATGCCCGCCAAGCGGCCAGCGTTCTACGTAGACGAACCAAGTCCACTGAGCGCATATGACTTGATGTGTTCGACTAGGAATGAAAATCCAATACGAAACCAACCTCACGTGGGAAGCGTCAGATGAAAAATCTTGTTCTAGCGTGCTGCTTTGGAACCATTTCCCTAGCGTTCATAGCGTTTCCGTCGGTCGCACAGCCTAGGTTAGGCTGGGCGGATCATACGGTAGCAAGGTGGGCAATGCGGACAAACCTGCCGTTACTCATTGTTCTTTGCTGGACCAATCGTCTTTCCCTCTAGCCTGTTAGCAACGCGATCCTCCGAAAAAGGTGGAGTAGGTCCGGAACTTGGCTCGCCCACAGCAACCCAGCGAGATGCCATGCGCGGATCTTCTTCTGTTCTAATTCTGGGTAAGTCGTCGTGTATGTCGACCCAAGGGATTTGACTTTCGACACCATAGTGAAGCTCAGGCGGAAAATCAGCTGGATTGTCGAGCGTCCCCACACGGATCGAATAGTATCCGATATCTTTGATGTCGGTATAAATGCTCGTCCCGCAATTTTTGCAAAATGCGCGCTCAGAAAGCTTTGAGGAGGCGTACAAACCCGGTTCTTCGCCTTCGAATGTCACATTTTGCTTCTCAAAAATTGCCCATGCATTCAATGGT
>NZ_JBQFUW010000004.1:0-424092 GCF_056539385.1 Ruegeria sp. BB6
CAAGGACTACCGCGCGCACCTCGTCAGCGTCATGACAAAACGCGCAATCAACGCCTGCGCTTAAAAACACAACTCAAACCAGGGCCCATATTACTTGGGCCTTGGTTTGGGCGTGAGGGTGCGAATAACGCCGTCAGCACGGACGCGACAGGCCGTCGTCGCATCGGCCTCTTGAACGCTGACTGCGGACCAAGCGGGATCGAGAATATGGGATCGCACAAAGTTCAGCCGCATTGCAAATTGGCTAGAAGTTGCAATGGCTCTGTTCTTCAACTTGACGGTTTTGGAAATACCGTGGCTTGGATCTGGCACCCCAAAGACCAAACCTTTGCGCCAGCGTGGAATTCACCGACATAGACCAGAGTATTTCTCCAACCCGCCTGCTTCTGCACCCGAGCGACCAGATCGGTTGCATACCCTTGAACCACCCCACTTAGCGTCAACATATGCCCCGGGGCCGGGTTCAACCATATGCTGAGAAACTCTTACGCGATCCCAACCGATCAGGTCTCTTGCTGCTGTCAGGTTTCCGCCGCTTGCGGAAGCCGTCTATGACGGCTGAATTGCGCCGCCCTATTCAAGAACAACTTTTGACTTTGCCATGGCGGCAGCTGCTTTTTGGCTGACTTCGGCGCCCATTGCAGAGCGACGCCAATAGGTCGGCCCGGCGGTTTATCCGATAGCGCACAGGGATCAAACCTTCGATTGCCAGAAAGGCAACGCGCGGACAAACATACCGACAAACGACCGTTAAAATCGCAGCGCGCAGACCGGCAAGTATCGCATATTTCAGCCATTTCAAAATCTGGTCCAATTTGTACAAGGGATAAATTTTCGGCACGTGAAGGGCTCTGCTTATGAGGTGCGCAAATTCCTGCAACGCCCAAAAGGGAGCAGCTTCCAGTTCCTCGGCCAGGCTCTGAAAAACCGTGCACAGACCCAAACCGTGAAAAAGGTTGGAGCCAGAAACCTTACTGAGACTTTCTGGAAATTACGAAGGGCCGGACCATCCCAATGCGACCAGCCTGTCAATGACCTCCTCGGCATGGGAGTCATTTTGATAGATACTTTTCAACATTGTATCCACGGGCGCTTCAGGCCACGCCTGTTCCAACTCTGCCAGTTTCGAGCGCGCTTCTTTCTCGCGTCCCAACGCGGCCAGTGAAGCCGTCGCATAGGCCAGGGATGGCGCGCTGAGAGGATCACCCAACTGCTTTGCTTCTTCAAACCTGATAATCGTTGTCTCGTACTCGCCCAGGTGAAAATGCGCAGCCCCGGATATGTTGCGATTGGCAAATCTCTGATTGCTGGACGCCAGCAGAGACTGACGATCCGCCGTCTCAACCGCTGCTTCAAATTCGCCAGAGAACAGGGCCACCGCACCGAAGAAATCCAACACAGCCCCGTCCCGAGGATCAAGCTGAGAGGCGCGGCGCCCTAGCGTCAATGCCTCGTCATAATTGCCATTGGCCAGGTACGCCCAACTTTTTGCCGATTGGCTCCACGCCTGATCCGGTGCCAATCGAACGGCCTCGTCAGCAAATTCCATTGCCGCTGTCGCAAAGTTCTCTTTGTCCTGCGGGTCCGGTGACAATATCGACAGCGTTGCCAGCGCCTGAGCCGCCCCGGCGTAGCCGCCAAAGAAGGTCGAATCCATCTCGATCACGCGTTCAAAAACAGAAAGAACAAGTACTTGGCGTGGCCGATCGAAGATCGGGAAAATCATCGCCCTGGCTTGCCGTGCAAGGTTAAATGCCTGCAAAGCAGCAGGTGATTTCTCATAAATTGCCGCGTGCCGCAAAAGTTCGGGTGTGTTCTGCGCGGCATCCGCGCTTTGTGTATTCAATTCCTCTGCTGGTTTGGATGGCAAGAAACTAGCCGCGATCAGAGCACCCACGATGGCGCCTGCGGAAAATGCCGCGAAAGGTATCCACTGCCTTTTTTGGTTTGCCGCGCGAAGGGGGCCGGAGGCGGTCTTCACTTCCTGAAACCGTGGGCGATATCCTCCTGTGTCGATGTGCAGGCGAACCGGATCACCTTTGCCCGCCCCTTCATAATACAGCTCCAAAAGCTGCCGAAGGCGCCTTGCATCAACCCGAACCACGTTCTCTGGGTCCACACCTTCCGTTGTATCGCGATCATAAACATCTTGCGCAATCGTCTTTCCGCGAATGTCACCGCCGCGACCTGCCAGCTCTTCCTCGACCACGTAGGTCAGAAAGGATCGCAGCCTGTCTGATCCATCGAAATGAGTATCGCCCAACACGCCCGCAAGGGCTTGGCGCTTCGCAGTTTCTGGGATGTCGTCAGGAAAATCCATCACATTCACATACTTGCAACGAAATCCGCGTGAGTCTCCCCTATTCTAACCGTGAGTCACTTACGTTGTCTGTCATTCAATAGCAGTGTTGGACCAGAACAACCTGACGAGGCCGGATTCTTGACCTCGATTTTGAACGCACCGTCGTTCGACCGAAAAAGGGGAACCTCATGACACGGCGCACAGATTTCGCGACATTCGGCAAGCACTTTTCTATTGGATTGGCATTTGGAGCCTGGGCCATAGCGCCCCCATCCTTAACCGGAGCATTGGGTGAATTGCTTTCACCAGGTGCCGCATACGCGCAGGAGACCGAGGCGGTTTCACCGACCAAAGTACGTGATCGGCCACGCGACGTTTACTACCCTAACACGGAAGACCTGGCAGAAGACGAAATGCGCGTGATCGCCTGCGGAACCGGGATGCCCACAACGCGCGCGGCACAGGCAGCCGCGTGCTTCCTTGTCGAACTGGGCAACGGTGACAAGTTTCTTTTCGACATTGGTTCGGGTTCGGCCGAACGAATTTCATCGCTGCAAATCCCCTACAACTATCTGGACAAGATATTTATCGGCCACTTGCACACCGATCATTTTGGTGCCTTGCATGACCTCTTTATCGGTGGCGCGCTGATGGGGCGGAATGTCCCGCTGCGGATATGGGGACCAAGCGGACCTGCCGAGGAACTTGGAACCGCCTACGCTTTGGACCACATGCAGAAGATGCTGACATGGGACCTGGCCGGGCGCGCCGGGAATGTTGATTTCCGCGGCTATTCAATGGAGGTCACCGAATTCGACTACAAGCTCGAAAACGAGGTGATCTATGATGAAAACGGGGTTCAGATACGCACCTTCCCCGCCATCCATTCAATCGATGGTGCTGTCAGCTATGCGCTGAAATGGAACGGCCTGAAGTTCGTTTTTAGCTCGGACACCTACCCGAACAAATGGTTCAAGGAATACGCAAAAAACGCTGATCTCGCGATCCATGAATGCTTTATCGCGGTCCCTGAACTGGTGACGAAAATGAAATTCACACCGGAATCCGCTCTTTTGGTCGGAACACAGGTTCACACGGCACCCGAAGCCTTCGGCAAAGTAATGAGCGACATCCAGCCCCGTATGGCTGTGGCCTATCACTTCTTCAACGACTTCGATACGTCTTCCGGCGTTTTTGAGCGCATTCGCTCGACCTATGACGGGCCGCTCAGCATGGCCGATGACTTCATGGTTTGGAACGTCACCAAGGACGACATAACCGTCCGAATGGCGGCCACTGAAGAACGAACTTGGTCACCGCCCCTCGCCGCCCCTGCCGAAGTGCCGTCACAGGACGACAGGGCTGAATTCGCCGAACGATCTGGTGTGCCGCTAGAGGCCATGCAGTTTTCGGACTTCACAAAATCGGGGTATGATGACGTGGATGACGTGCTTCGCCCGATCTTCGAGGAAGCGTCCGAGGCATTGGGTCAAGAGTTTCCCTATCCCGGAGACGAACAGTAACATAGGATGAAAGGTGCGGGGCCAGTTCCCGCGCCTTTTTGTTAGTTATCTGGTGAACCGCAATGCAAAAATACATTGGTTTCATAGCGGGATTGGTTCTGAGTTTCGGGCTTGCAATCTCAACGGCTCAGGTCGCAACGGCACAGTCGCTTGCCCGTTCAGAAGGCGACGACGGGTCTTGGCGACATTCGATCACGCCGTACCTTTTTCTTCCTCTCAGCACTACGGGCACATCCACGGTCGGCGGAACAAGTGTCGATCTCGATTTGAACCTCAGCGAAGTTCTCGACCTGCTGCAAGGGGCAGCGTCGGTCCGGTACGAAGGCTGGAACGGAGATTTCGGGATCATCTCTGAGGTCTACTACGTAAAACTTGGCGAGGATGCGACTTTGCCGGTCGGTGGTGCAACAGTAGATGTGGACATTCGTCAGACCTTCGCAAACGTGCAGGGTGCGTACAGGTTCGCCAACGGAGTGAACGCATCGGGCAAACGCTACGCTGCCGATGTCGCTCTTGGAGTGCAGTGGAACCGGTTGAAACAAGAGTTAGACATAGCTGGCCCCGGTCCGGGTACAACCTTGGGCGGCACAGAAGAGTGGTTTGAACCGATGGTGGCCATTCGCTATGCGACTGAGATCAATGAAAAATGGGGCTTTGCCAGCCGTGCGGAACTAAGCGGCTTTGGTGTGAACGGCGACAACCTTCAGTACCTGATCCTGGCCGGATTTGACTGGAAAGGCTGGGAGAACACCTCGTTGCGGTTCGGTTATCAATTCTATGGAATCGATTTTTCGACGGATCGGTCAGACGGAGAATTTGCGTATGATGTCGATCAAAACGGCCTCTATGCGGCTGTCGCGTTTCACTTCTGAGGCCAGCCAGCGCATCACTCTAAGCCTTTCAGGCGCTATTTTTCTGGGCTGTCTTATGCTTGGCCCCAGTCCCGCCATTGCGGATCTTGTCTCGCCCTATGGAGGCGAGACAGCGCCCAGTTTTGCGGAACTGGTGGTTGAAAACGATCGCGTCCGAGTCGCGCTGGAAATTGACCTGAGCGACTACCCCCACTTCGTCGCGCCGGATGACGGAGAAGGCACTTCTCTGGCGGACCGGACGGGGCAGACGTTTATAGTTTCGGCTGACGGACAACCTCTGAACCCGGTGGTGCGGGCGATCGACGTCCGGCCCAGAACGCCCAGACAGACTGCCGCCAGCAGGGTCGTGGCCCCCCGACCGCGAAGCGCGGATGTCGTCTTTGTGGACATGGAGTTTCAATTTCAGGGCCAACCCGAACAGATCACATTCACGCCGCCATTGAACGAAGCAGGTATTCCTTTGGCTTCGATTGGCATGGTGGCAGAACATGCCGGGGTTCCCGTAACAGACTACCGGTATCTGTCGCGTTCGGAAACCATGCTACCCAATTGGCAAGACCCGTGGTTCACCACATTCGAGAACCCAAACCTGACGCGCCATCACAAGTCACCCCTGATGTCATTCCTATCGATGGAACCACGTGAAGTTCGCCATGAGATCATCTTTCGCTTGAAGGATTTTGAAGAATGGACCGATTTGGATCTGGGCAATGCCGAACGGCTTTCGCCCGATCAGGTCGCCAAGATAAAATCGGAAACGGCGGCGTTTTTCGAGCGCCACAATCCAGTCTCGATCGATGGAGCGAACGTTGATGCCCAAACTGTTCAGGTTTCTCGGATTGCGGTTGGCGCTGACGGATTACGTGTTCTTCCTGACGAGGCAGAAGCCCTGCGAACAACCATGTTGTTGGGCGTTGTTCTGTCCTATCCGCACAACGCGCTTGCAAACCGTGTAGACATGACATGGCAGCTTTTCCCCAATGATGTCGAAACTATTCCTGTTACCCTGAGCGACCCCGCCGGGGCCGTACCCTCGCAGATTTACAAGTCTGATCCTGCCGTGGTCTGGAACAACCACCTTACGTCTTGGGAAGACCCCCAAACGCAGCCCGTTGTGGTGAAAACCGCCGGTATCATGAATCTTCCGTTGTTTGCCATCGGGCTTGGTTTGGCCGCCGCGCTTTGTGCTGTCTTGGCTCGGCGCAGCACGGCGACGCGGCGAACAGTATTTGTAGGATTGTTTGGCGCCTTCGCAGCCGCATCAGTTGTAACCCTACCGATACGGTATTCTCTGCCCTTCTTAAATGATCGGGCACCGGATGAAGCGGCAACCCATTTGGTTGTGGAAGGCTTGCTTGGCAACATCAGCACCGCGATGCTTGAGCCGAACGCGCAGCGGTTTGAGACCGCTCTGAACCCGTTTGTCGACGCGGACAGTCGAACACAAGTAGGCGATGAACTACGGCGCGGCCTCTCCGTGACGCTGCCGTCAGGGGCATTGGCAAGAACAGACAAGATCGTCGATTTGCAGATCGAAAGCCTTTCCCCCGGAGAAACCCGCGGGGATCATCAAATCCTTGCAAATTGGACAGCACAGGTCAGTGGCGGGCATTGGGGGCATCTACATCGTCAATCTATCCAGTACCGAGGGTTGATGAACGTATCGCGCTATGGTGATCAGTGGCAACTGGACGGATTGACTGTCCTGAGCGCCAAGAAAGAAGGCTAGAAACATGCGGTTCATCGAAACATTCCTCGTCTTTGTGTTATCAGCCATATTGTTCTCTGGCGGCGCACTGGCGCATTTCAACCTGAACCAAAACGTTCGCATTTTTCACGTGGTGCACGACAACGATGGGCTGACCATAATGATGCGGACGCCAATGCCCTATATCGTGGCCGATAAAGTCGGCCCAATGGGTGCGGACGGCCTGCCCAACCCGGCACCTTTCACGACAAACGAGCTTCAGGACGATGCCCTGATGCATCTGGTTGACGCAGACGCAGTGTTCCGAGACCCGCTCGCGCTGGCCGAACTTGTCCGAAACGAGCTTGTCTTTCAACAAGGTGGTGTCAGGCTTCCGGGTCGCAGTGTCGCTCTGAGGGTCTATCCGCTTGGACAAGAACCGGGATTTGCGACAAAAGCCGAGGCATTGCAGGCGTTTGAAACGGAACCCGGTGATTTGCGCCTGGCTGGGCCGGTTTATGTTGGGGACGCTGTCGTCGATGTGATGCTGCAATTCTCGAACGCATCGGATGCCGCTTACACACTGTCCATGTTGGCCGATCCGGGTCTTCCCGAGCAGGACCAAACCGCAAATCTGATCCTGGACTATCGCAATGACGAAACCCGCACCTATCGCGCCAAGGGATTGCTGGCCTCACCTCTGGAAATAACTGGAACGGCGTCCTCTGCCGCTGCTACATTTGTAGTTGAAGGCATCCGGCACATCATTGAGGGCATAGACCACGTACTTTTTGTTCTGTGCATGGTCATCGGCTCACTGAGTTTGCGTGCGTTGCTTGCACGGGTGACGGGATTCACGCTGGGACACAGCGTAACCTTGATCATGGGCTTTTTCGGTTTGGCTCCGTCGGCTCCGTGGTTCATTCCAGCGGTTGAGACGGCCATTGCGCTTACCATTATTCTGGCGGCAGCCGATGCCGTGTTTCAAAGACCCGAACGGAAACATTCTTATCTGGTCGCCGCTGGCGTGACCGCAGGTGTCGGGTTGCTGCACGGCTTTGGCTTTTCGTTCATGCTTCGGGAAATCTTGAAGGTCGACGCCGACAACGTCTGGCAAAGTCTTCTGGCCTTCAATGTCGGGGTCGAGGTCGGGCAATTGATGATCGTGCTGGTAACCTGGCCTCTGGTCGTCATGTTAAGGCGTATGCCCGCGACCATATGGTTCGGGGCACGAACTTTCATAGCCGCGTCGATTTCAGTGGTTGCGATGATCTGGGCTGTGGAACGATTTTCAGCGTTGATTACCTGACGCTTTCGATTGCTCAAAAGGGCTTGAACTCCAGAAAATCAAATTCATTCACTCTGACAGTTCGCCAATCGCGGCGTTCAGACATGGATTTCTGCCACACAACCACAGTCCACTCAGCCCTAAAGAACGCTGCGGAACCAACGCGCTTTAGCGTTGACCACAATTCCAAACCTGCTGACAATATTGGGAAAACAGGAAACACGGGAATGTTCAGAGGTATCAGGCAAGTGTTTTTGGCGACGTCCAAGTTGCGCTCGAAAGCCACAAAACGGCAACGGCATCTGGCTACCATTGCCTGACAGCGCAACCCAATAAATCCAAAAACGGACAATTCCGCCCAATCCAAGCAGGAAAATGGAAATGGAAGCAAATATTGAGGACCTTGCCGATCATCCACATTCATTCTGGAAGCGCTTTCGCGTGACTTCTGATGATCTCGACGGGTTCCACCATGTGAACAATGCAGTCTACCTAAAATGGTTGGACGCTACTGTTTGGGAACATACGCGCTCTGTTGGGCTGACCGAGCAAGCCTGCATTGACCTGAACCGCGGAATGGCGGCTGTGCGCCATGAAATCAATTACTTGTCATCAACGTTTCTGGACGACGAAGTCGTTGTGTTTAATTGGATTTTGTCGAATGACGAGCGCCTTCGGATCAGCCGTCTGTTTCAAGTCGTCCGCCTCGGGGATCAAAAAACAATCCTGCGGGCGCAATCTGACTATGTCAGCACAAATCTGAAAACAGGCCGCCCTGTTCGGATGCCCGAGATTTTCAAAACAAACTACGACGTGAAAATCTCGGTCACGGGCTGACCTGCACGGCCGGTTCTCCTGCCCGACACGATATCGGGCAGGGCTTTAGTTTGAGCGGCTATTCTGCCGCCACGCCTTCGACAGCTTCCTTTCGGCCCGCCCTGCGGAAGTAGAACATGAACGGCAGCACCACCAGGTACATCGTGATCGAATACATGGCCGAAGGCAGTGCCATCGGAACCTCACTGAGTGACGTGCTTGTGCCGGTAATCACGATCGCCAAAGTAATACCAAGCGGCGAGTTCTGGACGCTCGTCTCAATTCCAACCGTTCGGCTCTCGGACTTGGTCAATCCGAGAATTTTGCTGAGGGCCAAACCAATCAGCATCAGAACGAATGGCAAGGTCATTGTCGAATACCCAAGCGTTGGCATGTAAGTGACAATCAGATCGCGGTTTGTAACGAACAGCGCAGCGACCAGCAAAGCCCAGAACACAACAGCGACATTCTGCAACGGGCTTTCCAATCGGCGGGCCAGACCGCTGAGGAAGTGACGCACCAAGATGCCCGTCAGGACAGGCAACGTTGTGACAAGAAAGGTAAAGATCGCAATTTCAAAGAACGAAAACTCGGGCGCATTCTCGCCCATGAAGTAGAGGATCGACCAAGTCGCGAGCGGCGGAACCGTGACAAATGCCACGACGCTTGTGACCGCAGTCATCGACACGGACAGGGCAAGATCTCCGCGAGACAGTTTGGTAATCACATTGCTGCTGACACCGCCGGGGCAAAAGCTGAGCAACATGAGACCGGCCGCCATAACCGGAGGCAGATCAAAGGCTACGATTACGCGGAAGGCTACAGCCGGAAGCAGAGCAAGTTGAGAAAACGCTCCGATCGCAAAAGCGGTCCGGCGGCGGAATACGCGGCGGAAGTCTTCGATCTCAAGCCCAAGCCCTAGTGAGAACATTATGAATGCCTGAGCGATCGGCACCCCTACGTTAATTGCAAAATCCATCGTGCTCTCCCGTATTTGTATGAAAATGGGCCCGCCTGTGCCGTCATCGCGGCATTCAAGCGGGCCTACCGGTTGTGGTGACTGGTATTTAAAAATTCACTGTTTTGTTGACCCGACTGCCGATCACTCGGTTGCCTTGATCATTGTAGCCGCAAGTTCATTGATCGCTTCAGTGGTGAACTGACGTACGAAAATGCTTGTGCCTTTTGGTCTCCGTATTGACGGACCGGTGCCTTTGCATCGGCCGGTCCTCCTCCGTCCTGTACGTGGGGTAACCACGCCTCATCCCGTTGCAAAAAAAAATACTGGATAGAGCCAGCGGTGACAGCGCTTGACCGGACAATATGTTGACACATTCGGCCAAATATTCATATCGGCGCGGCGGCCTGATCGCGTTGGCCGCCTGCCGATCAAGGGTATTTCCCTAAGCTCGCAGTAAGGCGAGCACTTGAAACGCAAAATGGCGGGCTCAGCCCGCCATCCGCAACGCAAGACTGTATTAGGTTTGCGCCGCCCTGCCCTTCTTTGAGGTCTTCCCGCTCGATTCAGCGTCAAAATACAGGGTGCCGAGTATCCAGTCGAACAACGGCAAGGTGATGTTGAAGTTGCCTTCTGCCATCAGATCGCGGTTGTGATGAACCGTGTGAAACAGGCGCAGATATGTCCATCCTGGAATCAGGCGGAAAATACGTTCGAGAACCGAGCCGCGCTGCAAATGGTAACTGAAGTGCAGAACTTCGTATGCCAGATAGCACGAGGTCATCGTGATGAAGAACAAGTACCCATAGTTTCCACCAAACAGAAAGTAGGACACCAGAGCACCAGGGACCGAGAGGAAGGCGGTTGTCACAAACAGCAGGTAAATCGGGAATATCACCACCCGCCAATCCAGAACCATTTCGTATTCCATCGCCTTATCTACGAAAAAGGTGTGATGATCCCCCGTGTGGCGCTGGTAGAACAACTTGAACAACTTTGTCTTTTTGTGACCCCAATACTTGTGAGACGCCCATTCGCCCAGATTGTACGCAACATATGCCACGACAACGAACCAAAGTTGGTAGAGTTGAAAATCAACAAGCTTGCTCACGCCCCACCAGATCAGCGAACCCGCGCCAAAAACCACCACGGCGAGGTGCAGAAACCCACTGTAGTTGGGGCTTACTTCGGCACGATATTTTGCGCGGAATTTCGCTCTGGCATTGTCATTCACGACTCGATCCTCCCAATTGAAAAAGTTTCGGAGGAAAGTATGCAGAATTGTTATAGTGTCTAATTTATATTATCTAAGAATATTATCATCACGGTGAATGTTGCGAACAATGCTCAGAAACCACGACTTAAACCTGCTTCCGATTTTCGATTCGCTTATGCAGGAACAACATCTCTCTAAAGCCGCCGAGCGCCTGAACATGAGCCAGCCAGCGGTCAGCAACGCGCTCAAGAGGTTGCGACTGGGATTTGAAGATGACCTGTTCGTGCGCACCGGCAGAGGGCTGAGGCCCACGCAACGGGCAATTGAGCTGCACGCGCAAATCGCTCCTGCGCTTGGTCTCATTCGGAGCGGCATCGAAGGTCAGGCTTTTTCGGCCGCCACTTTTTCCCGTACAATTGACATCTCGATGAACCACGCTGTCGAACATCTGTGGGCCTCGGTCTTTATGCATGCGGCTCGAAAGCGCGCCCCAAATCTGAAATGGAAGATTCATCCCGATTATCTGGACGACATTCCAACCAGATTGAAAGATGGACGGTTAAGCTATGCCTTTGACTACACCGGACTGCCCGAGGACCACTTTGACTCGCTCAGCCTCCTACAAGAGTCCCTGACCCTGATTTGCGCAACAGATCACCCCTGCGCCCAAACTGGCATTTCGCTGGAACAGTTCCAGACGTTGCCACAAGTGTCTCTGGTTCGGCGTTCCGGCGTGCTACGCAGCCAGAACAGCCGAAGGACAACCCCTTTGGAGTTCATGATGGGCAGTGCCCTTCCTGCGCGGAATATTGTAATGCAGATGTCCAGCTTTGTTTCGATGCCGCAAGTCGTGGCCGAAACCGATCTGATCGCGGTAATACCAAGCCGACTGGCTCATCCGCTTGTTGGTGCAGGAAAGTTGACCACGCTGGAATTGCCATTTGAAAGTCCAAACATTGAGATGAGCCTTTATTGGCACAAAAGCCGAACCACTGATCCGGGTCATTCCTGGCTGACTGATCTCATTGCGCAATCTGCCCGCAGTTTGAACGAAGCCCAGTGAAGCGCTGTCATCCGGTCAAACGCTCGACAGATTGTCCCGCACGCTTTCTCAAAGAGCCCGGAGGATAGCCGTATTGTCTGGTGAACGCTCTGACAAAACTGGAAGGCTCCGAATATCCTGTCCGCCACGCGACGGTCGATACATCCAGCCCGGCCGTACTTAGCAACTCGTAGCCTATGGCCAGGCGCGCCTCGACGTAAATTTTCCTGAAACTGCTACCTTCTTCCGACAGACGCCGCCGTAACGTGCGCTCGCTTACACCCAGCTTGGACGCGATCGAGACGATTGTCGGATCGTTTCCCATCTCCATCAAGGTCGCTTCGCGCACCTGCGAGGTCAGATTGGGCTGTGTGTCTTCCTCGATATTCAGCAGGGTTTGGCACTGACGCAGGCAGTATTCCATCGCGGCGGGATCATGCTTGGGCAGAGGCAGATCAAGCAATTTTTCGGGAAGAACGATGGCATCCGTATCGCACCCAATAGCGACGTTGACGCCAAGATAGCTGTGAACGGCCGTGGCAAAATCGGGGTCCTGGACCGTCGTGCGAAACGTCAGGTTCGACAATGAGAACCCGGGCAACACCTCTTGGCTGAAATTGGCCATGACTGTCAGATGACGCTCTAGCACAAAGCTCCTGATACCTGCAGGCAGATCGCTGGTATCGAAGATCAATCGCGGTGTGTCATCGTCCTCGACCAACTCCAGATTGGCAAAAAGAAAAGACAGGTTCACATAGTCCATAGCAACCTTCAGGCCGGCCCGAAAACTTGGACTGCTGAGGATCGCGTACCCCCATATTCCAAACACTTCGGGTCGAAAACGTCGCCCGATTTCGATCCCCAATCCATGGCGCCGTGGAGCATGATGCAGAAAGTTTTCAATTGCGGTTATTTCCTGCGTCAGGGACACCTTGGTGTCGTTCCCATACAGGTCAAACGTAACCAGTCCGGTGCCTAGCAGGCAGGTTTCAGGCGCCACCCCAAAGCCGGGGGCCGCCTCGCACAAGATACGTATGCTGCCCGGAGATCTATTTCGCGAATTTCTATCCATGAGTCGCGCAGTACAGAGAATGGCCGAAAATGTCAAAAACATGTCCGCTCCAAACATCGGCATCTTGGATGTGGTGACATACATAGCGTGCAAGAGATCACGGCGCTTTTGCGACCCACAGTGTGACGCCTTGGCATTCAATGACCCAAAGGCTTTCCGCACTGCACAGTCGGCGCCGCAGAAAAGGGAGCAAATCTGATGGTTGCCACTCTGACAACACAGCCGCCTGAAACGAAGACGGCTCAGGAAAATCTTAAACCCGCGACGCTAGGGGATTCCCTGACACTTAGGTCTGGTACGGTCCTTCGGAACCGTATTTGCAAGGCTTCGATGAACGAGGCGTTGGCGACGGCGGATGGGCGTGCGACACCTGCGCATGTGTCGTTGTACGAGGCTTGGGCCAACAGCGGAGCGAGCCTTCTGATCACCGGCAACATGATGGTCGACGGCAAGCACATGAACGAGCCGCTGGTCGTTGACACGCTGCTGGACAGCAACATGGAGCTTCTGCGCAAATGGGCGGCGACGGGGCGGGCGACCAACACGCATATCTGGCCGCAGCTGAACCATCCCGGCAAGCAATCGCCGAAGATGGTGAATGACGCGCCCGTTGCGCCCTCGGTCGTGCCGATCGAGAATGACCTGTTCGTCCCTCCGCGCGCGCTGACGGATGCCGAGATCGAAGAGATCATCGACCGGTTTGCAGAAGCCGCCGCGCGTCTGGAGGAGGCCGGGTTCTCGGGCGTTCAGCTTCACGGCGCGCATGGCTATCTGATCGGCCAGTTCCTGTCGCCGCATCACAACCGGCGCGAGGACAAGTGGGGCGGCAGCTTTGACAACCGCTTCCGCTTTGTCGAGGAGGTCTACAACCGCATCCGAGCGCGCACCGGCGGCGGGTTCAATGTGGGCATCAAGATCAATTCCTCGGACTTCCAGAAGGGCGGCTTCACCGAGGCGGACTCGATCGAGGTGGCCAAGCGTCTGGACCGGCTTGGCGTTGACCTGATCGAAATCTCGGGCGGCAGCTGGGAAAATCCGGTGAACCGCAGGGGCAAGGCCGAGGCCAAGAAAGAAAGCACCAAGAAGCGCGAGGCGTATTTCCTGGAATATGCCGAGAAGGTGAAAAAGCAGATCGACACTCCTTTGGTTGTGACGGGCGGGTTCCGCTCGGCGGCTGGCATGAGCGAGGCGCTGGCCTCGGGTGCCGTCGACATGGCCGGAGTTGCCCGGCCCTTTGCCGTGGACGTGAAGTTTGGCGCGCATGTGATGCAGAACCCCAGCCACGCATCGCCGGTCGCCCCGATCCGCTCGGGCATCAAGAAGATCGACGCGATGGCGATCATGGAGATCAGCTGGTACACGATGCAACTGGAACGGATCTCGCAGGGCAAAAAGGTCCAGACCAAGGCCGACGGCGTCTGGCCCGCTCTTAAGGTCATGTACCGCTTCTGGAAAAACGGAAAAGCCGTCAAACGCGTCAGAGCATGATTGCGTAGCTGCTAAAAAATTGGGGAGCAATCATGACTCAGTCTAACGGACGCTGCGCTTGCGGACAGGTCAAATTCAAAACACAAGGTCGCCCGCTGTTTCGGGCGATCTGCCACTGTACGATCTGTCAGAGGTTCAACAATGCAGAATTTGGCGACGTGCTGTTGTACCAACCCTCGCACGTGGATCAGACAGAATGCGGTCAAATTGCGTATGAGTGTCTGAAACAGCCCCCGGTTGTTCAGCGCGGAAAATGCACAAGCTGCGGAAATCCCGCCTTGGAAAAGCTGGAAATCCCGCTGCTTCCCAAACTGCTGCTGGTGCCTTCGGCGCGGATCGTCGAGCAGGCGCAGCTTCCGCCACCAGATTTCCACATCTTCTATAATCATCGGGTCCGAGATCACGATGACGCCGCACCCAAGGCCAACGGATACCTTCCCAGCCAGATCAGGCTATCACGACATCTTCTCAAGGGGCTTTGGCGCGGACACGGGTGACTAAGTGTCGGGCTATCAGCGGGCATGACCGACAATGACGCCCAGCTTTGAAAGCCAAGCGAATAGTTCTGAATCGAACCTGCCACCCAAGGCCTCGTTTACGCCCTAATTTAAGGCAATCGACATTTCCGACCCAGCGTCACGCTCAAAAACAAAAAACGTGACGCAACTGAACAGTTGCAAGGATTGACCGGGACCCTATCGCTCGGACTATTCGCGGCAACTTGCGCCAATCCTCCTCTCACTGCGCGACGCTACTCAACATGATAAAACCCGAACTTCTAACTGCACCCATCCTGCCGCAAATGGTCCGCTTTGCGGTGCCCAACCTTGCGGCCATGACGATCGTGACAGCCTCGGCCACGGTCGAGACCTACTATGTCGGGCTTCTTGGCGTTCAGGCGCTTGCTGGCCATGCCTTCATTTTCCCTCTCGTCATGCTGCAACATATGATGTCAGCCGGCGCTTTGGGCGGAGGCGTGTCTTCCGCCGTCAGTCGGGCGCTGGGGTCCGGGGACATTGACCAAGCCAAGGTAATGGGCTTGCACGCGCTTGTTATGGGCGCTCTGCTGGGGCTGACTTTTGCCGCTGGACTGCTTTGGGCCGGACCTACTCTGCTCGGGGCAATGGGTGCTCAGGGGGAAGTTCTGGACTTCACGTGGAGCTATGCGCGGGTCGCCGCCTTTGCAATTCCCGGTCTTTGGATCATGAACGCCCTTGTTTCGGTGTTGCGAGGGTCAGGGCATATGACAGGCCCGGCCATATTGACCATTTCAGTTGCGATCAGCCAGATGGTGCTGGGCGGAGTGTTGGGCATCGTTTTAGATCTGGGAATTGCCGGTATCGCTTGGGGGCAAGTGATCGCCTTTTCCTGCGGCGCAGTGGCAAGCATTGCTATCTTGCGTTTCGGCCCAAGTCAGGTACGGCTCAGCTTTGATCTTGGCAAATTGAACCGGTCGATCCTGTCCGAAATCGGCCGTGTCGGCGGTCTGGCGTGTCTGTCTCCGATACAGGGCACGCTGACCGCGATGCTTCTTACGATCTATATTTCGTCGCAGGGTGCAGCCGAAATTGCGGGGTATGGCATTGGGGCACGATTGGAATTCCTCTTGATCCCGATCGCCTTTTCCGTTGGCATCGGAACACTTCCCCTTGTTGGGACAGCAATTGGTGCAGGGGACCTTGCCCGCGCCAGAGCTGCCGGCTGGATCGGAGGGTTGATGGGCGCAGTGGTTCTAGGGTTCGTTGGCTGTGCCGTAGCCATGTTTCCATCGCTTTGGTCCGGCTTGTTCACGAATGACCCCGAAGTACTTGCCGCATCCGCCGCATATTTCCGTTGGGCGGGACCCGGATACGCGTTCATGGGCCTTGGCCTGTGCCTCTATTTCGCGTCTCAGGCCGCTGGACAGGTGATTTGGCCGATCATAGCTGGAACTTCGCGGCTTGTTCTTGTGGCCGTTATGGGTTGGCTCCTTATGCGATCAGGGGCGTCAATTGACCTGTTCTTCAGCACAGTATTTGTTGGAATGGCAGTCTTTGGCCTGATCACTGGCTTAAGTGTCTGGAAACTGGATTGGGGCAAAGCGCTGCGATAAGAGGCGGGTCTTCGACCGATGACACAGGCCCACACGTCAAAGCGTCTTTCCGCTCTTGCTGAGTGACTTGGCCAGCTTGCTGAGATCGCTGTAAACGCGTCCGGCCCGGGGATTCCAATTGGACACATCCTGACCTTGGGTTTTGACCACAAAATCGTCACCCCTGGCTGCCGGGCCGGTCAAAGCGGCCTGGGGGCCTTGCGCACAGACATTTTCACACGTTCCGCGCAGCAGCGTTTCATTCAACTGCCGGGCAATGTGATCGGGCACGCCTGCCGATTCCCATGCCTCACGCGCAACGGCCTGCAGAACAACCGTGAAGTTATTCGAGATGACTGCGGCAGCATGGTATAGGCTCTTGCGATCAGAGCTAATGGGAAAGCATGTGGCGCCAAGGGTCTCGAACAGGGCTGTCGCCACTCCGCTTGCATCGCTGTCTCCTTCTACTCCGCAAAGCGCACCCTGGAACTGCGTTTCGGCAACCTTTGGATCGGCAAAAGAAAGAACCGGATGCACACTTGCCAGCCTCCAATTCAACTGGCGCAAGGCGGCCATCTGATCGGCAGGGAAAAAGCCGCTGCAATGAAACGCAAAGGGCGAAGCAGTGGGCTTTGCCCGCGCCTGGAAGACCTCGGCAAGTTGACCCGCGACGGAAGCGATCTGAGTATCAGGCACGGTCAGCAGCCAAATTTCTGCCGGTCGAACCTCGGCCAGATCATCAACTGCGCGGCCCTGCCCGACCGCACGAACAAGGGCTTTCGCCGATGCCCCCCGCGCGCTCGAGACGTCCTGAAGGACATAGCCCGCCCTGTCCTGTAAAAGTCGGGCAAATGTCTGGCCGACCCGCCCGGCGCCAATGATATTAACGCTCAAACTCTGCATACCGTCGGCCTCCTGTCCTGCTTGAAACATCTATTGTCGATGCGGCCCAAACTCTCAAGCAGAGCGTTTCGTCAAAATATGTTACACAAATATTGCTTTTCTACTTTTCAGTAACATATTATGCATCAAATATCCTGATGCTGAATCATATATGGATTCGCCGACGGGGATCGGCATTTGCAGGTTATTGCGTTTGAGGAGTGCGCAAACATGTATGCACAGATGGTCAAATCCACCGGCAAAGGTGTACAGTCCCGCGACGACATGAGCCCCGAGGACCGGGTCTTTCAGGATCGCATCGATCAAGGCGAAAAGATTGAGCCGAAGGACTATATGCCGGACGCCTACCGGAAAACCCTGATCCGCCAGATCGGTCAGCATGCACATTCCGAGATTGTCGGCCAATTGCCCGAAGGAAACTGGATCACCCGCGCACCGACGCTTGAACGAAAAGCAAACCTGCTCGCTAAGGTGCAAGACGAAGCAGGCCACGGTCTTTACCTGTATTGCGCTGCGGAAACGCTTGGGGTCAGTCGGGACGAGTTGGTTGAAATGCTTCATTCCGAGCGGATGAAGTACTCGTCAATCTTCAACTACCCCACCCTGACTTGGGCCGATATGGGCGCGGTCGGTTGGCTGGTCGATGGTGCTGCGATCATGAATCAGGTGCCGCTGCAGCGCACATCCTACGGGCCTTACGCCCGCGCCATGGTGCGTATCTGCAAGGAAGAAAGCTTTCACCAGCGCCAAGGCTATCACATCATGATCAAGATGGCGAAAGAGGGCACCGCCGATCAAAAGCGCATGGCACAGGATGCGCTGAACCGGTTCTGGTATCCCGCGTTGATGATGTTCGGCCCATCGGACAAGGACAGTGTCCATTCCGCGCAGTCAATGGCGTGGAAGATCAAGATCAACACCAACGACGAGCTGCGACAGAAATTCGTTGATGAAACCGTTCCCCAAGCCGAGTTTTTGGGCCTGACGATCCCTGACGAAAACCTGCGCTGGAACGACGAAACCGGCCATTACGAGTTCAGCGAGCCTGACTGGTCGGAATTCTTTGAAGTGATATCCGGCAACGGTCCCTGCAATGCCGAGCGCCTGAGCGCACGTCGCAAAGCGTGGGACGACGGCGCATGGGTTCGTGAGGCGATGCTTGCCCACGCGCAAAAATCCAAGAAACGCTCTCAAGCCGCGGAGTAACCCGATGACACAGAACAACGAATGGCCGCTTTGGGAAGTATTTATTCGCGGGCAGCACGGAATGAGCCACCGTCATGTCGGCTCTTTGCACGCTGCGGACGCGGCACATGCAATCCGCAATGCGCGCGACGTTTATACCAGGCGGAATGAAGGCGTCAGCATCTGGGTCGTCGAGGCCGAAAAGATCACGGCATCCAGCCCCTCGGACAAGGGTCCACTGTTTGATCCGGCCCGTGACAAGGTTTACCGGCACCCGACCTTTTATGACATCCCCGAAGAAGTGGGGAAAATGTGATGCAGGCGCAGCAGAATAGCCCGTTGTTCGAGTTCCTCTTGCGACAAGGGGACAACGCGTTGGTTCTGGGGCACAGGACGTCCGAATGGTGCGGCGTGGCACCGGTATTGGAGGAAGATATCGCGCTGGCAAACATGGCGCTGGACCTGATCGGACAGACGCAGATGTGGCTGGGATACGCTGGTGAAGTCGAAGGCGCTGATCGGTCTGCCGATGATCTGGCCTTCTTGCGGGACGTTTACGACTTTCGGAACCTTCTGATGCTCGAAGTGCCAAACGGTGATTTTGGGCGCACTCAGATGCGGCAATTCCTGTTTGATGCGTATCAGGTGCCGTGGCTGACACGGCTGCAGGACTCGGCGGATACTCGCGTGGCCGAAATCGCGGCGAAGTGCCTGAAAGAGGCTCTGTATCACCTCGACCGGTCGTCCCACACCGTTATTGCCTTGGGTGACGGAACCGCCGAAAGCAATCATCGGATGGCTGATGCGCTGTCGTATCTCTGGCCGTATAGCGGTGAAATGTTTGCCGACGACGCAACCGACAACGCAATGGCCGAGGCCGGAATTGCCCCTCTGCCCTCGGATATGCGCGCGTTCTGGCTGGACACGGTACAGTGCGTTCTGAACGAGGCATGTCTGACCGTACCCGAAGGAAGCTACGCCCAGAGCGGAGGCCGCAGGGGTTTCAGACACACGGAACATCTGGGTCATATGCTGGCCGTCATGCAGACCCTGCAACGTTCCTACCCCGGAGCCGCGTGGTAGGTGCCATGTCCGTAAGCGAAGCGCAAATTTGGGATTGGCTCGAAACAGTGCCTGACCCGGAAATTCCGGTGATTTCGGTAGTAGACTTGGGCGTCATCCGCGATGTCTCGGTCGCGCAGGATCAGGTGACTGTGACCATAACGCCGACCTATTCAGGATGCCCGGCAATGGCCGTGATCTCGATGGACATCGAAACCGCGCTTGCAAAGAACGGCGTGGACAACTTGAACATCCAAACGCGCATCGCTCCGGCCTGGACAACTGATTGGTTGTCCGAGAAAGGCCGTGCAAGGCTTGAAGATTTTGGGATCGCACCCCCCCAGCCTGCGGGTGGGCCGTCCCGATGTCCGCATTGCAAGTCCGACCAGTTGGAAAAGATCAGTCAATTTGGCTCGACCCCATGCAAGGCGCAGTGGCGGTGCAAAGACTGTCTGGAACCCTTCGACTATTTCAAATGCATCTGAGGTCCCACATCATGGCCAAGTTTCATCCTCTCACGGTGACAGACATCCATAAAACTATCCGCGATGCCGTCGTAGTGACGTTGAAGGCGGAAGTTCCAGAGAACTTCGCCTTCGCGCCGGGGCAGTATCTGACCTTCAAAAGAGATTTCGATGGCGAGGAGCTGCGCCGGTCCTACTCTATCTGCGCGGCACCGCACGAGGGCATCTTGCAGGTCGGAGTCAAGAGTGTCGACGGAGGAGCCTTTTCAAACTGGGTCAACTCGGAACTGAAAGTGGGGGACGTGATGAACGCGATGACCCCAATGGGCAATTTTCACGCGGCAGCCAACGTGGATGCGCCACACTATCTGGGGTTTGCTGGCGGGTCTGGCATCACGCCGATCCTGTCGATCCTGAAAACCGCGCTGTCTGAGGATCCATCCGCGCGTTTCACATTGGTCTACGCGAACCGGAACCCAAACACGATCATGTTTCGGGAAGAGTTGGAGGACCTGAAAAACCGCTATCTGCAAAGGCTGAATATCGTTCACATCCTCGAGGATGACAGCCAAGAAATCGACCTTTTCCAAGGGCGGGTAGACGGTGAGAAATGCGCGGCAATGTTTCGGCACTGGATCGACATCAACTCGGTATCTCTGGCCTATATCTGTGGGCCGGAACCAATGATGTTGGCGATTTCGCAAGCCTTGAAAGATCACGGATTGACCAAGGATCAGATTAGGTACGAATTGTTCGCGTCTTCGCAACCTGGGCGGGCTAAGTCACGGGCCGCTTCAAAAACCAATGACGACAAGGGGATCAAAGGCCGCGTCACCTTGGGCGGTGTCAGCCGCAGCTTTACCATTCCAAAAGATACCAGTCTGTTGGAAGCCGCCCTTGCCGAAAATCTGGACGCACCGCATGCCTGCAAAGCCGGGGTCTGTTCAACCTGCAAGGCGCGGGTGGTTGAAGGCGAGGTTGAAATGGTCGCGAACCACGCCCTGGAAGATTACGAGGTTGAGGCGGGCTTAGTTCTGACCTGTCAGTGTTTTCCTGTGGCAGACAAAGTGGTTTGGGACTACGACGAGGGCGGGTACTAGTCGGCGGCCTGCACGCCCGGCAATCCGGCCATAATGAACCGCGACAAGGTTACCGCATAATCCTCGCGGTCGGAACGTGACGCCTTTGGGTGCCACATGTAGTACCAGTTCAACATCCCAAAGACCGACATAGTCAACTCGCGCAGCAGCCGTCGTTCTGTGCTCAGCTTGCCGCCGCTGACCGCATCCAGAATGCCACTCATCTGCGTGACCATGTCCTTCTGGTAGGCTTTCAGCACCTTTTGCATGTCCTCTGGCAACAACGACACGCCTTCGCTTTGAATGTTGTGCTCGTAGTCCATGCCCTCATAGGCCAGCAGGTATTCGCGCAAAACCAGATGCAGTTGTTCTTCGGGAGGCTTGCCTTCCAAGTCCACGCCCGAGACCCGATCGTTCAATTCCGAGAGATATGAGTCCAGAATATCGAACAGCAATGCCTCTTTGCTGTCATAGTAGTGGTAGATATTAGCCTTTGATATCCCAGCGCTTTTCGCCACCTGATTCATCGAGGCGCGCGCGATGCCCTCTCGGGCGAAAACACTGGCCGCAACAGAGAGGATGCTCTGACGCTTCTGGTCGTGGTCCTTTGCGATCGTGCGCGCCACGGGCTTACTCCTTTGGTCTGTTGTCGATCACACGGCGGGCCTTACCCTGACTGCGCTCGACTGTGCCGGGGGCTCCGACGGTCACTTTGGTTCCGACCCCTATGGTGTCTTTGATCTTCTTGGACAAGACCCCTGCCGCAGCGTTTCTCGCCTCTGCCGAAGCGGTGTCGGACCCAGCTTCGACATGCACGGTCATCGCGTCCATGCGGCCATCGCGGGTCAATTCAATCTGGAAATAGGGTGCAAGGTCAGGGGTCGCCAGAACCAGTTCTTCGACCTGAGTGGGAAAGACATTCACGCCTCGCAGGATAATCATGTCGTCAGATCGCCCGGTGATTTTCTCCATCCGCCGCATTGAACGCGCTGTCCCCGGCAACAGCCGGGTCAGATCGCGCGTACGGTAGCGTATCATCGGCAGCCCTTCTTTGGTGAGTGTTGAAAAGACCAACTCACCGATTTCTCCGTCAGGCAGAACCTCGCCTGTTTCGGGGTCTATGACCTCGGGGTAGAAGTGATCCTCCCAGATGTGCAGCCCGTCTTTGGTCTCGATACATTCGTTGGCTACACCCGGCCCCATGATTTCCGAAAGCCCGTAGATATCGACCGCGTGCATGTCGAAGGCATCCTCGACTTCTGCCCGCATCGCGTTGGTCCAGGGTTCTGCACCAAAAATCCCGACATCCAGCGAACTGTCCCGCGGGTCTATTCCAGCGGCACGAAACTGTTCAAGAATGTTGAGCATGTACGACGGAGTCACCATGATCGTGCTGGGCTTGAAATCCTGTATCAGCATCACTTGCCGCTCGGTCATTCCGCCAGACACCGGAACGACTGTGCAATTCAAACGCTCCGCACCGTAATGCGCACCCAATCCGCCGGTGAACAGGCCATAGCCATAGGCTATGTGCACAATATCACCCGGTTTGGTGCCGCTGGCCCTCATCGACCGGGCGACAAGATTTGCCCACATGTCGATATCGCGACGCGTATATCCCACGACGGTTGGTTTGCCCGTCGTTCCAGATGAGGCATGGACCCGCACGATCTGTTCACGCGGGACGGCGAATAGCCCAAAGGGGTAGTTTGAGCGTAGGTCGTCTTTGTAGGTGAAAGGAAACTTTGCCAAGTCACTCAACGTTTGCAAATCATCCGGATGCACGCCCGCCTCATCGAACCTTTGCCGATACATGGGCACGTTTTCATATGCGTGCTTCACGGACCATTTCAGGCGCTGCAACTGCAAGGCGCGGATCTCGTCGATGGATGCGATTTCAATCGGATCGAGCAAATCTCGGGCCGGTGTCAGATCTTTCATTGGCTCCTCCCCTATTCCTCGAACAACTGGCCCGGTACGGCGCGGGAACAGCCTCGGAATTCAGCAATCACTTCGTTGAGCTGGTTGGTAACGGTGACATCATAGATACCACTGCGTCCCGTCAGGCTGACTTCACGTGCCTCTGCAATAAGCCTGTCCCCCAATCGGCCCGGCGCGATATAGGAAATCGTGTTGTGCTGGGCGACCGTGGATTGATTGCGACTGTTGCAGGCAAACGCAAATGCACTGTCGGCCAGCAAAAAGATTATGCCGCCGTGACAGATGCCATGACCATTCGCGTGGTGTCGCTCGACCGTCATTGACAGCGTGGCTTGGCCTTCGTCGACTTTGTCGATCTGAAGCCCGACCCATGGGCTTGCATTATCTGCGCTCCACATAGCTTGTGCCGCGCGTTCGGCGCGCTCTTTTGGTGTCATGCTAGCGCCCCTCGAAACTTGGTAGCCGTTTTTGCAGAAAGGCCGACACACCTTCGGCGTAATCGGCGCTTTGGCCGCAGGTTTTCTGCAACTTAGCCTCAAGAACCAACTGAGCGTCCAGATCGTTATGCGCGGCTGCCTGAATCGCCTCTTTGGTACGAGACAGACCAAGGGTTGGCCCTTGTGCCAATCTTTCCGCCAGCAACCGCGCCTCGGTCATCAGTGCATCTTGTGCAACGCATTTCCAGATCAGACCCCATGCCTCGGCTTTTTGCGCCGCAAGAGGTTCTGCCGTCATTGCTAGCGCCATGGCGCGCGCCTCGCCCAAACGCCTCGTCAGCAACCATGACCCGCCTGCGTCCGGAACCAGACCAACTTTGGAAAACGACTGCACGAATTTAGCTGTGTCAGAGGCCAGCACGATGTCGCAGGCCAACGCCACATTCGCGCCTGCACCCGCGGCAACACCATTCACGGCGCAAATAACCGGTGCCTCAAATGACCGGATTTGCCGGATCAAGGGATTATAGAAAGTTGTCAGCGTCCGCCCCAGATCCGGCGGCCCGTCGAGGGTTGACGGATCACGATCACCCAAATCCTGACCCGCGCAAAAACCACGCCCCGCACCGGTAAGCAGCACTGCCCTCGCAGCTTCGGAATGTGCGGCATTCAACGCGTCGCGCAGGGCCAGATGCATCTCGTCGTTAAAACTGTTCAGCTTTTCCGGACGGTTCAAAGTAAGCTCGACCCAGTCCGCGTGCCGCGTGACAAGCACAGTGTCGGACACCATATTCTCCTTGATCTTCCTTAGCCTTGTCCTTAAACATTTCATAAACCGACCGGTAGGTCAATTAATGATTGGAGTCATACCGGAACCAGACGCGAGGAATGCCACATGACCGTACAAAGCGTTGAAAGCTATATCGCAGGCCAGTGGATCGGGTGCGACAGTTCGGCCCGCGATATTCATTCCGCCGTAACCGGAGACGTAATCGGTCGCGCAGGCAACAGCGCGTTGGATGTTTCGGCACTGCTGCAATACGCGTACGAAAAGGGCGGCCCTGCCCTGCGCAAGATGACGTTTCACGACCGTGCGCGGATGCTCAAGGCGCTGGCGCTACACCTGGAGCAACAAAAACAGGCGCTATATGATATCTCGTTTTCGACGGGCGCAACACAAAGTGATCACCTGATCGACATTGACGGCGGCATCGGCACGCTGATGGTCTATGCCAGCAAAGGCCGACGCGAGATGCCCGATGACACGGTCTATCTGGATGGCCAGATCGAACGGCTGTCGCGTCAGGGAACGTTTCTAGGTCAGCACATTTGCACCTCTCTGACCGGAGTGGCGCTTCACATCAACGCGTTCAATTTCCCGGTATGGGGCATGCTCGAAAAGCTGGCCCCGACCCTTTTGGCCGGCGTCCCGGCGATCGTGAAACCTGCGACGGCGACATGCTATGTCACCGAGCGATGCGTGCGGATGATGTTAGACAGCGGTGTGCTGCCAGAAGGCTCCGTTCAACTGATTTCCGGCAGTCTTGGGCCAGTTCTGGATCACTTGGGTGGGCAGGATATCGTCAGCTTCACGGGCTCGGCAGCTACGGCCAGGACGTTGCACAGCGCGTCCTGTTTTCTCCAGAATGCGACGCGGTTCATTGCCGAACAGGACAGCCTGAATTCCTCGATCCTCGGGCCGGATGCTGTATCCGGCTCGCCAGAGTTTGATCTGTTCATCAAGGAAATCACACGCGAAATGACAACCAAGGCCGGTCAGAAATGCACGGCCATTCGGCGCATCATGGTGCCAGAATCTCAGGTTGACGCGGTAATAAGCAGGTTGCGCAATCAGCTTGGATCGGTCGTTGTCGGCGACCCGGCCGCCGAAAAGACGCAGATGGGCGCATTGGTGTCTCAGGCCCAAAGGCGCGACGTTCTGGAAAAGGCTGCCTTGATCGGGCAAGAGGCGGAACGTGTTTTCGGAAACCCCCAAGACTTTGAGGTTCATGGGGCAGACCGCGACAACGGCGCTTTTGTGCCCCCAATGCTGTTTCATTGCGCGTCACCGGACACTGCCAACCTGCTGCACTCCGTCGAGGCGTTCGGCCCTGTTTCCACCGTGATGCCCTATCGCGATCTGGATCATGCCATAGACATGGCCAATCGAGGCGGCGGTAGCCTTGTGGCATCGGCAATCACCAATGATCCGGACATCGCACGAACAGTCGCGCTGGGTGCCGGGGCTTTCCACGGCCGACTTTATTTCAACAACCGGACTTCGATGAAGGAAAGCACAGGCCACGGCTCTCCTCTGCCGCATATGGTGCATGGCGGGCCCGGTCGTGCGGGTGGCGGTGAGGAGATGGGTGGCGTGCGCGGCGTAATGCACTACATGCAGCGCACCGCCATTCAGGGCAGCCCTGACATCCTGACCCGCATTGGGCAACAATGGGTTCCCGGCGCCAAGGAACACACAGACCGCGCCCACCCGTTCACGCGCACATTCGACGAGCTTGAAATTGGGGAAACCTTGTACACCGGGGAACGTGAAATCACGCTGGATGACATCGAAACCTTTGCCCATTTCACCGGCGACACCTTCTATGCCCACATGGATGATGCTGCCGCCAAACGGAACCCTTTCTTTCCCGGACGGGTCGCCCACGGGTATCTTTTACTAAGCTTTGCAGCCGGACTTTTTGTTCAACCGGACGAAGGCCCGGTCCTGGCCAATACCGGGTTGGACAATCTGCGGTTTCTAAAGCCCGTTCAGCCGGGCGACAGCATTCATGTGCGCCTTACCGTTCTACAAAAAACGCCGCGCAATCGGGACTATGGTGAGGTTCGGTGGCATGTATCCCTGCTCAATCAAAATGGCGATATGGCCGCGGAATACCAGTTGCTGACAATGAACGCTTTCAAGACAGCCTGACCGCCGGGTTTTCCCATAGCCACGCAACGCGCCCACATGGTATCCAAGAGGCCAGCCCTAGTTTAAGCCTTTTGGAAAGACCCGCATTTGACCCCGGCAGAAACTCTGATTGAAGACCTCAGTACGCTTGAACCAATAAAGACATGGTCACTGATCGTCACCTTGTTTGGCGACTTCAACGGCCAGCATGTTACAGGCAAGGAGCTGGGCTTGCTGTTAGGGCATGTGGGCATAAAAACCGAAGCCATGCGGGTCGCCTTGCACCGGCTCAGAAAAGACGGGTGGATCGTATCTACAAAATCTGGGCGCGAAGTCACCTACAGCCTTTCAGACCACGGCCTTGCAGAAACGCATGCCGCTTACGAGGACGTCTATAGGCAAGATGTCAAATACCCGGAAGGCTGGCAGTTTCTGTTGACCAAGGAAGACATCGAAGCGCCCGACCCGGCAATCCGACTTGAGCGGTCACTGCTTTTGGTTCCGATGGACTCTGCCCTAGGCGATGGGTCCGAAGTCTGCCTGCGGCTGGATATGGACGCGATACCCGATTGGTTTTCTACTCGGATCGTTCCCCCTCAGACTCTGTTTCACGCGCAACGCCTTTTCGACCTGGCGGGCCGCGTCCGGGAAACAGAGCTTGCGCCCCTGCCCCTGGCGGCGGTGCGGCTGCTACTGCTGCATCATTGGCGCAAGATCGCACTACGAAGTTCAAGCTGGGCGCATATTTCCCTTGTCCCTGACGGACCCTTGGCGATCTGTCACGACCGCGTCACTGGTTTGCTGGCGGACCTGCCCAAGCTCTCACCCAAGGCGTATTCGGGCTAAACACCAGCGCCCGAAGTGGCAAAATAGCGCTCACCAATAGTTGACCGACCGGTTGGTTTATGAAACTGTATTCAAAAGCTGTCCGCAGCTTTTATTATGGGAGGACAACATGAAACAGACATTTGCGGCCCTTGGGCTGGGGATTTCCACGTTGCTGGCTGGGGGCTCTGCCTGGGCAGAGAAAACCATGGTGGTTTCATCATGGCTGCCACCCAGCCACATCGTGAACGAAATCATCTGGCCAGAGTTCATTTCACGCATCGAAGAAGCAACCGATGGACGTGTGACCGGTGCTATTGAATACAATCTGGCCTCACCCCCAGCGCAAGCCGACCTGATCGAAGATGGCGGCGCGGATGCGGCATGGATTTTCCATGGCTACAATCCCGGCCGATTTGTCACCACCAAACTGATCGAGATTCCGGGGCTTGAAGGTGACTCTGCCGCTGCATCCGCCGCCCATTGGCGAGCGCATGAGCAATACCTGGCCGCAGCCAACGAACATGACGGCGTTGTTCCGGTTGCCATGATGGTCCATGCCCCGGGCATGTTGCACCTGTCCAAGGAAGTCAGCTCGCTTGACGATGTCGCGGGTCTCAAAATCCGCTCGGGCGGTGGCGTTATGGGGGATGTCCTCAAAGGTTTGGACATGGCTGGCGTTCAGGTTGCTGCGCCCAAAGTCTATGAAACCGTCTCTAACGGTGTCGCCGACGGGACGTTCTTTCCCGGTGATACGATTGCCATCCTGCGCTTGACCGAAGTTCTACCCTACACCTATCGCGTACCGGGCGGATTCTATCGCGGCTCTTTCTCGATCATCATGAGTGAAGAGTTCCTTGAGTCTGTCGGCGAAGAAGACGCCACTGCCATCCGAGCCGCTCTGGGCGAGGATTTCTCGGCCTTCGCGGGCAAAGCGTGGGACGTCGGCAACCAGAGGGGTCTGGATGCGCAGGCTGCCTCGGGTCAGATCATTGACCTTGAAGGGGATGCAGCCGCCCCGTTTGAAGCGCTGGTGCCACAGATACAGGCATCGGTGCTTGAAGAAGTCTCTGGCAAGGGCGTCGATGCAGAAGCTGCGATGCAACTGATCCGGGACACCATGTCCGAATACAGCGCGAAATGAGCGCACAGTCGAACCTCAAACGGGCAAGCCACTGGTTTGCCCGCTTATGTCTGTTGGGCAGCGGTCTTTGTCTTATGCTCGTAATGGGTTTGACAGTCGTAGAGGTTATCGGTCGCTATATCTTCAACGCACCGATTTTCGGGCGTCAGGATCTGGCTCAAATTCTGTTGGCGTTGTCCATCTTCTTCGCGTTTCCCGTGGTCACCCTGCGGCGCGAACAGATTGACGTTGACCTGCTTGACCACCTATTCCCACGCCGCGCTGCGTTTTGGCGCGACCGGTGTATCGACGCGCTGACATCGCTTTGCCTACTGACGATGGCGATTTGGCTGTTCGCGCGCGCGGACAAGGCGCTAGAACGCGGCGTTACCAGCGAGTTGCTGTTCATCCCAAAATATCCGCTCATTTATTTCATCGCGCTCGTCGTGGGATTGACCGGCGTACTGTTGGCGGTCAGTGCAATGCTCAAAATCATACGGCCATCTGGCCCTGAAGGACTCTGACCAAGATGGAAGTCTCACTGATTGCTTTTGCGCTGGTCATCTTCCTTGTGCTGCTGCGCGTGCCGATTGGAATTGCAATGGGATTTATCGGGGCAATCGGCTTTGTTTACCTGCGCGACGGGCGCTGGTCCGCAGGGCTGGGCCCGGCGGCGGACTCGATACTGGACGTGACCCAGAACGACGCGCTGTCGGTGATACCGCTGTTTATCTTCATGGGCATGATCGTCGCGCAAAGCGGCATGGCGCTGGATTTATACCGCGCCGCCTACACGTTGGTCGGACGGTTGCCCGGCGGGTTGGCGATGTCGACGATTTTGGCCTGCGGTGGCTTTTCCGCTGTTTCGGGTTCATCGCTGGCCACGGCTGCGACCATGTCCAAAGTCGCCCTGCCACCGATGCGCAAGTTTGGCTATCACGACAGCCTGTCGACCGCATCCGTCGCTGCGGGCGGTACGTTGGGAATACTTATCCCGCCCAGCATCATCCTGATCATCTACGGCTTTCTGACGGGTCAATCCATCGGGAAGCTGTTTTTAGCCGGCATTTTGCCCGGTCTTCTGGGAATCCTGCTGTATCTGGGCGCTGTCGCCTTCGTTGTCTGGCGCAAACCCGACTACGGTCCTGCGGGTGAAAAAAGCTCATGGTCTGAAACGCGGCAAGCTTTGTTGCGCGTCCTTCCAATCCTCGCGCTGTTCACGTTGATCATTGGCGGTTTGTACGGTCGAGTCTTCACAGCGGACGAGGCCGCGGGCGTCGGCGCATTTGGGGCGATCATCATTTCGATCCTGATCGGTCGTTTCACGTTCAAGGGGCTGATCGAGGCGCTGGTTCAGACAGTGAAAACATCTGTTGGACTGTTTGTCCTATTGATCGGTGCAGACATCTTTAACCGGCTGATTACACGTGCCAGATTGCCAGACGACCTACTGGCATTGGTCCAGGGGGCCGGGCTGGAGCCGTTCACGATTCTGCTGATTATCATCTTGATCTACATCGTTCTGGGCGCCGTGTTTGAGAGCCTGTCCATGATCACGCTGACCGTACCGGTCTTCGCACCTTTGATCGCGTCATTGGGCTTTTTCGAGGGCGATATCACCGGGGAAACCGCGCTGATCTGGTTCGGGATCATCGTTGTGGTGGTCACAGAAATCTCGCTGATCACGCCCCCCATCGGCTTGAATGTCTTTGTTCTAAGGTCCGTCGTGCAAGACGTATCAACGGCCACGATCTTCCGCGGGGTGACGCCTTTCTGGGCCGCCGATATCGTAAGGCTGGCGCTACTAGTGGCTCTGCCTGCGCTTTCCTTGTTCCTGCCCTTGGGCATATTTGGCTTTGGCCCATGAATGCAGAGGAATTATTCTGACGCCGCCTTGGACGAATAATAATATGCGATGGCCTGTGCTCGGTTTCTGACCGACAGCTTTTCATAGATGTTTGAAAGGTGAAACTTCACGGTATTTGCCGATATCTGCAGTTCCTTCGACAATTCTCTGTTCGATAGCCCCTTGGCCAAGGCTTCGAGGATGACAATCTCTTTGCGGGACAAGCCGTGCAGAGGATCCTTTTGCATCTTGCGCACGTCAATAAATGGAAAGACCATCTTGCCTTTTGCCACGTCCACGCAGGTTTCCAACAAGCCATCAACCTCACCAGACCGAGACGCGAACCCGGCTGCGCCCGCTTGCATGGCAAGTCGCGGGATATCTCCCAGATCATCTCCATAGATCACGAACCGTGGCGGGTTTTCCTGTTCGCGCAACACTTCGATCAGCTTGGCAGCACCCAGAACTGGCAAGTTCCACGAAATCACGCAAACTTGGACGGGCACCCGCATAATCGCACCCAAGAACCCTTCGGCCGTGGCGGATGTCGCCACCAAAGAGAATCGCGGATCGCGTTCAAAAATTTCCGACATCGCCGAAAGGACCAACGGGTTGTTGTCAGCCAGCATGATGTCGATCGGAGCTAAAGTCTTTTCCGTCATTGATTTCCCGTGCAAATTTCGCACCAACCACCCAAACGGGTAGGTCATTCTTTGGTATACAGCCGTATATTTACCAATTTGGGTAGGTTTTTCCCCATCCAAACAGATACCCGGAAGCAGTAGTAAGTTACGTTGCGTTAACTGGCAAGCTTCGGTTTTCCTCACCTCCAACGCGACGCATGGGGCCATCACAGACCCCATCACTGAGGAGGATCGCACGTGACATTTCAAGTCTACCCAGCTCTCGAAATCCCCGAGACCCTTGCTGCTGGTCCCGGACCCGGCAACACCGATGCCCGAGTACTGCGGGCCTTTGCCAGCGCAGGCGTCGCGGACCACATGCAGGGTGATGTCCTGAGAGGTATGATCGAATGCAAGCATATGCAGCGCGAGATTTGGGGCACCAAAAACACCTATACCTTCGCCGTGGCCGGAACCGGCTGGAGCGGGCTGGACACGATGTTCTCGGCCGTGATGCCGGGCGACAAAGTCGTTGCTTTCACCAACGGCACATTTTCGGGAATCGACGCGCTGACGCTTCGGATCAAGGCTGCAACGCCGCAGGAACACGCGGCCAATCCATTGGACCCACAGGCGGCAAGCGTCACCGTTGTCGAAATTCCCCACGGGCAACCTGTGACTGGCGCGATCGTGGAAGCGGCACTGGCAGAGCACAAACCAAAATGGGCGTTCATGGCGCATTGGGAAACTGGTTCCGGCCGGGTCAACGATCTGCGCGGTTTCTCGGACGCATGTGAACGGCATGGCGCGATGGGTCTGATTGACGCCGTATCGTCGCTGGGTGTTGCGGATTTCCGTATTGATGACTTCCCCGGCATCGCGGGTTGGGCGTCCTGCCCGCAAAAGGGCCTGTGCTGCCTGCCGCTGACCTATGCACCCGTCAGTTTTACCGACGCCTACATAGACACGTTAAAGACGTCTGGGGCTTACACCTACGTTCACAACCCGATTTTCGAGGCCCGTCACTGGGGTATCGTCGACGGACAGGACGTTGATAAAGGCACCTACCACCGGACCCATTCCGGCTATGCCGTGGCCGCCTTTCACGAATCCCTGCGCCTGACTCTGACCGAGGGGCTGGCCAAGCGCGCGCTTTCCTACAAAACGCACGAAGCCGTCCTGCGGGACGCCGTGACCGCGATGGGATGTCAGGTGACCTCGGACATGCCCAGCCTTGTTGTTCTGAACCTGCCGCCCGAGCTGGCAGGCCGCGAGATGGAACTGGTCCAGGCGTGCCGCGCCAAGGGATTTGGCATCTGGCCAACACTCAGCGCCCCCGTTCAGGTGCGGATTGGCATCCTGAATCAGCTAAATCACCAGGCAATCAGCCACATCATCCACCTGTTCGCCCAAGCGATACAGGATCTTGGCGGCACCGTGGACTTTGACGCAATCGAAGCTCTGCTGGAAAGCCGCTACGGGACATCGATTGCGGCCTGACCGCACTGCATTCACGGGAGAACATGCAGATGGATATTCACGAATATCAGGCAAAAGAACTTCTTTCCAAGTTTGGTGTCGAAACCCCTTCGGGGGCTTTGGCCTACAGCCCGGAACAAGCCGCTTACCGCGCACGCGAGTTGGGCGGCGACAAGTGGATCGTCAAAGCGCAGGTCCACGCAGGCGGGCGGGGCAAAGCCGGGGGCGTCAAGCTGTGCAACTCGGAAAGCGAAATCTACGCTGCTTGCGATGACATGTTTGGCCGCAAGCTGGTCACGCATCAGACCGGCCCCGAGGGGAAAGGCATCTACCGCGTCTATGTCGAGGCGGCCGTGCCGATTGATCGCGAGATCTATCTGGGTTTTGTGCTGGACCGCTCGAGCCAGCGCGTGATGATCGTGGCCTCGTCCGAGGGCGGGATGGAGATCGAGGAGATCTCGGCCGAGCGTCCCGACAGTATCGTTCGCTCGATCGTTGAACCGGCGGCGGGGTTGCAGGAATTCCAAGCGCGTGAGATCGCGTTCAAGCTGGGGCTTGAGCCAAAGCTGATCCAGCACATGGTCCGCACCTTGCAGGGCTGCTACGCCGCCTTCAGCGAGTTGGACGCGACCATGGTCGAGATCAACCCGCTGGTCATCACCGGCGACGACCGGGTGCTGGCGCTGGACGCGAAGATGAGCTTTGACGACAACGCCCTGTTCCGCCGCCCGCAGATTGCCGAGCTACGCGACAAAAGCCAGGAAGACCCGCGCGAAAGTCGCGCCGCAGACCGGGGTCTGTCTTATGTGGGACTGGACGGCAATATCGGCTGCATCGTGAACGGTGCGGGTCTGGCTATGGCCACGATGGACACGATCAAGCTGGCCGGTGGCGAGCCTGCGAATTTCCTGGACATCGGCGGCGGTGCCTCGCCCGAGCGGGTGGCGAAAGCCTTCCGGCTGGTGCTGTCGGATGACAACGTGCAAGCGGTTCTGGTCAATATCTTTGCAGGCATCAACCGCTGCGATTGGGTGGCCGAGGGTGTGGTGCAGGCGCTGCGCGAATTGGAAATCGACCTGCCGGTGATCGTGCGTCTAGCGGGTACGAATGTCGAGGAAGGTCAGAAAATCCTCGCCAAATCGGGTCTCCCGATCATCCGCGCAACAACTCTGATGGAAGCCGCCGAGCGCGCCGTGGGCGCGTGGCGCAATGATCTGACCCAAAACACCAAGATGAGGGCCGTGTAATGAGCATTCTTCTGGACCGCGACAGCCGTGTAATCGTTCAGGGCATCACCGGGCGCATGGCGCGCCTGCACACCAAAGATATGGTCGAATATGGCACCAATGTTGTGGGTGGTGTCGTCCCCGGCAAAGGCGGTGAAACCGTCGAAGGTGTGCCGGTTTTCGACACCGTCAAGCAAGCGGTCGAGGCCACCGGCGCCGATGCCAGCCTGGTTTTCGTCCCGCCCCCGTTTGCGGCGGATTCGATCATGGAAGCCGCAGATGCAGGCATCCGGTATTGTGTCTGCATCACCGATGGCATCCCCGCGCAGGACATGATCCGCGTCAAGCGTTACATGTACCGCTATCCCAAGGACAAGCGCATGGTGCTGACTGGCCCGAACTGTGCTGGAACCATCAGCCCCGGCAAGGCGCTGCTGGGAATCATGCCGGGCCATATCTACCTGCCGGGCAATGTGGGCATTATCGGACGCTCGGGCACGCTGGGTTATGAGGCTGCGGCGCAGTTGAAAGAGCGCGGCATCGGAGTGTCCACCAGCGTCGGCATCGGCGGCGACCCGATCAACGGATCGTCCTTCCGCGACATCCTTGAGCGGTTCGAGATGGATGAAGATACCGAGGTCATTGCCATGATCGGTGAAATCGGCGGCCCTCAGGAAGCGGAAGCGGCGGAATATATCCGTGACCATGTGACCAAGCCCGTTGTGGCTTATGTTGCCGGTCTGACCGCGCCCAAGGGCCGGACCATGGGCCATGCGGGTGCCATCATCTCGGCCTTTGGTGAAAGCGCGAGCGAAAAGGTGGAAATCCTGACGGCGGCCGGCGTGACCGTGGCCGAAAACCCGGCGGTGATCGGCGAGACCATCGCCCGCGTCATGGGAAAGGCTGCGTGATGGTCAAACCTTCGATCCTTGTCACCCGTCGCTGGCCCGCTGCTGTCGAAGCGCAACTGGCCGAAAACTACAATACCGTGCTGAATACCGGGGACATTCCGATGTCCCCGTCCGAGATCCGCAACGCACTAAAGACATACGACGCGGTTCTGCCCACGGTGACCGACACGCTCAGCGCCGAGGCGCTGGACGTGCCCGCCGCCCAAACCAAAATCCTGGCCAACTACGGTGTCGGCTACAGCCATATCTACGAACCGGCTGCCCGCGATCTGGGTATGACGGTCACCAACACGCCGGACGTTCTGTCCGAATGCACGGCTGATCTGGCGATGACCCTTCTGCTGATGGCTGCCCGTCGTGCGGGTGAGGGCGAACGTGAGCTGCGTGCAGGCGGCTGGACCGGCTGGCGGCCCACGCATCTGGTCGGCACCAAGGTCAGCGGCAAGACGCTGGGCATCATCGGCTTTGGCCGCATCGGTCAGGAAATGGCCCGCCGCGCCCATCACGGGTTTGGCATGAAAATCCTCGTGCAGAACCGCAGCGCCGTGGCGCTCGATGTGCTGCAGCAATTCAATGCGACGCAGGTCGAAACGGTGGATGAGTTGCTGCCGCACTGTGATTTCGTCTCGTTGCATTGCCCCGGAGGGGCCGCCAACCGGCACCTGATCAACGGACGCAGGTTGGATTTGATGAAACCCAACGCCTTCCTGATCAACACCGCGCGCGGTGAGGTGGTGGACGAACGCGCCTTGGTTCAATCTCTGATATTCGACACGATCGGAGGCGCTGCGCTGGACGTGTTCGACGGCGAACCGCGCATCAGCCCGGACCTGCTGCAATGCGACAATCTGGTGATGTTGCCTCATCTGGGCAGCGCCACAAAGGAATCGCGCGAGGCGATGGGCTTCCGCGTTTTGGACAATCTGGGCGACTTCTTTGCCGGCCGCCCCCCTCGCGACCGCGTCATCTGACACACCTATCTTTCAAAGGACTGAAATCATGAGCTTTCACGCCATAGAACAAGCCCCCGCGCGCCTGAACCGCAGCGAACTCGCCGTGCCGGGCAGCCAGCCCGGAATGTTCGAGAAAGCAGCCAAATCGGATGTTGATGTGATCTTTCTCGATCTGGAAGATGCGGTCGCACCTGACGAAAAGGAACAAGCCCGCAAGAATATCATTCAGGCGCTCAATGACATTGACTGGGGCACCAAGACCATGTCTGTGCGGATCAACGGTCTGGATACCCACTATATGTATCGCGACGTGGTCGATGTGGTCGAACAGGCGGGCGAACGTCTGGACTTGATCATGATCCCCAAAGTGGGCACCGCCGCCGATGTCTATGCGGTCGACATGATGGTCACGCAGATCGAAGACGCGATGGGCTATGAAAAGCGCATCGGGTTCGAGCACATCATCGAAACCGCATTGGGGATGCAGAACGTAAGCGAGATCGCCGCCGCCTCAAAACGCAACGAAAGCCTGCATTTTGGTGTGGCCGACTATGCGGCCTCGACCCGCGCGCGCACCACGATCATCGGCGGCGTGAACCCCGATTATGCAGTCCTGACCGACCCGGATGATGATGCGGCCCGTGCATCGCATTGGGGTGACATGTGGCACTATGCGCTGGCACGTATGGTCGTGGCGGCCCGCGCTAACGGGTTGCGCCCGATTGACGGCCCATTCGGTGATTTTCAGGATCCCGAAGGCTACAAAGCAGCGGCCAAACGCGCGGCTGTTCTGGGCTGCGAAGGCAAATGGGCCATCCACCCCAGCCAGATCGCGCTGGCCAATGAGGTCATGTCCCCCAGCGATGCCGAAGTCACCAAGGCGCAGCGCATTCTGGTCGCCATGACCGAGGCTGAAAGCGCTGGAAAAGGCGCTGTATCCCTGGACGGCCGTCTGATCGACTACGCCTCGATCCGGCAAGCCGAGGTTATGGTGGAAAAGGCCAGGCAGATCGCAGCAGCGTAATTTTTCTGATGTGTGCGTGCGGCGCGGTCATGTCCCATGCTGCGCCGCGCCACGTTATGCTGCCGCATCGGGTTTCGGCGACCGGGCAAGAAACGTCCACGCATCATATTGCGACAGGAAAACCTGCCCGGTCAGGTCATCAAGGAAATGCGATCGTTTCAACCGATCCATGACCGGTCCCTTGACTTCGGACATGTGCAATCCCACCCCCATTGCCGAAAGGCGGAGATTGATCGTTTCAAGACTTTCCAAAGCTGAGAAATCCACTTCATTGACCGCCGAACACATCAAAACCACGTGACGCACGGTGCAACCATCTGTAACCCGGCGCTGAATCAGATCTTCTAGAAATCGCGCATTCACGAAATACAGACTTTCATCCACGCGCAGAGTGACAATTTCAGGGTCAGTCAGAACCGAATGTCGATGGATGTTTCGGAAGTGCTGAGTTCCAGGAACAAGCCCCACTTCGGCCACGTGAGGGCGGGATGTCTTGTAAAGATGCAGCAGGACAGACAGGACCACACCTGACGCCACGCCCACCTCGACGCCCAGACCCAATGTCAAAAGAATGGTCGCGACCACCGCCGCGAAATCGGCACGCGAGAAGTTCCATGTCTTTTTCAGGATGGACAAGTCCACAAGGCCAAGGACAGCCACAATAATTGTTGCCGCCAACGTGGCGTTGGGCAGGAAATAAACCAGCGGCGTCAGAGCCAGCGCAGCAAATGCCAAGCCGATAGCCGTAAACGCCCCCGCTGCGGGTGTTTCAGCCCCGGCATCAAAATTGACAACGGATCTGGCAAAGCCACCTGTCACTGGGAACCCGCCGGCAAAGGCCGCTCCTAGATTGGCAGCGCCAAGCCCAATCAGTTCCTGATCAGGGTCGATACTCTCGCGTTTCTTCGCCGCCAGTGTTTGCGCGACCGAAACGCTTTCCACAAAGCCGATGACCGAGATAAGGATTGCCGGGACAAGCAGGGCTTGGATCAATTCTGGCGAAAAGCTGGGAACCGTCCAAGGCGGCAAGCTCTGGGGTACGTCCCCAACGATGCGAACGCCGCTGGCCGACAGGTCGAACGCCCAGACGGTTGCCGTGGTTGCCACCACAGCAAAGACCGGTCCGGCCTTGGTCAGAAGATCAGTCAGCATTTGCGGCGCGCGCAAACGGACCAGAGCGGATTTCAGGTGGCGGCGCGCCCAGAACAGAAACAGGATCGCCCCTGCCCCGATCGCGACAGATACCCAGTTCGTTTCAGGCAAATGCGTCAGGATCGAACCTGCAATCTCGGGCAGCGTGTGCCCGTGCGCCTCGACCCCCAGAACATGCTTGAGCTGGCTGGCCGCGATCAGGATTCCCGAAGCCGTGATGAACCCTGCAATAACGGGATGGCTCAGGAAATTGGCAAGCAGCCCCAACCGCAGCACACCCATCAGAACAAGGAAACCTCCTGACAAAAACGCCAATGTCAGGGCAGCTACCGCGTATCCGGCCGTGCCTTGCTCGGCCACCTGCCCCACTGCCGATGCGGTGAGCAGCGAGACCACCGCGACGGGACCGACTGCCAACGACCGACTGGTTCCGAAAACTGCATATAGGACAATCGGTACGATCGAGGCGTACAGCCCCGCCTCGGGTGGCAGCCCCGCCAAAAGCGCATAGGCCAGCGACTGCGGGATCAGCATAATCGTCACAATCACTGCCGCTATCAGGTCATTGGACAGGGTAGAGCGAGAGTAATTACGGCCCCAATCCAGCACCGGCACAATGTGCCTCAGAACGGCCAGAGAATCTTGATTGGACATCAGTCAGACGCGACCTTCAGTTTCTCAGGTTTCGCCAGCCACTCTTTCCCACGCAACATTGCCTTCCAGTAGATCGGCGGCAGCAGACGCTCTTTCAGCAACCACGCCGCTCGTGAGGGTTTGGTTCCGTCGATCAGGAAAGCTGGAAAGCTCGGCTTGAGCGCGCCACCATAGCCGAATTCGGCAAGCACGATTTTGCCCCGTTCGACTGTTAGCGGACAAGAACCATACCCGTCATATTGCGCCACCGCAGACCGGCCAGCGATGTCGGCGACAATGTTATCGGCAACCGTAGGAGCCTGCTTGCGCGCCGCAGCCGCCGTCTTTGCATTGGGCGCGTTCATGACGTCGCCCAAGGACCAGATGTTGTCATAGCTTTTGTGCCGCAGAGTCGCCTGATCCACATCGACCCATCCAGAGGCATCAGCCAAAGCTGACACACGGATAAAATCGGGCGCTGCCTGCGGCGGGCAGACATGGATCATGTCGAACTCGACATCGACGGTTTCGGCATCGTTGCCCGGTTTGCTTACCTCAAAACGGGCGGTTCTTGTGGGACCGTCAATGGCGACCAGATTGTGGAAAAAGTTCAGTTTGGCATTGTACTTGCGGACATAGTCCTCAAGCGCGGGCACATAGTCCTTGACCCCAAACAACACTCCGCCCGCGTTCATGAACCGAATATCCATGTCCTCAAGAACACCACGGCGAAACCATGCGTCGCCGGACAGATACATCGCCTTTTGCGGCGCACCAGCGCATTTGATCGGCATCGGAGGCTGGGTGAACAACGCCCTTCCCTTGCGCATCTGCTGCACAAGTTGCCACGTATAGGGGGCAAGGTCATACCGATAGTTCGAGGTTACCCCATTGCGGCCTAGCGTCTCTTCCAAGCCCTCCACTTTGCCCCAGTCCAGTTTGAGTCCCGGGCACACCACCAACCGGTCGTATTTCACCACTCGACACCCATCGAGGATCACGGCGTTGTTGTCGGGCTCGAACGCCGCCACCGCGGATTTTAACCAATGCACGCCCTTGGGGATGAGGCTGCCAAGGGTGCGGGCCGTGCTCTGGGCCTCGAAAATTCCGCCTCCGACCATCGTCCATCCGGGTTGGTAATAGTGAATATCAGCCGGGTCGATTACCGCGATGTTCAAATCGGGACTACGCGCCTTCAAACTGGCCGCGACAGCTATGCCACCAGCACCGCCGCCCACAATAACCACTTCAAAATGTGCATCGCCCTTGTCAGTTGGTGTCTTGCCACCATTGGCAATACGCCGGGCCACTCCGTTCATGTCGTACCCGGCGGCCCCAGTTGCCGCGAGGATTTCGGCCAAAGGACGCCGTTCGGCTTCGTGAAACGACCACAGCGTTGCCGACCGTGTTCCAGTTCGGCAATAGGCGAGTATTGGTTTGGGCGCATCCAGATACGCGGTGCCAAACGCTGCTACATCCTGATCACGGACCATGCCGCTGGTGATCGGAACATAGAGCGTCTCGATCCCCAGCTTCCTGGCCGCAGTCTCGATTTCATCGAACGTAGGCTGGTCGGCGGCTTCTCCGTCCGGTCGATTGCAAATAATGGTGCGAAAACCCTTGGCTGCAATCGCCGCGACATCTTCGACCGTGATCTGCGGGCTGGCTGAAAACTGTTCTGTGATAGTCCGAATGTCCATCTTTCTTATCCCTCGACCAATCACAAGGTATTCACGGGCACTTTGAGCATCGGGTTGCCGTCATTATCCCGAGGCACTTCGCCTGCGCGCATGTTGACTTGAAGCGAAGGTATGATCAGCTTTGGCATATCCAGAACCGCATCGCGCTCGGTTCGGAATTTGACAAACTCGTCTTTCGTCTTGCCGCCACCGACATGGATGTTCAGGGCTTTTTCTTCCCCGACAGTAGTTTCCCACGCAATCTCGCGTCCGTTAGGCCCATAGTCGTGGCACATGAACAAACGTGTTTCGTCCGGAAGCGACAGCACTTTTTGGATCGAGTCGTACAGGACGCCCGCATCCCCGCCGGGAAAATCCGCGCGCGCGGAACCGCCATCAGGCATGAACAGGGTATCCCCGACGAAAGCCGCGTCGCCCATGACATGCACCATACAGGCCGGCGTATGACCGGGCGTGTACATGGCAAAGGCTTGCATGTTGCCGATCTTGTAAGTGTCGCCGTCCTCGAACAAGGCATCAAATTGCGAACCGTCCCGCTGGAATTCCGTTCCTTCGTTGAACACTTTCCCGAACGTGTCCTGCACGACCATGATCTTGGAGCCAATGCCGATTTTTCCGCCCAGCTTGCTTTGAATATAGGGGGCCGCCGACAGGTGATCCGCGTGGACATGGGTTTCGATGATCCACTCCAGCCGCAAGCCCTGCGACTGTATTTGACGGATCAATTCGTCCGCGTGGTCATAGGTGATCCTGCCCGCCGCATAGTCAATGTCCATGACGCTGTCGACAATGGCACAGGCTGGCGACGAAGGGTCTTTGACGATGTAGCTGATGGTATTCGTCGCCGCATCGAAAAAGGCTTGGACGGTCGGTTGCACATTTAGGTCAACGCTATACTCGGTCATTTGGGTAACTCCTCCTCAATAGGTTCAAGACAGGGCTTGAGTTCGGCGAACCGCTGCGTTTTGCAAAAATTTCGCCAATAGAATCCCGGCGACCAAAGCACCGACAAAGGCAAAGACCTGCCAATGCCCCGTCCCAAGTGCCGGCAGTGCTCCGCCGGGGCAAAACCCGGACAAACCCCATCCGACACCAAACAGGACCGAACCGGCCACAAGCTGAATATCTACTGCGTGCTTGGTGGGCAGGTTGAACCCGTCCGCGAAAATTGGCGCCATGCGCCCGAACACCAGCCGATAACCAAAGAAAGTGGTTACCAAAGCGCCGCCCATGACGAATATCAAAGAGGGATCCCAGCTTCCTGCGATGTCGAAAAAGTTAAGCACTTTCGCAGGGTTGGCCATCCCTGAAATCGAGATTCCAAGGCCAAACACTACGCCGATGAGGTATGTTGCGAACAGTTTCATGAATTACCCTCCGATCACGTGGCGCACGACAAAGACGGTGGCAAAGGTGAACAGCATGAACGTTGCTGTCGCCACTATCGACCGCAGGCTCAGCCTGGCCATTCCGCAAACTCCGTGACCTGACGTGCAACCTGATCCAAAGGTCACACCCAGCCCGACAATCACCCCACCTAAAAGCAATGCCGGGGTGGTCACGGGGACTTCGACCGCTGGCATTTGCCCCGAGAACAGCCAGATCAATACTGGCCCGGTCACCATTCCGGCGACCAGAGCCGTGCGCCAGGCGAAATCCGGGCCTGTGGCCGGCTGTACCATCCCGGACAAAATGCCGGTGGCCCCCATGACCCGACCAAGAACGAGCATCAGCAGGGTCGAGGCAATCCCGATCAGAACTCCGCCGGACAGTGAAGCAAAAGGCGTAAACGCAGTTTCCATCATCCCCGGTCCTTGCATGTTTTTAGGCCGAAATTGCTGTAGATCGGGCAGTTCCCGACAATGGCGGTCACCGTGAAAAAAGCGGCGACGATCAAGGTCAGCCAAAACATAATGCCCGCGCCGGTCATGCCGGTCCCAAAAGCCGCGATCAGCAGGACAACCGCGATCAGGATGCGAAAAGCACGATCGAATTTTCCCATGTTGGTGGTCATGTCTCACTCCGTCGAGAATCGATAGAGCGATATTGACACGGGTGTGACCCAGACTTTGGTGACTTGGTCACCAACCGTTCAGTTTTTCAGCCACCTCGGGCACCGGGTTAGATGGCGGTAGCGCGCGTCATTTGTTCCAAACCATCCCGATTGATCAGATGAACCTCGCCGCGCGACTGCTCGATCCATCCACGGCGGTGAAATTCGGACAAAATGCGCGAGATCACCTCGCGCGCTGTACCCAGCTCGGTCCCCAATACGGCGTGGGTTGCGCGAACAATATTGTTATGGTCCGAAAGCTCGAGAAGACGAGCAGCCAGACGGACGTCCATACGTTGAAAAACGATATCATCAATCAGCGTGAAAAGGTCCGTGATCCGCCGTGAATACGCGGCAAAAACAAAATTGCGGAAAACCTCGGACCTTGCCACCAGATCATCAAAGGTTTCACGCGGTATAGCAACGGCACTGACATCGGTTTCGGCTATGCCATCAGCGGAATAGTCTTCAAAGGCCAGCATGCATGCCGTCGTCAGGACGCAGCTTTCCCCTGCATGGACCCGGTAAAGAAAGACCTCGCGACCCGTATCGGACTTTTGCTGAACACGTATCGTGCCGTCCAACAGCAGCAAAAGGTTGTCCGCCGTCTGACCCGGCGAGAATACCTGTGTACCTGCCGGAACGTTGACGATCTGGCTGCCACTTTCCAGTTGGCTGCGAATATCGGCCGGCAGTTGGCTCAGCCCTTTGAATCTATCAATCCACGAAGCGTCCATGTCTGGTTCCTAATTGGCTTGCGAAAATGTCCAGGCACTCGCCACGATACATTTGGTTTGCCGAATATAACAGAGACCAAGAATGTTGCCGCGAAACCGGGTCAATTCTTGACGGCCCTGAATGTCAGAATACTTCATTCTCTGCTCTCATATCGCCGGGCCGAAGCGATCTTGAGGCGTATTCGCTTTAGCGGCACGTGGGAAGACCGATTAATGACCAAACGCCTGGCAGTTATTTCCAGCGGTCTGAACAGTCCGCTAAGCAGCGCCGTCGAGTTTGCCCGCATCGCCCAAGAGAATGGATTTGAGATAGACTTCTTTGCCCCTGAAACATCGGCCGGTCTACTGGCCCATGCGGGACTGCAACATCACATTATTGCCAAACCGAAATATGACGCGTTCAGGCCGTTGTTGTCCGCGGACCAAGCCAATCTGATGACAAAACCAGATCGTTTGGATGCTGCGGTGTCGGCTTTTGGCGTCGACGACCTCAATAGGCAATTGGCTGAACGCTCGCCAGATGCGATTTTTGTCGATTGTGAGTTGCACGCGCATATCATCGTTGCGACGACACTTGGCATTCCGGTCGTCCAATACAGCAACATGTTTCTTTCCCCGCCCAGCCCGCAAGCTCTGCCTTTGAACAGGCGAGGCGTTCCCGGGCAAGGATTTCGAGGTAGCAGACTCGGTATTTCCCTGCTGTGGGCTCATTTTCTGCTCTGGAAACAACTAAAGATTCTAAGAAATCGGGTGTCCGGAAAAGGTACGGATTACCCGACGGCCATTGTCGAACTTGCGCGGCGAAACGGGATTCCGATCTCAAAGATAAGGCGTCGCTTATGCTGGCAGATGCCGTGGACTTACAGGTTACCGACTGCGCTGCTTGTCCCACAGGCAGTGGACCTTCCGACCAAACCCTATGACAACATGACTTATCTTGGCCCCATGATAATGGAAGACCGGATCGAGAAGCCCTATGACAAAGAAAAGGTGGCTGATTTTTGCGATCCTGCATTGAAAAGAAAACGCATCTTTGTCGGCTTCGGCACGATGATAAAAACCAAAGGTGACTTGATTTCAAAACTCTGTGCTGTGGCCGAACGGCGACCTGAATGGCAGTTTCTGATAACGGCAGGCCGAGATTGGGACAGCGCATCTGCGTTGGCAACGCCAGAGAACGTTCTTGTGGTCCCTTGGGTTCCGCAACATCGGGTTCTGAAACACGCGGACTTGGCGATAATGCATGGTGGAACGGGCGGCCTGCTCGAAGCCATCGAGACCGCAACACCGATGTTGATGTATCCCCATGCGATCGACCAAAGAGGAAGCGCGGCTCGGGTCGTGTTTCACAACATCGGCCGTGCGGGAAATCCTAGCGATCCTGTTTCAAAAATCGAGGACGACATCCTGTCTTTGCTGCACGACGAGGACCTGAAACGAACATGTCGTGAGATGCAGACCGCATGCAGATCCGAGCAGGAAAACCAGACCCTAAACCGCTTTTTGGAGCAGTTGACGAGCACAGCGAACGAAAGATAGCGACCGTCAGATCGCCGGGCATTTGGTCACAATTACCACTTGCGATGCCCTACTTGGCAATTGGGAATACAGAAAGTCCACGTCACCGCATCGTCGGCCTAAGTTTTTTTGATCCCGTTGGAATTCTGCTGCGTAGTCCTTTCAAAAGCAGCCGATGAAACCCAACAGTGCACCAAGCAACCCAAAACACCACTTGCGGCTCTGACGTAAAGAGTTTTGCAGCATCGCTTCCGCGCGTGACCTCTGAAAGTTTGCGTGAAATCTGGAGGTCCATAGCGGAATTTGGGCTTTTCCAACGCTTTGCCCCTGTCGAAGTTGGCGGTGATCAGCGTTCCGCCAAAGAGTTCTGTGACCAGTTCATCGCGTTTGGCGAAGCCTGTCGCGACAACGGTTTGGCGATGGCTGTGATCTCGCAAATCTGGACCTTGCAGCAGCCTTTGATCCGCTTTGGAAGTCTACAGATCAAGGACACCAATCTGCCGGACTTGTTGACCGGAGAGGCGATTGGCGCATTTGCCCTGACCGAGACGGCGGCGGGGTCGGATGCCCTTGCCCTTCAGACCCGTGCCGAACGTGTTGAGGGCGGATATGTCCTGAACGGTAGCAAAGCCTTTGTCGGAATGGGGCCGGTCTGCGATTTCGCCATAGTCTTTGCCCAGACAGCGCCCGAAAAGGGTCGCTGGGGATTGTCAGCCTTTATCCTGCGCGCCGAAGATGAAGGTTTTATTCGACATCAGGGGCAGGAAAAGCTGGGGCTGAACTCTATCCCCTTGGGCCAGTTGGAACTTAACGACTGCCGCATTCCCGAAGACCGTCGGTTGGGGCCAGAAGGGTCCGGCGCGGCAATCATTCAATCTACGCTTGATTGGGAAAGAAGTTTCATTCTTACGTCGCAGGTCGGCGCCATGCGTCGGCAACTGGCGGACTGCGTCGAATTTTCAGCCTCTCGCAATTTGTTCGGGCAGGCCATTTCCGAATTTCAGTCTGTGTCAAATCGCATTGCCGACATGCGCGTGCGCCTGGAAACCTGCGAATTGATGTTACAGCGCGCCGCAGACCTGTACGACGCTGGAAAACCCCTCACACAGTTCGCAGCGATGGCGAACCTTCACATATCCGAGGCTTTCCTGAACTCAAGCACGGACGCGCTCAGGATTCATGGCGGACGCGGATACCTCCAAGGTTCGCCGAGCGGGGACGACGTGAAAGACGCGCTAGGCGGCGTGATCTACTCGGGCACCTCGGACATTCAACGTCAGATCATCGCAAAGATGGAAATTGGACAGCAGGCCCGGCCGGGCACGAAAGGGAGATCCGACCTATGACAAACACCCGCTTTTCGGAAAATCCAAGCGGAACCTTCCGTCGGATTGCCGCACAGATGACGCATTTTCTGCAGCTCGGGCTTGGTGCACTGGTCCTAATCACGCTGGCATCCACCGCCTACGCCCACAAATACAACGAAAGCTATGTGTATTTTGACGTGACTGAAGACAGCCTGAGCGGGCGCGTCGAAGCCACACTCACCGACCTTACCCGACTTCAACAAGGCACGGCGGACGTGGAGACAGCGTTGACACGGGACAAAGTCCTTGCTGCGCAGCAAGAGATCTTCGACTATTTCGAGGATCGCATGAACCTGTCGTCCGAAGGCCAGCCCTATCAGGTTGAGTTTGACGACATTTCGTTCCTCGACACTTCCGTCGACACTTTTGCCCAACTCCACTTCAAGGTTCTCGGCATTACCGAGACACCCACTACGATCCAGATGTCGTATGACGGGCTATTTTCGGACGTCGACCCAGCACATCGCGGATTTGCGTTGATTGGAAGCAACACGCGCAACGGCATGGACGAAAACGAAGCTTATATTTCGCTGATTTTTGCGCCTGGGGATGGTGAGAAGAACCTCTATCTGAACGACGAACCGACCAAGGATATTGCCCTGACTTTCTTTGAACACGGGGTTTGGCATATCTGGCTTGGTTTTGATCATGTCCTGTTCCTGCTGACGCTGCTACTGGGCGCTGTAATGCGGATCGAGAACCAGCGCTGGGTTCCGTCCGAAAGCATTCGCGACAGCCTGCGCGAGACTGTGAAAATCGTCACGGTGTTCACCGTTGCGCACACGATCACGCTGTGCCTCGCCACGTTTGAAGTCATCACACTGCCAGTGACGTTGGTCGAAGCGGTCATCGCTTTCTCGATTGCAGCAGTGGCCATTGGCAACCTGGTCCCTCGTTTCCACGCTGGGTCGTGGAAAGTGGTGTTCCTTTTCGGCATCTTCCACGGCTTTGGTTTTGCGAACGTTCTTGAACCACTTGGGCTGGATCCGACGCGCAAGGCGCTTGGTCTGGCGACGTTCAACATCGGCGTTGAAGTCGGACAACTTGCCATTGTGCTGGTGCTTTTCCCAATATTCTTCGCGTTGCGCCGATTGACGGCTTATCGCGTAATCGGGCTGCAATTCGGCTCGGTTGCGCTGATCGCGATTGCGGCCTTTTGGTTCTACGAACGCACGGTTGGCTGGTTTCCAGAGTTCGGCGAAACCTTGGCGCAGGTCGTCAACTGATGATCGATGCAGCTTACCTTGACCACGCAGTCAGGCACTATGCCAGGCTAACACCAGATGCGCCCGCTTTGCGGCTGCTGGGCAAGGTAACGACTTATGCGGACCTGAACACCGAGGTGGACAGGATTGCGGCGCTGCTGTTGGACCGTGGCACCCAAGCAGGGGACCGAGTGATACTCTGTTCAGCCAAGAGCCCAAGAGCCATAGCTGCGCTGCACGCAATTCTTCGCGTTGGGGCTGTCTATGTTCCTCTGGATCCAGCCGCCCCGGCAAAGCGTATCGCCACGCAAGTTTCAGCGATCTCGCCACGGCTTGTCCTGACAGATTCCGACCGAGTCGGTCACTTTTCGGACAGCTTCGCACCATCTCAGATCGTGGACATCTCGGAACCGCTGCCCAAGCTGAACGCGCAAAAGGCTCTGGAATCCCGGCAGTCGCAACGATCAGAGTTTGACGCAGCCTATATCCTGATGACCTCTGGGACGACCGGCACGCCAAAGGGCATCGTTCACACGCACCAAAGTGGCCTTGCCTATGCCAGAATGGCTGCAAATCTGTGTAATTTGACCGCGTCTGATCGTGTCAGTCACCACACCCCACTGCATTTTGACATGTCAATTTTCGACGTGTTCAGCACAGCCTTGGCCGGAGCGTGCTGTGTGATCATCCCTGAGATGCATGCCAAACTTCCGGCGTCGCTGTCTCAACTAACCGAACAAGAGAGCATTACGGTCTGGTATTCCGTGCCCTATGCCATAATCCAAATGTTGGAACGCGGTACGTTGGCAGATCGTAATCTGCAAGCTCTGCGCGTTGTCATGTTCGCGGGGGAAAAAATGCCGCCCGCAGCCCTCAAGGATTTTTCCGCGCACACACCGAACGCAAAGTTCCTTAACGCTTATGGACCAACCGAAACCAACCATTGTACGACTGCCACCTTCACCCATGACGATCTGGACGGCGTTGGACCGCTGCCGATTGGTCACCCAGACGTCGGCGTATCAGCCCGCATCGGAACAGAGGCAGTGGAACCGGATAGCGGGGAACTGCTTATCGCTTCTGATCAGGTGATGTCCGGGTACTGGAACAGACCGGATCAAAATCGGGCGGCTTTCTGCACATTGCCGGACGAAAGCGGGCAGCCAAGACAGTTCTACCGGACCGGGGACATCGTGCGCCGCGCCTTTGACGGGCAACTCATTTTGGTTGGGCGCAAGGACCGGCAGATCAAGCTCAGGGGGTTCCGCATTGAACTGGATGAGATTGAACTGGCACTGGTGAATATCCCTGACGTCACCGAAGCCGCCGCAATTCTGGTCGGAGACGAGATTCATGCCTTCGTGACCTGCAATTCTGACCCGGATTTGAACGCTATCCGATCCGATCTGGTTTCCGTGCTGCCGCAATACGCCGTCCCGCATCGGATAGGCAGTCTCAAGGCAATGCCGCGCACTTCGACCGGCAAAATCGACCGCAAAAAGCTAATAGGAATTGCAAATGAGCAACGAGCAGCCTGACTCACCAGACCAAGCATTGCGGCGCTACATTCAATCGACGCTTCTGGGCGGAAAACACGTATCCGACGATGAAGAACTTCTGCTGAGCGGAATGATCGACTCGCTCGGGGTCATGTCTTTGGTGTCTTTTGTCGAACAAAGCTACCAGATCGAAATACCCTTTGAAGATGTCACGCTGGAAAATCTGGCAACAATTAGCGCGATTTTGAGCTATGCGAAAACACGACAGAAAACGTGTCTGGGCTGATGGGCATGACTTTTCCCCTCACAGACAGCCAGATGCTGTTTTGGAAAGGCCATCTGCTTCATCCAAATAAACCGCTGTACAATATGGCCTGGCGGTTTGATCTGCATTTTGACTTGCAGCCAGATTTGTTCAGGGCCGCTTTTGCAGAAACGCTGCGGCAAAACGAAATCCTGAGAAGCGCGGTCCGTGATACGCCGGACGGTCCAAGACAATACGCCCTAGACGAAACCGGGGATTTGCTTGACGTCAGGGATCTCAGCTCTGACACGCAGCCAGAAAACAGGTTGGCGTCGGATTTACCTTCTTGGGTTCAGACCGCATTCGATCTGTCATCCGGGACCTTGCGAAGCCAGTTGGTCAAACTGGCTGAAACCCACTGGGTCTGGCTTGTTTGCCAGCATCACATTGCCTGTGACGCACAGTCGGGGGCGCTGTTGTTCGCGCAAGTCTCGCAACGCTATTCAAACCTGGAGCAGACCGGAAACAACAACGCCGAAGCTTTGCCGGGCTTTTTTCATAGCTCGGTGTTGCAAGCCCCTTCGCGATCAAACACGACCGTCGCTGCGCCAAAGTCATCCGCCCCCCCTTATGGCAGCAATCCAAAACGGGCGTCCGACTCGAAAAGATTTCCGATCACCGTAGAGCCCGAAGTTTTCACCGCACTCGAGAATGCAATCACGCAACAAGAGTTTCGGCTGTTTACCCCCGAACTGTCCCGCCTGGCCATCTATCTCACGGCTTACTTCGCCTACCTTCACCGAGTAACGGGTGATGAGCGGATTACGATCGGGCTGCCCTCACACAATCGTTTGACGCAAGAGGACCGCAACACCATTGGGCCTTTTGTCGAAGTCTTGCCGTTCTCGGTCGGGATCGAAGATACGGATACACTGCGCACCCTTTACGACAAGATCAAAACGGGCCTTGGTACATTTCTGAAAAGTGCAAGGCCCGGTGCGGTATCACACGTCGACACGTCGGGCATCAGCGCCGTTTGCAACTACATCCAAGCGCGATTTGGCGGGTTTGCCGGGCGACCCGCCACCGTGGAATGGCTTCATAGTGGCGCACATGATGCCATGCACGCGCTGCGCCTTCATATCATGGATTTTGAAGGCAGCGCGCGCCCGAAACTCTTTCTGGATGTGCAGAATGAAGTTCTGGACTCAGTTTCCGAAGAAGATATGTCCACGCATTTTCTGCGTTGCCTGAAGGCTGTTCTATCGGATCTCCATACTCGAATTTCGACCGTCGGGCTTTCCGGTGACGTCCGAGACAAGGCTATTATACAGGGTCCGCTCGAAACTCCGTCCCCATTTGGGTCTGTGTTGGATGCATTTGTGGCGCAGGTCGAAAAAGACCCTCACTTGGTTGCGCTTTCCTGCGCGGATGAGGTGATGAGCTATGACAAGCTACACCAGCGCAGCGATCAGATCGCGGCCCACCTGTCTGGCTTGGGCATACCGAAAGCATCATGCATAGCCGTCCACCTGCCGCGATCATTCGACTTTATGGCGGCAGTTCTGGGTATTCTCAAAGCTGGCTGCTGTTTTGTCCCTATCGCGTCCAATCTACCCAAGGCGCGGGCATTAGAAATCTTGCAAGGGTGTCGGGCGGCGGCTGTATTCGTGGCACACGAAAACACGGGAACTTATCCGTGTCCGAGCATCTCGGCGGCCGAGACACTGAACCCGGCTAAGATCGACTTTTCAATCCGGCCCCAAGATACGGCCTATGTCCTGTTTACCTCTGGTTCGACCGGAATTCCGAAGGGCGTCGAAGTAAGCCACAAAAACTTGGCGCGGTATATCAACTGGGCCGCATACACCTTCGCGGGCAGCAATCCCGCACATTTCGCTTTCTTTTCGTCCGTGTCTTTCGATCTGACTCTGACGTCGATGTTTGTTCCGCTGATCACAGGAGGATCGGTCAGGATTTACCCGGAAAGATCCGACCCGGACTTGGCGGTTTTGGATGTCTTTGCCGATGACGCTGTCGACATCGTAAAACTGACCCCCTCGCATCTTGCTTTGGCCTGTAAGCAGGGGCAGCCGCTAACGCGCATACAAACACTGGTTCTGGGCGGTGAAAACCTAACCTCGCAACTTTGCAGGCAGGCTCGGGACGTTTTGTCTCCAAACTTGGAGATCATCAACGAATATGGCCCCACGGAAGCCGTCGTGGGCGCGATGCATCACGCATATGACCCCCGTGCCGACGCCGGGCCTTCTGTTCAAATTGGCCAACCTGCCTCGGGAATGTCGATCAGTATCCGGGATACCGCCCTGAATGTCTGTCCTTTGGGAATACCCGGCGAGATCGTGATCGGAGGGCGGCTGGCCCAAGGGTATTTTGGCAATCCTTCACTGTCTGCCGAGAAGTTTATGGACGATCCACTGAACCTTCAGGGTCGCGTCTACCGCACAGGCGACCTCGGTCGGATGACCAATGACGGGAAGGTCGAATATCTTGGCCGTAGTGATCAGCAGATCAAGAAAAACGGTGTCCGCCTGGAGACGGCTGAATATGATCGGGTACTACGGCGACTTTCCGGTGTCGACGCCGTTCATGTCGCGTTTTCCTCAGTGCAACCGGACACACAGCCAAGCCATCAGTGCATTCGCTGCGGCCTGACAAACACTGTTCCCGGAGTACGCTTCGAGGAAAACAACATTTGTACGATCTGCGCGGAATTCGACGACTATAAGGATCGCGCCGTAGCCTATTTCCAAACTGAACCCGAGCTTGAACGCCGGATTGTCGACGCCGCCAAATCCCGCAGGGGGCCGTATGATGCGGTCATGATGCTGAGTGGCGGCAAAGACAGCACCTACGCCGCATATCGTCTGGCCGCGCACACGCATCGCGTGCTCGCGGTTACTTTGGACAACGGGTATATCTCGAAGGAAGCAAAGGACAATATCCAAAGGGTTGTCAGTGACCTGAATTGGGATCACCGGTATCTGTCCACGGACAAGATGAACCAGATTTTCGTGGACAGTCTCAAGACTCATTCCAATGTCTGCCAAGGCTGTTTCAAAGCACTATACACTTTGGCCTTCCGCACGGCTCTGACCGAAGGCGCACCGATCGTCGTGACCGGGCTGTCCCGCGGACAGTTCTTTGAAACCCGGTTGACCCCCGAACTTTTTCGTCACGCGGCCCCGACATGCGGGCAGCTAGACGACTTGGTCACGAAAGCGCGCAAAGCGTATCACGCCGAAGACGATGAGGTGGCGCGGCTGCTGGAAACAGACGATTTGAAGGACGGGCGTTTCCTTAGCGAAGTAGAAGTGCTCGACATTTATCGATATATCGACGTGCCGGTATCAGAAATTTACGACTTTCTGGAAACACGAACCGCGTGGAAGCGGCCCTCGGATACCGGTCGATCCACCAATTGCCTTATCAACGATGCCGGGATTCATGTTCACAAGGCCCGTGAGGGGTTCCACAATTACGCGCTGCCTTATTCGTGGGACGTACGTATGGGGCACAAAACCCGCGAGCAGGCATTGGAAGAGTTGAACGACGAAATCGACACCGGGCGCGTGCAAGCCATCCTGGAAGAAATCGGCTTTGACGAACCTGTAGCGCGCGCCCCGAAACTAACCGTCTACGTCGCCGGTCACGGGCTGGTCGAACCGAATATCTGGGACACATTGCGTGAGAGCCTGCCACGCGAAATGCTGCCAGACCAGATTGTGATCCTTGAAAACATGCCGATCAATGGCAACGGAAAGGTAGACACATCACGGCTGCCCGCTGGGTCTTGGCGCAGTCAACCGCAAGAAGCACATGTAGCCCCGGAAACCGAAACTCAGCGCCGCCTGGCCTCAATCCTCAAAAACGTCTTGGGGGTTGCCGAAATCAGCGCCACCCGGGAATTCTTCGATCTTGGCGTGGACAGCATTACCGCCATAGAAATAGCGATGAGAGCCAACGAAATGGGTCTGAACCTGCCCGCGACCGCATTGTTCGAGCATCGCACTCTCAGGGCACTGGCCGATTACGCTGACACCTTGCCTGCTGAACAAACCAATGCCGACGACCACACACCACTGGTTGATCTGGATGACGACGAACTTTTCCGCATCACGGAGGCATTGGACTGAAATGGGCCTTCCCAAGGGTGTAGTAGATATCCTGCCATTGACGCCAGCACAGCAGGGAATGTTATTTCACTCGGTCGGCGACACTCGTCAGCTTGGGCAATATGTGGCTGTGATTAGCTGTTCCCTGAACGGACCGCTGGAACCGGAACGCCTGAAGCGCGCCCTGAACGCCGTACTCGTCGAACGTGACGCCTTTCGTGCCGGGTTCGTCTGGAAAGGTGTGAAGCAACCAGTGCAGGTCATCCGTGAACAGGTTTCCCTACCATGGATCGAGCTGGATTGGACCACTGCGAAAGACGTCGAACAGAAGTGGTCAGACCTGTTGCGGCTAGAACAGATCCGTCAGTTTGACCTGACAAAACCACCGCTGATGACGGCGACGCTGATCAAGATTTCGACCAACGCGTGGCGGCTTGTCTGGACGGTCCACCACCTGATCAGCGACGGTTGGTCGACCGGAGTCGCCCTTCAAGATTTATGTAAGCATTACCAAGGTCTAAAAGCAGATCAACCCAAGGCACCGCCCTTCAGAACCTATCTCGCCTGGCTGCGAAATCAGCATAATCTGACAGACACTGACTTTTGGAAAACCCAGTTTCACGGTCTGGAGGATTCAAGTGTCTTCCCCCGACCAGACGCACATTCAGGCGGCTCGGTGCAAGTCTGGCGGTCTGAAACGCTCGGCAGCGATGTGATGTCGTCCATCGAAAGCTTGGCCGGTCAACTCAGGGTCACATCAAACAGTATTCTGTCTGCAGCGTGGGCTTTGGAATTGCGGCGTTTGCTACAACAGGACGACGTTGTTTACGGAACGACGACGGCAGGCCGTCCGGCTGAAATCGCCGGGATCACAAGGGCTGTAGGCGCATTCGTCAACACACTGCCTGTTCGGTGCAAAATAAACCCATCGGACTCGGTCCGGGATTTCCTGCGAAACCATGCCCAAGCGGAACTTAATCGCCGCAAGCACGAATTTGCTTCGCTTTCTGAAGTGCAGGCTTGCGCCCCGATCGCCAGTGGCTCACCGCTGTTTGATACGATGTTCGTGAACGAAGGGCTTGGCGCCCAAAGTGTCGATCTCGGAGAGGTTGAGGTCTGCGACCTGAAAACCTCGCAGTTCAGCAACTATCCTCTTACGGTACTTGTGACGCCGCAAAAGAAGCTAACGGTCGAAATCTACCATGATCCCGAGATCATTCAGGCCAAGACGGTCGACGCGATATTTTCCGGCTACAAGAACATTCTATCGGCGATAATCAAGAACCCCGAAGTTGCGATCAAGAACCTGTTGCAGCGATCGCAAAACGCCATAGAACTGCGACCCGAACCCCGGCATTTCGACGTCGTTCAACAGTTTTTGTCGCACGCGCAGCAGACTCCGGATGCCCCTGCGATCTCTGACGGGCAGGGAACGACGACCTACGCCGCGCTTTCACTGCGCGCACGACAGATCGCCTTGGCGCTGAAGGAAGCAGGTGTTGAGAAATCCGATATCGTGCCAGTTGCCCTACCTCGGGGCACCGAGGCCATTTCCGCATTTCTAGGGGTGATGATGTCAGGCGCGGCCTATGTGCCGTTGGACATGGATTACCCACCACATCGCATCACGCAGATGTTGGATACGATCCAGCCTCGGTACATTGTCACGGATGCAAGCATGGACGGTCTCCTGCCCGACACCGATGCCAAGATCGTCACGTTGGGGTCGCTCGGCGATGCAATGGACGTGACCGAAGTGGAGTTCGGCGAGCGTGCCTATGTCATGTTCACATCGGGGTCGCAGAACCAGCCCAAGGGGGTCGAGATATCCCGTCAAGGTCTGGCCATTTCAACCGCCGCTCGTGACAACATCTACGGGACGCCGCCAAAGGTATATCTGCTTTTGTCCTCGTTGGCCTTCGACAGTTCGGTTGCAGGCATCTACTGGACGTTGGGCGCGGGCGGACACCTTGTCGTCGCGGACAATCGCAGCGAACAAGAGCCATACAAGCTCGGGAAGTTGATCTCGCAGCACCGCGTTACGCATACACTTTGCTTGCCGGGACTGGCGCAGGTTTTGCTGACGGCCGTGCCAGGCGGTGATCTTGGCAGTCTGGAAACACTGATCACGGCAGGAGAGCCGCTTTACCCCAGCCTCGTAAGGCAATGCCGCACGATCCTGCCGGATTGTCGTCTGGTCAACGAATACGGGCCAACCGAAGCAACAGTCTGGTGCACGTCCTACGACGCCACAAACCACACAGGGGAAGGCGATATTCCCATCGGATCGGGAATTCCCGGCACCTGGGTCGGAATTGTGGACAAAGACGATTGCCCAGCCGAGACCGGACAGGTCGGAGAAATCGTCGTGGCGGGACAAACTGTTGCGCTCGGCTATCTGAATGACCCCGACCAGACCCAAGAGAGTTTCTTCAATATTGGCCCAGAGAGTATCCGCGCCTACCGGACCGGAGATTTAGGTGTCGAAGATGCGTCAGGTCGCATCCTGTTCTTGGGCCGCAAGGACTCGCAAGTCAAAATTCGAGGGCACCGCATCGAGCTGACGGAAATCGAAGCGGCAGCCAGCTTTGTTGCAGGCGATCTGCGAGTGGCCGCAGTTGTTCTGGAACGCTCAGATTCAAAAAGCATAGGCGTTGCCGTCGAAAGCCCGCCAGACGCCAAACTCTGCGACACCGTCCGCCGGCATCTGGAAGCGACACTGCCTACCCCGTTTCACCCAAATGCTGTCGTTTGCATTGAGACGTTTCCAAACCTTCCCAACGGGAAGACGGATCAGACATCGCTTGCTTCGATCGTTGCGCGTTCCGTTGGTAATCAACCCGGTGCCGCACCCAAAGATGCCTTGGAAACGTTGGTCGCAGAGGTTTTTTCGGATGTTTTACGCATCCCTTGCCCGTCTCGCGACGCAAACTTTTTTGACCTCGGCGGAGACAGCCTGGCCACGATCGCAGCCTTTTCCAAGGGTCAGGACGCCGGGCTGCTGTTTGAACCCACCGATCTGTTCAGTTGCCCCACCGTTGCGGAATTGGCCAAGCGAATACGTGACCGAGAAGTGGACCAGTCATTTTCCGAAGATGACAGCACGTTTCAGATCTCCAATCCTGGCGACGGCAAGACAACCGTTGTCATAGCGCATTGCTCTGTCCAGTTCTGTCGCTATATGGCGCGCAGCCTCGGCCCGGATTGTTCCGTCGTTCTTGTTCGCAGTCACCGTACACAGGGAATGGCGGTCCCCTACGGGAAATCGTTTAGCGATCTGGCATCCGACACGATTTCGCATCTGGCGCAATCCTCCAACACAGGTCCGGTTGTGCTATGCGGCTATTCGGCGGGATGTCCGATGGTTATGGAAATGGCCAAGAAACTTGGGCCGGAAACTGTGAAGGGAATGGTTCTGTTAGACCCGCCTTTCAAAATGGTCGGGGCCGAACCTGCCCTACAGCCACTGTATTTCCGGACCTACAAAAGATGGAGGTACCTGTTCAAAGGGTTCAAACGCAAAGTCAAAGCTCGCCGCATATTGCCGAGGATCAAAACCTCTCTGGCACAAGAGCCCGAGTCCGAAAAGTTCCGCATCCAAGCTGTTGAAATCGTTCACGCCCTGGCGATCAGCGATTTTCGCGTACCCCAATTTGATCGACCTGCCCATGTGTTTCTGACCAGAGGGAACCCCTCACTGCGGTCTGGCGACGTTCTGGACACGCATTTACGCCAAAAGACATGTCACCCCCTGGACATGAAACACGTAGAGCTTATGCGGCGACCAGATGCCTTTGTGACCGTCGCTGCCGCGCTCAGGGACCTGATAGATCAACCCGTTCAATCGGACAAAAGCGCTTGATCCTTCAGAACGGAAAAAGTGGTGCGGGTGGAGGGACTTGAACCCCCACGCCTTGCGGCGCCAGAACCTAAATTTCACGAGTATTCAATTTAATCAAACTCTTAGCCTTAAAGTTTCCCAAGACATATCGTGAACAAAGACGGAAACTGGGAAACCCTATACCAAGACAGTTCATTTCGTGGTTTGCTTCCACAATGGGCAGTGCCCAAGTAAACTACCAATCTCATTGGCGATCACTACCAAATGCCGGACTTTCGTCAGGTTTACGCAAGTGAGTTAGTCGCGCAACAAAACTGAGATCAACATGGATGAGTGTGCTGTTAAGCTAAACCCGAATCAAACTATATGAAAAACCAAAGTTTCCATATGTGGCCATGTGGAAAATCGTTTATCACAAATTGCGTAACCGAGCGTAGGCAGAAATGGTACAAAGCGCACATATTGGCATCAGCAAGGCTATTTCTGACAGTGAAATCAACATTTTTCAGGTTTACGGCGAACGTCGATCCGGTACAAATTTCATTGAAAAATTGATTAAGAAAAACAACACTTTAAAACCTGTTAGTAGGTTTGGATGGAAGCATGGCATACCCACTTATCCAATACTACCAAGCTGTTGTCTTTTCATCGTAGTCGTGAGAAATCCAAAGGATTGGCTCCAAAGCTTTTATCGTGCTCCCTTTGAGGTGGACCCTGGGATTTCTAAGCTATCTTTTTCGGATTTCATACGAGCTGAATGGGAAAGTATTTATACCCCCTTGGATTCAGGTTGGTCTAGGCATGGGTACGATTTGAATTATCGATTGGGCCGTGGCGAAATCCTTCAGTTGGATCGTCACCCTATTGAAGGGCGCAGGTACAAAAATGTTCTGGAGTTGAGAAGTGTAAAGTTGGCTGGGCATCTTTCGATTTTAAATCGAGGAGTTAACGCACTGATTGTGCGTTATGAAGATATTGTAAACACAACAAGTGATTTACTATTTTTACTAGCAACGGAATTTGGAATACGGTGCAAAACTACTCCCACTCCGGTTAAAAATAGAGTTGGACCAAGCTCGACGCGCCCGAACGCAGACACGATGTTTAAACCAGAAGACTTAGATCACATAACTCAAAATTTGGACCTCAAGTTAGAAGCTCGTTGCGGTTACTCGATTTAGACCCCGTTCTGGGAAATTTTGGTTTTTCCTATCTCAAAATTCGTTGAGGCAACAATAAGAGATATTTTTCAATATCTTCTAATGTTAATTTTTCTCTTCTGACAAACTCCTCCAAACAAAGACTGGCGAGATCAAATGCGCCAACAACACTGTCTGCCAAGATACAAAGCTTAGATAATTGCTCGTCGCTGAAAGATTGTAGGGTTCGAAGATCTCGGATGAAGAACGCATCCCCATCCACTATCTGAGAAAACGCTCGTCGCCGAAACTTCGTTCTTAACGAACGGCTACCCAAAACAGGTTTCAAGAAATCGAAGCTATGGAAAATGAATCCTTGATCTCTCAGCTCCCTCTCAAGATCACCGAATGTTGGTTCCTTTTCATACAATGGAAAAAAGCGAACTTCAGTTTGAACAATCATTGCTTCAGCTAGCTTATTTCGAGCATTTGAAATAACGTTTAACTCTCCACCTTGAATATCGATCTTCAAAAAATCGATGGGGGGCACGACTCCCAAGTCATCTAGCCGATCGGTAGAGATACTTTCCACATCTGCTATCTGCATCGGTCTTTTGAATCCGAGGTAGGTTGCACTTTTTAGGTCAGGCTGAAAAAGCGAAGAAAATCCAGAGTGCCTCGTCAGAAAAAGTCTTTCTTGCCCACCATCTCCAAGTGCTCGGCAGTGATAAGTTTCGTTAGATGCGGCTTTACTCAAAAGTTCTTGGTGAGCTTCAGGATTTGGTTCGAAGCCAACTACTTCAGCTTGGCCGTGTGCAAGCAGGTGTAGATAAGAGGGATCACCTTCTATTGGGTTTGCACCAACATCAACAATTTTAACAGGTTGGAAATACTCTAGTCGATCTATTAACCACACCAGCCTTTCAGTTTTTTCGTTGTTTTCATCAATATTTACTCGGCCACGAACGGGCGATTCTTTAGCCCTATCAAGTGTCCTCGACAGTGCCCTGCCTACATGATCCGGTGACGTTGCCAGTATTTTTCTCAATCGGTTTTTCTTCAAGTAACCCTTTTGACCACCTTGAATTCGTTCATATATTTTCGCCATCGGAACTGAAGGGTGTACAACAAGTGTGTCATCATGGCGTTTTTCAACGATTTCATGCAAGTGAGGAGGGTTTGTATCAAAATAGTCTCGGTGAAAAATATCCACATAGTCATAGAGATCAGTAACGTCGAAGCCTCCTTTGTGAGCAGCGGTCGAGAGTATGGCTTCATCGTTTACGCGAAGTGGTAAATGGTGGTTTTGAACCCTTTTCCTAAGCGAGAACATTTCGGGGATCAAATCTGCGCTTACTCGGGTGAACGGAAAAATACATCCATAGTTCGCGTCTTCTCCAATTTGCGCCAGTGGCTTTGAGAACTTGCGCGGTCTATCAAACCTTCGCAAATCAGCAGCAACTGCGTCACTATTATTTCCTTGCAGGATGGCTTTAACCTTTTTCGCTCCGGCATCGCTCAAAAAAACATCGGACTCTATCAAACAAAAATAATCATAACCTGAAAGTTGGTTTGCAGCGGCATAATAGCAGTAGTCTCCGCACAGCCAGCCCCAGTCTCGTGGATGAATTTTGAATTGCCAATCTGCCAGAACGGATTTTGACAAAGAAACTTTTGTCGCGTCTGGGTAGTCTAGGACGCCTTTTGTTTCGTCGCATACAACAAACGTGTTGGGTGAAACATTGCTTCTCAGACAGTCTAAGAGCCTCTGAGTTTGCAAGTTACGTTCGTGAGTTCTCACAAGGAAGGCAGTTTTTTCTATGGTCATAAGAGACTTTTGGAATCGAATACAGGCTTTGGCAACCAGACCTATCAACTAGACAGCTGAGAGTTCTCTAACGGAATTAAACGTATTTGTTCGGACAGCAACTTTGCATTGGATTAAGAACCTGCCGTTTCCCTGTCATAAATGCTTTGTAGCACGTTTCAAGAACGAAAGGTGAAAACGGGAAACAGTATGGGAAACTTTCTGCAAACGGGACTAGGCAAAGGCATCAACAAGAATATTTTTAGCTTTTAATTTCAATATGGTGCGGGTGGAGGGACTTGAACCCCCACGACTTGCGTCGCCAGAACCTAAATCTGGTGCGTCTACCAATTTCGCCACACCCGCATCGCTGACATCACCTGTCAGATTGACCGGCTCAATAGCAAAGCTTGAAACCAAGTGCGAGAGGGAAATTGAGCCAACATGAAAGATTATTAAACACAGCCCCGTAGCGTCACGTGGGCAGTGCGTTCTCTGGTCAGTTCCAGCCGGGCAGGTAGCTTACCTTGCCGCCGTTCAAGTACGGCTATCCGCCCCCCTCAAAAGAGATTCGGAGGTCGTTGCACCCATTTTTCAGGGCCCCGAAAGATTCTGAAGCGCCCGTCAGGGAATGCCGCTGCGACATTGGAAACCTTCAATAAATCCTCTGCCAAGTCACAGATTCTTGCGTAGCTGCAAGGCTTCAAAGCCCCCGCATCACATTTGCGCCACATTTCAAACGCCAAAAAATCTTATTCGCGTCAAACAAATTCCGCCTTGCCAGTAATTGATGGAGGCAAGGACTTAGTGAGTCTTTTTGCCCTCGGGCACCGTACGAGTTTTTCTGCTCAACTCTAAAACAAGGGTCGGAAACTGTGACCAATTTGATGACTTCTGCCGCAGCCGAGCAAGACGCCGTTGGTCTTGCACGCGAAAGTTTTCTTGGTGAACTCAAAACCCTGAGCCGCGACCACCCGGACACGGGTTTTGGGGTCGCGCTGCGCACACATTCTGGCGGGCATTACCTGCTCGCAAACTCACGAATGCCGTTGCCCGAAACCAAGTCTGCGGGGTTCCCGACCGGACGCCGTGTCGCCTGCCTTGAGAACAGTGAGCAGTTCAGCTCGATCGAAGTTCTCGCCGACGAGCGCGCGTTCGAGAAGATTTCCCCAAGCGCCGAAGCTGCCATTCTGGGCAACGCTTTGAATTTGATTGCTCGCATTGACACGCTGACCAGTACTCCGACCGACCATGGACAGCATCACATGGCGGCGACAGGAACCGGAGGCTAACCATGGCGCGCAACGACCATCTTCTGTCTGTCGGCAATGAAGCGCTGACGCCAATGACCTCGGCAATGGCTGCGCTGACGACGCAGATTGACCAACTGACAGAGGTGGCAGACGCCCGTTCCTCTGCCCGTCTCGCTACCCTCAAGACGCGCATGGAAAACTTCTCGGCCAGCGTTACGCTGGTTGGGCAGGTCAAGGCTGGGAAGTCCTCGATTGTGAACATCCTTGCCGGGCGCCCTGCGCTGCTGCCATCGGATGTAAACCCGTGGACATCGGTGGTAACCACACTGAACATCAACACCCGCACCGAAGGCGACACAAAGTCCAAGTTCACATTCTTCGAGCAGGAAGAGTGGGACAACCTGATGGTCGGCGGGGGTCGTTTGGGCGAACTGGCGAACCGGGCCGGTGCCGATGACGAAATGGACGATATCCGCCGTCAGATCGGCGAGATGAAGGCCAAGTCAGAGGAACGTCTGGGCAAACATTTCGACCTGATCCTTGGTCAGAGCCATCAGTATGACTATTTCGACGAAGAACTGATTCAGCGGTACGTCTGTCTGGGCGATCAAGACGACCCGGACATCAACCCAAAGACCGGGCGGTTTGCGGACGTGACCAAATCTGCGGAACTGTTCATGGACATTCCGCAATATCCGATCTCGTTGAAACTCTGCGATACGCCCGGCGTCAACGATACTTTCATGGTGCGCGAGCAGATTACCCTTCGCAGCCTGCGCGGGTCCGAAGTATGCATTGTTGTTCTGGCGGCAAGCCAAGCTCTGACGACGATGGACATGGCGCTGATGCGGATTATCGCCCAGTTTGAGAACCGTCAGATCATCTTGTTCGTAAACCGGATCGACGAACTGGCAGATCCGGTCACCCAAGTCCCTGAAATTCGCGACCGAATTCAGGACACTTTGAAGCAGAACAATATCGACACCAACACCAGCGTCGTATTCGGCAGCGCTCTTTGGGCAGAAGCCGCCATAACCGGAAACCCTGATATTCTGAATGAAGATTCCCGTCAGGCGCTGAACACATTCTATCTGGCCGCTGGGTTCGGAGATCAGGCGCCTTCGCTGGATAAGATTTGGGCGTTGTCCGGCCTGCCGGATCTGCTGTTGGCTATGAACGAACGCATTGCAGATGGTGCCGGTAACCGTCTTCTGGACCGAGTCCGGCACAAGGCCCGCAACATCGCGAGCCAAATCCGTGCCACTGCGGTCGCCAAAAGCCTGTCCGCCGGTGAAGGCGTTGTTCGTGATCTGGATGGCGTATCCACCGAAGACGCAATCGCGCAAGTCGCTGAGCAATATGATAAGAAAGCGGCTGAACTGACCTCATCCCTGCGCGAAAAAGTACTTGAGAGACTGACCTCCGCCGAGGCCAACTTTGTCAAACGGGCAACAGATTCTCTGATAGCTCATCTTGAGCAAAACGGCGAGGAAGGTACTTGGCAATACGACCCCGCAGGGCTGCGGACCCTGCAAAAAGCGGCCTATTTCAGCTTTGCTCGTTCGATGCGCAAAGAGGCCGGGGCGTTGTATGGCGCGGCAGCAGCCGACATCGAAGCCCTCTACCAGAAACTACTGGGCAACCATTTGGGCGAATTCACGATCGAAGCGCCTATTGTTCCCCGTGTGCCGCCGCCGTTGGGGATCGGACGCACCATCGCCCTGGACCTTCAAAGCACCTGGTGGCGCCGCTGGTGGCAGCGTCGAAAGGGATTTGAAGCCTATGCAGCGGACTACACTCGTCTGATTGCATCCGAAGCAAACTCGATCACCAAGGATATCGAAGAACATCAGATTGCAGCCGTCCTTGAGAACGTTCGGGCCAGCCTGTCGGATTTCATGCGTGAGCAGAAAGAAACGTTGCTGAGCATTTCAGCAGCGGCCGAAAAAGACCCAAGCCGCAATGCAGCATTGATGGCCGGTATGACGGCAAGAAAATCACCCGACGACATACTGGGCGACATCCTAAAAGATCTTAGCAACGAGGCAGCATAAGTAGCGATATGGCAAAAGATTCACAAACCCGCTTCGTCTCTAACAAAAAATGGGAACGCATCGAGCAGTGGTCCCGGCGCAAACCCGTGTTCGCTCTGATGGGCGAGTTCAGCGCCGGAAAATCCACATTGATGAACTTTCTTTTGCGCTCGCACGCATTGCCCACACAGGTGACGGCGACGCAGTTGCCCCCGGTTTGGTTTAGTTGGGGCAAGCAATCCGCCTATGTGCAAGGTCACGATGGCAGCCGCGAAAATATCGGGTTGGATCAGCTTGAATCTGTTGGGGTAAACGACGCCCAGTTCGTTCGCATTTTCCTGGAATCAGACATTCTGGAAGCTGTTGATCTGATCGACACGCCCGGCATTTCGGATCCCAAGATATCAGACGATGTCTGGCGGCGGGCGGTCGGCCAGGCAAATGGGGTGCTGTGGTGCACCCACGCTACGCAAGCCTGGCGCGAAACCGAGAGGGCAACATGGGTTTCCCTTCCCGAGAGACTTCAGAACAACTCGTTGCTGCTGGTCACGCGGGCCGATGTTCTGGGTTCCAAAGACCGCCAGAAGGTACTGCGCCGCGTCAATCGCGAGGCAGGACACTTGTTTAACCGCTCTATCCTGTTTTCAGCGCGGGACGCTATTGTCGCCCGAGACAAAAGCGGTGACGCCGAGCTGTGGGCACGCAGTGGCGGCGGAAAGATGGTCGACAGTTTTCTTGAGATTACTGAGCAAATCATGGGCAATCGCGCCGAAATTCTGTCTCGTTACCAAATAGATAGCGGCCTTCAGGCTTCGACGCGCGTGCAACCGCTTCGACCTGAAAAATCCGCGAGTGGTTCCAGCCATTCGCGGCCACTGAAACTGGTCGATCCCGTTCAGGCCGAGGACCCATCGGCAGCCAACGACGAGGTTGTGACCAATTTTCCAGTGCGCCCTGCCCGCGTTGAAGCGCGGTCGGGCGAAGCGGAACGGGCACCCAGAATCGACGCTGGCGAGGCTGATCGTTTGAGGGCCGAAATGGGAGCAGCGCCACTGGCGGATACACCCGAACAGGAAGATGATCTGCGCGCGTTCTTCAAGGAATCGCCCAGTCAAAACCTCAACCTCACCGATTTGCACTCGTCATCGATCGAAGCAGACCAGATCGACCCGATAAGTGATGAGGAATTTGGTGACGATGCCGGGATTGAACTGACATCTGCAGCCGAGTTGGACCAACCGGACGATGCTGCGTCCGAGCCGGACGCCTTTGTGGAGTCGCTGGAAGGCAAGCTGGCAAACCTGCCCGAACAAGCCGAGATCGAGGAAGAAGTAGCTGAAAGCCAGCCCGCAGACGTTTCCGTTTCCTCTATCGCTGCGCTGATGGCTGAACAAACCTCCGACACAGACGATGAGTTTGAACCGGAACCTGAATCAAACGACCTGCACGACATGCAAGTCGTGCCACTAACTAATGTCGAAGCATTGAACGGGCCGGAGCAGAACGAGCGGCTTGAGGATCTATTGAACGTTCCCGCCGGAACGCTGATTAGCGCGGCGGCAATGTGGCGCGAGATCACGCAGGACGAAGAACTGCCCCAAGACGCAGATGGATTGAAAACAATGTTCCAGTCCTTCCTTCAGGAATTCGACCAGATCGCGGCAGAACATAACGCGCGCAGTTCCAAGGGAACGATGCCGACCATCCCGAAACCCGACAAAAACAACGGCCCGGAATGGCATGTGTTGTAGATATCACTAAGGCAGAGAAACAGGACGCAAGATGTCTATCGAAGCAGCTTTAAACACCGCGATCCACACCATACCCGACTGTATAGCAGCCGGGTATGTCGATATGGAAACGGGGATGTTGCTGGGAACAAGTTTTGCCAGCCCGGAAGACGCACGCGCGCTGGACAGCTTGGCGATCGCTGTCGCCAACTTGTTTCAGGGACGCGGCATAGGTGGGTTTGAAGAACTTCTGCGTGAGGCCGGCTCTGAGGGGTCCGAAAAGACGGGTTTTGGGGAAATTGCGGTGTTTTCCAAAGGTCGGCTGAACATCTTTCTGCGCACTTCGGCCTATCCTGATCATGTGATCTGCTACACATGCCGCGACAGCGCGAATGTCGGATTGGCTCTAACGAAATCACATCTCAGCCTGGGGCCTGTCTCGGCTGCAGTTTAGACAGGACCAGAGGGGGTCTCGACATGATGGACACTGAGATACTCGATCTGCTCGAGGACATTGGGCGCACGACAGTAGCGCGTCTCAATCCCGCAGTTACTCTGACCGGAGAAACCGCTGCGGCAAGGCGTGAACAAGTGCTGCGCACCATTCGCGGCACGGTCTTGCCCCGGCGACTGGAGTTTACGGCGGCCAACGGCGATTGCCTGGCGATCGAGGTTAACAGCTCTCGGGTGACGGATGTTTTTCGCGTCCGGTCCGGCTTGGTGCCTGACTTTGAAACCCAGCAGCGCGACGCGCTGGCCGAAAGTCTGGCGCATCTCGTGTCCGACATCGCCTCGGCACCGGGTCCGCTGGAACTTATATCGCTTCAGCCAGATATCGCGCTTGAGGCCGACGATGTGGGCATTACGTTCAGCGAAATTTCCAAGGCCTGTCTCGCGATTGAGTTGCCGTCCGAACCGGTCGTTTCGATTGTCACCGATCAAACGACGTCTACGTTGCCAGATAATCCGCCTGTTTCTGACCAGAGCCTCTCAAGCCGGTTCTATGACGGCGCAGATCGTTGTTCCCTTGGGCGGATTCAGGCAAGCAAACAAGACGGAACAACCCACCGGTCCGACGGTGCCTGCGCCCCGGACCAGCCCCTGCATGCGGGTCAGAGCCTGTTGAAAAAGTTTGCTGATGATCTGGCCGGTTGGGATGGTGACGCGCTGGTGGAATTGGACTATCCGCAGCTTATTGTCATGAGACCCTCGGGCGGGAATGGCACAGCCTTGGCCGTCCTGCACGATGCCAACGAAATCATAGTGGCCGTGCACGAAGCAAGAAAACTGGGTGCCGTCGTCAATCTTTGGAAGGATCTCACCGAGGACGCGGAATGAGGTCGTTCCAAAAGTTCAAATTTTCAACGAATCCTTTCCTTAACTAGGATTCACCAGGGTAAGAGTTATGAGTGAAAATCAACGACGTGAGTTGATACGTATCGCCGAAGAAATGCACCGGGTCAGCAACGATGAGACCCGGCAGTTCATTTCTCGTATAGTCAGCGATCTTTCCAACCTGAAACCGTCCATCGCGTTTGTGGGCCAAATCAAGGCCGGAAAATCTCGCTTGATCAATGGCTTCACGGCGCAGGCCGGATACCTTCCGTCAGACGTAAACCCGTGGACAACCGTGATCACGGATATGCATTTTGGGCACCCGTCAGGTCGAACAGACGGTGCCGAGTTCCATTTCTTCGACAATCGCCAGTGGCAATCGCTCATCGCTGAGGGCGAAGAGTTGCGCAACATGTTCCCGGATGACGAGGACAGCTACAAGCGCGAGATGATAGAAGAACAGGTCGATGCGATGAAAACCCGCGCCAAGCTGCGCCTGGGTGAAAGCTACAAACACCTGCTGGGGCAACATCACGACCTTGAAAAGCTGACTTCGGACGATCTGGCGCGCTATGTATGCGCGGGCGATGAGCCGTCAGAGGACGGCACGCTTGATCCTGGGTCGGATCGCGGTCTGTATAGTGACATCACCCGCAAGGCCGAAGTGTATTTTGATATCGGTCACTTCCCGTTTCCGGTGACCGTCACGGATACGCCGGGCGTAAACGATCCGCTGCTGATCCGCGAAGAGATCTCTCGCCAATACCTAAAGGAATCTGATTTCTTTGTTGTCGTGCTGTCTGCGCATCAAGCGCTGTCGCGGGCTGATCTGAAACTGTTCCGATTGATGCAGGCACTGGAACTGGGTCAGATCGTGGTCTTTATCAACCGCGTAGACGAGCTGGGCGAGGGCGCGGATGACGCTGCCAAGGTGCGTACCGATGTGATGGACGGTTTGGAAAAGGCACTTGGAAACTCGGACATCGATGTTCTCATGGGCAGCGCACAGTGGGCTCACTATGCGCTGACAGGTGACGAAACCGGAGTGAACCACGACCAGATACTTGCATGGCTGCGTGCACATCCCGAGCTGATGAAACAGTATCTGGACGGCGTTGAAGAAATCAAAAAAGGTCCTGGTCCTATCAGCCGCGAAGGTGTCTTGCGTTTTGCGGCCATGATCGCTTCGGGTCTTCCTGATTTGCGCGGGTATGTGACCCGCGCCCTGAACGATGGTCCGCGCAACGAGCATCTTCACATGGCCTGGCAGCACCTTCACAGCTTTGCGCAAGGCGAACTTGAGCGGACCCAGGCACATCTGCGCGCCATCGAAAGCGAAAGCGCGAACACGCCGGACAGTGGGTCAGAGAATGACAAGACACTTGCGCGGCTGCGCACGCTGGTCAGAGACAAGACCGCAGGAATCGTCAACGATATGGATGAAGTCCTTGCCAACCTGCGAGGGGTAATGGACGACACCGTAGCCGAAGCAGTTTCAGACGTTGTGCGTGGACCAAGCGGTTCTTCGCCCTTGCTGGCCAAGGGCGGCGAGACGGAATTGAATTTTGGCCCCCTGCGCGACCGCATGCGAGAGCTTGTTCAAGGCGCGACACAGGTTGTGCGTCAACGAATGCTCAGCGAGCTTTATGCCATTGATATGCAAAGCAATGCTGCTTTGCGCTCATTGCCCGGATGGCAGGACACAACTGATAACCGGATGAACACCAGCGCTGTCAGGTGGTTCCGCCCGGACACCACCGCTTTGACACGCGGTATCACCGTTGAGTTGCGAGTCACCTGGCTATCGCGCCTGATATCGCGAAAGAGTGTTGTTTCGCGTGCTGAACAGATGATCGTGCAAGAGTTCGAGATGATTGGCGACGATCTTGTGGACACTGCCCGTGGGGACTTGATGGAAAGGCTGAATACAGTGCTGGATCACTATCTGGCGTTGTTGGCCGGCCACCTTGAACACCGGTCCGGTACTGGCGAGACCAACGCACGGGCCGAAGCACAAGAGGCGTTCGACAACGCTCAACGTGTTACAGACGAACTGGACGCCATTTTTGGCTCTGACCCCTCACTCAATAATTTACCCGAGGCCGCAGAATGATCGAATTTCCTGGAACCCAGCAGGAAGTCCGAAAGCTGGAACGCTTTCTGAGCACCACTGAAAATCTTCCTTCAGACCCGGTGCTGGACGACATGCGCGCGCGCGCACTGGGACATGCAGAGCGGCTGTCGAATTCGGTCAATATCGGCTTTGCAGGCGAATTTGGCGCAGGTAAGTCCAGCCTGGCCAATATGCTGGCCGGGGCCGATATTTTGCCGACAGGTCCCCAGCACTTGAAACTGCCGCTGGTGATAGTCGCTTATGCCGAAGCGCCTGAGACCACGGTTGGATGGTGGGGCAAGGAACCCAAGGTTTATTCCGGTATCGCACTTGAAAAAGCAGCGGCCGACAATCCTGACTTTATCTCAGTCGGACTGAACACTCCGGCCCTTCAAGAGATTTCATTGTTTGATTTGCCGGGCACCGGGGCGCTGGACGAATCCTACAAGCCAACACTTGATTTGCTAGAGTTTGTCGACTGCGCGATCTGGTGCACAAACGGCGCGAATGCCTGGCGCGAGACAGAACGCCACCTGTGGTCACAAGTTCCACAGAAGTTGCGCGACAACAGCCTTTTGGCCGTCACCCACGCCGACTTGCCACCTGTCCAAGAAGCCATGGACCGGGTACTGGCACGTCTGGACAAGGAAAAGGACGGAATGTTCCGTTCGGTGGTGCCAATCGGAACCCCGGTCGCGGTTCGGGCAATGGCGCAGGAACCTGAGCCTGATTTTGATCTGTGGGAAACCTGCGGGGGCCAAAACCTGGCCGAGCAGGTGCTGAAGATCGCATCAAACCGCCGATTGTCAGACTTAGAAGCCGCACGAACTGAGATAGACCGCGACTTTCAGCCCTATCTGGATTCGTTGGAGTTGTCCGAACCCGCTTCTGACCGGCCCGAGATTTCGCCGATGCATACGGCACTTGAAGCCTCGATGCCTCCGCTGGAGAACCCAATTCTTGAAGATTGGCTGGCAGCGATTGCAAGCATCTATGAAGACCTGCGCGAAAACTCTGATATTGAGCCTTCCGCGTTTCTGAGCAGTTGCCAGGAGATTGTCGAAGATTTCGCCGAACGGCTGGAACAATCAGGCGAGATCAATCCAGATGCCGATTGGATTCCCGGCGAGTTTGAAAAGGCCACGGACCTGTTGCTCTTGCTGCAATTTGAAAGCGGCGATGCACCCTTGAAGGATGCGATCAGTATTCTGGCGCAACTGAGCGACAACCTCGCTTGGGCCGGCAGCCGGGTTGAAGCCCTAAAGTCGAAAACCGGAACCTGATTTTTCACGCCTAAATTGAGCGTCACGGCAGCGATTCGAGCGCAATGGAATCGAGTCGCTATTGTTTCGGAATCAACGACCAATCCACGAGAAATTGGTACTCAGTCCGCGCTTTTAACATCCCCACAACCAACATGTAGTGGCAACCGTGACGCCCTATACCTCATCTAGTTGATCGCCAAAATCAGTTCTCAGTGAAGCCATGAGGCGGCCCCAATAAAGTCAAATTTGAAACGTCTAACGTTCTTTAGTGTCCTGCGGTTGTGTTTGGTTGTGAGTAGTTGGGCAGTTTGCCCCGTTGAATGAACCGCAAAACGATTAGAACGGGCGGGAAGAAATGAGCCACAACCAGGCTGTCGGCGCAACGCACGACGAACCGAAAATAGAAGGACTTCAACCGGGCGCCAAGCTCTTGCGCGGACAGTATGAAATCCTGCGCTTTCTCAGCAATGGTGGTTTCGGGATCACGTATCTGGCTCGTGACAGCCTCGAGCGGGACGTGGTGATCAAAGAGTGCTACCCCGGCGCCTTGTGTCACCGTAATGGGGATCTCGTCGAACCTGTTGAACCCGGCTACGAAAACGACCTGCGGTCTATTATCGAGCTTTTCATTCAGGAAGCCCGCAATCACGCTCGATTGGTACATCCCAACATTGTGGATGTGCATCAGGTCTTTGAAGACAACAACACAGCCTATATCGCCATGGATTTCATCCAAGGGTGCGATTTGTTGGACTATGTTGAAAACCCCGACAATGACGCAGGCCCAGATTTCATCGTCCAGGTTACCGAAAAGATGCTGTCGGCGGTGTCCTTCATCCACCAAAGCGGCATGTTGCACCGCGATATCTCACCAGACAACATCCTGATCGACGAAAACGGTGAGCCCGAGTTGATCGACTTTGGCGCGGCCCGGGAACAGGCCGCGAACCAGTCCGCGGCCCTTCTGACCCTGCGGGTGATCAAGGACGGGTATTCGCCTCATGAGTTTTACGTTCGAGGCGCGGAACAAGATCCCAGCAGCGACCTGTATGTCCTTGCTGCCACGCTGTATCACGCCATCAGTGGCGAACGCCCCATTGACGGCCAGACCCGACTGAACGCGTTCAACAACAGTCAGGACGACCCATATAAGCCCCTGACAGGCCGGTTCAAGGGTTATCCTGAAGGCTTCCTCGAGGCGATCGACAAAGCAATGGAAGTACACGCGACGGACCGCGTTCAAAGCGCGCTGGACTGGTTGCGCATGTTCCGCGGGCCGGGTGTGATGTTCGACACGTTCGCCTACCGCCCGGTTTCAGTCATCGTCGCGATGGATCGCAAGGACGAAGCCGCCGAAAAAGCACGGATCAAAGCCGAAAGCGAAAACGCAGAAGCCGTCGTAACCGCACTGCTGGCGGGGAACCCGGACATTGCACTGGGCAACGAAGACAAAAAAGAAGAAGAACTCGCGCAGTTCGCCCCAAAGGAAGAACCTCCAGTCGCCATAGATACAGTCGTCAAAAGCGGTTCGGGCGGCAGCGGCAAGTTGGTCGCGGGCACGGCGATCCTCGTCGCGGCACTGGCCGCCGGTGGTTTTTTCCTGACGGCTGGCAAGGAAGCTGCGACCACACAGGACGATGAAACCTTACTGGCACCAACGGCCGACGTTGCCGAAAGTGCAAACGAGGCAGTGTCTGAACAGGACGATGTGCCAACCGAAAGCGCCCCAGAAGTAACGCCCAAGCAGGTAGCAACAGAGCCAGAGCCTATCGAGCAGACCCTGGACCAACCGGCAGCTACACAAGAGGTCGAAACCTCAGCAGCCGACACCCCATCGCAGGCACCTGCAACCTCCGAGGCGGTCGAACTGAGTGAAACGCAGGTCGCGTTTTCCCACTGGGACGTTGAAATACCGTTTCAAACCTCAAAACGCAGGGCTTCTACTGGCAACGTGATCGCGATCACTGGCGTAGATAGTGCGCAGGACATGTCCGTGATCGGCGAGTGGGTTCAACGTGGTGCCGCGATCTACACCCTAAACGGCAATCCGGTGCAGGCCGACGCCAGCTTTGCCTCGCAGGTTCTTCGTGACCTGAATGTGGACCCTGACGGTTATATTCGCGTTACAGCTCGATACCGTCCATTGGGCGAAACACGCGCAAAGAACGGATTGCTGGCCCTGCCAGCGATGCGCATGGTCGGTCTGAAAAACGGATACGGGTTCACGATCCGCAATTCAAAGGGCGAAGGCTGGACAACCGTCGCCGAAACCGTTCCGTCCACGTCATCAGGCAGTTTGCGAGCTGGCGACATTTTGCTGTCGGAGACACAGACCGGTATCAGGCTTGACGGACCAGAAACACTGGACGCTGTCATGGAAGCCCTCGTGTCCGAAAACCACCCGCAGGCCCGTTTGACTGTGTTGCGAAACGGTGCCGAGGCGGATGCCATCATGCAGTTAGCGCAGGAGTGATCTGACCGGTTCATTTGTAGTCTGCCAGTGTGTTTTTGCTGAGGGATGCGCCCCAAAACCCGCGCATCCTGACGGGGACCGGCCCGTCGCGGAAAGTAAGAGTGACTTTGGTTTTTATCATCAGTGCCGTTGCGCGGTTCCGCGCAGAGGTGAGTAGCAGCCCCATGGGACAGAAGTCCTGTGGCCAAAACAAAGGTGTCGTCACCATGTTCAAATACAAAAGCCCTCTCAGCCGGCTTCTAGAAGGTGCCGGCAAACCAAAAGAAACCGAAGCCGAAGACGTAGCGGCACAGGACACGGAAACCGAAGCCGAGAAACCCGAGCCGATCGCGGATTTCAACGCTCTGCGCGAGGCGCTTGCAGGCGGCAATATGTCGAGTTCCGAAAGCTACGAGGAATCAGACGAACTGCTGCCCGAAGAAGAAATGCCAGAGTTCCCCGAACAGCAGGACGAAGACTCGGAAAAACTTGAAGCCGAGGATGAAATTGTGATGACAGAGGTCATCGCGGAAATTCAGGAAACCTCTGACGAGCCTCAAGAGTCGGAAGACACCGATTCCGAGCCGGTCGTTACGCTGCACGTAGCGAGCGACGAGCCAGAGGAAGAACCAGAGGTCGTTGTGTTCGACGCCACGCCGGAACAGCAGGTTGTCGAAGTCGTTGCCGAAGACCCTCCTATTCAGGATGAAGCACCTGCAGCGGACACGGCAGAAGACGTCGTAGCAGCTCCAGCCCCTGCACCGGCGGCCTCGGATCGTCGCGGTCGGGTCAAAACGACTTTCCTGGGATTTGAACGCGCAGATACACATGTTCAGGATTTGATCGAGACTACGGAACCCATCGACAAGACAGAGTCTGCCCAGCAGACTTTCCCGGTTGGTTGGCTCGTGGTAACGGCGGGTCCGGGCCGCGGCACCAGCATCACACTGTCCGAAGGTCTGATGCAGATCGGGCGCAACGACGATCAGGCTATCCAACTCGACTTTGGCGATACCGGTATTTCCCGCAGCAATCATGCGGTGATCGCCTATGACCCCGAAGATCGCAAATGTTATCTGGGTCATGGCGGCAAAGCCAATTTGGTTCGCCTGAACGGCAAGCCGGTTCTGAGCACCGTAGCGCTGGCCAGTGGCGATCTGATCCGCATCAGCGAAACCTCGATCCGATTCACAGCCTTCTGCGATGACGGCTTTGACTGGCGGGATTCCTGATAGATGCTGGCGAGCCCGGCATATGACATTGCGTTGATCCTCGATCAGGGTCAGCGCGACACACAGGAAGATGCCGTTGCTGCTCGTATGTTCGATGCAGCAGACGCCGCATACATCGTCGTCGCGGACGGCATGGGCGGTCACGCCGCCGGAGAGGTCGCGTCCAATCTGGTCATCAAGGCTTGGCGTGACGCTCTGGACCCCGAACTGGAGCAAGCTACACCGTCCGAGAACGCATTGATCGACGCGCTACCAGTGGCGGCAATGCTGGCCAACGCCGCGGTCGAAAACCACTGTGAAGAACAGGGCGGCGGCCTGAAAATGGGATCGACGCTGTTGGGCGTCCTGCTGTTGGCCCAGCGTGTGTTCTGGATCTCGATCGGTGACAGCCCGCTGTATCTGTTCCGCGACGGAGCCTTAAAACAGGTCAACGAGGATCACTCGATGGCGCCGGTCATAGACGCTCAACTCGCCCAGGGTATTTTGACCGAGGACGAGGCCAGGTCGCACCCTGACCGCAATCAACTGACGTCGGTCATCATGGGCGCGGCCATTCCAAAGGTGGACTGCCCCGAAACCCCGCTGAGCTTGACAGGAACGGATATTCTGATCGCAGGCAGCGACGGGCTGCAATACCTCGGTGACTTGGAAATTCAAGCCATTCTCGAAGCCAATACTGATGCACTTGCCCGAGATATAGCCGACGCGCTGTTTCAGGCGCTAAGGGCCAAAAACGATCCCGACCAGGACAATGTGTCAATCGGTGTCGTGAAACTCACAATAAATGAATGAAGGCAAAGCGACAGGACCAATGAGACCCCATCTGATCATATCCAGCCTGGCACTTGCTGCCGTAGCGGGCGCCGCCTCAGCGCAAGAGGCATGCTCGACCTATGAAATCCAGCGTGGCGACAGCCTGCGCGAACTCACCATAGAAGTCTATTCCACCGAAGACTTTCGCATCATCTATGACGCCAACCGCGATGTGATCGGGAAAAACCCGAACGTCATCCGTGTTGGTGACGTTCTGACGTTGCCCTGCCTCGAAGACATCGGCCGCGCGACGCAGCTTCCACAGACAGAGGCCGAGGCGATGGCCACTGAAATGGCGGCTGAACTGGTCAAGGCTGCCGAGGACCGTGCTGCCAAGGCAATTGCAGAAGCCAAGAAAGCCAGCGAAGACGCTGCTTTAGCCGCCAAGGCAGAGGCCAGAGAGGAAATCGAGGCCGCACGCACAGAGGCTGCGGCACTGATCCGAAATGCCGACACGACCGAGCGTCCGGGTATACGCGACCGGCAGTTGTTGCTGATCACAGGGGGCAACTACGCGCCCTTCACTGACGAAAATCTGCCTAATCGCGGCCTGTACACAAATCTCGTGGAAACCGCGATGCTGCGCGCCGCACCCGAACAAGGGTACAAGATTCAGTTCGTCAATGACTGGTCCTCGCATCTTGATCTGCTGATGCCGACACTGGCCTTCGATGCAACCTTCCCCTGGTCACGTCCGAATTGCGAAGAGACCGCTTCGCTGTCTGAAAATGACCGTGAGCGGTGCGAAACTTACAATTTTTCAAACCCGTTCTATGAAGTTGTGGACACATTCTTTGCGCGGGAAGGGTCTGGTTATGAACAGACGCTGACTTATGCCGACTTTGCGGGCACTACGATCTGCCGCCCCGAAGGATGGTCCCTTTCACATATGGATTCGGTCGGCCTGTACGAGCCTGCAATCTCGCTTATGCGACCGGTTTCACCAGATGACTGCTTCCGCGCATTGATGGACGGAACCGCTGACATCGTCGCCATCGAAGCACACCTGGCCGTCGAAGCAATCGGCCGCCTTGGATACGAGCACCGCATTATCGAAAACCCCAACCTGGCGGCGATCAAGTCGCTTAACGTCATGACCCACAAAGATAATCCGGATGGGGAAGCGATCCTTGAGACGCTCAACCAGGGTCTAGCGATCATGCAGCAATCAGGAGAGTGGCGCGACATCGTCTCAACCGCTCTGCGTCATCAAATGGAAAATGGCTAAGCCCCCCAACGGCCGCACACTTATACAGTCTGGAGAAAGTGGATGTTCAATTCTAATCTGAAAAAGGTCGCGCTGTCGGCCACCACCGTCACGGTCCTAAGCGCCGGAGCTGCCGCCGCGCAGGAAGCCTGCAGCAACTACACGGTTGCCGATGGCGACACGATGGCAACAATCGCCATCGCAGCCTACGGCACCTCGAACTATCAGCCGATCTTTAACGCCAACCGGAATGCGATCACCAACCCCAACGCGCTTGAGCCCGGACTTGTTCTGGCCCTGCCCTGTGAAGACGGCAGCCTGCCGAATGGTCAGAGCGCACAAGAAGTGATCGCGGCGGAAGAAAAGCGTGCCGCAAGCATCAAGCGCTCGAACGTCTATGCTCCGCCGATCAAGTTGGTCGCCGGCAACGGATGGGAACCCTTTACAAGTGAATCCCTCAGCGGCGGCGGGATCATGACCCGTCTGGCCACAACAAGCCTGCAGCGTGCAGGCAACAGCCGTGACTTCTCGGTCAGCTTTGTGGATGACTGGGGCTCGCATCTGGACACTCTGCTTCCGCTCGGCGCATTTGACATCTCGATCGCGTGGACCATTCCGGACTGCACCAACCGCACTTATGAGTGGTCGGCTGAAACCGAAGCCCGGTGCACACAGTTCGTCGCCTCCGTTCCAGTTTATGACGTTGTTGGCGGCTTTTACACATTGCCGGAAAGCGAATACACGAACGCAACAACCTTCAAAGACCTTGAAGGCTCAACCATTTGCCGCATGGCAGGCTGGAGCATGGTTGTTCTTGAAGAAATCGGTCTGAACCGGACAAATACCACCGTCGTTCAACCCAACACGGCGCGTGAATGCCTTGACGCTGTATTGACGGGCACTGCGGACGTTGCCGCGTTTGAGGTTGAACTGTTCGCCGCGACCATGAAAGACATGGGTTTGACCTCGGCCGACATAGTTGAAAACCCCTATGTTTCCACCTTGTCGTCGATGAGCTTCCTCGCGCACCGCACTAATCCCTTTGCTCGTGAATACGTCGCGATGATGAATAAGGGTCTGAACGAAATGCGTGAATCCGGCGAATGGTATGCGATCATCTCGGACACACTGCGCGAGCAGAATGAAAAACTGAACGCAGCATCGAACTGATACAACGACCAAACCAGTTGATTTGGGGCCAGTTGTCGAACTGGCCCCTTATTTTTTGCAAGCCGGGCGAGTTCTATCTGAATCGCCAACAAAAAAGGGCCGACTCAAAGAGTCGGCCCCTGTCTTATTTCTGGCGCCCTAGCCTTTCGGTTCGGACGCTGTTGATCAACCAATAAGCGCATTCAATGTCGCGCTGGGACGCATGACCGCTGCGGCCTTGGCGGGATCAGTGTGGTAGTAGCCGCCAAGATCGGCAGCCACACCCTGAGCCGACGCCAGTTCGGACAGGATCTGTTCTTCCTTATCCGCAAGCTCTTTGGCCAGAGGCGCAAATTCAGCCGCCAGCGCCGCGTCGCCGGATTGCGCGGCCAGCGCTTCGGCCCAATAGCGGGCGAACCAGTAGTGACTGTCACGGTTGTCCGGCTGACCCACTTTGCGGCTGGGTGAGCGGTTGTGGTCCAGAATACCCTGTGTTGCGGCTTCGGCGGCTGCACCCAGAACACCCGCCTTGGCATTGCCTTTGCTGTCGGCCAGGAAATTCAGGGATTCACCCAAAGCACAGAACTCACCCATCGAGTCCCAGCGCAGGTGGTTTTCCTCGACCAACTGCTGCACGTGTTTCGGGGCAGACCCACCAGCACCTGTTTCAAACAGACCGCCGCCATTCATCAGCTTGACGATGGACAGCATCTTGGCCGAGGTGCCCAGTTCGAGGATCGGGAACAGGTCGGTCAGATAGTCACGCAGCACGTTGCCGGTGATCGCGATCGAGTCGTTGCCCGCCGTGATCGTCTCCAACGACTGGCGCGTCGCTTCGCGCGGGGCCATGATCAGGAACTTGTCGGCCACACCAGCAGCCTCAAGCGCCGGTTTGACGTATTTGATCAGCTCGGCATCATGGGCACGGTTTGCGTCCAGCCAGAAGATCGCCTCGGACCCGGTCAGGCGCTGACGGTCTATAGCCAGCTGAATCCAGTTCTCGATCGGGGCTTTCTTGACAGTGCAAGAACGCCAGATATCGCCCTTTTCGACTGCATGCTCATGCAACGTCTCACCATTGGCCAGAACGATGCGGATGGTGCCATCGGCAGGCGCTTCAAATGTGGTCGGGTGAGAACCGTATTCTTCAGCCTTCTGCGCCATCAGGCCCACGTTGGCGACCGCGCCAGCGGTGGCCGGGTTCAACGCGCCATTGGCTTTGAAGAAGTTGATCGCTTCATCATAGACGGGCGCATAGCAGCGGTCGGGGATCACGCAGTTGGTGTCGCCCTTGGCGCCTGTCTCATCCCAGCCCTTACCGCCTGCGCGGATCACCGCAGGCATCGAGGCGTCGATGATCACATCCGACGGCACGTGCAGGTTGGTGATGCCTTTATCGCTGTCGACCATATACATGGACGGACGGTCGCCCTTGATCGCGTCGATGGCGGCCACGATATCGGCATTGTCCTTGACCCGATCCAGCAGGTCACCCAGACCCGAGTTCGGGTTCACACCCAGCGCATCCAGTTCAGCACCGAATTTGTCAAAGACCGGAGCCAGCCACGCCTTGACCGCATAGCCAAAGATGATCGGGTCCGAGACCTTCATCATCGTGGCTTTCATGTGCAGCGAGAACATGGTGCCGTCGTTCTTGGTGTCTTCAATGGCGTCCGCCAGGAAGGAAGACAGCGCCTTGACCGACATGAATGTCGCATCGGCCACGGTGCCCTCGGCCAACGGCCAGCCGTCTTTCAGAACGGTGGTGCTGCCGTCTTTACCGACGAATTCGATCTTGGCGTCACCTGCCTGAGCTGCGGTGATGGTCGCCGATTTCTCATTGGCGTAGAAGTCATTGCCCGACATGGACGAGACTTTGGTCTTGCTGTCCGAAGCCCACTCACCCATCGAATGCGGATTCTTCTGAGCATAGTTCTTCACAGCACGCGCGGCGCGGCGGTCGCTGTTGCCCTCGCGCAGAACCGGGTTCACGGCCGAGCCTTTGATGGCATCAAAACGCGCGCGGATCGCTTTTTCTTCGTCGGACGAAGGTTCCTCGGGGTAGTTCGGGATATCGTAGCCCTGCGCCTGCAGTTCTTCGACGGCCGCAACCAACTGCGGTACCGACGCCGAGATGTTCGGCAGTTTGATCACGTTGGCTTCTGGCGTCTTCACCAATTCACCCAAAGCGGCCAGATCATCGGTAATGCGCTGTTGCTCGGTCAGGTTTTCCGGAAAAGTCGCGATAATGCGCCCAGCCAATGAAATATCCTTGGTGCCAACACTGACGCCCGCGGCCGAGGCGAACTTGCGAATGATGGGCAGGAACGAGGCGCTGGCCAGTTCGGGCGCTTCGTCTACAATGGTATACAATATGTCGAAGTTCGATTTATCTGCCATATTCTTTTACCTTTTTTAAGCCTTTCGGGGCGTGCGATCCAAGAGTTTGCCACGTTTGCGTGGCGTGGGTGGGGCGCGTCTATCCTACCGCCCCAACGGTGACTCTGATTTGACAGGGCTTCCCTTAAAACACGTTTGGCTTGGGATCAATCGCATCTGGATGCGCATTTTGACACGTTTTGCGGAAAACCGCCCGGCGCACCCAGATTAAGCGCCCCAGGTATCGCTCAGCCTATAGCCACCGGGCCACGGGTCGTCAGGGTCCAGCATGTGCTGATGGGTTCCGGTAATCCAGCCACGACCGCTGATCTCGGGCACGATCGCCGCGCAGTCGCCAATCGTGGTGGCCTCGACGATCTTTCCCGAAAACCGCGACCCGATGATCGAGATCGCCTCGAATGTCTGACCTACGACCATTTCCCCTTTGGCAGCCATCAGCGCCATACGCGCCGATACTGCGGTTCCGGTCGGAGACCGATCGACCTTGCCCGGCTGAATGGCCACTGCGGATTTACCGCGCAATCCGGTTTCCGTAGTGTCAAGCGGGCCGCAAAATGCGCAAAATGAGATGTGGTTCCACTCGCTGTTTGTGGGGTGGTTGAATCCAATCTGTTCGTTGGCTGCATTCGTTATTGCCACGCCCAATCGCGCGATTTCGCGTGCTGCGTCTTCGGTAATGTCAAACCCAATAGCAGCCGCATCAACCACAACGAAACTGTCTCCGCCAAATGCGGTGTCCACCGTCAGAGTACCGATGCCCGGCACTTCAAGAGGTACTGCGATCTTGTCGGCATAGCTGGGAAGGTTCCTTACAAAAATTCGCTCGGCTTTACCGTTCCGACACTCGGCACGCACATGGACCAATCCGCCAGGAGCCTCCAACGTCAGATGCGTGACGGGTTCCTGCATCGGGATAATCTCACTATCCAACAGCACCGTAGCCACGCAGATCGAATTCGACCCGGACATAGGCGGCGTGTCTTCAGGCTCCATAATGATAAAAGCGGCGTCAGCGACCGGGTGTTTCGGCGGGACAAGCAGGTTTACATGACGAAAGACTCCACCGCGCGGTTCGTTGAGAACGAAATTCCGCAGTGTCTGATCTTGCGCGATGAAAGACCTCTGGTCCCACAAGGTGTCGCCCGGCGGCGGTTGAACACCCCCGACAATTACGTCGCCAACTTCGCCTTCGGCATGGGCTGAAATGACGTGGACCGTCTTCACACTCCGCATTACCCCTCCTTAAAACCGCGCTGGCGAATACGGGGCCAGCGAGACCGGAGCGTTTTGACCATCCAGAACCGCACCGACAATCTCTGCAGTCCCCGCCGACTGCGTCAGCCCAAGGTGCCCGTGACCGAACGCGTAGATGACGTCGGCTGAATTGGGCGATACTCCGATCACGGGAATACTGTCAGGCAATGACGGTCGAAAACCCATCCATTGGGTGCCGCCTTCGGTTTTCAGGCCCGGCAGGAAGTCCTCGGCCTTTTTAAGCAACGTGTCCGCGCGCTTGAAGTTTGGAGGCAGCTTCAAACCTGCCAACTCGACCGCGCCGCCTACGCGTACACCGCCGTTAATTCGGCTGGCCACGAACCCGTGGCGAGAAAACGTGAGATGCATCCGCAAGTCAAATGCGCCTTCTGGCAGAGTCGTGTTATATCCCCGCTCTGTCTCAAGAGGGATGTGATCGTCTAGCGTCTGCGCAAGGTGATGTGACCACGCACCGGCCGCCACCACAACCTTGGCAGCGTCTATGGCACCCTCCTCCACCGTGATGCGCACGCCGGTTTCCAACGGGGTCAGCGCGCGAATATCGCGCCGCTCGATCCTTCCCTGGCGATCTCGGAACGCCTGCGCCAGATGCTCGACCCATTTCTTCGGATCGACGACATTCAGCCAGTTTGGAGTAAATCCGGCATGCGTGAAACGCGGGCTGAGACCCGGCTGCCTTTCTGCAATCTCGGCCCGGCTTTCCAACAGCTCGAACTCGATTCCATATTCACGGCGCAATTCCCACGCGGGCAGGCTGGCGCGGTATTCATCTTGGGATTCGTAGAGCTGCATCTGCCCGTCACGCTGCATCAGCGCTTCGCCATCGACGGATGGTATCAAACGATCCAATGCCGCGCTGGACAGCTGCATCAAGTTGACCTGAGCGCTAAGCAACTCGGCATATCGACCGGGCTGACTTGCCCGCCAAAAGCGGAACATCCAAGGGGCAATTTTCAATGCGTAAGCCGGAGGAACTGACAACGGCCCCAAAGGGTCCAACAACCACCTTGGCGCTTTTCGCATAATACCGGGCGTCGCCAGCGGCTCGACTTCGGGAAATGCAAAGGCACCGGCATTTCCTGCCGAGGTTTGAGCAGCGACTCCATCCCTGTCCAGAACCAGAACGTTATGTCCCCGGCGCTGCAATTCAAGCGCAGTGGTGATGCCGATTACACCGGCTCCGATGACGACGACCTGTTCAGTCATGGCGCAATTCCCAACCGAAACGGATCAGTTTCAGCAAAGATCAAGTTGGACTCGGCCATAACGAAAGCCTGTCCGGTTATCGAAGGGATAACGCCGCCATCCGAACCGGGCTGGTATGACAGCTGGTAAGTGCTTCCAATCACACTCTGCTGAGTGATTTCCTCTCCCGGAGACAGTAGACCATCAGCAGCCAAACAAGCCAACCGCGCTGAACTGCCGGTGCCGCAGGGGGAACGGTCGTAGTTGTTGTCAGGGCACAGAACAAAGTTCCGGCTGTAAATAGTCTCGTCTGGCGAAGCGTCCTGAAAGATCACGTGATCTATTGGCTCGCCCTTTTCGCCACCGACCCCCTGCGCAATCGACGCTTGCCGGATCGCGATACTCAGATCGGTCAGCTGCCCGATATTGCCAGTTTGGACCGGAATCGGGCTGGGATCGACGATGAAAAACCAGTTTCCCCCGTAGGCAACATCGCCGGTTACTTCCCCATAGTTGGGCACGTGAACTGAAATGTTGTGATGGACCCGCCGGCTTTCGATATTTGTCACGGTCACCGTGTTGGCATCATGAAGCTGGGCGGTGACGACCCCGGCCGGAGTCTCAATCCGGTGCGACCCTATCCCTATCCGCCCCATATGGGCCAGGGTCACTGTCAGCCCGATCGTGCCATGCCCACACATGCCCAGAACGGCATCCACATCGAAAAATATCACGGCGGCAACACATGTCGGGTCCACCGGCTCGACCAGCAAAGCCCCGACCATCGCGGGCTGACCGCGCGGTTCAAGCATAACCGACCGATAGAACTCCTCGTGTTCGCTCGCCAGCCGACGAGCGCGCTCTACCAAAGAGCCGGACCCCAGATCGGGCGCACCGCTCAGGATAACCCGCGTTGGTTCCCCTCCGGTGTGGCTGTCGATCACATGCATTCAGCGATCACCCCGCCCTGTTTCGACCAATCGGCAAACCAAGACCCGAACAGGGCATATTGTTGCTCACAATAATTCCGCTGCGCATCGGTCAACTCGTCCGTTTCATTGAAGTGCAGACGGTATTCTTCTTCACCGTTCAACACCAGCAAGTGCTTGTAATAAAGCACCAGGTCCGGGCCTTCGTCAAAGCTTGAGAGAACATGAATAGCCTCGGTCAATTCTTGCCCACGCTGACGGGCCTCTGCATTGCCCTGAGCCGCTTTTTTGGACAACGCCGCCAACAACAAAGCCTCGCGCGGCAAGGCTGTTCCAATACCAGTGATCGAACCGGTTGCGCCGCAGTTTACGAACCCGTGGTAGACCTCGGTATCGACACCGACCATCAAGGTGACCTGATCGTCTTGGCTGGTGATGTTTTCAGCCGCGTAGCGCAGGTCATCTTTTCCACCAAACTCTTTGAAACCGATCAGGTTGGGATGTTCTGCGCGCAGGGCAAAAAACAAGTCCGCCCGCGTCGCGAAGCCATAATAAGGGCTGTTGTAAATAATCGCGGGCACATCCGGGGCCGCCGTCAAGATAGCCTTGAAATGGTTCTTCTGAGCGGTCGGGGAACTGCCGCGTGACAGAACGCGCGGAATGACCATAAGACCGACGGCACCGACTTTCTGAGCATGGGCGGCAAGAGCGACAGCCGACTTCGTATTTATAGCGCCGGTTCCAACAACCACGGGCAGCCCCGCTGCAATCAAACGCTCAACACCTTCCATGCGCTGCTCATCTGTCAACAAGGGCCAGTCCCCCATTGATCCGCAATAGACGACAGCCGACATTCCTGCTTCGATCATCTGCTGCCCTTTACGGACCAGCGCATCAAAATCAGGGGTGCGGTCGGCCTTACAGGGGGTCATCAACGCAGGCATGGTACCCGTGAAAACATTGGTCGACATCGGCGTTTCCTTCCAAAAAATTGAGTTCGGGCGCAGAAATCTGGCCCTTTGGTTTCGCCTTATCGGATATTGGATACAAAATCCAGAAGAAATGCAGATCAAGAAAAACGCGCCGGATCGATGGACCGGCGCGCTTGCTCCAAGCTGGAATTTGCGATCAACGAAGCCGTTGACCAGTGCCTGAATCAAACAGCATGGCGCGCTCGGGGCGAACGACAATGCCGATCTGCTCACCTTGCTTGCTGCGCTGGTCTTCGCGTTCTTCGACGATCAATTTGTCGCCATTCGGTGTCAGCAGATACGAGTAACTGACCCCACCCAAAGCCTCCGTCAGATCAACGGTGCAGGTCTCACCCGTGCGATCAACCTCGATATGCTCGGGACGGATGCCCAGAGTCACATTGGTCATTTCGGCGGGCACAGTCACACTCAGCGCCAAAGGTTCACTCAGCGCGGGATGCGAAACCCTGCCGTCCACGACATCGCATTCCAGAAAATTCATCGCCGGAGATCCAATGAAACCGGCAACAAAACGATTGTCCGGGTCGCGGTACAGATCCATCGGAGCGCCGACCTGTTCGATCCTTCCGTCGCGCAGCACCACAATCTTGTCGGCCATTGTCATTGCTTCGACCTGATCATGGGTTACGTAGATCATAGTCGCGCCAATTTCATTGTGCAGACGGGCGATTTCAACGCGCATCTCGACCCGCAGTTCGGCATCCAGGTTTGAAAGAGGCTCATCGAACAGAAACACCTCTGGCCCTCGCACAATCGCGCGACCGATTGCGACCCGCTGACGCTGGCCGCCTGACAGCGCCTTTGGCTTGCGCTTCAGGTACTGATCCAGCTTCAGGATACTGGACGCTTCCTGCACCTTCTGGTCGATTTCAGATTTAGCGACGCCGTTCATCCGAAGGCCGAAACCCATATTTTCAGCCACCGACATATGCGGATACAGGGCGTATGTCTGAAAAACCATCGCAACACCACGTTTGGCGGGGTCCACATGGGTCACGTCCCGAGCGCCGATGTGAATCTGCCCCTCCGAAGTCTCCTCCAGCCCCGCGATCATCCGCAGCAACGTGGACTTGCCGCAACCCGAAGGCCCGACGAACACGCAAAACTCGCCGTCTTCAATCTGTAGATCAATACCGTGAATAACCTGCGTTTCGCCGTAGCGCTTAATCGCTTGGTTCAGAGTCACACCCGTCATGTCGCTTGCATCCTGTCATTGTCTGCGTCCGGGCGGGTTTCAGGGAACCGCCACGCCTGTGCTTCGGCCCCAATCTGATCCGCCACACGGCGAACACGGGGAACCCAAGTCTCCAACTGGTTAAAATCCATTCGCTCGGTGGTCCCTGTCACCGAAATTGCCCCCAGCATCCGCCCTCCTGCCGTCAGAATGGGGCAGGCAACGCAGATGATGCCGGGCTCGTGTTCCTCGTCATCGACCGCGTACCCGCGATCTCGGATCATCTCCAGATCGGCTCTCAGAGCTTCCTCTGATGCAAGGGTCTTTTCTGTAAACCGATGAAAACTTTGTTGTGACAAGGCTTTGTCCAGCGCCGCATCGTCCAGATAGGCCATCATCGCCTTGCCGACGCCCGTACAATAGGCCGGGCCCACCTTTCCGGCCTGCGAGAACATCTCTATCGGCTGTGTCGCGTTCCGTTTGTCGACATACAACACCTGCCCCGAATCCATCTGCGCCAGATGCACGGTCTCTCCCGTTTCGCGGCTGAGGGCTTCCATAAAGGGCCGCGCAATCGGGGCAAGTGAGCTCTGGGTCCATGCCGCATGCGCCAGCCTGACCAATCGCAGCCCCGGCGCATAGGTCTGCCGGTCGGGATCGTATGACAGCATGCCCTGATTGGTCAGGGATTGCAGAAACCGATACAGCGTTGCCTTGGGGAAAGTGCTGGTGTCCAACAGCTCTCCGAATCGAACCGGGCGCTGAAAGGCAGCCACCTGATCCAGCACATCACATGCTTTTCCTATAGTTCCGTCACCAGCCACGGGCGCGCAGTCTCCTCCGTTTACCCACGTCCATTGGCACGAGGGTCTTGACAAGCGTAACCGATTCGATGTGTAGTTTTCAATATATAAAACTTGGTTTCAATATTTGGAACTGAATGGAAGCTAAGGGAGGAAACCATGCATTCCATCTACAAGCGCACTACGGCCGCGCTGGCCATGAGCGTTGCACTTGCTGTTCCGGCAGCCGCCGAGCTGACTGGTGAACTGCGAATTTTCCTCGATACGTCGAACCCGGCGCCACGCGCGACGATGGAAGCGATGATCGAGCGGTTTCAGGCGCAGCACCCGGACCTTGCTATCGAAACAACCGTCATAGACCGCGAGGCATACAAGACGCAGATCCGCAACTTTCTAACCGCGGACACGCCGGACGTCGCAACCTGGTATGCAGCCAACCGAATGAAGCCATATGTCGAGGCCGGCCTGTTCGAGGACGTGTCCGATCTGTGGGCCGAGCCCGAGATCGCCGACAACCTCGCATCGACCAAAGGCGCGATGACCATCGACGGTAAGCAGTGGGGCGTGCCCTATACCTACTACCAGTGGGGCGTTTACTACCGCAAAGACATCTTTGATGAGCTGGGCCTGTCCGAGCCGACCACCTGGGAAGAAGAACTGGCAAACTGCCAGAAAATCGTCGATTCAGGCCGTGCCTGCTATACGATCGGGACAAAGTTCCTTTGGACCGCGGGTGGCTGGTTCGACTATCTGAACATGCGTACCAACGGCTTCGACTTCCACCAGCAACTGGCCAATGGCGAAGTCAGTTGGGAAGACGATCGCGTCAAACAGACTTTCGCGAACTGGAAACAGCTGATCGATATGGGCGCTTTCATCGACAACCACCAGACCTATAGCTGGCAGGAAGCCCTGCCCTTTATGGTGAATGGTGAAGCTGCCGCCTATCTGATGGGCAACTTCGCTGTCGCACCGCTGCGTGAGGCCGGTCTCAGCGACGATCAACTCGACTTCTACCAGTTCGTTGCCATCAACCCCGATGTTGAACTGGCAGAAGACGCACCGACCGATACGTTCCACATCCCAGCAAACGCGTCCAACAAAGAAGCCGCGCGGGAATTCCTGCGGTTCGTTGTTTCGGCTGACGAACAGACCGAAATCAACAACGGCTCGAACCTTGGACAGCTCCCGGTCAATGCCAAGTCTTCGGTCGACAACGACAAATTCCTGAACCAAGGCTTCGAGATGCTTTCGTCAAACAGCCCCGGCGGTGTGGCCCAGTTCTGGGACCGTGACGCACCGGCTGAAATGGCCAAGGTGTCGATGGAAGGTTTCCAAGAATTCATGGTAAAACCTGACAACGCCGACCAGATCCTCGCCAAGCTCGAGCGCGCGCGTCAGCGTATCTACGACAACTGATCCGGCATGGGCCGGGCTGAAGCCCGGCCTACGTCACCCTCAATTGTAGGGCGGGCATCAGCCCGCCCTCGCCCCACCAGACCCGAGATACCCTATGTCCGCTGTCGACACCCCGGAACAAGAAAGCTGGTTCCACCGAAACCAACAACGCATCGCGCCTTGGCTGTTTCTGGCCCCCGGCCTGTTGTTCTTTATGGTTTACGTGATCATCCCGGTCTTTCAGTCCTTCAACTTGTCACTTTACGAATGGGACGGGCTTGGCGCGGCCGAATATGTCGGCTTTCGCAACTACGAAGACCTGTATTGGGAATGGGTCGACCGGGATGCTTTTTTCGTATCGCTCAAGAACAACCTGATCTGGCTGCTCCTTTATCTGGCGGCCATCCCGGCGGGCCTGTTCATCGCGCTATTCCTGAACCAGACGGTTTGGGGCATCCGGCTTTACAAATCCTTGTTTTTCTTTCCCTTCGTGATTTCGCAGGTCGTCGTCGGGCTGGTTTTCACATGGTTCTATGACCCGACATTCGGGCTTCTGAACGAATTTCTGGGCTTCTTTGGCCTCGGACCGTTGAATGTTCTGGGGGATGAACGGTTCGTCACCTATGGCATCATCGTCGCGGGCCTCTGGCCGCAAACGGCGTATTGCATGATCCTCTATCTGACTGGCCTGAACGCGGTGGACCCCGAACAGATCGAGGCCGGACGTCTGGACGGAGCCAAAGGTGGACGGATGCTGTGGCACATCATCCTGCCGCAACTGCGCCCGGCCACCTTCATCGCCTTTGTCGTTACAATCATCGGCGCATTGCGGTCGTTTGACCTGATCTCAATCATGACACAGGGGGGGCCGTTCGGTTCGTCCCGTGTGCTGGCCTATTACATGTTTGAGGTCGCGCTGTCCGAATACGGTTTCCGCATGGGGTACGGCGCGGCCATCGCGGTGATCCTGTTCCTGATCATGCTCTGCTTCATCGCCTATTTCCTGTGGTCGATGTACCGCGAAGAGAGAGGGCACTGAGATGTTTCCCAAACCTATCGAAAAACAATCTCGCGCGGCACAGATTTCGTATCAGGCCATGTTGCCGCTTGCCCTTCTGCTGTGGCTGGGGCCGTTGCTGGCCGTCGCCCTGTTTTCGGTCAAACCGGCTGCGGACTTTACCAATGCGAACTACTGGGGCATGCCCTCCAGTTTCGAGGGCGCGTTCAACTATGGGCAGGTCTTCTTCAACTCGGACATGCCGCGGTATCTGCTGAACTCGTTCCTGATCACAATCCCAACCGTGATCGGGGCCGTTGCCCTTAGCTGCATGACCGGGTTCGCGCTGGGGATTTACAAGTTCAGATCGAATCTTTGGATTTTCTTCATGTTCGTGGCGGGCAATTTCGTACCGTTCCAGATTCTGATGGTTCCGGTACGCGACCTGACGCTGCAACTGGGCCTGTACAACACCAAAACCGGCCTCGTCCTGTTCCACATCGCGTTCCAAACAGGCTTTTGCACCCTGTTCATGCGCAACTTTATCCGCGCCCTTCCGTTCGAGTTGATCGAAGCAGCCCGGGTCGAGGGTATCAGCGAATGGCGTATCTTCTGGTACGTCGTCCTGCCACTGATGAAACCGGCGATTGCGGCGCTGAGCGTGCTTATCTTTACCTTCATCTGGAACGACTATTTCTGGGCCGTCGTCCTGACCCAAGGGGCCGAAAGCCAGCCGGTCACTGCAGGTATCACCAGTTTCAATGCGCAGTTTCGGGCCGCCTACCAGTTAATGAGTGCTGGTTCGATCGTGGCCGCTCTGCCTCCGGTCGCCATGTTCTTTCTCATGCAGAAACACTTCATCGCGGGGCTGACCCTCGGTGCCGTAAAATAACGCCAAACCAAAGGTTTGCAAAATGACCAAGATTGCATTCGTTGGAGCAGGCTCCACGATTTTCATGCGAAACATCGTGGGCGATGCGCTGCTTACCCCATCCCTGGCGGACAGCCACTTTGCGCTGATGGACATCGACGCAGAGCGGCTGGCCGAAAGCGAAACTGTTGCAAAGGCCATGATCCGATCGGTCGGAACGGGCGCGACGGTCACCACCCACACAGACCGACGGGCGGCCCTCGACGGCGCGGATTTCGTGATCACCGCGTTTCAGGTGGGCGGCTACAAACCCTGCACGGTCACTGATTTTGAAATCCCGAAACAATACGGCCTGCGCCAGACCATCGCCGACACGCTGGGCGTCGGAGGCATAATGCGTGGTCTGCGCACGGTACCCGTGCTTTGGGACGTCGCGCAGGACATGATGCAGCTTTGTCCCAATGCGACATTGCTGCAATACGTCAACCCGATGGCGATCAACACCTGGGCGCTGGCCGAGCGGTTTCCAGCTCTGAAACACGTGGGTCTGTGCCATTCGGTCCAGAACACGGTCGAGGAACTGGCGCATGATCTGGACCTGCCCAAGCATGACATCCGATACAAGGTTGCAGGCGTAAACCACGTCGCCTTTTTCTTGCGGTTGGAGCACGAAGGGCGCGACCTCTACCCGGCGCTTCGTCAGGGCTATGCCAGTGGGCGGTTGCCAAAGCCCCCTTTGCTGATGCCACGGTGCCCGAACAAGGTGCGATACGAAGTGATGGATCACTTGGGCTATTTCTGCACCGAAAGCTCAGAGCATCTGGCCGAGTATGTCCCTTGGTTCATCAAAGAGGGACGACAGGACCTGATTGACCAGTTCGGGATTCCGCTGGACGAGTATCCGACACGTTGCGAGGAACAGGTCGCCAGTTGGAAAGAACAGGCCAAAACGCTTACCGATGGCCGTAACATCACAGTAGAGCGCAGCCACGAATTTGCCGCCGACCTGATGAACGCGATTGTCACGGACACACCCTATGTGGCCTACGGCAACCTGCCCAATACAGGACAGATACCGCAATTGCCGCTTGGCGCAGCAGTTGAGACCCCTTGCCTCGTGGACAGCAACGGCGTTCAGCCTTCTGTCGTAGCAGATATACCGCCGCAACTGGTTGCGCTGATGCGCACTCAGATCAACGTGCAGGAACTGACCGTTCGGGCTTTGGTCGAACAAAACCCGGAGTTTATCTATCACGCTGCGATGATGGACCCGCATACCGCCGCCGAACTGGACCTCCGACAAATCCGAAACATGGTCAGCGACCTTCTGACCGCCCATGCTGATTGGCTGCCTGACTGGTGCCAGCCCGCCAAAGCTGCTTGAAGGGGCAAATCCTATGACCAAGAAACGCCGCTCGGAACACTGGTACGGAAAGCTGGACAAGGACGGATTCATCCACCGCTCGTGGATGAAGAACCAGGGTTTTCCCGATCACGCTTTTGATGGCCGCCCCATCATCGGCATCTGCAACACATGGTCGGAACTGACCCCCTGCAACTCGGGCCTGCGCGATCTGGCCGAGGGCGTGAAACGCGGCGTGTGGGAAGCCGGAGGATTTCCCGTCGAATTCCCCGTCATGTCGCTGGGCGAGACGCAGATGAAGCCCACGGCCATGTTGTTCCGCAACCTGCTGGCGATGGATGTCGAGGAATCCATCCGCGCTTATGGCATCGATGGTGTCGTCCTGCTGGGCGGCTGCGACAAGACCACGCCGGGGCAGTTGATGGGTGCGGCCTCGGTCGATCTGCCGTCCATCGTGGTCAGCTCTGGCCCGATGCTGAACGGCAAGTATCGGGGGCAGGACATCGGGTCGGGCACGGATGTCTGGAAATTCTCCGAAGCCGTGCGCGCCGGAGAGATGACGTTGCAGGATTTCATGAACGCTGAATCCGGCATGTCGCGCAGCGCGGGTGTCTGCATGACGATGGGCACGGCCTCGACCATGGCCTCATTGGTTGAGGCGATGGGGATGAGCCTGCCTACCAACGCCGCCCTGCCCGCAGTTGACGCGCGGCGCATGGCGCTGGCGCATCTGACCGGCAAACGGATTGTCGAGATGGTGGACGAAAACCTGAAGCCGTCGGACATCCTGACCAAAGAAGCGTTTGAAAACGCCATCCTGACCAATGCGGCAGTCGGCGGTTCGACCAATGCGGTCGTGCACCTGTTAGCACTTGCCGGTCGTGTCGGAGTGGATCTGTCGCTGAAAGATTTTGAGATCGGGTCAGAAATTCCCTTGTTGGTGAACTGTATGCCCTCGGGCAAATACCTGATGGAAGATTTCTGCTACGCCGGTGGTGTGCCGGTCGTTCTGAATGAACTCAAACCCTTTCTGCGACCCGCGAAAACCGTGCTGAACAAGGACATCTCGGCCCATTACGAAGGGGCGGAATGTTTTAACCGCGATGTGATCCACGGCTTTGATGATCCTGTGAAACCCGCGGCAGGGCTGCGCGTACTTCGCGGTAATCTGGCACCGAACGGAGCGATTGTGAAACCCTCGGCCGCTACGGATGAATTGCTGGAGACCGAGGCAGAAGCCTATGTTTTTGAAAACATCGAAGACTTGAAAGCCAATATTGACCGCGAAGACCTGCCGGTGACACCCGAGACCATTCTGGTCCTCAAGGGATGCGGTCCCAAGGGCTATCCGGGGATGCCCGAAGTAGGCAACATGCCGATCCCTGCCAAATTGGTAAAAGAGGGCGTACGCGACATGATCCGTATCTCGGATGCGCGCATGTCTGGCACGGCTTTTGGCACCGTCATTCTGCATGTCAGTCCCGAAGCACAGGCGGGTGGCACGCTGGCGCTGGTCAAAACCGGCGACCGTATTCGCGTGTCCGCCCGCAAAGGCGAGCTAGAGCTGTTGGTCGACCAAAATGAACTGGACGCGCGCCGCGCAGCCTGGCAACCGGACGACCCGCATTACACTCGCGGATACGCTAAACTTTACATTGATCACGTGTTGCAGGCCGATCAGGGTGCCGACCTTGATTTCCTTGTCGGCAAGGACACCCGCTTAGTTACCAGAGAGAGTCATTGATGGACCAACCTGCCACTTTTCACGACCTGAACGGGGCCACTGTCTACATCACTGGTGGCGGATCGGGAGTCGGCGCATCGCTGACCGATGGGTTTATGGCTCAGGGTGCCAATGTTGCCTTTATCGGCCGCTCTGACGCCGCCGCGTTTGTCGAGCAGATGCGCGACAAACACGGTCGCGCGCCCTTGTTCATGCAGGGCGACATGACGGATACCGAGTTGCTGCACGCGACGATGAACCAAGCCGCCGAGGAATACGGCCCAATCAACGTGCTCGTGAATAACGCCGCCAACGACAAACGCCACTCCTTAGAAGAAACCACGACCGAATTCTGGGACTGGATGATCGAGGTGAACCTCAAGGCATATTACTTTGCCTGTCAGGAGGCCGCCCGACAGATGCAGGACAAGGGCGGGTCGATCATCAATTTCAGCTCAATCAGCTACATGATGGGCAACGCCGGTTATCCAATTTACACGACCTCAAACGCTGGAATTACCGGGATGACCCGTTCTCTGGCGCGTGAGTTGGGCCCGCAGAACATCAGGGTAAACGCGCTGGCGCCCGGATGGGTGTTGACGCAAAAGCAGTTGGACGTGTGGGCAACGCCCGAGGATCTGGCCGCGCATATGGACCGGCAATGCCTCAAGGAACACCTGACGCCAGAAGACATGATTGCGCCAACCTTGTTTCTGGCGTCCCAAACCAGCCGCGCGATGACAGGGCAATGCATGGTTGTCGATGGTGGCGTAGTGGTGACGGGGTAGCGCAATGAATATTGAGTGGATCGCGGCAGACTGGGGAACCTCTCATCTACGGGTTTGGGCGATGCAGGGTGAAACGATCCTGGATCAGGCACATTCCGATCAGGGCATGGCGAAACTGTCGAGGGACAAATTTCAATCCGCGCTGCTTGCGTTGATCGAAGGTTGGCTGGGCAGCTCTCCGACCGACGTTGTCGCGTGCGGCATGGTCGGGGCAAGACAAGGCTGGGTTGAGGCTCCCTATTCTGCCGTTCCTGTCGCCCCACTTCCCGCTGCACCAATCCGCGTGCCCGACACTGATCCCCGAATTAGAGCATTTGTTGTGCCGGGGTTGAAACAGAACGCTCCGCCCGATGTCATGCGCGGCGAAGAAACGCAGATCGCCGGATTTCTGGCGAGCCGACAAAACTGGGACGGGGTCATTTGTCTTCCTGGAACTCACACCAAGTGGGTTCAGATCAGTGCGGACGAAGTCGTCAGTTTTCGCACCTTCATGACTGGCGAGATGTTTGAGCTGCTACGCGGACAATCCGTACTGAAGCACTCAATCGGGGAAGGATGGGACGACAACGCCTTTTCCGATGCTGTCGCCGACACGCTGTCCAAACCCGAACAGCTTGCCGCCCGTCTGTTTGGCTTGCGGGCGGCTGACCTCTTGCGCGGAGACGACCCGATTGTCGCCCGCTCACGGCTGTCAGGTTTCCTGATCGGCGCTGAACTGGCCGCGACCCGCCCGTATTGGCTGGGTCAGCAGATCGTGATCATCGGAGCTCGGGAAATATCTGACGTTTATGCCAGCGCACTCGAAAAACAGGGGGCATTCGTTGAGATTGTCAACAGCACCCAATCCACTTTGGCGGGTCTGATGCGGGCCCGAAACCTTACGAGGCAAACCGTATGAGCCGCCCAATTATCGCCATCCTACGCGGGCTGAAGCCGACCGAAGCCGCTGCAATCGGACACGCGCTTATAGACGCGGGCATAGACAGGATAGAGGTTCCTCTAAACTCTCCCAACCCCTTAGACAGCATAGGAATCCTGGCCGATCAGTGCGGAGACAAGGCGTTGATTGGCGCAGGCACCGTATTGACACCGCAAGAGGTGCAGCAGGTGGCCGATGTTGGCGGTCAGCTTGTCGTTTCTCCCAATTTTGATGCCGAAGTTATCCACCGGTCGGTTTCTTTGAACATGCAAAGCTGGCCCGGTGTTTATACCCCGACCGAGGCTTTCGCAGCGCTCAAGGCCGGAGCGACAGGGCTGAAACTGTTTCCCGGCGTGATGGCAGGACCACAAGGCTTGGCAGCAATGCGGCCGGTCCTGCCGAAAGGCACATTGATCTTTGCGGTTGGAGGGGCCGGTCCCGAGAATTTTGCAGAGTGGATCAAGGCAGGCGCGGACGGTTTCGGCATTGGATCTGCGCTCTTTAAGCCGGGCATGAACGTGACCGAAGTCGCAGACCGGGCAACACGGATCGTTTCGGCTTATGATGAGGCAGCTGGATGAGCTATGTCTTTGACGACCGTCCTTGCGAGCTTGGCGAGGGTCCGCTGTGGCACCCTGGGCGACAGCAGCTTTTCTGGTTCGATATCGTCAACAAATGTCTGATGTCACGGCTGCAGGGGAAACAGCACTATTGGCAGTTTTCCGAACACGTATCTGCCGCCGGATGGGTGGATCGCGACACCCTGCTGATCGCATCAGAAACCGGGCTTTGGCGATATGATCTGAACAGCGGCGATAAAGAGTTGATCCTTCCACTGGAAGCCGAAAATCCAGTCACCCGCTCGAACGACGGACGCGCCGATCCTTGGGGCGGGTTTTGGATCGGGACAATGGGCAAGAACGCCGAACCGGGCGCGGGTTCGATCTATCGCTTTTGGAACGGGGAATTGCGCAGGCTTACCAGCGGCATCACCATCTCGAACGCAATCTGTTTCGCGCCGGACCTATCCTGCGCCTACTACACGGACACGATGACACAACAAGTCATGCGCTGGTCACTGGACCCTGAAACCGGCTGGCCCGAAGGGCGCAGTTCCGTTTTTCTGGACTTACGCGCAGACAAGTTGAACCCGGACGGAGCTGTCGTTGATGTCGACGGCAACATCTGGATAGCACAATGGGGCGCACACCGGGTCGCAGCATACAGTCCCGAAGGCCGGTTTCTGAAAGCGCAGACTTTTGAGGCCGCGCATGTTTCCTGCCCTGCATTTGGCGGACCTGACTTTACAACCTTGTTCTGTACAACTGCGCGTGAGGGTCTGGGCGAAACAGCTCTTAAAGAACAACCTTCCAACGGTATGACTTTTGCAGCTAGCGATGTCGGCAAAGGCCAGCCAGAACCCAGAGTTATCCTATGAAGCCAGAACTTGGAGTTTGCTATTACCCCGAACACTGGCCCGAAGAAATGTGGGCCGACGACGCCGCGTGCATGATCGAAACCGGTCTGAGTTGGGTTCGGATCGGTGAGTTTGCCTGGAGCCGGATCGAGCCAACCCCCGGAGATTTGCGCTTTGACTGGCTGGATCGCGCTGTGGAAATACTCGGGTCTGCGGGGCTGAAGGTTGTGATGGGCACGCCGACTGCGACGCCGCCGCGTTGGATGCAGGAAAAGCACCCCGACATGTTGGCTGTAGACGCGCAGGGGCGACCGCGAAAATTTGGATCGCGCCGTCATTATTGTTTCAGCCACAAAGGCTATATTGCCGAATGCGCACGCATTGCCCGGATCATGGGCGAGCGTTACGGGGGCAACCCCCATATCGCCGCGTGGCAGATCGATAATGAATATGGCTGTCATGATACGACACTCAGCTACAGCGACCCTGCCTTGGTCGCATTTCAGAACTGGCTTGAGGACCAATACGGCACCATTGATGCGTTGAACTCTGCTTGGGGCAATGTCTTTTGGTCGATGGAATATGATGGGTTTGACCAGATCGACCTGCCAAATCTGACCGTGACAGAACCAAACCCGGCACATGTTCTGGCCTTTCGTCGGTTCAGCTCTGATCAGGTGGTAGAGTTCAACAAGGCGCAGGTTGATGCGCTGCGCCCACTGACAAACGCGCCCCTCTTACATAATTACATGGGGCGGATTCTGGACTTTGACCATTTCAAAGTCGGGGCCGATCTGGATATCGCGACATGGGACAGCTACCCGATTGGGTTTCTTTCCGACCGGCTTGAGGCTGACGAAGCACATAAGGCTGCCTTTCTGCAACAGGGTGACCCCGACATGCAGGCGTTTCATCACGACCTTTACCGCACGGTTGGACATGGTCGCTGGTGGGTCATGGAACAGCAACCCGGTCCGGTGAATTGGGCTCCGTACAATCCGGCACCCCTGCCGGGTATGGTGCGGCTGTGGTCGCTGGAAGCCGTGGCACATGGTGCCGAAGTGGTCAGTTATTTCCGGTGGCGGCAGGCTCCGTTCGCACAAGAGCAGATGCACGCAGGGTTGTTGACACCGAACAACCGCCCGGCTCCGGCCTTGTCTGAGGCGCGGCAAACCTGTGATGTGTTGTCCCAACTGGGTGACGTCCAACAGAGTAAGGCTGATGTTGCGATCGTCTTCGACTATGCGTCGGACTGGGCTTGGGCGACACAACCACAAGGTGCTGGTTTCGATTATTTCCGCCTCGTGTTCTCGGCCTACCGCGCGCTGCGGCGTGCTGGGCTTTCAGTCGATTTTCTATCCTCGGACAATATCCCCGAGAACGCTTACAAAGTGATCCTTGCGCCGGGTCTGGCGAGTGTGGACACCGACCTCGAGACCAGCCTGAACAAAGGATGTGATCTGGCTGTCCTCGGCCCGCGCACAGGGGCGATCACGCCGGATTTCCAAATTCCGAAAACAGGACGCCCAGGCCTGTCGGGTTTGGACTGTGATGTCGATCTGGTTGAGACGCTGCCCCCGTCAATAAAGCGCAACGTCGACGGTGGCGGCGCAGCCCAGCACTGGGTTGACCGTTTGTCCGGGACAGCGTCCGATCTGCTGACCTTTGAGGATGGCACCTCTGCCCTGAAAGGCGAAAACGGGTTTTGGTATCTGGCGGGCTTCCCGGATGAGGCGCTTTGGGATCGCGTGATCAATATGGCCTCGCAACAAGTGGGATTGGCGTTGCACCCGATGCCCGACGGCCTTCGTCGGCGAGACACCAAGGGCCATACGTTCCTGATCAACTACAACGCGACCCCCGTGGAATGGAACGGAACAAAGATCAACGCGTGCGACGTTGCCATATTGACAAAAAATGCGCCCGAAGAGGGGTAATCTCTCCGGGCGCAGTCGGCCTTTATCAGGCTCTCCAGTTATTCAGATTTAAGGCTGTTTGGGTCGAATACGCCACCGAACCCACCGTTATTTGACGGCTGCGTTTCGGTGTCCTGACTTTCTTCTTCCTCGTTGCCCAATGTGTTCGGCGCAAACACGTTGCCAAAGCCGCTGTTGTTTGAAGGCTTCGGCGCCGATTGCCCCGCGTCGCCTTGTTCAGCCTCCTCAGCCTCACGCTTTTTGCGCTGTTCCTCGCGCTGCTTACGCAGCTCTTGGATACGCTGTTCGGCTTCTAGACGTTTTTCCTCTTTGACATTGGCGATGCACTGGGCCGGGTTGTACGCGGTCGCAGTGCCGACCACGGTAATCGTGGCAACGGCAAACACGACCAGAAGCACGGCGGCCATATTGCCGGCAAAGAAGCTGGGCAGTTTGATCTTCCCTGCCAGTTCCTCGACCGTGGCATTCTTGCGCGCGGCTGCAACCAGTTCCTGACGCTTCAACTTGGCCTCGTTCAGCAGGGCAAAGAACACGGTCAGCGCCACGATAATGAAGGCCAGTGCCGAGATCGACGGCGTGATGCCATAGCGCACTTTCTGCGCCAGCTCGATCGTCAGTGTCGGATATTCGCCAAAGGTAAAGGTGGTCGTGTTGTAGTTCTCAAACGATGCAAGGAACGCAAGCACAGCCGCCGACGCGATCGCGGGCCGCATGAACGGAAGCAAGATCTTGCGAAATGCCTGCGCGTGCGTTGCACCAAGGTCCAAAGCTGCCTCGGTCAGCGCGATGTCGTATCGCTGTAGCCGCGCCACCAGAACCAGCATGCAATAGCTTGCGATAAAAGTGGACTGACCGATCACAGTCAGGAAAACCCCGTTTGACAATACGCTATCTGCGCCCAGCCCCAGCATCCGATTGATCCGGTCCCAGAATACCAGCGTCGAGATACCCAGAACCACGCCCGGGATCAGGATTGGGGCAATGATGATCGTGTAATACGTCGCACGCAGCTTGGGCCATATCTGGGTCAGCATCAGCGCGCCCGCCAGCCCCATCGCAACCGATAGAACGACCGTTCCCGCACCGATGATCAACGAGTTCTTGATCCCGTTCAGAATACGCTGATCCTGAAACAGATCGCCGAACCACTGAAAGGTCAGACACTCCCACGGAGTCATCCGCGGGAAGGCGGATGAATTGAAGGCCGTAACCGACATGATCACAAGCGGACCAAGCAGGTACAGGAAGAAAAGGGCCAGGTAGACCCAGATGCTTACACGAAGGAAAGAGAGGTTCATTTCCCAATATCCCCCATGTTCACCTTGAACAGGCGCATTATGGCCAGAACGAACAAGATACAGGTCACAAGCAGCACGATCGCGTAGGCGGCACCTTGCGGCCAGTCATTGTTGTCGTTGAACTGCTGATAGATCAGTTGCGTAAACCACAGGCTGGACGGGCCGCCCAGAATCTGCGGCGCGGCAAGGGCACCAGCGGATAGCATGAAGACCATTGTACAGCCCGAACTGATGCCCGGCTTGGCGTAGGGAATAACCACGCGCCAGTGAATCCTCCACCAAGGCGCGCCCAGATCGCGCGCAGCCTCGATCTGGTTGTGATCGAGGCTTTCGATCACGTTGTAGATCGGGAAAATCATCAGCAGGATGTAGGCATATCCAAGACCCGCATAGAGGGCGATGTCGTTGCGGATAAAGTCAAAGGGCGTGTCCCAGATCCCCAGACCCATGAACAGGGTGTTCAGAACTCCGGTCTCGCCAAAGATGATCCGTAACGCGAACGCACGCAGGATTTCGTTGATCCAGTAAGGGATGATCAGCATGATCGCGAAAATGCGAATATGACTACCCTTGGACTGCCCCAGATAGTAGGCGATCGGATAGCAGATGATCAGGTTGAAAATAGTCACGCAGACAGCCGCGAGCAACGTTCTGAAGAACACTCTCAGGTCGACCGAATTGTAGTCCTGAGATCCCCCTTCCGGGCCGTAAATCAGGTATTTGTAGTTCTCGAGCGTATAAACGTCCTTTGGTCCGCCAATTTCCGGCGGCGGCAGGTTCGGACGGAACGAAAAGTCCAACATCGAGAGTTGCGGCAGGATAATCAGGCCGATGGTCCAGAACAGGACCAGCCCCAATATCGCCAGCCCCATCCCGGTGCCGTTGCGATTGAAAAACTCCTTGAGGAATTTGGGCATGTTTCCGACCCTCTTATTCCGCAGCCAGTTCACCCGCCGGGACCAGAACCGCGTTTTGGGTCTCGTATTCCAGCGTGATGTTCTGTCCGGTGTGGTCTTGGAAGGACTGTCCGTGGTTCGGGATCGACACTTTGATCTCTTTGCCGCCTTCACCTTCGGTGAAGATGTTGAACACGTTGCCCTCAAACTCTTCGTGGTTGACCCGCGCCGTCACGAAATGGTTGCCAGATGCGCCTTCGGGTGCGATGGCGAACGCCTCGGGGCGGATGAACATCATCGCCTCATCGCCTTCTTTCACCTTGCCCTGATTGGCGCTGGATATCCGCGCAACCAGATCGCCGGAACGGTTCGTTGCAATCAGTGCTTCCGTCCCCATGATCTGTTTGATCTTGCCCCGGAACACATTGTTTTCACCAACAAATGACGCAGCAAAAGCCGTGTTGGGATCGTTGTAAATCGTCTTGCCGTCAGCGATCTGGTCAATCACTCCGGCCCGCATGACGGCAATATTGTCCGACATGGTCAGAGCCTCACCCTGATCGTGGGTGATATAGATGAATGTGATGCCAACACGCTGCTGAATCTCTCGCAATTCAGTCCGCATGTGCTGGCGCAATTTGAGGTCCAGTGCCGAAAGCGGCTCATCCAGCAACAACACGTCGGGTTCGGCACACAGCGCCCGTGCAATCGCAACGCGTTGACGTTGCCCACCGGACAGTTCGCTTGGCAGCTTGTCGCCCTGACCGGGCAGAGCGATCATGTCCAGCAACTCGTCCGCACGCTTGCGGCGCTGCGTCGCGCTGGAGCCTTTGATCTCCATCGAAAAGGTGATGTTCTCCCAAACTTTCATAAGAGGGAACAACGCGAGGTTTTGAAATATCAGGGCGGTCGGGCGTTTGTTGGGACCGATACCACGCATATCGTTGCCACCGATCAGGACCCTGCCCTCACTTGGGTCCAGAAAACCCGACACAGCGCGCAGGATTGTTGTCTTGCCACATCCCGACGGCCCGAGGAACGAAAAGAAATCGCCCCCGTTGATATTCACATTGGCGTCCCGCACAGCGACAAAGTCACCGAAACGGATCCACAGGTTCTCAAGATCTACACCGACCCCTGCACTCATTTTAGGTATCCCCGTCTGGTGCGTTTGCAAAACGCACCGAAAAAGCATCCGTCACACCTGATCAGTGCGCGGTTTGACTACCCCCCGCCCAGTGGCGGAGGGCTTGAGTTCAACGCGATTAGGCGCTTTTGAACTTGTTGACGAACTCGGTCCGGGTTTCCGCGTACCATGGTGCTTCGGCAGGCCACGGGTTCAGGTTGGCCAGAGAGTCGCCCGGATACGCTTCGGCGAAGTTCTTCTTGTAGGTATCGCCGGAATACTGATCGGCACCCAGAACAGGCGAGTTGTAGCCATGGCTATCAATCGCGACACCAGCCGGTTTCGCCTGGTAAGCAAAGTCGATAAAGGCGTAAACCTGATCGATATTGGCCGCGCCGGTCGGCATTGCCATACCATCAACCCAAGCCATCGCACCTTCGACCGGAGCTTGATAGTGCACCGGCTCACCTGCCGATTTCAGTGCCAGCGGCGGACCATCCCAAGTTTGACCGACCACGACGCCTTCGTTCAGCAGACCGTTTTTCTGGGTATCCGCGTCGTTCCAGATCAGCTTGATCCGGTTCTTGCGCTCGACACACCAGTCGGTGATCTGACCCCAGACTTTACGCATGGTGTCTTCGTCACCATAGGCCGCCCATACAGAACCCGGCTCCATCTCGCCCGCGCGTTCCATATACAGACCCGCACCCAGCATCATGGAGTGTGCGCGGCCCATGGTCTTACCGGCGTTTTCTTCGGACCAGACATCGCCATATGAGGGCGCGTCCCCTTCAGGCAGCCACAGGTCCGTACGGTAAGCAATCCCTTCGGTGCCCCAGATATGCGGCAGCCAGTGAACGCCGCTGTCTGCAAAGTTCCAGGCGTCCGTGCCGATCGCCGCCATCGCCGGGTTCACCAGATCAATCGGCACCTTGTTCATGTCAAAGGGCTGCAACAGTTCCAGCGGCTCCCACTGCAGGGACCGGTTGTTGGTGGGCGAGACAATGTCAAAGCCCTGACCCTTGGTGGCCTTCATCTTGTTGATGATTTCTTCGTTCGACCCGATACCGGTGTAGTTCACCTTGATCCCGGTCAGAGTTTCAAACTCCTCCAGGAAACTGGGCGGCAAGTAGTCAGACCACATCAGAATGTTGATCTCACCCGATGAGGCCAGCGCGCTTTTGCTGTAAAGGGGTGCCGCCAGCGCCGCCGCGCCCGCACCTTTTAGTACCGTCCGGCGGGACAGGTTTTGGTGTTTAGTCATCGTCATAACTCCCGTTGCAAATCCGTTTTTTTGTTTTTGTGGATACAGGCTAGACCTTTGCGATCCGGCTGTCAGTCCAAAAGTGACAGTTGCCAGTTTTCATAAGTCCAGTTTGGAAACGAGAAGCTGCTTATATGCAGTGTAGTGCAATGAAACAAAGGGGCTGATGCTGATTGCCTCAAAAAGCGTAATGCGCCCCAAACAAGGGACGCAACTTGTGTTTGCTGCTTATTTTGGCAGCGGCGCTTCTGTGGGCTGCGTGAAAGGGTATGAACCACGCTCCGACCACAGGTGCGATTCTGTAATCGACGGGGATATCAGGGCTTTTTGCGCATGGATGTGCCATTGTGGAACAGATGCACCTTGTCCGGGCTGGCTGAAAGGGCAACGGTTTTCCCCCGCATGTTGCGCTGAATACCTTGCAACTTGGCAATCACGGAATCGGCCCCTTTGCGGTTCTCGAAATACAGCAAAGTGACCTCTCCCAAGGCTTCAGTGAAGTCCACGACCCCCTGAAAGGCGGCATCCGCGTCGCTCGGAACAAAATCTTCGGGCCGGATACCGACATTCACCTGTTTGCCCTGATCCTCTGCTTCGGTCGCGATACTGCTGGTGATCGTTCCACCGGCTTCCAACTCGACAACGGTCGTCGCACCCGTTTGTACGATGACACCGGGCAGCAGGTTCATCGACGGCGAGCCAATGAACTGCGCGACAAATTCGTTGTCCGGCGTCTCATACAGCTCTAGCGGAGTACCGACCTGAGCAATCCCCTTGTTGGCCAGAACCACAATCCGGCTGGCCAAAGTCATTGCCTCAACCTGATCATGGGTCACGTAGATCATCGTGCTGTCGGGCATCGCCTCTTTCAGACGCGCGATTTCAATCCGCGTGGCCACGCGCAACGCCGCATCAAGATTAGATAGCGGTTCGTCGAACAGATAGACCTTAGGGTCGCGCACGATGGCCCGCCCGATGGCGACCCGCTGACGCTGCCCACCCGACAGCGCCTTGGGCAAACGGTCCAGAAACGGCTCAAGCTGAAGAATACGGGCAGCCCGCTCAACGGCGGCGTTGACCTCGTCGGCAGGTAGTTTGGCAATCTTGAGGGCAAACGTCATATTCTCGCGCACGGTCATGTGGGGATAAAGCGCGTAACTCTGAAACACCATCGCAATACCGCGCTGCGCCGGGGGCACGTCATTCATGACCTGACCCTCGATCTCCAGCGTTCCGCCCGAGATTTTTTCCAGCCCCGCAATCATGCGCAACAAGGTGGACTTGCCACAGCCGGACGGCCCTACGAAAACAATCAGCTCGCCGCGCTCGATGTCGAGGTTGATATCCTTCAAGACATCAATACTGCCGTAGGTCTTTGCGACATCCGTGAGATTGAGTTCCGACATGACCTACCCCTTTTCCCGAACCATCAGACAGAACTGAGCAGCGCCGAGGGTCAGTTCTCCTGACCCGCCGACACTGCCCAACTCCTCCCCGATAACGCGCCAGTTGCCGTCCGGCACGGCGACCTCTGCCGGGTCTGAACCCAGATTGAAGGCACAGAACACCTGCTCACCTTGGTCTTCACGCACAAAGGAAAGAGCCGAGCCGGATTGAACCATCTGAACTTGCGCACCCGACATCAATGCAGAATGCGCGTGGCGCAGCGCAATCGCTTGACGGTAATGGTGCAGCATCGACTTGGGGTCTTGCTCTAACCGGTCCACGGCGCGTTCGGTTTGCGACGAACTGACCGGAAGCCAGGGACGTCCTTTGCTGAATCCAGAGTGTTCGTCCTGCGCTGCCCAAACCATCGGCGTGCGGCACCCGTCGCGGCCTTTGAACTCCGGCCAGAATTCGATGCCGTAGGGGTCTTGCAGGTCTTCAAATGCCACATCCGCCTCGGGCAGGCCCAGTTCCTCGCCTTGATACAGACAGGCCGACCCCCGCAGGCACATCATAAGAACCGCGTGTTGCCGGATGGCCGAGTCGCTTAGCCTCCAGCGTGAGGCGTGGCGCTGCACGTCGTGGTTCGAGAACGCCCAACAGGGCCATGCATCACCGGCCTTTTCCCCCAACTGGTCGAATACCTGTTTAGCGTAAGACGCGGTCAGTGCGCGCTTTTCCAAAAACTCGAAAGCATAGCACATATGCATCCGCTTATCGCCGGATGTGTATTCGCCCATGATTTCAAGCCCGCGTTGTGCGTCGCCGACCTCACCCAGACAGGCGCGGCCGTCATATTCGTCGGTCAACGCGCGCAGGCGCTCAAGGAAAGCGATATTCTCGGATTGGCTCTTGGAGAAAAGGTGATCTTGATGGTTATAGGGGTTCACCATCGGCGCAATCGAGGCGTTGCGTTGGTCCATCGGAAGACCGGGATTATCGCGAAGCTGGGCATCGTGGAAATAGAAGTTGATCGTGTCCAAGCGGAAGCCATCGACGCCCAAATCCAGCCAGAACCGGGCCACGTCCAGCAAGGCGTCCTGCACGTCCGGGCAATGGAAGTTCAAATCCGGCTGTGAGGTCAGGAAGTTGTGCAGGTAATACTGCAACCGCCGCGAGTCCCACTGCCAGGCCGAGCCACCAAAGATCGACAGCCAGTTGTTCGGCGGTGTCCCGTCCGGTTTCGGGTCGGCCCATACGTACCAATCGGATTTGGCGTTCTCGCGGCTCATACGGCTTTCGCTGAACCAAGGATGTTGATCCGAGGTATGCGACAGCACGAGGTCAATCATCACTTTCAGCCCTTGACCATGCGCCTGATCCAGCAGCTCTTTGAAATCCTCCATCGTGCCGAACATCGGATCGACATCGCGGTAGTCGCTGACATCGTACCCGAAATCCTTCATCGGAGACTTGAAAAACGGCGAAATCCAGATCGCATCAACGCCAAGCGAGGCGATATAGCCCAGCCGTTGCGTGATCCCCTTCAAGTCGCCAATTCCGTCGCCATTGCTGTCCTGAAAGCTGCGGGGATAGATCTGGTAGATCACGCCGCCGCGCCACCAGTCGGAGGCTGCTTGGGTTGCTTTTGTTGTGTCTACAGTGTTCTGCACGTTCATCAGACGCCTCTATTTGACGGATCCGGCCAATAGGCCTCGGACCAGGTATTTTTGCATTGCAAAGAAAACGATCAGCGGTACGGCAATCGACACGAAGGCCGCTGTCGCCAGAATTTCCCAGTTGCCGCCCCGTGTGCCCAACAACTCAACAATCCGGTTGGTCATGACGGTGGTCTGACCAGACGCGTCGATCAAAAAGACCTTGGCGACCAGCAGATCGTTCCACGTCCACAGGAACTGGAAGATCGCGAAGGAGGCCAGTGCCGGGAAGCTGAGCGGCAGGATCAGTTTGGTGAAAATCTGAAACTCGGTCGCGCCGTCGACCCGCGCGTTCTCGATCAGATCACGCGGAAGCCCCGCCATGTAGTTGCGCAGCAGGTAGATCGCCAGCGGCATCCCGAACCCGGTATGGGCCATCCAGACGCCCAGATACCCTTTGCCGATCCCGATATTCAGGTGGAATTTCAGAAGCGGGATCAACGCCAACTGCAGCGGAACCACCAGCAACCCAACCACGGCGGCGATTAGCAGGGCGCGGCCCGGGAAGTCCATCCACGCCAGCGCATAGGCTGCAAAGGCCGCCACCAGAATAGGGATGATTGTCGCCGGGATAGTCACGGTCAATGTGTTGAAAAAGGCCCGCCCCATGCTGTCGGTACTGTCTTCGGCCAGCAGGACTTTGTGGTAGTTCGCCAATGTGAACTCGGGCGGCAACTCGGCGGTTACGAACACACGGGCACCACGGCTGCCGGTAAACTCGTCGGGATTCTCCATCCTGTAGTTGCCTTGCGCGTCCACGGTGATCGTTCCACCCCGGCGCATCTCGGCAATCTCACCCGGAACAAACGCATCCACGGCCCGCGAGCTGACGCCCCATTTCGATATCGTGGCCTTGGCGCCCGCATCAAACAAGTTGCCCTCAATCACGTACATCCCATTTTCCTGCACCTGAGTTTCCGGCCCAGCAGACCGCAATGTCAGGTTCTGTTCAGATGGGAACAGCGACCGCCACCAGCCGCTGGTCGCGATCTGGTCCGCCGTTCGGAAGGATGAGATCAACAGCCCTAGCGTCGGCACCACCCAAAGCACGACCAAAAAGACAACTGAGGCATGGACGACCCAGTGCAGAGCCGGTTTGGTTCCTGCAATATCGCTCATGACCTCACTCCATCTCTTTGCGCGCGTTGCGCACGTTCCAGATCAGGATCGGCGTCACCAGCAGCATGATCACCATGGCCGAGGCCGACCCCACGCCCCAGTCATTCGCGCGGAACAGTTTGTCGTACATGTAGTTGGCCAGAACCTGCGTCTCCCACTGGCCATTGGTCATGGCAAAGACGATGTCGAAAACCTTGAGCACGGTGATGGTGATCGTGGTCCAGACGACGAGAATGGTGGTTTTGATCTGCGGGACTTTAATGCGGAAGAAGATCTGGAACGGGTTGGCACCGTCCAGAATGGCCGCTTCGATGGTTTCTTCGGGGATACCGCGAAGGGCAGCAGACAGGATCACCATGGCGAACCCGGTCTGAATCCAGATCAGCACTACCATCAGAAAGAAACTGTTCCAGAACGGGATGGTCAGCCATGTCTGCGGCTCGGTCCCGCCAAAAAACAGATAGAGCGCGTTCAGCATCCCGATCTGGTCCTGCTCGGCCGGGCGGGTATCATAGACCAGCTTCCAAATCACCGACGCACCCACAAAGGAAATCGCCATCGGCATGAAGATCAGCGACTTGGCGATATTGCCCCAACGGATGCGGTCGGTCAGTTGCGCCACCAAAAGACCCAAAGCGGTGGACATCGCAGGCACGATGATCAGCCAGAACATGTTGTTGCGCATGGCTTCCCAGAATTTGGGTTCGTTGGCCATCTGGATGTAGTTTTCCAGACCCACCCATTCATAGCCCCCACCGGGCACACGATCCGTAAGGGACAGGCGCAGCGTTTCGACCACCGGGTAGGCCAAATACAGACCCAACGCAGCCAGCGCCGGGAACAGGAACAACCAGGGTCGGATCACGTTGGCGCGGTTGATATTGCGCCCAGCATTCGGACCCCGCGCCGGAAACAGCACTTTGTCCAGAAACTGGTTGGAGAGGTAGAAATAGCCCACGCAACCTGACACGCCGATGGCGATGGTCAGCAGGCCCTGTAATGCCGGATGCATGCCGCGTCTCCCTTGCGACGATGGGGTGGGGCAACCCGGACGTGCGGGTTGCCCGATCAGGAACGCTTAGTCCAGCGCGTCCCAGGAGGATTGGATTTCGTCGGCAACCTCTTGCGCCGATGCTCCGCCTGCGTAATCGACCATGCCGGTCCAGAACGTGCCTGCGCCGACACCGCCGGGCATCAGGTCAGACCCGTCAAAACGGAAGGTCGTCGCACCCAGAAGAATGTCGTTCATCTTCTTCAGCGTCGGATCCGAGAACAGCGAGGTATCGACACCCTTGTGCGGCGTCAGGAAGCCGGTCAACTGCATCCAAGTCTCATGCGCCTCGGGCGTTTGCAGATACTCGATCAGAGCGTGCGCGCCGGGGCTGTCATTGGTAATGGCCCACAGAGTTCCGGCACCCAAAACCGGGCTGCCGAGGTCCTTGCCTTCATAGGCGGGGAAATAGAAGAAATCGGCATCCTCACCCACGACCGTACCTTCAGGGAAAAACGCCGGGATAAAGGACGCCTGACGGTGCATGTAGCATTGCGGAGGTGAGCTGAACATTCCCTTCGGGCTGTCGCGGAAGTCGGTTGTGGCAACCGCCCCTGCGCCACCGGCGACGTAGTCATCATTACGGGCAAACGCGCCGAATTCCTCGATCGCCGCGATGACTTTGGGGTCGTTGAACTTCATCTCGTTGGCGACCCATGCGTCATAATCCTCGGGCGACTGCGTACGCAGCATCATGTCCTCGACCCAGTCTGTCGCGGGCCAACCGGTCGCGCCACCCGAGCCCAGACCGATACACCAAGGCGTCTCACCATCCGCCACAATCTGGTCGGTCAGCGCCTTGAGCTCCTCCATGGTGGTCGGCACTTCATAGCCGGCATCTTCAAAATTCTCGGGCACGTACCAAACCAGCGATTTTACATCGACCTTGTAGAAAAAGCCGTACAGATTTTCCGCCCCGTCAGGACCGCCATATGTGCCAAGGTCAACCCATGACTGCCCCGCGGCATAGTTGTCGCGAATCCAGTCACCCGTGCCATCGGCAAGCGGCGTAAGGAAGCCGGACTTAGCCATATCCGCCGCCAAACCCGGTTGCGGGAATACGGCAACGTTCGGCGCTGAACCCGCCTCGGCATCAATACGGATTTGCTGTTCAAAACTGTCTGACCCGACATAGGCGTACTCATGCCCGGTAGCTGCGGCAAAGCCATCCAGCACCTTTTCGACATTTTCCTGATCCGGCCCCAACCAAGGGCCGAACACGGTAACCTTGTCCGCCTGCGCAGCGCCCGACATCAGGGCGAACGTGGCCGCACCTGCGTAAAGCGAGTGTTTCATGAATTCTCCTCCCGTATCATCTCTCGCTCTGGAATCACGAATTTCAAAGCGCTTTGGATACCGGGCTTTATCCGCTAACATTCAGGTTCTGTCAATATTTGGTTTGCCTGACCTCAACTATGTTAATATTTTCTGCCTATAGGTTGAAACCTGTTGACGCACAGGCAAATTCCCCACAATACAGGTGACAGTGCAAATTTGAAGGCGCTTTGAAGCGAATATGAACCTAAAGCAGCTCTCAGAAATTCTTGGTTTGTCTCAGACGACGGTCAGCCGCGCTCTGAACGGCTATCCCGAGGTGAACGAGGACACGCGCGTGCGTGTGCAAGCTGCTGCCGCGAAACATGGCTATCGGCCAAACAGCCGCGCGAAAGGGCTGGCCACGGGGCGATCCATGGTCATTGGGCATGTGATTCCCAGTTCCTCACAGCATGAGATGGTGAACCCCATTTTCGGCGATTTCGTCGCCGGGGCCGCACGAAAATACGCGGAACATGGCTATGACATGATGTTCACGAATGCCGACGATACCTCGATCGAGCGCGCATACCGCGACCTGTTCCAACGCGGCGCAGTCGACGGGGTTGTCCTGCAGGGGCCGAAGGTCAACGAACCTCGTATCCGCGTACTATCCCGCATGGGGGTTCCATTCATCGTTCATGGCCGCGCGACTGGAATTGATGAGCCTTACGACTGGATCGACGTAAACAACAAAAGCTCATTCCAAAGGGCCACCAAATTCCTGATCGACCTTGGGCATCGTCGCATCGCACTGATCAACGGGTTAGAGGATATGGACTTTGCCCAACGCCGTCGCGCCGGGTATCTGGAGGCTCTGCGCGAGGCCGGGATAGCCTGCGATCCGTCACTTATGCGCAGTGCCGAGATGACCGAGGTTTATGGCCATCACGAAACGCGTGCCATGCTTGAGATGGATGATCCGCCAACGGCCATATTGATCTCCTCCATGATCTCGGCGATTGGTGTGCGGCGCGCCTTGAATGATGCGGGATTGAAGATGGGGCGAGATGTATCCGTTATCGCTCATGACGACGATCTGTCTTATCTGAAAAACGGACAGGACGTGCCAATCTTTACCGCTACGCGCTCATCCGTCCGACAGGCTGGCGAAATAGCAGCCGAGATGTTGATCGAACGGATCAAGTCGCCTGACGACCCGGTTAAAACAAGATTGCTGGAGGCCGAGCTGGTAGTTGGCGGCTCAACCGGCCCCGCCCCTGACAGGTTCAAATCATGAAATACTCGCGCTCTGACTTTCCCGAAGATTTCCTTTTTGGCGTTGCAACCTCTGCTTATCAGATCGAAGGCCACGCACAGGGCGGCGCGGGACAAACCCACTGGGATACGTTCGCCGCCACACCCGGCAACGTGGTGCGCAATGAAAACGGTGACCGCGCCTGTGATCATTTGAACCGCTTCGGCGAAGACTTTGATCTTGTGCGTGACGCAGGATTTGACAGCTATCGGTTTTCCACCAGTTGGGCGCGTGTTCTGCCTGAAGGGCGCGGTCCAGTTAAACAGGAAGGGCTGGACTACTACGACCGCCTTGCCGACGCATTATTGGAGCGTGGAATACGCCCCTGCGCCACCCTTTATCACTGGGAGCTACCCTCACCTCTGGCCGATCTGGGCGGCTGGAGAAATCGGGACATCGCCAACTGGTTTGCCGACTTTACCGAGGTCATCATGGGTCGCATCGGTGACCGCATGTTCAGTGTCGCGCCGATCAACGAACCTTGGTGTGTGAGCTGGCTCAGCCATTTTGACGGCCACCACGCCCCCGGTTTGCGCGACATTCGCGCCACGGCGCGCGCGATGCATCACGTTTTACTTGCGCATGGACGGGCGATTGAGGCGATGCGCGGTCTGGGCATGTCCAACTTGGGCGCGGTGTTCAATCTGGAATGGGCAGAACCTGCGGATGACAGCGCCGAGGCACGCCGCGCCGCTGATCTTTATGATGGTATCTACAATCGGTTCTTTCTTGGCGGCGTGTTCAACAAAGCCTACCCGGAAAACGTTCTGAACGGGCTAGAACCTTTCCTTCCCACGGGTTGGCAGAACGATTTTGATACGATTGGCACTCCGGTCGACTGGTGTGGCTTGAATTACTACACCCGCAAGCTGATCGCCCCAGCAGATACCGCTTGGCCCAGCTTAAAAGAAGTCTCCGGGCCTCTGCCAAAAACCCAGATGGGTTGGGAGGTCGAACCCAGCGCCCTGACTCGGTTCCTGACCCGCACAATGCGCGACCACACTGGCGATCTTCCGATCTATGTCACGGAAAACGGCATGGCCAGCCCGGAACGCCAACAAGACGACGACCGGATCGACTACTTGAACCAACACCTTTCGGCTGTGCGCGACGCAGTGGACCAAGGCGTGCCGGTCAAGGGATATTTCATCTGGTCCCTGCTGGATAATTACGAATGGGCCTTGGGATACGAGAAACGCTTTGGCCTTGTGGATGTCGACTTTGACACAATGGAGCGCACGCCCAAAGCGTCTTACAACGCGGTGAAATCTGCGCTGAAGGGCAGTACGATTTCGCTGCCATTGGCGCAGCGCGCCGGAGCCATGCACGAGCATTGGAACTTGGTTGCCGATATCGGCGGAACCAACACTCGGTTGGGCGTTATTTCAAATGGTAAACTTACCGATCTGCGCAAATACCCGACCGGTAAGCTGCCGCAATTGCTCGAAGCGTTTCACAGCTTGCGGGATGAAATTGGAACCGATCCGCGCGCCGTCGTCGCGGCGGGTGCAGGACCGGTGCGGGACGGTATGATCCGGCTCACAAACGCGCAGCTTGATCTGTCCGAGGCTGACATTGCGCGCGCGACGGGCGCACAGCACACCTTTGTCATCAACGACTTCACCGCCGCTGCGTGGTCGGTTGCCGAGATCACCGGAGACGATGTCGAAGTTCTGCAAGGCGCCGAAACGCCACCGATGGGAACCCGCTTGGTTGTTGGCCCAGGAACCGGGTTGGGCGTAGGTTCTCTGCTCTATTCTGACGGTCGGTTTCACACCGCGTCTGGCGAAGGTGGCCACGTTGGATTGTCGCCCCGTCACGAGGACGAAGTCGAGATTTTCCGCGCTGCACGCGAAATTGCTCCGGACTGTTTTTTTAACGATACCCTGACGCTTGAGGCCGAGATGTTTCTGAGTGGTACGGGATTGCCGATCCTGCATCAGGCCATTCAACTTGCGTCTGGTCTGACGACTGCCGAAACGCGCAGCGCCAAGGATATCCTTGATGATGCCCGCAATGCCTCGGACCCGCTTGCAGTCAGGGCAGCGCAGATGTTCACCTCGCACTTGGGTGCCGTGATGGGCGACTTGGCAGTTGTTATGATGCCAACGGGTGGTGTTTTCCTTGTCGGCGGCGTGGCCGAAAAGAATCGTTGGCTTTTCACCGACGCCTTTATGGATGCCTTCAACGCTGGCGGACGTTTCAGCGATCTGCGACGATCAATGAACCTTTACGTTTCAGAGCAGGACGAATTTGGCATTGTTGGCGCTAACAACTTCTGTAAAAGTGCACTTGCGCGGTAAAATGGCCGCCTGAGTCTCTGATACAGAAAGGACCCGGCATGATCCTGTGCTGCGGTGAAGCCCTGATCGACATGATCGCCTCGCCCACTGTTTCGGGTGAACAGGGTTTTGTGCCCCATTCTGGGGGTGCGATTTTCAACACGGCGATTGCGCTTGGTCGGCTAGGTGTTCCGGCGGGAATGCTGACAGGTGTTTCGACAGATATGTTTGGGCAGCAGCTCAACAAGTCTCTTCAAGCCAGCCATGTGGACACCAGCCATGTCATCGTTTCCGATCGCCCGACGACTCTGGCGTTTGTTCAGCTAAAGGACGGGCACGCGACCTATAACTTTCTGGACGAAAACTCGGCCGGCCGCATGTTGACGCCCGAGGACATGCCCAGCCAGTTGCCTGCGGTATCGGCGCTGTATTTCGGTGGCATCAGCCTTGCTTGCGAGCCTTGTGCAGATGCCTATGCGTCCTTGTTGAATCAACACGGGTCCGAAAAGGCGGTCATGCTGGATCCAAACATCCGTCCCGGTTTTATCAGCGACCAAACCCGGTATCGCACCCGGCTCAATGCGATGATTGCGCAGGCCGATATCGTAAAGGTTTCGGATGAGGATCTGGATTGGATCATTCCGGGACCAGAGAGCCTGACTGACAAAGTTCCGCTGTTGCTGAAAGAAGGCCCCGCTGTCGTCATCGTCACCAAAGGCAGCGAGGGGGCATCCGGATATCTGGCGGATGGCAGATCAACCTCGGTGCCCGTCAAAAAGGTCAAGGTGGTGGACACGGTCGGCGCCGGGGACACGTTCAATGCCGGCGTACTGGCCGAGCTGGAACGCGCCGGGCATTTGAATAAGCAAGGGCTTCGCACCCTGACCCCCGATCAACTGAAAGCAGCTCTTGCCAATGGTGCCGAGGTCGCCGCCGTTACCGTATCACGCGCAGGGGCAAACCCGCCGTGGGCGAATGAACTTTGACCCCGAAAGGGACATTGATGAAACGATCAGATATCAACGCAATCAAAACCGAAGCCGAGGCTTTCATTCGGTCGTTCGGTACGGTTCTACCGCCCTTTGCCAACTGGTCGCCCGACCAGATGAAAAGCGATCAGGCAGCGGTTATTCGTGAACGTGGTCTGGGATGGGATATCACCGATTACGGACAGGGACGGTTCGACGAATTAGGGCTATTTCTGTTTACGCTGCGAAACGGCGATGTCGCTGATCTAAGCCAAGGGCGCGGCATGCTGTACGCAGAGAAACTGCTTGTCTCGCGGGACAAGCAGCTTTCGCCCATGCATCGTCATATCGTAAAGGCCGAAGACATTATCAATCGCGGCGGCGGCGATCTGGTGATGGAGATTTACGCCTCAGATGCCGAGGGCGGGATCGATCGGGAAAACTCGGTGACAGTGCCCAGCGACGGGTGCCCGGTGACGATCCAGCCCGGCGAGCTTTTACGGCTCGGACCGGGTCAAAGCGTGACGCTGATGCCGGGAATCTGGCACGCTTTCTGGGCCGAAAAAGGTAATTGCCTGATTGGCGAAGTATCGACTGTGAACGATGATCGAACGGACAACGTATTCGAGGACCCAATTCCCCGCTTTGCCACCATCGAAGAAGACGCAGCGCAAGAGTTCCTTTTGGTTGCTGATTATTGAAGCAAAAGCTGTGATCACGGAATAGACCGAACTCTACAACGGCGTATGCCGAAGGTACGTTCTGTATTGAAGCATCTCTTTGGTCAGGCGGCCATGTCGATCTCCCGAAAGGCGTGGCAGCAATATCCCGTGTTCAATCGTTAAGGACGGGACAGCCCTTTGCTGCCCATCCCGATAAGCCCCTTTTGCCAAAACGGAAAAACCGACTAACATGCGGTACAACGCGGTAGAGGGACTTGAACGATGGTGACAAAAGCAGAGCTGGAAGCCGAAGTTGCCGAACTTCGCCGTCAACTTGCCCAGCAAACCAAGGCTGATAAGGCGGAACCAAAGGAAGACCATTCCGACAGTCTGATCGACACGATCGAAAACTGGTCAGACCAGATGGACGAAGTTATGACCGAACTCGGAGAATTGCCGCATAAAAAGCCGATCCTGTTTGCGCTTGGCGTTTTCGCGCTTGGCTATCTGATTGGCCGTTCCCGGTAGGAGCCTGCACATGAGCCGCATTTCCCGCAATCTCTCGATCATTCTGCGTGCCGAAAGGCTGATTGCGCAAAGACAAGTCGCAGTAGCGGCCAAACGTACCGGTATTTACGGGGCAGCGGGGCTGGCAATTGGACTTGCGGTCGTGATGTTGAACGTCGCAGGCTTTTTCTGGCTGTCTGAGTCTGTATCATACGCAACCGCGGCACTGATCATGGCCGGCGTCGATCTGTTGGTGGCTGTGCTATTGGCGCTGATCGCCAATTCCATGTCATCACAGACTGACATCTCTGCGGTGGTTGAGCTCAGGGACCTGGCGCTGCAGGACATTGAGACCGAGATCAAGGACAACCTGGCCGAGGCGCGCGACGCTGTCACAGGTTTCCGGCGCGACCCGCTTGGGGCCGTGACGCCCGAGATCGTCAGCGCCCTGCTGGGCGCCTTGATCAAATTTTCCAAAGCTCGAAAGAAGTCGGGCGACTAACCTTACTGCGTCAGGTCAACCGCAGCACGCGCGATTACCATTTCTTCGTTGGTCGGAATCGACAGAATGCGAACGCGGCTAAAGTCTGTCGACAGAACCGTGCCGCCATCCGCGTTTCGCGCGTGGTCCATTTCGATTCCGATCCAGCGCATTCCGTCACAAACCATCTGCCGGATCGGAGCCGAATTCTCGCCAACGCCGCCCGTAAAGATCAGCGCATCAATGCCTTCCAGCGCGGCGGACAGCGCCCCCAATTCCCGGCGGATGCGGAACACATAATAGTCGATGGCCTTGCGCGCATCAGGCGTATCCGCCGCCAGAAGCGTGCGCATATCGGACGAAACCCCGGACAGGCCCAGCAGACCGGACTTGCGATATAGAACTTCGGCGATCTCATCCGCCGACATTCCATCCTGCTGCATCATGTACAGCACCACACCCGGGTCGAGCTGACCGCTGCGGGTCCCCATCGGAAGACCGTCCAGCGCCGAGAACCCCATCGTCGAGGCAACCGCGCGCCCGCCCGAGACCGCACACATGGACGCGCCATTCCCCAGATGCGCAATCACAACGCGGCCATCGTAGAGACCCGGCGCGATCTCTTTCAGTTTCTGCGAGATATAGTCGTAGCTCAGCCCGTGAAATCCGTACCGTCGGACACCCTTGTCATAATAACTCTGCGGCAACGCGAAAGTATCGTTGACCCAGGGATGGGTACGGTGAAAAGCGGTATCAAAACACGCCACCTGAATCGTATCCGGAAATGCAGCGCTGGCCGCCCGGATTCCAGCCAGTGAATAAGGTTGATGCAAGGGCGCGAACGGGACGAACCCCGTCAGAGTATCAATGACCGTTTCATCAATGAGAACCGGTTCGGAATACACCGTACCACCGTGGACGACCCGATGGCCGACGGCCTTCACGTGGATATCCGGGAGGTATTCCCGTGCCATTTCAAGAAAAGCGTGGATTGCTTCGTCATGACTTTGGGTGTTCGATAACGGTCGCTCGATCGACCGACCTCCGGCAGACTGAGCCAACAATCGGGGGGCATCGCCCAAACGCTCGATCTGGCCACGCCAGCGCATGCTGGGACGGTTTTCTTCGACAACTTCGTACAACGCAAATTTCAGTGATGAAGACCCGGCGTTCAGCGCCAGTACATGATCAGCCATAGAGCTTACCTTTACTTGCATAAGCGTGCAGCGCCGCAACCGCGCAAGACGCCAAGCGCGAGGCATCATCATCGGACCGCGATGTCAAGATGATCGGGGCACCAGCCCCTACGACGATCCCTGCGGCCTCGGCATGAGAGATGAAGGTCAGCTGTTTCGCAACCATGTTGCCCGCCTCAATATTCGGGGCGACAAGAATATCCGCTGACCCGGCGACCTCGGACGTGATGCCCTTGGTTCGGGCTGCTTTCAGGTCGACCGCATTGTCCATCGCAAGAGGGCCGTCAACCAATCCGCCGGTAATCTGTCCCCGTTCAGCCATTTTGGACAGCAGTGCTGCATCCACGGAAGACGGCATATGCGGGTTCACGGTTTCGACGGCAGACAAGACACCGACCTTAGGCGTTTCGATCCCAATGGATTGAGCCAAGTGAATTGCGTTCTGAACGATGTCGGCTTTGGTTTCTAGGTCCGGCGCAATATTCACCGCCGCGTCTGTTACCATGATGGGTCTCGGCATGCCCGGCACATCCATCACAAAGACATGCGACAAACGCCGACCGGTTCGCAGCCCGTTTTCACGTCGCAAGACGGCGCGCAACAGGTCATCCGTATGCAGATACCCCTTCATCAGGGTCTGTGCTTTGCCTTCAACCACCAAATCCACCGCACGATGTGCAGCAAGGCCGTGGTCCCGCGCCTCGACGATTTCGAGATCAGAGATATCCGCCCCTATCTCTGCTGCCGCGGCCATGATCTTGTCAGGATCCCCGACGAGGATCGGCGTGATGATGCTGTTGGCATGACCTAGCATCGCGCCACTCAATGAGTTGCTGTCTTCGGGCGCGACCACTGCCGTCGGCATGGGGTCCAAAGGTTTTGCCTTTTCGAGTAGCGCATCAAAATGACGATGACGCTGGACAACAAGGCCCGGAACTTCGATCGAGTCGAACGCCATGTGCTGGGCCGGAGGTGTGACCTGAACCGTACCGCTCAGAACCAAGGCGTTGTCTCCAACGCGGCGCACTTCGGCGGCGCAGATCAGATCGCCATCATCGCGCTTTTCGGCCACCGAGACGAACGCTGTTAGCTCATCGCCAGCAAGAACAGGAATGTGAAAGGACAGGTCCGCGCGGCGGGTTTGGGTCCCTGCCCCCGGCAACACGTTGCCCAGCACAGCCGCGACCAGACCTGCAGGCCACAAAGCCGGAGCTACCGCTTCGGGTTGCCCGTCGCCGTCGCCATCATAGGCTGCCAGATGCAACGGATTGTGGTCGCCCGATGCAGACGCAAACGCATAGAGGTCATCTACCGTACACAGGCGTGTCAGTTGGGCTTCGTCGCCAACTTCCAATTGGGCAAAAGTGCGGTTTTCGTAAATTTTCATTTTGAACTGGCTTTGCTTTTGTCAGAGGGCCGGACGGTCCGCGATTCAGGCTGGCGCTCTGACGCAGGCTGAGGCTCTGCGAGGTTAAGAACGTTGCTCAAATCCTCTACCATCGCTGTCAGTTCCGGCGAAGGCTCTTGTACCTCACCGGTGATACGGCGGATCAAATCGACTGCTTGTTTGCGATCTTTTTCCAGCGGCAGCAAGTCCGGCAGAGTATCGATTGCCCCTTGCCTGTCAAATGTCACAATAAGCGATTGTTCGTGCAGCAGGCGATGACGCTGATCGACCGTCAGGCTTTTGAACGGATCTTCATGCTTGAAGACGTGCGCCCAGCGATCAAGGATTTCGGCCCTGAAACTTTGATTGCTGCGCGCCAAAAGGATCAACATCCGCACCACGGCTTCTGCAACCCACCCTTGCTTTTTGTGCGCTAGGGCTGCTTCGACCTCTGGCAGGGATTTCAAACTTTCGGGATCGGCCAGCGTTCTGTGTGCCGCATTCTTTTGACCGAACCAAGAGGCCAAGGGGCCGCCCCAAAGAGAAAAGAACGTTAACTCGTACCAAGCGTCTCGAACGTCACGGCCATAGTCCATCGCCTGCTCTATCCAATCCGCTGAGATTTTTTCCAATTCAAGAAATGGATTGTCCGGCGCGGCAGAGGTTCGATTTTCCCGCGCCACGTCAGCCCAATATTTCATGCCCAAGGCGGCAGGCTGGGCAGAAGACATCGCCGCACGCTGTACCCTAAGGGGATGCATATTACGCAGCGCCTTTGCCGTCGCAGGAGTAGAAAGGGACTGAACGATCGGACGGCCAAATGTCTCATAAATATTGGCCTGAGTTTCAGACATATGAGCGACAGCGGCAAAGCTCGCTTCATCCAGTTTCCCGTCGTCCAGCGCCGATACGTCCGCCAGTGTTCGCTCATGAAAGCGAACTTCAAATTTCTTGTCGATGCCTTCGCCTTCGATATTTTCTATCTGCATTTCGTACAGGCCCGGCGCCATTGCTTCGACCGTTTCAAGCGTCGAGGCCAGTTCGCTATGTTCCTTTCGGGCCACCTTTGAAGACACAAATATCCCCAGATGCCCGACCTCGTCATGCAGCATGTAGATAATGCGCTGCCCGCGCAGGCGAATCTCCTCTTCATCTGCATAGGTTTCGGCAATCCAGTTCAGCGCCTGCTGCGGCGGAGTGATATTGTCGCCCTGGCTGGCAAAAACAAAAATCGGACCTTTGATCGCCTTGATATCGATAGGTACACCCGGCTCAAGCTGAGCAGTATTCTTGACCAGGCGATTGCCCACGAAAAGCTGTTCGACGATCCAATGGATCTCGGCCTCGTTCAGAATAAAGTACCCACCCCACCAACGTTCAAAATCGATAAACCGTCTACGACCACCTTCGGGATCCCGGTAGAGATCGAAATACTTGCCAAAGTAGTTTCGACTGGCGTTTAGCTGCTCAAAGTTCATCACCAGATTGGCGCCGTCAAACTGACCAGCGCCTAAGTCCGACCAGAACATCGGCTGCCACGTCCCCCCCAGAACCCCGGCATTATAGCGCATTGGGTTTTCACCAACCGCCCCTGCCCAAGGTGCAACGGGCGCTCCGTTCAAGACCAACGGACCCGCTAGATCGGGATTGCACGCAGCCATCAGCAACGTCGCCCACCCCCCTTGGCAGTTACCTGTGACAACAGGGTGCGGGCTATCTGGATGACGGGCGCGCACTGTTCGGACAAATCCAGCCTCGGCATGCATCACATCGGCAAGGGTTTGACCGGGAACCGGATCACGCCCAAAGCTGACGAAATAAACCGGATGCCCCTTGGCCAGGGCGACACCGACCTGACTGTCCGTTTTGAAACCACCGATGCCACCCCCATGCCCCGCTCTGGGGTCGATGATCATGTAGGGGCGCTTTCGTTCATCCAGCGTCACGCCCTTCGGGGGCACGATCTTCAAAAGCTGATAGTTGCAGGGGCGTGTCAGGTCTTTGCCGTCAACGATGACGTCATAGTCATAGGCCAGCACTGGAGGGCAGCCTAGCGCCTCATGTTCAAGAAAAACGTCTCCTCTCTCGCGCAGCACATCCATAGTCAGGGCGACACGCTGGCCAGCATCCCTCAGATACTCAGACCAGTCACTGACGAACGAGCGGGAGGTCAAAATCCGGCCAGAAGCATCAACGACACGTTCAATCAGTCTGCGGGTCCGCTCTGAGTGTTCCTGCGCGATCCGGCTGGATTGCAAAGCCATCGATTGTGACAGCAAGTTCCACTGAACGCCGGACTGGTCCAAGGCATTGGCGACCGCCCCGACGGTGCGATCATTTACGACGGCTGCATCCTTGGCCAAATCCGAACCAAGCTTAAGGGATTTTGAATGAGGGTTCGGTATCACAAGAAAATCCTTTTTCAAACGATGCTTTCGTTCCATCCAAACGGAACATTGGCCGATTCTCTCAATTTTTCTGCGATGCAGCATACCCTTCGTTTCTGATTATCACAAACTTTACGCGGCGATATGACACTTCGACGAAAATCGGACATCTGCCTGCTTCAGAACAGGCGAAACTGCGAAAGCAGCTTTCCTTTGACACGGCGTTTTGGAAATATTCAAAAATCTGATTACAGTGCTTTCAACAAACAACGAGGGCACAATGAAATCACTGACCAGAATTACACGCGGCATTGGCGTTGCACTAAAAGATGGCCGAGTGAAGGGCATCTTGGCTTTCACAGTCGGCATGATCCTTTGGGCATCCGTTTTCTACCATTTTATCGAAGGGTGGAGCTGGCTCGACTCGATCTACTTTTCTGTCGTGACAATTTCGACAGTTGGTTACGGGGATTTTTCGCCGGAAACTGCCGCCGGAAAGGTCTTTACGATGGTTTATATTATCGTCGGCCTCGGCATCTTCGTTACAGCGGCAACGACAGTTGCGGACACGATCCTTTCTCAGGACGACGAAGACAAAAACAAGTAATCCGTCAGGTTCAAAGGCTTTTACCGGTGGTACCGTGAGGGTGCAGACACTCACGCAAACGACCAATTGCCGTTTGGTTTTTTGGGTTATTCTTCAAACCCATACAAATCACCGAGAAAATTAAAAAATATACATATAAAATTTTTTGAGTCTAATATCCAAGAAAAGAAGAACTTTGGAGGGACGGAATGGAAAAGACTCAAGACGCAAAAATCGTCGATCTGGCAATACGCCTGCTGTTTCTAGGATTGTTCATCTACAGCGCTTTGGTCATGGTCGCGCCTCTTGCAAGCGTCGTTATTTGGGCGGCAATTCTCTGCGTAGCTCTGCACCCAGTATACGATTGGCTGCAGGGAAAGCTGGGGGGTCGAAAATCGCTGGCTGCGACGGTTTTGGTTCTTCTTGGCCTTCTGCTGACACTTGGCCCGGTCGCTACTGCTGTATCCGGGGCTGCTGAGCTGGGGTCGGATTTCGCTGAACAAGCAGACAGCGGCGAACTCAAAATTCCTCCGGCCCCGGAAGGGCTCAAGGAATTGCCATTGGTCGGAGACAAAATTGCGGATGTCTGGACCATGTTCGAGCGAAACCTGGACGGTGCGCTTGCCAAATACGGTGCGCAAATTTTGGAAGTCACCAAATCTCTGTTCGGAAAAGTGTTGGGCATTGGCATCGGACTTCTGGGTCTTGCGCTATCCGTCATAATCATGGGCGCTCTGTTCAAGCCGGGTCCTCAACTGGTTCAGGGGCTTCAAAGATTTGCCAATCGCGTCTTTGCCCCACGCGGCGGAGAGTTTGTGACACTGGCCGGTGCCACAATTCGTAACGTCACCAAAGGTGTAATCGGGGTCGCGGCGATCCAAGCGGTTGTCGTCTGGGTTCTGCTTGCGGTCTTTGGCATTTCGTCCGCCGCAACGCTGGCCTTTGTGAGCCTAATTCTCTCAATCATTCAGATTGGGCCCGGTTTGGTTCTTCTGCCCGTGATCATTTACGCCTGGAGCTCGATGTCCGGCGGTGCGGCCTTGTTGTTTACGGTTCTTGCGATCCCTGTAAGCATCATGGATAGTTTTCTGCGTCCTGTTTTCATCTCGAAAGGGCTGGAAACCCCGATGCTGGTCATCCTGATCGGCGTTCTTGGGGGGATGATGGCATATGGTCTGATCGGCATTTTCATGGGTCCAGTACTGTTCGCAGTGTTCTATGAGCTGTTCAAAGTTTGGATCGACCCGGCGCCAGAGTCTTCGGAATCCGCCGAGGAGGTTGCGGAATGAGAAAGACAATCTGGACGACGCTGGCCGTCATTCTCATATTTTTGATCTGGTATCTGGTCGCCGACCGGAAAACGCCGTTTACCGGCAATGCGCGGGTAAAGGCGGTGGCCACTCAGATTGTTCCCCAAGTGACCGGAACTGTTACCGAGGTATTGGTGGAAAACGGCCAGGTCGTATCCGCCGGAGATGTTCTGGTGCGTATCGATCGCAGACCTTATGAGATTGAGCGCGCAAAGGCCGAAGCCGATCTTGAGGCCGCCACTCAGGAAGTTGGTGCGTCGTCAGCCGAAGTGAGCGCGGCTCAGGCGAAACTGGCCCGAGCACAGAGCGACTTGGACACGATGCGAATCCAGACCGAGCGTGTTTTCGCACTTGAGAAGAAAGGTTTGATCTCTATCTCGCGGGCTGATGACGCCCGCGGCCAGTTGGCCGAGTCCGAGGCAAATCTGGAAAATGCCAAGGCCGATTTGGAAAAGGCGAAACAACGGCTTGGGGATGAAGGGCTTGAAAACCCCAAAATTCAGCGCGCGCTTGCAGCTTTGGCCGATGCAGAGCTGAACCTGGAATGGACAGAACTGCGCGCGCCTGCAACAGGGGTGATTTCCAACTTGCTGATCGCACCGGGAACTTACGCTCGGTCGGGTCAAGACCTGTTGACCTTTCTTGATGCAACGGATGTCTGGATCGAAGCCTATTTCACCGAAAACAACCTTGGCCGTGCCGGGATTGGGTCACCCGTGGACGTCGTATTGGACATGCATCCCGGTCAGATCGTGCAGGGCAAAATCGAAAGCTTTAGCGCGGCTGTTTCCCTCAGCGGCGGTGACGAGCCCGGCCAACTTGCAAGCCCGCCGAGCACCAAAGGATTTCTGCGCGAACCCGAGCGATTTCCTGTCCGTATCGTTTTGCCGGGCTACGAGGCCGGAAACGCCGAGGATGATCTTAGGTTCCAGTTGAACGGGCAGGCTGATGTGATCATGTATCTCAGCGACAACGCGTTGCTGAACGTTGTGGGGCGCACGTACATCCGCTTGGTATCGATCCTTTCCTATGCGTATTGAAGACAAACGCTCCGTACTCAGGTTGGCGCTTGGGGTAACCGGCGTTTTTGCATTGGGCCTGTTCCTGGGCTGGCCGCTAGCGGTTATCGGAGCGGTATTCACCGCGCTGTTCCTACAGGCACCCATGGCCCTGCCACTGGCGGCATTTGGAAAGCTGTTCGTGTTTTCCATTGGATTGATGTTTATCTCTTTCCTCTTATCGTCGGTTTTCGCGCCCTATCCAGTCGTTTTTCTGGTGTTGGTCGCCATTGGGATCGTGCTGTCCTTTACATGGTCCGTATCCGGTGCCGGGGTGCTGCCCGGCGTCATCGCTCTAATGGGAGCGTTGATGATCCCAAACCTTGTCCTACAGTCTCAGGATTTGGCCTTGGTTCTGGTGTTCTGGATTCCAATGAACCTGTTCTTTGCGGGGTTTGTATCGACTCTGATGTTCGTGCTGATCCCGGCCGAACCACCCAGCGAAGCACAAACGAAAGCCGCCGCCGACCGGGACTTTGACACCAGCCGCCGCATTTTCAGAATGTCGCTGGTCACAGTTCCGTTTGCGATTGCATTCTTTGTGTACGGTGCTTCGGCCTTGCTTGTTTTGTTCTTCGTGGCTCTTCTTAGCCAACAGCTTGCTGCATTGCCCGCCGCTGGAAAAACGGTCGCCAAGGCAATGTTGACCGCGAACTTGCTGGGGGCCGCGGTATCCATAATCTGCTATGAAATAAACGTCATCGCACCGGTTATGCTGACATCGGTACTGCTATGCTTTTTCTTTTGCATTGCCCTTGGCGCATTAGGAAAAACACAAATTCCGCTTGCCGCTGCTGCAGGGTCGGCGATCACGACCGCTCTGATCGTTTACGGCGGCTCGATCGCACCATTTTCCGACGAGGCGGACATCAAAAGCATTACGCGCGTCTTACAGGTCGCCAGCGCTGCGTTTTTCGTGATCATCGCCTATGTCGTCGTCGACGAATTCTGGCCAGAACGAAAACAGCGCGCTACGCCGTGAATACCATTCTTCGCCAATTCAGGTTGGGCCAAGGGTTTGGGGAAAAGGCTTAGAAAGGTTCGATGTTTCCCAAAAGAATTGAGGTCATGTCGGTTTCAAACGCGCCATCAACCGCTGTGACCCCCACTCCGGTCATGTAGTCTACATTGGATCTGGTAATGGCGGAAAGCTCGGCGTTATCATCCAAGAAAACCCACTCTGCACGGTACGCGGTTGATTGACCCACCGCTGTTTGCAAAATGGCCAAAGCATCCAGCGCGTTTATCATTCCATCTTGCGTTATGTCGGCTGCAATCAGGTTTTCAGGCGATGGTGGACCCCAGGTTGGGTTCAGGCCGACAGACATACGCAAGACCTGCAAAGCATCCAAAGCATTGATATCCGCACTGGCAGCCGAATAGGACTTCACGATATCCAGTTCGCCCGAGAATGTGCCGGACGGCAATCCAAGATCAAACCGTCCTTCGTCATCAGCCCGGACACTGACCGTACCGCCACCATCCAATGAGAACCTGATTTCGGCATCCGTCAGCGCAGGGTTGTCGGTCTTGGAATTAAGCGTAACGTTACCCTGAACGCCGTCTGAACTGCCTGGATCCAGTCCTCCGAAGTCACCGAAATCCACTGGAATATGGTCTGGCCCCTCAAATCCGGACCCGAACACCTGTGCCTCGGTCAAGGGTCCGCCGGAAGCGGATATCACTTCGATCTTTTCATCAAGGTATTCGATCTTTGCGCCCCGAACCGTGGACGTGAACGCCAGTTGTCCCGGAGAGCGCAAGAGCGGATAGTCATACATATCCAGACGATCTATTCCGGCCTGAAAATCCGTAATCGTGGTCGGGTCGCTGCCAAACTGCATTACGAAAATGTCTGCGCCGGACCCACCGGTCATGGTTGTCGCACCGGCATTGACAGACCTGGCGGTCACAACGGCAGAACTTGCGGCTTTAAAGCCAGCATTACCAGCGCTACGGGATCGCGCTTTGGTGCGGTCGCCAATACGCGGGATCGTCAATAGAATTCATCGCACGACAATCGGGGGGCTGGCCCGCAGCGGAGAGGAATTGATAGAAATTGTCCCCTTGGACGACGCGCTTCTGGTCGAAGCATATGTTCCCCCGGAAGACATCGCTTTCCTATATGCGGGACAACCGGTGAAAGTGAAAATAACTGCCTATGATTTCGCACGCTACGGAGCGTTGGACGGAAAAATCACACGAATTGGCGCAAACACACTAACGCGATCGGAAAACAGCGATGAGGAAGTTTTTGTGGTCGAAGTGCAGACCCGTCAATCAATCCTGGATGCCAACGGGGTCGCCGTTGAAATCATTCCGGGCATGATTGCCGAAGTTGACATACTTGCCGGGAAAAAGACGGTTCTGGAGTATTTGTTGCAACCTGTAGTGAAGATCAAAGATCAGGCATTGCGTGAATAGCTTAGGCCACGACCTTTTCTCTTGTAGCCGTCAATCAAAAGTCTACTTCTCGGCGTGTCAGGCCCGACCTAGCGTTCATTCCCCGGGGTCGTGAGCGTTTGATCAACGGAAAGATGCACTACATCCAATCAACATCGCCCAAAAAGATGTATCCGGCCCCATAGATCGTCTTGATCAAACGGGGATTCTTGGGATCTTCACCCAGTTTAGTTCGCAAACGGGATATTCTGACATCCATTGCTCGGTCAAAACTGTCACCCGCAGCTCCGCCCAACGCTTCTTGCATCTGCGCGCGACTAATTAGCCTTTTTGGGCTTTCAAGAAACAGACGCAAAACTTCACCTTCAGCATGGCTGAACGGGGTTTCCTCGCCAGAAGTATCTTCTAGTACGTACCTGTCAAAATGCGCTGTCCAGCCATTGAACCGAGCCGAGTCAGAATGAGTCATCTGCGACCTCGGCGTTCTTAACCTCGCTCGAATTCGTGCGACGACTTCGGCTGGATCAAAGGGCTTTGTGATATAGTCATCAGCCCCAAGTTCCAGCCCCGTCACGCGGTCCTGCACCTGGGCCCGACCCGAAATAATGATCACCGCGGCGCCTTGCTCTAGGGCCAGACGATGGACCAGCGCAAGGCCATCAGTGTCCGGCAAAGACAGGTCCACTAGGCACACATCCGGCGTTACGCGCTTTAGAGATGCCTCAAATTCGCGAGCGCGTGAAAAGCTTTGGGTTCTAAACCCGGCATCTTCGAGCGCATCAGTGAGAATTCGACGAATTTCAGGCTCGTCATCGACAATGGTCACCAGCGGTTGAGTCATCACGCAGCCTCGGTTCGGATCAGGGCGGACAGTTGCGCCCGTGTGAATGGTTTTCGCAGAACCGGCGCAAGCGTCAGTGCCTGCCGGTGCAATGGGTCTGAATACGGCAAAGACGTCATAAGGATGCACGGAAGCCGGGAATTCAACCTTCCCAGCAAATCCAAACCAGTTCCCTCCCCTTCAAGCCGAATATCTGAAAGGACCAACGCGATATCTTCGATATCAGCGGTCAGCGCCAGCGCTTCGTCCGTTGAGGTTGCCTCGATCACCGAAAAGCCCAATTCAACCAGCATATCCCGGAACTGACTTCGCAGATCATCACTGTCTTCGACCAAGAGAACCAAGCCTTCTTGAACAGGAGGGGCGGGACGATAGGGCAATCGCAGAACGACAGAGGCACCGGATGGCGTGTTCCGCAGGTTCAAATCGCCACCGGCCAATTTCACTGTGTCGTAGACCATGGGCAAGCCCAACCCAGAACCCTCGCTGCCTTTTGTCGTAAAAAACGGATTCAGCGCTTTCTCAAGCGCTTCGTTGGAAAACCCCGGACCTGTGTCGGACACGGTAATCTCTATCCAGATTGATCCCACCGTATGGGCGCTGATCGTTATCTGACCAGTCCCTCCGCAGGCGTCCCTTGCGTTGAGAACAAGATTGAGTAGCGCGTCCTGCACCATTCCAGGGTCCAACATCATCGCCTCATCCGGAAGCGTGTTCACTACGGAAAGGCCCACCCCTCGCGGAAGGGACGGCGACGCAAGGATACGCAAATCTTCCAGCAATCCACGCATATCGGTTGCCTTAGGCTGCGGCGTCCGATTTCCGGTCATATCTGCAATGCGGTTCAAAAGCTGCCCGCCCCGGCGGGCAGTTTGCTGGGTTGCGGACACCAATTCGCGGGCGGATTCGGGCAGGTCCATCTTTTCCATTCGAGACTGCATCCCAAGAATAATCGTCAGCAAGTTGGAAAAGTCATGCGCCAAACCGCTCGTCATCTGAGCGGCCATAGCGCGTCGACGGGTTTGTTGCAGCGCAACGCGGGCTTGCGTTTCTTCGGTTATGTCAACGGACATGACATAGACACCACCTTCACCGTCCGGCGTAAAGGATACACGAATCCGTCTTGAGCCTTGATCCTCGGTGAATTCGAACACCGAGGTTTCGCCGTCATAGGCTTTTTGCAGATGTGGCTCGACGCGCAGATATGCCGCCGATCCCAACGCCTGAGAAACATGCATTCCCAGAATTTCAGATGGACGACCTGTCATGACAGAGTTTAAGCGGCGGTTTGAATAGTCGTACCGGCCCTCGGAATCCAAATGCGCGATATGAGCTGGCATCATCTCGGTCGTCATACGCGTTCGGGCTTCGATTTCGGTCAACTGACGCTTGGCCTCTTCCAAAGCCGAGTTCGTCGCAGCCAGTTTTCGGTTTGCTGCCGAAAGTTCTTCGGCTCTGTCCAATAGCTGGCTTGACAGCTCGACGGATCGAGCGCGCAACAGCGCCTCGGCCTGTTTGGTATTGGTTATGTCTGTATAGACGGCAACCCACCCCCCTTTGGGCAACGGAGCCCCTTCAACCGAGATAACCTGACCGTTGGCGCGAACACGCTCTAGGTAATGGGGTTCAAACGTCAAAGCCTGCGCAACCCGAGTATCGACTACGTCATCGACGTCGACGTCTTCACCATATTCGCCATTTTCGGCAAGAAACTGGATGGTATCCCGAAACATTGATCCCGGCTCGACCAGATGATCCGGCAGATTGAACATGACCTGAAACGGACGATTGCTGACGACCAGCCTGAGATTGCTGTCATAAATCGACAAGCCCTGACCAATCAGGTTAAGACCGGCAGTCGTCATAGTCTTGATCTGTTCGTCCGTGATGTTCAATTCCGCCCTCCCCGCGTCACATGCGTAACACCGGTTCCAGCGCAGGTGTAGGGGGCATGAACGCGACAAATAGGGCTAACAGCCGCGCAATTGTTCAATACCGGGATTTTGACATTGGCCCATTCGCCGTAATCGAATGGAGCGACAACGTGTGGTCCATATTCCGCATCCGGTGTCGCAGCATCAAACGCCCTAGTCGAGCCAGCTCTGGCGCGTATTCCGGTTTTGTGGCGACGTTCTCCATTTCTCCATTTTTGCTGTGATCAAACAAGATCGGCGGAAGATCGGCGGCGAACTCAACCAGCGTGAACTTTTCGTCCCGCAAAATTCCCAGGCACGACTCGCTGTTTCCAGTGCCCAAGGTCTTTTGCCAGATCGTCGCCTTTTCCGGCTCAGAGAAGTCAAGCTCGCTAAAGGAATAGTCGCGCCAGTCGTCTGGAACCGCCCCTTGCAGCAAAGGCATCAGGGATCTGCCGTCCATCGCGTTGGGCACCGATTGCCCAACCCAGTCCAAAATGGTGGGGGTGATGTCGATTGACTCAGTGGGCGCAGAAACAAGTTTGCCGGCCTGGGACTGATTGCCCGGCACTCGGATCATCAAGGGGGTGTGAAATGCCGCATCATAGACCGTCATCTTGCCCCAGCTGTGCCGATCACCCAACATCTCTCCGTGATCGGCAGTGATGACGATCAATGTGTCATCATACTGACCGCTTTCCTTTAGGAACCGGACGACTCGACCAATGTGATGGTCCACCTCGCTCGCCAGCCCCAGATAGACCGAACGCAAGATGCGCACGTTCTCGGGCGTCGGTTCGACTTGGTCAAAGCCCAGAACGAAATCCGAAACTGACTGCTTGGCCATTGTCGGCCCAAAAAAGGGGTGAAGCGCCAGCTCGCTGGCTGCATCGGGATAACCGGCTGGCAAGGGCAACGTGGACGGGTCATACATGTCGTTATACGGCGCCGGAGCCACAAGTGGCGGATGGGGTCTGATATAGGTCAGATGCGCGAACCAGCCCTGCCCCGCACGAGGTGCCATATTGTCCAAAAAGGCGTTCGTCAGAAAAGCGGTGTCGCTGTCCTCAGCCGCGTAAATCGCGGGGTCGTTGAGACGGGCCGGGCTTCCGTCCGGGGCAGCCGGTTTATGCACATCCCAGTAGTCGTCGAATTCATACCCTTTCTGCATCAAATGAGACCGCCAAGGATAGGATTCCTCCAGCCTCATCTCGACCACTTCTTCAAACCCGGACATGGCGTTTTCGTATGACCTCAGGATAGGGTCGGATGGATCGTGAACCCGTGGGTCAGCCGACGTGTCAGTGTACCCAAACAGCAGCGGAAGATACCCTGCCTTTCGCATCTCTGTCGCGATGTTTGGGGTGTCGTGACGCAGCGGTGTCCCGTTTCGCACGGATCGATGGTTCATCGCATATTGCCCGGTCAAAATTGACGCCCGGGACGGCCCACATGGGTTCGTCACCGAGAAATGTCGGTCAAAGGAAACCGAGTCCGCCATGAACTCGCGCAAATTCGGCAGTTCAACATGCGCTGCCAATGCTCCGTTCAGGCAATCCGCCCGCAATTGATCGATGATGATGAACAGGACATTCCCCGCGCGCCTCATTCCACTCTCCATGATTCCGTAGACGTGGTCTTGGGCGAACTCTGTCGCGGTTCCGTATTTCGGGCAACAGGATTGTCATCGCCTCAATCCGATTACCTATGAAAGGCACAAGGATCTGATATGCCGCTTGTGCCGGGCACTTGGCCCTTCTTGCAAACGTCATTCCCAAGCCACAGAAATGAGTTCGCCTTCAAAAAATGCGTTGCAGCACACCGCCGTTTCACATCACATACGGCCATGACGCAGCCAACGATACAATCTGACAGGGATGCCAACGGCGTTTACTTCAAAGTGTCTGGCGACCTGCTGACACAATCGCTGAGCAGCGTCGAAAAAACCTTCTCGGCTTTCCAGCCGGACGGCAGCGACGTCGTCGTGGACCTTACCGACGTTCACGCATTGGATACCGGAGGCGCGTGGCTGGTCGCAGACTTGGCCCGGCGCGTCCAGACGTCTGGGGCCCAGGTCCACATTCAAGGCGTTCTACCTGCCTATTCCGACCTGATTGAAACGGTTTCGCAAAACATCCCACAAGAACCGGGCACCGAAGCAGATCGCCGCAGCTTTACCGACTGGGTTGAAAGCATCGGCAAACGAACCGTCGGAGGTTGGAATGACACCCTTTCGATGCTTGAGTTTCTTGGCCTCACCCTACACCGGCTTGTCCGAACCATTCTGATGCCACATCGTCTGCGCCGGGCCGCCTTGGTTTCGCAGATGGAAGAAACCGGGTTCAAGGCAATCCCCATTGTTGCCCTGATGGGGTTCCTGATCGGCGTCGTTCTGGCATTTCAGGGCGCGACACAGCTAAAGCAATTCGGAGCCGAGATTTTCGTGGTCGAACTGATCTCGATCTCAGTGCTGAGAGAGCTTGGCATTCTGCTGACTGCGATCATTGTTGCTGGCCGGTCAGGATCAGCATTCACGGCCTCCATCGGCTCGATGAAGGTACAGGAAGAAATCGACGCCATGCGGACACTCGGACTAGACCCTATCGAGGTTCTGGTGATCCCGCGTGTCGTTGCCCTGTTGATTATGCTGCCAATCCTCGGCTTTGTTGCAGATATGGCCGCTCTGGTGGGCGGGGGATTGATGAGTTGGATTGATCTTGACGTCAGCCCTGGCATGTTTGCGACCCGGCTGAAAGAGAACACTGGCATCTGGCATTTTGCAATCGGCATGATCAAAGCGCCTTTCTTTGCGCTGGTCATTGGCGTCGTCGCCTGTTGGCAGGCGCTGCAGGTCAAAGGCTCGGCCCAGAGTGTCGGGCAACGCACGACCGCCTCGGTGGTGCAATCCATTTTCATGGTTATCGCACTTGATGCCCTGTTCTCGATCTTCTTCTCGGTCATGGGGGTCTGATATGGACGGAACACCCCTTGAACAGGCAACAAAATCCGACGCAAAACGCGAGGCAGTCATCCGCGTTCGCAATCTGACCAATCAGTTCGGCCCGCAAGTTGTCCACCAGAACCTGAACCTCGATGTCTGGCGTGGCGAAGTGCTGGGCATTGTCGGCGGCTCCGGCACGGGCAAGTCAGTTCTATTGCGTACAATCGTTGGGCTGAACAAACCTGCGGCCGGCAGCATCGACGTGCTGGGCGTTGACGTTCTGAACGGCCCCGAACAGGAAAGACGCCGGATCGAACAGCGCTGGGGCGTTGCGTTTCAGGACGGCGCTCTGTTTTCGTCACTGACCGTTTTGCAGAACGTGATGGCACCGCTGCGTGAACACACACGGCTGAGCGAAAGCCTGATGCGTGCGCTTGGGGGCCTCAAGATCAGCTTGGTTGGCCTGCCTCAGTTGAGTTGCGGCAAGTTCCCGTCCGAATTGTCCGGCGGGATGCGCAAGCGCGCGGCACTTGCGCGGGCGCTCGCTCTGGACCCGGAAATCGTTTTTCTTGACGAACCTACTGCTGGTTTGGACCCGATCGGAGCTGCAGCCTATGACGAGTTGATCGGCGAGTTGCAGCACGCACTTGGCTTAACCGTCTTTATGGTCACACATGATCTGGACAGCCTGTACGCCATTTGCGATCGCATCGCAGTTCTTGCGGAAAAACGCGTGCTTGTTGAAGGTCCGATTGAAGAAATGACCAAAGTCGATCATCCTTGGGTGCAGGAATATTTCACGGGCCCCCGCGCGCGCGCTGCGCAAGAGAAGGGGCAGGACAGGTAGAAGCCATGGAAACCCGAGCGAACTATATCCTGATCGGCGCGTTTACCCTTGCGGGTATTCTGGGCGCGTTCGGATTTTTTCTATGGCTGGCAAAATTCGAGGTGACGCGACAATACGCTTACTACGAGGTCCTGTTTGAAAACGTATCTGGCCTGTCGGCGGCTGGGGGCGTCAGCTATAACGGCTTGCCGGTCGGGCAGGTCATATCGCTGGATTTGGATGACGACGACCCGTCCAAAGTCAGGGTCCGCATTGAAATTGATGCAGACATTCCGGTGACAACAGAAACGATTGCGCAGCTTCAGTCGCTTGGCGTCACTGGTGTCAGCTATGTTGAACTGACAGGAGGCTCACCAGAAGCCGAGAGACTTCCCCAAGACAGCTTGATCAAAAGCAAACGCAGCGCAATCCAGTCCCTTTTTGAAGGCGCGCCGCAGTTGATGGAAAAAGCAATAACCCTACTGGAGGACGTCAACGAAATCGTCGACGAAAAGAACCGCAAAGCCGTTGCGGATATTCTCGAAAATGTCGCCTCGGCGACGGGGCGGCTGGACAAGACGTTGTCGGACTTTGAGTCTTTGTCATCCGATCTGGGCGGGGCCGCCAAAGACATTTCCGCTTTTTCATCTCGTCTGGGCCAACTGGCCGACACCGCGGAAACAACTTTGACCACCGGAACCGATACACTGAACAGTGTGAAAACAGCGTCCGAGTCCGCCACGGCCGCGCTGGATAGTGCGAAAGTCACAATCGAGGCGGCTGACACCGTGATCAAGCAGGACCTGAAACCCTTTCTGGACCGAGCCTCAGCATTGGCAGAAGACTTGACCGAACTTACCGGTGAAGGGTCTGTAGCATTGACGATGGTCACCGAAACCTTTCTGAACGCAAACGAGACGCTGGACTACATTGACAGAGCAATGGACACAGCCCACAGCACATTGACCTCGGCAGAGCGCGCGTTCGACTCGGCCAATCGCGTGATCGATGAGGACGTCGGCAAGGTGGTCGAAGACATTCGCAATGCGGCAAATCAAGTTGCCACGACCGTCACCAAAGTGACAGACAGGCTGGACGAGATTTCGGCCGACATCCTCAGCGCGTCTCAATCCGCTTCTGAACTTTTGGGGACGATCGACGGAATTGTGCAGGACAACCGGCGTCAGTTGTCTGATTTCCTGCGTGTGGGGCTGCCTCAATTCACACGCTTCATCGAAGAATCTCAACGGCTGGTCGTCAGTCTGGACCGATTGGTGGATAGGGTTGAACGAGACCCCGCGCGCTTCTTACTGGGTACCCAAGCATCGGAGTTTCGCCAATGATCAGGTCATTTATTGCCATGCTGGCGATCGTTTCGATGGCTGGCTGCACCGGGCTGGGAACGCTTCAGCAGGCGTCCAAGCCAAACGACCTTTACCTTTTGTCACCCAAAAGTACCTTTTCGCCCTCTCTGCCGCGCGTTCAACGACAGATCGTCGTGGAAGAACCGACGGCAACGGCTGCGGTCAACACGGATCAGATCGCAGTGCAGCCCACCCCCTTGCAAGTGCAATATCTGGCCCGCGCGCGGTGGGTGGATCGCGCGCCGCTGATCGTTCAAACTCTGTTGGTTGAAAGTTTCGAGAATAGCGGGAAAGTTGCTGCTGTCGGCAGATCGACTGTCGGCTTGAGGGCAGACTATGTGATCGTTCCCGATCTGCGCGAATTTCAGGGAATCGTCGTTAGCGAAGCGGACAATTCGTCAAACATTCGAGTTGAAGTTCGCATGAACATCAAGATTATCGACGAGTTTGAGGATAAGATTATTGCGTCGAGTTCCTTTCAGGAAAACGTAGTCTCAGCAAGTGACCAGACTGCGGATCTGGTCACTGCGTTCGACACCGCGCTTGGGAGAACGATGCGCGACGCGGTTGAATGGAGCATTCGCAAAATCCACACCCACGCCGCTAACAATCCAAGTTCGTTTTGACCCTATAACCCGGATCAGCACCGTCCAGCTTATTGAGCCAGTGTTTGCGCAAGGCGCATCAGGGTAATCGCCTCGGCCCTATAGCCAAACGGGTCTTTACCCCGCGCGGAACTGGCCAAGTTTATAGCATCCTCATAGGTCCAATCTCCCAAAAACGTGTCGTCTCGCATCAACTGCCCGAAACCGGCTATTGCGTATGAAAAGCGTACGTCATCCGTGACTTCGCCTTGCCGGAAAACGATGGGTTGCTCGATCAACTCACTTTGGGCGGTCCCTGGTGATTTGTAACGCAATTTAAAATACCCGATTTCATCTGACCCTGCGGTCTCAACCTGTTCGGCATAGCGCAGCGGACCATTCCTGACGGCATCCGATCCGACCGGAGTCACTTCGTATATGGCTGTTACGTTGTGGCCAGCGCCAATATCGCCAGCGTCCACCCTGTCATTCGAGAAGTCTTCGCGACGCAACGCCCGTGTCTCGTAACCAATCAACCGGTACTCGGCGATTTGCGCCGGATTGAACTCGACCTGGATTTTGACGTCGTTGGCAATCGGAAACAAAACACCCGTCAGTTGATCGACCAGAACTTTGCGCGCCTCGCTCAGCGTGTCGATATAGGCCGCCTGACCGTTGCCGTTCTGCGCCAGCGCCTGCATCGTTGCGTCGTCCAGGTTGCCACGACCAAAACCCAAAACACTCAGGAAAGTGCCGCTATCTCGCTTGTCTGCGATGAAATCCGTCAAAGCCTCGGGGTCGGATAGGCCGACGTTAAAGTCGCCGTCCGTGGCGAGAACAACCCGCGTTACTTCTCCTTCCGCGGCCATAGCTTCAGCAACTTGATACGCTTGCTGCAATCCTGCCTGTCCCGCAGTTGACCCTCCGGCCTCAAGCCTGTCCAGCGCGGACATGATCTTGGACTTTTCCGCAACTGTCGTTGGCTCAAGTACCTGCCCCGCACTACCGGCATAGGTGACGATCGAAACCTGATCTTCGGGTCGCAACTCGGACAGCAGCAGGCGGAACGACTGTTTGAGCAAGGGCAACTTGTTCGCATCCTGCATCGACCCAGACGTATCAATCAGAAAGACCAGATTCAGCGGCGGCCGATCGGCAATTTCGGGTATGGCACCTTGAATACCGATATGAACAAGCTGCGTGTCATTGTTCCAAGGTGTCGGGCTTACAGCAATGGTAGGTCGAAACGGTGCGGCTCCTTCCGGGGCAGGGTACGCATAGGGGAAATAATTCACCATCTCCTCGACCCGAATGGCGTCCCGCGGCGGCAAATGTCCACTTAAAAGCGATGAACGCGCGATCGAATAAGAGGCTGTATCCACGTCGATCGAAAACGTCGAAACAGGGTCTTCCGAAGTGACCTTTAGCGGATTGGTATCTGCGTTTGAAAATGCTTCTGTGTCCTGATCCGGCTGCACGACCAGCGATCGTTCTGACGGCGTAGCGGCGATCACCGGTGCCTCCATCAACGCGCCGCCAGTAACGATGGCAGACGGCTGATCCGCCGGAACCAACGCTCTTTCCTGCCGCTTTCTCTGAACGGCCGAGGTCGCCCCCTCATCGGCAAACTGCTCTTGCGAAAGGAGCGTGGCGGCTTCTTCCTGATCCAACCCTGTGCTTGGCGAGGAAAAACGGCTTTCAACCCAGCTTGTCGGTTGGATAACGTAGTCCCGCGTTTGCGGGAGGATCACGATCAGGGCAACGGCTGCAACGGCCGTAGTTGCGGTCAGTACGCCGCGATGGGTCAGGGCATTTAACATGGGCTTCGCTCCTTCTATCAGACGGGCCAAATGGCCTCGCTCGACAGTGGGACGTGCCTCGGTCGCATTTCCTTGGGCATCAAGGAAACTTTTTTGCGCATGAGCCAGGTTTGCAGCGCGCCGTCCCGCATCCGGTGCCGGGGTGGCCGCACTTATTGTGGCCTTCAGCTTTTCAAGTTCATCTGTCATTGGGCCAGCTCCTCCTGCCGCATGACGCGCAGGCGCTTTCGGATTTCCGACATTCGCCAGGACACGGTGCCTTCTGAAACACCCAGCACCTCAGCAGCTTGGGCATGTGTCATTTCGTCTTCCAACGTCAGCGCCAACGTGTCCTGCAACTCGCAGGGCAAAGAGCGCATCGCCCGCACCAACCAGTCCACTGCCTCGGCCGTCTCTGCAGCCTCGGCGCGGCGCATTTTCTCGACATCGCCCCAACTGGCGGCCGCACGGGTGTGACTGGCACGGCGGCGGCGCGTGTCCTCCGCTGCGTTTACAACGACACGGTATAACCATGTTGTGAACTGCGCCTGTGCACGGAATCCGGTTATTTTCCCAGGCAACGCCAAGCAGATATCCTGCGTCAAATCTTCAGCGAGATCCGCACGCCCGGACAGCCGAAACGCCAATCGGAATATCCTGTCGTAGTGCCGCGCCAAAAGGGTGGCAAACGCCTCAGCGTCGCCATTGGCAGCAGCCATTGCCAAGTCCTCATCCGATGTTTTCATACGCATCACGATTGGTAAGACGGATCAGGAAGGTCAATCCTTGGCCAAAACAGAAAAAAAATTAGAACCGATCAGCCGAAGCCATATTCCAGTCCAGCTTGTATTCATCCGGGATAGCATCGGTCAGCAGCACGCCTTGATCCAGAAACGTATACAGTTCTCCGTAGGACCGTTCACGTTCATCAGCGGTCCGGCGGTGAATATCTGACGGTTGCAACTGGGACACGCGGCTTTTTCCCATAGCCCCAAGCAGTTCACGGAAACTTTCAAGCGTAGAGTCGTGATAGCGATGCACCCTTTGGCGCTTTTGCTGAACGTTCACGGCGCGCCCCCGCACCGGGTCTTGCGTTGCGACACCTGATGGACAGCGGTTGGTATTGCAGTGCAACGCCTGGATGCACCCGACAGCGAACATCATTGCACGCGCTGCGTTGCACATATCGGCCCCAAGCGCGCATTTCTCGACCATGTCATAACCAGTCGCCACCTTGCCCGAGCAAATGATACGTATCTCGTCACGCAAACCGGCGCCGCGCAGACAGTTGTTCACAAAGATCAGCGCTTCGTTCAGTGGCATGCCCAGACGGTTCGTAAACTCGACCGGGGCTGCGCCGGTTCCCCCTTCCGAGCCATCAACGGTGATAAAATCGGGCAAGATACCTGTTTCCAGCATCGCCTTGCAGATCGCCATGAATTCCGAGGGGCGACCAATACACAGCTTGAACCCGATAGGCTTGCCGTCCGACAGTTCGCGCAAATGCTGTACAAACTCCAGCAGACCTTTCGGTCCGTCAAACGCGGAATGGACGGGCGGGGAAATAACGTCCTGATGCAACGGAACACCGCGAATATCAGCGATCTCCTGATCAACCTTGGCCGCTGGCAAAACGCCGCCATGCGAGGGCTTTGCCCCTTGAGACAGTTTTATCTCAATCGCTTTTACAACTGGATTTCCTGCCTTTTCAGCGAATTGAACCCTGTCGAATCCACCATCGTCGGTGCGACACCCAAAATAACCTGTCCCGATCTGCCAGATGATGTCGCCACCTTCGGCCAAGTGATGCGGCGACAGGCCACCTTCACCGGTGTTGTGCGCAAAGCCTCCGTCCTTTGCGCCGCCATTCAAAGCCCGGATTGCATTGGCGCTAAGCGCCCCGAAACTCATCGCCGAAACGTTCAGGCGGGACGCGCTGTAAGGTTGCTTGCATTGCGGGCCGCCCAACACAATCCGCCCTTCGCTTTCCGGCACGTCCTTGGGTGCAAGAGAATGGTTTGCCCGGTGATAGCCTACGGACAAAATGTCGTATTGGGTGCCAAATGCCTGAGTATCGACTTGTCCCTTGGCGCGCGCATACACCAGACCCCGGATAATTCGGTTGAAGGGGCGCCCGCTTTCGTTTGTTTCAACAAAGTACTGGCGGATTTCGGGGCTCACAAATTCCAGCATATAGCGGAAATGGCCTAGAACAGGGTAATTGTTCAGCACGTTATGCTTGGTCGTCAGAATATCGTAGAGGCCAACCACGGCGTAGGGCACGAGTATCACAAGCAGCCAATAGGCCGGCGGCCAGAAATAACCCCAAAGCAGAGTTAACGGCAGGCACACATAGCTGAGGAAGTAATAGAGTCTGCGTACAATCATCGTGATCTCCGATACCGAGATAGGCTTAACCAATCGTTGGGCAAAACGACGTTTAGTTGCAAGAGTTTACGCCGTTCTACACCAAAAAGGGCTTAATCGCGAAGCTGGGTCTTCTGTTGATCCGAATGGTTGCCGCCTGTATCTGGAAAGACAGGTGAACTTGGGCAGGATCATTGGCTTTGAAAATAACGCGACCGGCGGTTCGATCCACGGCCCTTATGTTCTTGGCCGTTTTTGTAGGTGGGGCCGCGGGTTCGCTTCTGCGCGAAAGTCTATCCGTCACGATCCCTGGAATTCCGGTTTTGACTGCAACGTTCGGGATCAACATTGTGGCGTGCTTTGTTCTGGGTTGGCTGTTCTCCATCCGCCACTGCGTGCACGCCCATGTCCTGCACCTGGGTGCTGTTGGGTTCTGCGGGGGATTGTCCACTTTTTCGTCATTTGTCGCCGAACTTGAACGCCTCGCCGAGGCGAACTTTCTGACCGCCGCAACAGCGGCCGGTCTCGAGATCGCAATCGGTCTCGCGGCGGCCATCCTCGGCGAAGCGATCGGAAGACGCGGCCTTGGTCGGAGGGCGGGCGGTTGAATGATCTCTACCTTCACGCGATGTTTGGTTTGGGCGGCGGATTGGGCGCGGTTCTACGTCATGCGATCGCGTTGACAATCAGGCACGACCTTCCCTTGTCGACGCTAATCGTGAACGTGCTGGGCAGCCTGCTGTTGGGCTTGTGGGTTGGCTATCTGGGTGGACCAGCGGATATGGGCGAGCAGGAACGGCGCTTGGTTTTCGGTTTCTGCGGTGGCTTCACAACGTTTTCCAGTTTCGCCTATCAATCGCTGGAACTAAGACGAGAGCGCACGATCGCGTTGGCCGCCGGCAACATTCTTATAAGCATATTTTTGTGTTGGTCCGCACTTTGGCTAGGGCTTTTCCTCACCCGCTAATGAGCGTGAACCGTAGCCTGAGTTCCCGGCTTAGGCGCCTTACAGAACAGCAGAAGCGGTATTGAGGCCAAAGCCAGCAAGCCCAGATTATTAAATACGGTCAGGTAAGAAATCAGCTCGGCCTGACGGTTGATCTCCTGACCCAGAATTGCCGCACCTTCGGCGCTGTCCGGTGTCAGGCCCAGCGGTTGCAGATAATTTTGAGCGGCGGTGTTGTATGGCGTCACATTCTGGCTCAACACCGCTGTATTGGTCTGTAACCCACGAACAACCCACGTCCCGACCAGAGAAATTCCGATGGATGATCCAAGCTGCCGCGTAACATTGAACAGACCAGAGGCTTCGTCCTGACGCGCTTGAGAAATGCTTTCAAACGCAAGGATGGACATGGGAACGAAGACAAGACCCATGCCCAAGCCGCTTACGGCACCAGGCCAGGCCAACTGCCAGAACCCGGCATCCAGATTGAGTGCACCAAGCATGAAATTACCGACAGCCGTCAAAAGCATCCCCAGCCCGGCCAGAACACGAGGATCAAACCGTGTAGACAAAACTGCGCCTGTAAGAACCATTGATGCGCCGGCCGCAATCCCTCGGGGAATGAACAGATGGCCAGATTCGATGACCGGATAGTCCAACAGACTTTGAACAAAGGTCGGCAGTATGGCAATTCCACCGAACAGCGAAATGGCAAACCCAGCAATGACCAGATTGCACAGGGCAAAATTCCGGTCGGCAAAAAGGCGAAGATCAACGACCGGTGTCTTTGAGGACAGGGCGTGAACGACGAAACCAACAGCGCCAAGCACCGAAGCGATTAGGGCAACCTGAATGACGCGCGATGACAACCAGTCCTTGGTTTCGCCCTGATCCAGAATGAATTGCAGGCACCCGATTCCCACTGCCAGCAATGCCAAGCCCTTCCAGTCGATGCGAACATCTTCGGTTTTGTCGTCAGGCAACTCTCCGGCCAGCAACAGCAGCGCCATCGCCGCCACCGGAAGGTTCACGAAAAACACCATCCGCCACGAGAAATACTCGGTCAATATCGCGCCAATTGTCGGACCCAGAACCGGTGCAACAACCACCCCGAGGCCGAAAACTGCCATCGCCTGACCTCGTTTCTCGCGCGGGAAAGCATCAAAAAGAATGGATTGTGATAATGGAATAAGAAAGGCTCCGAACATGCCCTGTGCAAGTCGAAAGGCCACGATCGTCTCAAGGCTCCAGGACAATCCGCACATGACCGACATTGTCGCAAAACCAGTCACGGCCGTCAGGATCAACCGGCGTCGCCCTACCCTGCGGGCGACAAATCCGGTCAGGGGCATAACTACGACGGCCGAGACGATGTAGCTTGTTAATATCCACGTCGCCTGATCGGTTGTAGCTCCGAAGGCCGCTTGAATATGAGGCAGCGCGACATTGACGATCGTGCTATCCAAAACTTCGAGAATGGCACTCAGCACCACGGCAATGACAATCACCGGATTGACATGGCCTGTAGCCGAAAGGCTCATTCTCCTGCCCGTTCCGAAGTCGTATCCACCGTGACTTTGCTGCTGCCGCCTGCCCGCAGCGGAGCATCCGTCGGGTCAAGAGACACCCGCACGGGAAACCGGCGGGTGACCTTGACCCAATTACCGCTGGCATTCTCGGACGGCAGCAAGGAAAACGTATCCCCCGATCCGCGGCCAATGGATTGCACTTTCCCGCTCAGCGTCACCCCAGGCAACATGTCGATCTGCACTTTCACCGGCTGACCGGGTCGAATACGGGGCAGCGATGTTTCCTTGAAATTCGCGTCCACCCACCAATCGGAAGACTCGACAATCGAAAACTGGGGCGCGTTCGCTGATACGGCGGAACCGGGGCGCAATGTCAGGTTCGCAATCCATCCGTCAGCAGTTGCAAACACTTTGGTCCAAGCAAGATTGGCCTGATCGATTTCCAACTGCGCGCGCGCCGACAGAACATCATCCTGCTTGGCCTGCAATCCGCTTTGCAAAGCCAAAAGGCTGGATTGACTGGTGGTAAGCCCAGCCGAAGCCTGCGCAAAATCCGAGGTCGCCTGATCCAACGACGCCTGGGCCAGATCACCGGTCGAGAAAAGCGCCTTGGCTCGTTCGAGGCTTTTTTGGGATGTATCGAAAACGGATTGCGCGGATGCAACCGACGCTTCGGCCGCAGCGATCTGAGTGGCGTAGGATTCAGCCTGCTGTACGGCACTGTCCAGGTTTGCCCTGGACTGGTCCACGGCCGCCCGGAACTGAGTCTCATCAATCGTAAACAGCAGATCGCCGGCTTTGACTGCCTGGTTTTCTAACACCGAGACATCATCCACCTGGCCAGTCACCTGCGCGGCCACATTGATGATATTTGCCCCCACATAGGCGTCCTTGGTTGACGGATACCTTTCTTCATGCCGCCAAAACAGAAGCAGGCCAACAGCGATAGCGATCAACATTGTCACGGCAGCGACAGTTTTGAGGGACTTCATGGGTCGATCTCCTTGCTCAATCGCGTTTTGATCACATTGGATAGGTATGCATGCGGACCGCAAGGTTGCCCATGATCCATACGGTTCCGACGATAATGATCAGCAGGACCAATGTAGAAAACAGCACCAAGTCCAAGTCTTCGCGACTGCTGCGTCGACGGTCGATATGAAGGAAATAGACCAGTTGAAGGACAAGCTGCGCCAACCCCAGTAAGCCGATTGTCAGGTAGACGCCCTTTGTCTCGATCCCGAAGACATAAGCGACGGTGAAGACGGCTATGGTCAGGAACAGTGAACCGCCGTAGCCAATCACATAGCGCCGCCTCTCTCGCCTGTGCATTTCGCTGCGTCTATCCATAGGTCAGACCTCCGAAATAAACGATCGTAATTATCCCGATCCAGATCAGGTCGAGGAAATGCCAGAACAGCGCCAGCCGGACCACGCGCGACATCAGCAAATCCGTCAGCCCCATCAGTCGCAGTTGGACACCCAACACGATCAGCCACAGACACCCGGCAGCAACGTGCAAACCATGCAGCGGAACAAGACCGTAAAACGCGGACAAAAACCCACTGCGTTGTGGGATACCGCCTTTGTCCGCCATCGCGATAAAGTCCCGGATTTCCAACACCAGAAAGCTGAGTCCCAGAACCAAGGTCACGCAAAACCACAAAACGATGCGCGAACGCGGCAGGTTGTATTTCAATGCCAGCATTGCCAGCCCGACCGTCAGGCTGCTGGTCAACAGGATCAGGGTCTGTGCAAAGATGCTTTTGAGGTCAAAAAGTTCGTGCGGTCCCGGCCCGCCCGCCTGTGCGTCGATCATTGTGATGTATATGGCGAACATCAGCCCGAAATAGACCAGATCGCTCATCAGAAAGACCCAGAAGCCAAACGTGACGACTTCGCTGGCTTTGTCAGCGCCCGGATGCCGCCGACCAAGGTTCAGGCCGGGATAACTGTGTGTTGGAGCGCGCTTCATGTGGCGACCTCCAAGTCCGGACCCGCGCGCCCCCGGTTATCCGAAGAGAATTCAAAGTCCCGATTGATCGGAGCAGAGGCGTGGACAAGATCCAGCCAGGCCTCATGTTCCCTTTGCACCTGAGCTGCCGGAATAACCTCTTCGATATCCGTTTTGAAAGTCCACGCAACGAAGGACAACAGCATCAGAATGGTGACCAGCGCTGCCAACCACCAGATCCACCACACCAAGGCAAACATCCAGACACCGCTGAGGACGCAGAGCGTGAAACCAATCCGCGTATTGCGCGGCAGGCTGATGTCCTCATAGGCTTCGGGTGCTGGATAAGCCTCGCCCCTTTCCTTTGCGGCGGCAAAGTCATCGCGGTCGGTGACATGCGGAATAATGGCAAAGTTATACGGCGGTGGCGGTGCTGGGATGGACCATTCCAGCGTACGCGCATCCCACGGGTCGCCAACAGGCACGCGGGTTTTCTCACGGTCTCGAATGCTGACCCACAATTGCACCACCACCGCAAGCAGGGCACACAAGATGACCACCGACCCCAAAACGGCCACGATCATATAGGGATGAAAACTCGGGTCTTCCCAACTGAAAGACCGACGTGGCATCCCCATCAGGCCGACAAAGTAGAGGGGTAGGAACGTCAGCATGAAACCGACCGTCCACAGGACAACCGTGATGCGGCCCCAGGATTCGTTCAGGCGGAACCCGAAGGCTTTGGGGAACCAGTAATTATACCCTGCCAGTAGGCCAAACAGGACCCCGGGCAGCAGGACGTTGTGGAAATGGGCAACCAGAAACAGCGTGTTGTGAACCTGATAATCCACGGTTGGGTTCGCAAGGATCACCCCCGAAAGACCCCCGATGACAAAGAGCATCAGAAACGCCAAACCATAGAGCATCGGCACTGAGAACCGAATACGCCCACGGAACAGGGTCGCCATCCAATCATACACTTTTACCCCGGTGGGGATGGCGATCAGCATGGTCGCAATGCCAAAGACCGCATTGATCAGCGCGCTTTGACCCATTGTAAAGAAGTGGTGCAGCCAGACGGTGAACGACAGCACGGCAATGGACATCGTCGCAATGACCAGCGAGTTGTAGCCATAAAGCCGCTTGGCCGAGAACGTTGCGAACACCTCGGAATAAATCCCGTATGCGGGCAGGACCAGCAAATAGACCTCGGGGTGCCCAAACAGCCAGAACAGATTGGCATAGTTCATCATGTTGCCGCCAAGGTCATTGGTGAAGAAGTGGAAATCCAGATACCGGTCGGCGGCCAGCATCAGCGCCGCGACACCCAGCGGTGGCATCGCAAACACGATCAGGATAGAGCTGCAGATAATCGTCCAGCAGTACATCGGCAAACGCATGAATTTCATGCCCGGTGCACGCAACTTATAGATCGTGACCGCGAAATTGATCCCGGTCAGCGTCGTACCGATACCGGAAACAACGATTGCCCATATCCAGTAGTCCGGCCCAACGCCCGGATTGAAAGCGGCCCCCGTATAGGGCGGGTAAGCCGTCCAGCCCCCGGTCGAGAATTCGCCTACAAGCAAAGAAACCATCAGCATCATCCCGGCCGAGACCGTCAGGCCAAGACTGATCTGGTTCATCACGGGAAAAGCGACGTCGCGCGCGCCAATCATCAAGGGAACCAGAAAATTCGCCAATCCGAAGACAAATGGCACGGCCACGAAAAAGATCATGATAGTGCCATGCGTACTGAACAATTCGGCAAAGTGGTCCGCTTCCAGAAATCCGTCCCCCGGACCCGCTGCTTGTTGCGCGCGCATGACAACACCTTCAAGAACACCGCGCGCCAGCATCACAATTGCGAAGACAATGTACATGATGCCGATTTTCTTGTGGTCTGCACTTGTCAGCCAATCGCGCCAAAGCAGTCCCCAAAGGCGGAACCATGTCAGGGCGCCGACAACGACCAGAATACCGATAATCACAACGCCCGCAGCGGCATTGGCGACGATCTCATTCGCGTTCGGAGTTTGTATAAGGCCCGCCAGAGGGAACGACTCCCAGCTTAGTCGGCCAAAGAAACCACTGTCCGCAAAGCTCATTGCTGTGCCTCCTGCCCGAATTGTGCGGTTCCGGGCTGCTGATCGGCGGTCAAAGGTGCACCTTGGTGATACCGATGCAGGATGGATGCGAATAGATCGCTTTCCTCAAGGGTGAAATACAGCGCTTTGTCAGGCATTTCCGGCGTGCCAAGCGCGGCCTGAACTTCATCCCGGTCAGAACGCATGGCCAGTACCCTGTAGGTGTCCGCGGCCAAGGGAATACCGCTGGTGCGCACGGTTTCAACCCAGTGATCGAAATCCTGTGGCGACATGGCAAGAGTCTGAAACTTCTGCTTGGTGAACCCGCGGCCATTATACTGCGTGTTTTCGCCCTGCATGGTCGCCGGGGTATCCGCCACGATGTGCAGCTTGGTTGTCATTCCCGGCATAGCGTAGATTTGACCGGCCAGAGCGGGGATCATGAAGGACTGCATCACTGTGTCCGTTGTCAGTGTCAGCGCAACCTGTTGTTTGACAGGTACTGCCATTTCTCCGACGCTGGCGATCCCAAGGTCCGGATAGATGAACAACCACTTCCAATCCAATCCTACGACCTGCACGTTCAAGGCAGGCGTTTCACCGAATTCCGCAGAATAAGGATCTAAACGATGCGTTGCTTTCCATAGGTAAAATGACAGGATCGCAACGATGAGAACCGGAACGCCCCACATGACGAATTCCAGACGGGCCGAAAAATCCCACTTGGGTCGATAGGTTGAGCTAGCGGTAGTGCGCCGTCTATAGCGCCAAACAATCACTGGCACAAAAACCAAGACTGGAACGACAGCAATCAAAATCAAAACCGTTGCGCGTAGCAGATGAAGCCTCTGAACTTCCGCAATTGGGCCAACAGGGTCCAGAAAACTGTCACTGGCCCAAGATGCTTGCGCGCAGGCTGAAATCAGCACGATGGCGATCAGGATAGGCTGCAAGGCAAATGAAAACCTGTAACTGGCCACTCCTTACGATCCTCTCCTGCCTCCATTTGCAGCCAACTATCGGCAGAGTTCCAAGTTTTCTCAAGGTTTTTTGCGAAACCGGAAATTGTTCGCCACTTTGTGTGATCAACCGCGGAAATACGCACAATCAAATCGTGGAAAACGGCACTGTTGACTTACTCTTTTGGGCGCGAGACCTTTTTCCGATGCGTTGGCTTCTTTTCACCCTTGGCCTGTTGTTTCTTTCCACGAACGCGGCTGCCCTGGATCGCGGGGCGGTCGAACAGCAGTTTCAGGATTGGTTGACTAAAACCATATGGCCACAGGCCAAAGCCAAGGGTGTCTCCAAGCAGACGATGAACCGTGCTTTCGATGGAGTGACCCTTAACTGGAAATTGCCCGATCTCGTGCCTCCGGGAGGGTCAGCCCAAATACCCAAACAGCAAAAACAGGCAGAGTTTGGGTCACCTGGTCGATACTTCAAGGCAGGCACCGTACAAGGGGCCACGTCCATAGGGCGCCAGATGGCGCAACGCCATGCAACGACGCTTTCTCGGGTAGAGGCAAAAACCGGTGTTCCGTCACGCATCGTTCTGGCCATCTGGGGCCGTGAGAGCGGTTACGGTCAGGTTCCAATCCGCCACAATGTTTTTCGAGTTCTTGGGACCAAAGGGTTCATGAGCACCCGAGCAGATTATTTCACCAGCGAGCTGATCTCTGCCTTGCAGATTGCCGAAGCCGGACATGCTCCTCCGGGGGTGATGAAAAGCAGCTGGGCCGGTGCGCTGGGTCAGCCGCAGTTCATGCCATCGAATTTTCTAACCTATGCCAAGGACGGAAACGGTGACGGGCGCGCCGACATCTGGGCTTCGCCCGAGGACACGATCGCGTCCATAGCCAACTACCTTGACCAACATGGCTGGATCGCAGATCGCGACTGGGGGTTTGAGGTCACTGTCCCCAGCTCGGTATCTTGCGCCCTTGAAGGGCCGGATCAGGGGCGCCCAATCAAGGACTGGGCCAAGATGGGTATTTCGCGGGTTTCTGGCAGACCCTTTCCCAAGCATGAACTTTCGGGTCAAGGCTTCCTAATGATGCCTGCCGGTCGAAATGGTCCCGCATTTCTGGTGACCGAAAATTTCTATGTGCTGAAAGAATACAACAAGAGCGATCTTTACGCCCTTTTTGTCGGACATGTCGGTGATCGAATTCAATACGGTGTCGGAGATTTCCAGGGGCGTTGGGGCAAAGTCGGAAATCTTTACAGGTCTGATATCGCAGCGATGCAAATCGCCCTGGAACAGCAAGGCCATGACGTTGGCGGCGCGGATGGCTTACCGGGCTTCAAGACGCGGCGGTCAATCGGACGCTGGCAGCAGGCGACGGGCCAATCGCCAACATGTTTCCCGGACAAGAGCATGAAATCAGCATTGGTACCCTAGCGATTCGCGCTTGAGCCACCCTCGCCAAAAAGTCTTACCTTGCGTAACCGACCGATCCCTTATCGAAGCCTTTCACAAATGTGTCTGGAAGCCGCCAAGTTTCATCATAATATTTCCAGCAATCCCCGGTTTTCTTCACAATTCGCATACAACTGCCTAATTTGCAGGCAGAGGCTTTAACCTTTTTTTAAATAATGCCAACGTCAGCGTCAGTGAAAGGCGACTTTCGCAACTGCGTTCCCGACTGAAAACCGAAAGACTGCCGCGCGGTGTTCCTTGCGATCTGACGAAGCAGAACTTGAACCCGCTCAGAACCCTTTCAACGTCGGGCAAACAAGGTGGCCCGCCGCGATCGTGATCGAACGCGCGCGAATTTCCGCCAAAAAATGGGAGAAAAACATGAACAAGCACATTCGGACAACGCTGGCGGGGCTGCTGACCTCGACCATGATCACCGGCGCGGCATTCGCCGCCGGCACTCATCCTGAAACCGGCGAAGCATTGGCGGATGACCAGACATTCACCTATCGTATTCTGGACGAACACAGCTCGGTCGATCCGCAGGTCGTCGAGGACGTATCGGGCGCCGAGATTGTGCGCGACCTGTTTGAAGGTCTGATGAATCAGGACGAAGACGGCAATCTGGTTCCCGGCGTAGCCACCGAATTCACCACCAACGATACCAAAGACGTCTACACATTTACCCTGCGCGATGACGCCAAGTGGTCCAACGGCGACCCGGTAACCGCTGGTGACTTTGTCTTTGCCTGGAAGCGCGCTGTCGATCCGGCCCTGTCCTCGCCTTACGCATGGTTCATGGAACTGATGTCGATTGAAAACGCGGCCGAAATCATTGCAGGCGACAAGCCAGTGGATGAGCTGGGCGTCACAGCGATCGACGACCACACGCTTGAAGTCAAGCTGAGCGCCCCTCTGCCCTATTTCGCGCAGATGACCACGCATTCCACGACTTTCCCCGCCCCGCAGAAAGTCATCGAAGAATTCGGCGACGCGTGGACCAAGCCTGAAAACATCGTCTCGAACGGGGCATATGTTCTGACCGAACACCTGCCGCAGGAACGCTCGGTTCGTGAGCGCAACGAGATGTACTGGGACAATGACAACACCATCGTCGACAAGGTTGTCGCATTGGTGATCAACGACGAAAACGTCGCCCTGACCCGTTATCTGGCCGGTGAGCTGGACCGCACCGAGGTTCCCGCAGGTCAGTTCCCACGCCTTCAGAAAGAGCACCCCGACGAAGCCATCAGCTTCCCGCGTCTGTGCAACTATTACTACACGTTCAACCTGTCCGACGGTGGCCCCGAAGCGTTCAAGGACCCGAATGTCCGCCAAGCGCTGTCGCTGGCCGTAGATCGCAAGATCATCACTGAAAACATCATGGCAGGTGGCCAGCCTCAGGCTTACACCTTTGCGCCTGAGGCAACCGCCGGGTTTACGGTTCCCGAAGTTGAAATGGCCTCGATGTCTCAGCAGGAACGCGACGAGCTGGCCAAGGAACTGCTGGCTGCCGCAGGTTACGGTCCTGACAATCCGCTGAGCTTTGAGATGGTCTACAACACCTCGGAAGCTCATAAGAAAGTCGCTGTGGCGCTCAGCCAGATGTGGAAGCAGAAACTGGGTGTAAACGCCGAACTTGCCAACATGGAATGGAAGATCTTCCTGGAGGAGCGCGGCAACCAGAACTTCGATCTGGCCCGTGGCGCTTGGTGTGGCGACTATAACGAAGCCTCAACCTTCCTGGATTTGCTGCAGTCGGATTCCGGCTACAACGACGGCAAATACAACAACGCCAAGGTTGATGAACTTCTGGCTTCAGCCAAAACCGCCGATGACGCAGCACCTCTGTACACCGAGGTCGAGCGGATCATCGCACAAGAGACCCCTGTAATCCCGATCTATCACTATGCTGGCGTCTACATGATGGACAGCGATGTCGGGAACTGGCCGGTCAATAACGTAGAGCAGAACTGGTATTCCAAGAACCTCTACAAAATCGCTGAGTAATCATCTGTTGATCACGCTTTGCCCCGGAGACTTCTTTGGGGCAAAGCCAATATTTGGGGGCATGAAATGCTTGCCTATATCGTCCGGCGGTTACTGATCGCCGTCCCAACGATCCTTTTGCTGATCGTTGCAAGTTTCTTTTTGATGCACTTCGCACCCGGCGGGCCATTCACGTCAGAGCGGCCCCTGCCGCCGGCGGTTCTGGCCAATATCGAGGCGCGCTACGGGCTGGACCAACCGCTGTGGAAACAGCTTTGGGACTATCTGTACAACATCGTCGTGCATTTCGATTTCGGCCCGTCCTTCAAGTTCAAGGACCGCGACGTGAATGACATCATCGCGCAGGGCTTTCCGATCTCGCTGACCTATGGCTCGCTGTCCTTCCTTGTCGCCACTGCCGTGGGTGTCAGTCTTGGAATCGCCGCCGCGATCAAGCACAACAGCTGGATCGACTATTTCGCAGTTGGTCTGGGGATCGCGGCACAAGCGCTGCCGAACTTCATCATGGGGCCGATCCTGATCCTGACCTTCACCCTTTGGCTGGGCTGGTTGCCCGGGGGCGGCTGGAATGGCGGGCAATGGCAGTACCTGATCATGCCGGTGATCGCATTGGCGACCTCTTACATGGGGTCGATCGCACGGATCACCCGGTCCTCGATGCTGGAAGTTCTGAACTCGAACTTCATCCGCACCGCACGTGCCAAGGGCTTACCGACAAGGACCGTCATTTGGCGGCACGCGCTGAAACCTACACTTCTGCCGGTCGTATCCTATCTTGGGCCGGTTTTTGTCTACGTTCTGACCGGTTCGGTCTTCGTCGACATCTACTTCTCAACCGGTGGGTTGGGCCAAGCCTATGTGGGGTCCGCCCTTTCGCGAGACTATGCCGTGCTATTGGGCGTCACTATCCTTTATGGCGTCCTGACCGTGCTGGTAAACCTGCTGACCGACCTGGCCTACGCCTGGTTCGATCCGAAAATTCGTTACTGAGGGGCCGGCTATGCTTGGAAAATCACAAAAAGCCGCGCATCTGGCCGAGGATATCACCGACTACACGGTTATTCAGGGCCGCTCGCTCTGGCAGGACGCGCGTATGCGATTTGTCCGAAACAAGGCTGCAATGGCCAGTCTGTTCATTCTGGGTCTGATCGTACTGTTCACCCTTATCGGGCCTTATTTTGCCGTCTGGAACAACGAAGAAATCGACTGGAACGTCATGGGTGACGTCCGGGGCATGGGGATGCCCTCGGTCGAGACCGGGCATTTCTTTGGCGTCGATGATCTGGGGCGCGACCTCTATAGCCGAGTCATTCAGGCGACCACCACGTCGCTTTTGGTGGGGCTGATCGGGGCCGCAACCGCGCTGATCGTGGGAACCTGCTATGGGATTGCGGCTGGATATATCGGTGGCCGTACCGACGGCATCATGATGCGTTTCGTTGACATCTTGCTGGCGATTCCGGCCACGCTGGTCATCATCCTGCTTCTGGTCGTGGCAGGCCGGTCGTTCTTCATGCTGTTCATCGCTCTTGGCGCGGTGGGGTGGCTGACCATGGCGCGGATCGTTCGCGGGCAGACACTAACCCTGAAGAACCGTGAATTCATCGAGGCCGCCCGCGCCGCTGGCGTCAGTGAGTTCACCATCATGTATCGCCACATCCTGCCGAACCTGCTGGGTGTTGTGATCGTCTATGCCTCGTTGCTGGTGCCCGAGATGATCCTGACCGAAAGTTTCATCTCATTCCTTGGATTGGGAATTTCGGAACCCTATACCTCACTTGGCCGTCTGATCGCCGAGGGTGCTGGTACTATGGGCTACGGAACCCTCTGGCAATTGATATTCCCCCTGACATTCTACGTCGCCATCATCATCACGATGTTCTTCATCGGGGATGGCCTGCGTGACGCTCTGGACCCGAAGGATCGCTGATATGAGTCTGTTTTCTGTAAAGGACCTGAGTGTGCAATTCGATACACCGGATGGTGTTGTCGAAGCCGTCAAGGGCATCAGCTTTGACATCAATCCAGGCGAGTGCCTCGGCATCGTTGGCGAAAGCGGATCCGGTAAAAGCCAGACATTTATGGCTGCGATGGGGTTGCTGCCTCCGGCCGGGCGCGCCACCGGGTCGGCCTTGCTGAACGGCAAAGAGATCCTGAACCTGCCCGTTAACAAGCTGAACCAGATTCGGGGCGACGATGTTGGTATGATCTTTCAGGATCCGCTGACAGCATTGACCCCGCATTTGCGCATCGGTCAGCAAATGCGCGAAGTGCTGCAGGTCCACGAAGGGTTGCAGGGAAATGCGGCCCGCGCCCGATGCCTCGAGTGGCTGGATCGCGTTCGCATCCCCGAGGCGAAACGACGTCTGGACCAATACCCGCATGAACTGTCAGGCGGCATGCGTCAGCGGGTCATGATTGCAATGTCGATGCTGTGCAGTCCCAAACTGCTGATCGCGGACGAACCGACAACTGCGCTGGATGTGACGGTTCAGGCAGACATTCTGGACCTGATGGTCCGCCTGCAAAAGGACGAAGGCACGGCCATCGCCCTGATCACGCATGACATGGGCGTTGTCGCCCGCATGTGCGATCGAATTCAGGTGATGCGTCTGGGGCAGTTTGTCGAAGCTGGCGAGACGCGTGAAATCTTTCGCGCTCCGCAGCACGAATACACCCGCACCCTGCTGGAAGCGATGCCGCGCATCGATGCCGGGGACGCACCCAAGGCTCTGGGCAAGACCGAAGAACCTCTGCTTGAGGTCGATGACGTCAAAGTGCATTTCCCGATCCACGTCTCTGGCGGCTTGTTTGGTCGCAAGGTACCTCTGAAAGCTGTTGATGGTGTGACTTTTGACATCCGCAAGGGCGAGACCCTGGGTGTCGTGGGTGAGTCGGGTTGTGGCAAATCGACATTGGCGCGGGCCGTACTGCAGCTGATCGAACCCAGCGGCGGCAATGTTAGCTGGCTGGGTCACCCCATCGTTGGGCTGAAACGGGCCGAGCTGAACAAGTACCGCAAGGATTTGCAGATCGTGTTCCAAGACCCGCTGGCCAGTCTGGATCCCCGGATGACAATTTCAGCTTCGATCGCTGAACCACTTAAAACCTACCGCCCCGACCTTACCGAGCGGGAGCGTAAAAAGATGGTTGCCGAGATGATGGAGAGGGTTGGCCTGAAGGCCAACATGATCAACCGCTACCCGCATGAGCTTTCCGGAGGGCAAAACCAGCGGGTTGGAATCGCGCGGGCGATGATCAACAAGCCGAAACTGATCATTTGCGATGAGGCGGTATCCGCGCTGGACGTCTCGATTCAGGCCCAGATTGTCGAATTGCTGCGGGAACTGCAGCAGGAGTTTGGCCTGTCGATGATCTTCATCAGCCACGATCTGTCCGTGGTTCGCGCCGTATCTAATCGGATCATGGTTCTGTATCTCGGCCGAATCGTCGAACTGGGTGATGGTGAAACCATTTGTTCGGACCCCATTCATCCGTACACAAAGTCGTTGATTTCGGCCGTGCCGATCCCGGACCCGGATGTAGAGCGCAGTCGGCAGAGGCTGAAATTGCCGGGCGAGCTTCCGTCTCCGATGGATCCAAAGGCTGCCCTACGGTTTTTGCCCAGTCGTTTATCTGCCGGGCAGACGGATTACGTGCCTCAATTGAATGAGGTAAAGCCTGATCATTTCGTAGCTGAACACGACCCGCTTGAGGCAATCATGGCCAAAGCCTAGTCAACCCAGCCCAGAGCCAGCCTTTTGGCTTTGGGCTTCCTTCTCACTATGCCTAAAAATTGACCGCATTGCCTACATTTTAGCGATCAATTTCCCATCAATTGATATTATTGTTTCCATTCCTGCGCTAAAGTAAGGCTCCACTGCTGCATGGTGCTGCAGATCGTTTTGACTCCCATTCCTCACAGTGGCACGATTTCTCCTGACACAGTTTACCGCGCCGAATGACGTTGATCATTTTGGGCGCACAGCCTAAGAGGAAGCCGCGAAAGCATTATGATTTTCGGGCAATAATTTATTAACTTGAGAGGTAACATGGCACGCAAGGTCACCAAGGCGATTTTCCCGGTTGCGGGACTGGGTACCCGGTTTTTGCCCGCAACAAAGTCGGTTCCAAAAGAGATTATGACCCTGGTCGATCGCCCTCTTGTTCAATATGCCATCGATGAGGCGCGCGCAGCCGGTATTACCGAGTTCATTTTCGTGACGTCGCGTGGGAAATCTGCACTCGAAGATTACTTCGATCACAACCACATTCTAGAGCAAGAACTGAAGTCCAAGGGCAAAACCGATCTGTTGGAAACCCTTAACGCAACCAACATGGAAAGCGGCGCGATTGCGTATATTCGCCAGCATAAAGCGCTGGGTCTGGGTCACGCTGTCTGGTGTGCACGGCGTCTTATTGGGGACGAACCTTTTGCCGTGATGCTGCCGGACGATGTAATCGCAGCCGACAAACCCTGCCTGCAGCAAATGGTAGAGGCATATGAGGAAACGGGCGGCAACATGGTTGCGGCCATGGAGGTTCCACCAGAAAAAACCCGCTCGTACGGTGTGTTGGACGTTGGTGAAAACATCGGATCCGTCGTGCGCACGCGAGGCATGGTCGAAAAGCCCAACCCCGAGGATGCGCCTTCAAATCTGGCTGTTATCGGCCGCTATATCCTGGGACCGTCGGTTCTGTACAACCTGAACCAGAAGAAAAAAGGCAGCGGCGGAGAAATCCAGTTGACCGACGCGATTGCCGAAGACATCGGCAACGGCGTTCCGGTCTTTGGCTACAAGTTTGAAGGTCAGCGATTTGACTGCGGCTCAAAATCCGGTTTCCTCCAGGCGACCGTCGCCTATGCGCTTTCTCGCCCAGATTTGCGCGACGACCTGCGCGAATACCTTCACGAAGTTATCTCTGCAGATAAAGCGGCCCAGTAAGGTGTCCGCCGTTTAACGCGCTACTTGCCTAAGGCTAGCGCCACAGAGACCTTCAACTCGCAATGGGGGCGCGGACTACCGCGTCCCTTTTGACAAAAACTTCCCCCACGATTGTCAGTCAATATCTTCATTGTCAGGCTCAGTGCCGAATGGCGATGCTGATCAGAATTGGTCCAATTTTCTGTCTTTGATTGGAAACCTTCCAAGCAAATCAGAAGGATTAGCAGAATCCTTCCTGCGCGTGCGCATCAATCAGAACGGTTTAATCCGTCTCGGCCCAGTGTGTCCCGCGACACATGTCAGCGCGACAGCCACAGGAGGACAACCATGTCACAGAATTCGCCCCGACTGGACTTGCCGTTCATTCAACCCTCGCAAGCCCAGAAACATGTCACCCACAACGAAGCCCTGCGGCAACTGGATCTGATCGTCCAACTAAGCCTCTCGTCAACCGAAGCAACCAATCCGCCCGCAGCCCCTGATCAAGGCGATGTCTATGCCTTGGGCGTTGCTTCTACGGGGGAATGGGCCGGTCAGGATGGAAAGCTGGCCGCTTGGCTGGACAATGCGTGGCACTTCACAACACCAGCCACAGGATGGCGCGCTTGGGACGAAAGCCAGCACCGCCTGATTGTATGGGACGGTGCCGAGTGGATTGACGCTCCTATCGTTTCTCAGAATCTGAACGGTGTGGGCATCGCGACGGTTTTCGACGAGACGAACCGACTGTCTGTGCGTTCATCGGCCTCTTTGTTCAGCCACGACGGAGCTGGGCATCAGTTGAAAATCAACAAGGCAAGCGCTGCTGACACCGCCTCCTTGCTGTTTCAGTCGAACTGGACAGGACACGCCGAGATGGGTTTGTCGGGTAGTACAGGATTTTCCATCAAGGTCTCACCTGACGGCGGCACATGGACCGAGGCACTTAGCGTTGACCCCTCGACCGCACTTGCCAGCAGCGCGGCGATTCAGGCCAGCCCCGATGACACAACCCCCGGCCGCTTGATGAGAGCGGATTTCGGATACGGACCCGGAAATTTGCTAGGCACAGTATCCGCAAGTGGCGGCGTACCAACCGGGGCTGTCATCGAACGCGGAACGACACCCAACGCGGAATATATCCGGTTTGCGGACGGAACTCAGATCTGCACCGCCGTCCTTGGGCTGGTTGACTGTACCACCAGCGAAGGGGCCTTGTTCGCCAGTGGATCAGAGGTTTGGGCCTTTCCGATTGCGTTTGCTTCCGGGTCCACACCATCTGTCAGCGGCAGCGGCAGCAGCACCAGCCGGTTCCTGGGATTCGACGCCCCGACCGAAACTGAAGTCTCCTACAAAGTGCTTTCCACTGCGTCCGACACAACGCCCCGCGCTCCGACGGTCACCGCGATCGGTCGTTGGAATTGAGTTTCAGTTTCGCCCAACGCTTGGTTTGGGCGACTACTTAGATCTAAGTTCGGATTCGGCCTGATCCAGAAACCACGCGTAGGTTTCGCGAATACCGTCCTCAAGGCTGACCTCAGAACGCCAGCCCATATCAGCAAGCCGGGATACATCCATCAATTTGCGCATGGTCCCGTCCGGCTTGCTGACATCTTGCGTAATCCGCCCAGTGAAGCCTGTCGTTTTCGCCACCAGCGCTGCCAGTTCAGCGATGGATACATCCTCACCGCAGCCAACGTTAATGTGGCTGAGCATGGGCTGAGTGTTCGCTTGGTAAACATCCCGCGGCAGGTCGAGCACAAACAACGACGCCTCGGCCATATCGTCTACATGAAGGAATTCGCGGCGTGGTTTTCCTGATCCCCAAATCACCACTTCGTCCAGACCATCCTGCTTTGCCTCGTGAAAACGGCGGATCAAAGCGGGCAGAACGTGGCTGTTTTCCGGGTGAAAGTTATCACCGGGTCCATAAAGATTTGTGGGCATGACCGATCGATAGTCGACCCCATGCTGGCGGTTATAACTTTCGCACAGTTTGATCCCGGCAATTTTGGCCACTGCGTAAGGCTCATTGGTCGGCTCCAACACGCCGGTCAGCAAGGCGTCTTCGCGCATAGGCTGTGCAACAGCACGCGGATAGATGCACGAGCTACCCAGTTGCAGCAGAGAGGTAACGCCTGCGGCAAATGCCTGATGAATGACGTTGCACTCGATCATCAGGTTTTCATAAATAAAGTCAGCGGGATATGTATTATTCGCGTGAATTCCACCCACTTTGGCAGCCGCGAGAATGACCACATCGGGGCGTTCCGCCTGCATGAAATCACGCACTGCGGCCTGATCGGTGAGATCAAGTTCGGAATGTGTGCGCGTGATCAACTCAAGCGCTTCACCCGCCGCTTGCCGGTCCTGTAGGCGGCGCAGGATTGCGCCCCCGACCATACCGCGATGCCCGGCAACGTATATTTTGCGCACGCGCCCCACCTCAGCCATTTTCCAGACTGACAGGGAGATCGAACCCATGCTCTTTCAACAGCGCGTGGCGTTTGGCTGTTTTAAGGTCTTCCGACACCATCTCGGCACACATTTCCTGAACGGTCAGCTCGGGTTCCCACCCCAGTTTGTTCTTGGCATTTGATGGGTCGCCCAACAGGGTTTCGACTTCGGCTGGGCGGAAGTACTGAGGATCAATGCGCATGACCACGTCACCCTGTTTCAACGCCGGAGCCTTGTCACCGCGAACAGATTTGACGGTGGCGATCTCATCCACGCCGTCGCCTGTGAATTCGAGCGAGACACCCAGCTCGTCAGCAGACCATTCGATAAACTGCCGAACGGAATATTGAACGCCGGTCGCGATCACAAAGTCTTCGGGCTGATCCTGTTGCAACATCAGCCACTGCATCCGCACATAGTCCTTGGCGTGGCCCCAATCCCGCAGGCTGTCGATATTGCCCATGTACAGACACTCTTCGAGACCCTGCGCGATATTTGCCAGACCGCGTGTAATCTTGCGCGTCACAAAGGTTTCACCCCGGCGCGGGCTTTCATGATTGAACAAGATTCCATTGCACGCATACATGCCATACGCTTCGCGGTAGTTCACCGTGATCCAGTAAGAGTACAATTTGGCAACGGCATAAGGCGAACGCGGGTGAAACGGCGTGGTTTCACGCTGAGGGGTTTCCTGAACCAGACCATACAGTTCGGATGTCGACGCCTGATAGAAACGGGTTTTCTTTTCCAGACCAAGAAACCGGATGGCTTCCAGCAACCGCAAAGTGCCGATCGCGTCCACGTCGGCCGTGTATTCGGGCGATTCAAAACTAACCGCAACGTGAGATTGCGCCCCAAGGTTATATACCTCGTCCGGCTGAACCTCCTGAATGATTCGAGTCAGGTTGGATGTATCGCTCAGGTCACCATAATGCAGGTGCAGCCTTGGGTTGGGGACATGCGGGTCTTGGTAAATATGGTCAATACGTTGGGTATTGAACGAGGACGCCCGACGCTTGATACCGTGAACTTCATAGCCCTTCTCAAGCAAAAATTCGGCCAGATATGACCCATCCTGCCCTGTGATACCGGTTATTAGTGCAGTTTTTGTCATTGTCGTGTTCCACAAAACTCAATCTGGCTGATTGCACTCTCAGAAACAGCAAGATACCCCGGATTGCAAGCCAAGGTCGTCTGCATGCGCTGAAAGCAGCGGAACTTTCCTGAGCGAGCACGCGCCAAGTCCGGCATTTCGGAGAAAGGGAATGAAAAATGCGTATAGCGATGATCGGGACCGGATATGTCGGTTTGGTGTCGGGTGTGTGTTTTTCGGATTTCGGTCATGACGTGGTTTGTGTCGACAAAGCCGCCCAGAAGATCGAGACACTAAAGGCTGGAAACATACCGATATATGAACCCGGTCTTGATGTGCTGATGGCCAAGAATGTGGCTGCGGGTCGTCTGACTTTCACCACTGATCTTGCCGCTGCCGTGGACGGGGCGGATGCCGTTTTTATTGCAGTCGGTACTCCAACCCGCCGCGGGGATGGGCATGCTGATCTGACTTATGTCATGGCTGCTGCTGAAGAAATTGCACGGGCCGTAACCGGCTATACCGTTATTGTAACCAAATCGACGGTCCCGGTCGGAACGAACCGACAGGTTCACGCGGTTGTTTCTGGTGCCAACCCCGACGCCGATTTCGACGTCGCCTCGAATCCGGAATTCCTGCGCGAAGGTGCGGCGATTGACGATTTCATGCGACCTGATCGAGTTGTCGTCGGAGTTGAAAACGATCGTGCCGCTGAAGTCATGGCCGAGATTTATCGCCCTCTCTATCTGCGGGATTTTCCGATTTTGACAACGGATTTGGAAAGCGCCGAGATGATAAAATATGCGGCGAACGCATTTCTGGCGACCAAGATCACCTTCATCAATGAAATAGCGGGGCTGTGCGAACGTGTGAATGCAGATGTCAAAGAGGTTGCGCGCGGCATAGGGTTGGACGGCCGGATCGGGAACAAGTTCCTGCACGCCGGCCCCGGCTACGGAGGCTCCTGTTTCCCCAAGGACACCGCTGCTCTGGCTCGGATCGGACAAGAACACGCGTATCCCATGCAAATCACCGAAACGGTTATTCGCGTGAATGAGGGGGTCAAAAAGCGGATGATCGAGAAGATTCGCGACGCCTGCGACGATCGTTTTAATCAAAAAACTGTCGCTATCCTTGGCGTCACCTTCAAACCCAACACGGACGACATGCGCGATGCGCCGTCATTGACGATCGTGCCCGCCCTGATCGGCGGAGGAGCGAAGGTTCGCGTCGTAGACCCGCAAGGTCATGCAGAAGGCGAGGCTCTGCTGCCCGGCGTTGAGTGGCACAACGACCCCTACTCTGCCGCTGAAGGAGCCGATGTTGTTGTGTTGCTGACCGAATGGAATGAATTCCGCGCGCTCAACCTGCCTGAACTGGCATCAGCAATGAAATCGCCCCGGATGGTCGATTTGCGCAACATCTATTCCAAAGAGGCCGCCAAGAAAGCAGGTTTTCAAAGCTACGTTGGCGTCGGCCGGTAATCCTCGGCTCAGGTCGCGGCATAAAGCGGAACCGAATTGTCAGCGCCTTGCGCCAATGCCTTGCTTTGATCTTGTCGGACTTGCTCATACAAGGTCAGAGCCTCATTCGAGAACAACCCATTCGGGGGTTCCACATGTACAAAATTACCTTGTGCGTCCCGGCCTCGCGCTGGCATGGCGTAATCCCGTTCAGCGACCAGTTGCCTTGCATTCGGATTTAGATATCGGATCGCCAGACCAATTCGCCGGTCATCTGACCGGTTCGGGCCTGAGCCATGTATCGTCAGCCCATGGTGCAAGGACATCTGTCCGGGCTTCAATTCGATGTGGGTCTTGTCTCCATCGGCGACCTCGACGGCGATCTCCTGTCCGCGCGACAGCAGGTTGGTTTCCGAATACGTATCGTTATGCGGCAGAATTGGATTCTTGTGGCTTTCCCGCACAAAATCCATACATCCGCTTTCCACGGTTGCGGGCGACAGCGCAATCCACGCGGTCACCTGATCCGGTGTTTCGCCCATACCCCAATATGTCAGGTCCTGATGCATGCCGACTGTGTGCTTGGTGTGCGGCTCTTTGACAAAGAACTCGGCTGACCAGACCATGATATCTGGCCCCAAGACGCCCTGAACCACATCCAGAACGCGGGCGTCCAGCGCAATGCGCGCGGCGATGGGCATGACGAGATGCGCGTTCACCCGCTTGTATGTATTCAACGGCAGCGGAAGATTCGCTTCTCGCCAGTCACGTTCAATCCCTTCAAACTCGGCGCGTATCTCGGACGCTTCTTGCTCGGAAAATACACTTAGAGGAAACAGGAAGCCGTCTTCCCAGTACCGGGCCGATTGCGCCTGGGTCAAAGTGGACTGGTGTTTAGCGGTTTGATCAGACATGCGCGTTCCTCCCCGATGCATGATTGGAGAGGCTAAAGCAGAATTCGATATCGGCAGAACGCGAACTCTTGCCCGTTAGACTAAGTTCAGCTTAGCCTGCTTCACATGGCAACCCGTATCCCCTCCCTGAATTGGCTGCGCGTGTTTGAAGCAGCCGCGCGAACCGAAAGCTTTTCCCGCGCGGCCACGCAATTGAACATGTCGGCCGCAGCCGTCAGCCAACAGGTCAAGGCGCTGGAAACGCAGCTTGGGACACCCTTGTTCCATCGACACCCACATTCCGTCACCTTGACCGAAGCTGGCCGTGCCTATTTACCTTCGGTTCAGCAATCCCTTTTGATGCTTGAAACTGCGACGACCGGAATGTTTGGGGAAACCCGCGAACAACGGCTTTATGTTCAATCCGTGCTGTTGTTTGCGCATGGGATATTGGCAGCAGGCTTGCCGGATTTTCATGGGTCATATCCCCAGATCAACTTGTCTCTAACCACCGGAAACGCGACCTTGGACTTTGCCAACCGGTTCACTGACCTCCAGGTCGTTTTTGGAAACCCATCCTTGTTTGGCACGGAAGGCGACGAGCTGTTTCGCGAGCAGCTCTACCCTGTTGCGCCTCTGGAAGTGGCTGCCCAGATAAATGAGCCTCAAGACTTGTTCAGATTCACACTCATCGAGGTATCCACCCACCGCGCAAGCTGGCCATACCTGTTTGAAACCCTTCGACTACCAGCGGGGCAAGCCAAGTACTTCTTCGCCGATAACTCGATCATGGCAGCAGAGCTGTCCGCCAGCGGAGGTGGCATTGCCTTGGCCCGCGCCCCGGCGTCTGACCGGATCATGTCGTTGTCCGGTCTTGTCCCATGTCTGGAAGATGTCACGGTTCCGGGCCAGGAGGCGTATCACCTAATATACCAGTCACGCTCGGCCCTTCGCCCCCCTGCCCGCGCCTTTCGCGATTGGATCATGGACTACAGCGCGGCCGTCCAGACCCTGTAACGCCCCTGCCCTGTCACTTCGCGGATCAAGCCACGGTCGGTAAAGCGAGCGATATTGCGTTGAACTGCAGCCCGGGACGCTTGGGTCAACTCCTCCGCCAGAGGTGCTGAAACCATTGGCCATGACCTGAGAACATCAATCAACAAGGGTGGCGTGCGTCCGCTTAGGTCGTGGATGGACTCCCGTGCGCGCTGCTCCCATGCGTTCACACGATCAAGGTGCAACAGACCTGCCAAAACCGCCTGTCCTGCCCCCCTGATCCACGCGGAAAGTTTTTCATCAGGTGCACCCACACCGCGCAGAGCACCGGGTCCGGACAAAGCCAAAGGCATGAACATCGCTCCGCCACGGCCCATCGTTGCGCCATGCCTTGCTGCTATGATCGCGGCCTCGGTGTCCTGTCCAACCCCCTCGGACAAGGCACGCCACGCATGAAATCCAATCGCGGCCTGCGTGACCGGATGCAAACCTTCGGTAGTGCCCAACACTTCGGCCAAGTCAGCAACCGCTTCGGGCACATCGTCCAGACCTTGTGCCATGCGATCCAGAAACGCGGTCAGACCTGTACTCCATCCCCCTTCCGAGGGACCAGCACCCGAGGTCAAACGACGCACTGCCCAGCCAGCACGGAACAACGCCTGTACGTCATCACCGGTCGCGCCAATTCTCAGCCCGGTCCACAAAGCCAGTCGATCAACACTGATGCGATCACCCGTCCACCACCCAAGATCCGACACATCCATAAGGGCAAGCCGGTGGGTCCACCCTCTTGGACCAGCTCTTAGACGTTCGTCCAACGCGCCGAATGTCGCAGCCAGGTCCGCCAATTCGTATGACAATTCAGCCTGAGCCGCACGCCAGTCTCGCGGATCAAACAACAGGCGGCGGTCCGCCCTTGGTCCGGGCGGCAGAAAGTTGTCCTCAGGTTCTGCCTCGCCGTCAAACGGCATGAACCACAGATCCTCATCCTCCGGCGGGTCAGCATCATAGATACTGGGAGGACCGAGTGTTTCGTCGTCCTCGTCTTGACCTGGCCTGTCAGAGTTTGAAGTCATGACCGGTATAATTCGGCTATTTCAACCAGTTCACAAGGCGTTTTCTGTGGCACCACGAAAGCGGCCGGCAAAACCTCTGGACAGCACGGCCAGACAAATTCGCATTGTCCAAAATTATGTAGTTCCCTTTGACTACCCCACCGCGCTATCCCTTGTCACAAAGCAATGAGAGAGACACAGGGCATGAGCGAAACGGTCAAATTAACAGCGGATGAAGCCCGAAACCTGTGCCTGACTGTACTGACCAGTTCAGGGTTTGGTTCCGACCATGCAGAGGCCATCGCGGAAACCCTGATCACATGTCAGTTCGACGACTGCCAATCCCACGGGCTATTCCGCCTGTTCATGTGTGCAGACACGATGAAATCCGGAAAAATCGACGGCATGGCAAAACCCGCGGTTACCGCGTCTGACACGGCAATCGTACGAGTGAACGCGCAGGGCGGCATGTCTCTGCTGGCGTTCCAAAGCGCCCTGCCCGTCTTGATAGACAAAACCCGCAGACACGGAATCGCGGCGATGGTTATCAATCGCTGCTTTCATTTCTCTGCGCTCTGGCCCGAAGTGGAACGTTTGTCCTCTGCTGGGCTGGCTGCAATGGCAATGGTACCGAGCCATTCATGGGTTGCGCCAGCCGGAGGGACACGCGGAAGCCTGGGCACAAATCCCCTGGCCTTTAGCTGGCCACGCCAGAACAAAGACCCGTTTACCTTTGACTTCGCCACAAGCGCCTTTGCGCGCGGCGAGATCGAGCTTTATCGTCGCGCAGGAAAACCGTTGCCCGAGGGTGTCGCGATTGACAGTGAAGGAAACCCGACCACCGACCCCCAAGCTGCAATGGACGGGGCGATGCTGACCTTTGGCAGCTATAAGGGCTCTGCCCTGTCAATCATGATCGAGTTGCTGGCCGGTCCGCTAATCGACGATTTGACCAGTCTTGAAAGCATGGAATTCGCTGATGGTACAGGGGGTGCCCCCTATCATGGCGAGATCATTCTGGCCTTTGACCCAGCCCAATTCAGCGATGGAAAGATCCATGAAAACGACGCTCGGGCCGAGCGTCTGTTTGCTGACATAACCGACCAGGGCGCTCGATTGCCGTCCCAACGAAGGTTTGAGGCACGCGCCCGGAACGCGGCACGCGGCTATGTCGAAATCTCAAAATCTCTGTATGATGATCTGCAAGCGCTCGCCCATCAGATTTGACCCCTCTTTTACTTGCTGAGGTGGCTGGCTAAGAAGGTTTTCCAAACGTTTTCAGGAGACCCCCTTGGACCGCATTACCCGCACTATCGCAACTGAAATTAACGCCCGCCCGGAACAGGTCGGTGCAGCGGTCAAGCTGCTGGACGAAGGTGCGACTGTCCCGTTTGTGGCTCGCTATCGCAAGGAGGCGACAGGCGGGCTGGATGACACCCAACTGCGCGACCTTTCTGACCGTCTAACGTACCTTCGGGAAATGGACGCACGACGCGAGACGATCCTGAACTCGATCAAGGATCAAGGGAAATTGACCGAGGATCTTGCGCGTTCCATTTCACGCGCGGATACCAAGGCGCAGTTGGAAGATATTTATCTGCCGTACAAACCCAAGCGTCGAACCAAAGCGATGATTGCGCGGGAAAACGGACTTGAGCCGCTAGCCGACGCAATTCTTGAGGATCGGGCCGCCGATCCGGAAACCTTCGCTCGGGATTATCTGACAGAGGCCGTCGCGACACCCAAAGACGCACTGAACGGTGCGCGGGATATTATAACCGAGCGGCTAACAGAAAATGCTGTGCTGCTGGGTGAGCTCAGGACATTTATGCAGAAAGAGGCATTGCTGTCATCCAAAGTCGTTGACGGCAAACAGACTGAGGGCGCGAAATTCAGCGACTATTTCAGCCATTCGGAACAGTGGGCAAAAACTCCATCTCATCGGGCACTGGCCATGTTGCGTGCCTCGAAGGAAGGCATCGTGACGTTGGACATCGCGCCCGACCCTGAAACAGGTGCCGCACGGGCGGAGGCGATCGTGGCGGCGCATCTACACACCCGCACGGAAGCACCTGGTGATGTTTGGCTGCGCAAGGTGGCCGGATGGACTTGGCGGGTCAAGTTGTCTTTGTCGATGATGGTCGAACTTATGGCAGAGTTGAGAAGTCGTGCCCAAGAGGATGCCATTCAGGTTTTTTCTCGCAACCTCAAGGACTTACTGTTTGCAGCGCCCGCAGGGGAAAAACCAACGCTTGGGTTGGACCCAGGAATTCGGACCGGTGTCAAAGCGGCAGTGGTTGACGCGACCGGAAAAGTTTTGGCAACGGATACGCTCTACCCTTTCCAACCGCGAAACGATCTACGGGGTGCGCAGCATGCAATTCTGAGCCTTGTTGCGGCACATGGAATTGAATTGATTGCGATAGGCAATGGAACTGCAAGCCGCGAAACAGAAAAGCTTGTCTCAGATACACTCAAGCTGTTGCCGAAATCGACGAAAGTCCCCACCAAAGTCGTTGTGTCAGAGGCTGGGGCTTCTGTGTATTCTGCATCCGAACTTGCCGCGCGAGAGTTTCCCGATCTGGACGTTTCACTGCGAGGCGCGGTTTCAATTGCGCGCCGCTTGCAGGACCCTCTGGCGGAACTGGTCAAGATTGAACCGAAGTCAATCGGCGTTGGCCAATATCAACATGATGTTGACCAGCATCGCTTGTCGCAATCGCTGGAGTCTGTAATTGAGGATGTTGTGAACGCTGTTGGCGTTGATCTGAACACCGCGTCTGCCCCTTTGCTCTCACATGTCTCGGGCCTGGGCCCCGGGCTGGCCGAGGCCATTATTGCCCACCGCGATCAAAATGGCGCGTTTAAATCGAGGAAAGAGCTTTTGAAAGTCTCACGGCTTGGCCCGAGGGCGTATGAGCAGTGCGCTGGTTTTCTACGTATCCGAGACGGAGCAGACCCTTTGGATGCGTCTTCAGTTCACCCCGAGGCATATGAAGTCGCTCGGCGTGTGGTCGCGGCCTGTGGGAGGGACATTCGTCAAATAATGGGCCAGGAAGGTGCACTAAAAGGATTGCGCGCCGAACAATTCGTGGATGGCACCTTCGGTTTGCCCACTGTTCGGGACATTTTCTCTGAATTGGAGAAGCCCGGCCGTGATCCGAGGCCAAGCTTCGTGACAGCCTCGTTCGCAGATGGGGTTGAAGATATTTCCGATCTGAAACCAGGTATGACGTTGGAAGGAACAGTGACCAACGTTGCAGCCTTTGGTGCTTTCGTTGACGTTGGGGTCCACCAGGATGGATTGGTCCACGTCAGTCAACTCGCCGATCGATTCGTCGAAGATCCGCACGAAGTCGTCAAAACCGGGCAAGTGGTGAAGGTCACTGTGGTTGAGGTTGATGTTAGTCGAAAGCGAATTGGACTGAGCATGCGGAAGGATGGAAAGCCGACAGGCAGCAAAAAACTCGGAACGCATGATCGGTTGAAGAGTCAAACCGCACCCGGGACGAAGGGATCGCAACGGTCAAAATTTGGCAAAAATGCACACTACAGCGCGTTAGGCGATGCGCTAAAGTCGGCGATGAAGAACCGCTGATCTTGCCAGCTCGACCTAATCAAAGGCTTCGGGCTCCAACTCCTCCCAGAATTCAAAGATTCTGGTGGCGTTCAGACCCGATCGCCACCCGTGTGCTCTGAAATGCTCTCGGTCCAGGTCATTATCTAGGCCGGCCAAAAACAGACGTTTGTCTGCATCCTTCTGAGTAGGGTTTCGCCGCGAAACCAACTCTTCAACGATGGAGAGCTTTCTGGACCTTTCTGAACGCTCCGCCGACCGAGCCGCGTACTCCCGGTCTTCCAGAGCCTTCTTTTCCTGTCTCAGTCGAGCAGCTTCAATAGCTTCGGGACTCGGAGGCAATGCCTTTTCCTCAGTCGGGGCTTGATAGTCGTCTCTAAGCGCTGCTGACAGATACCCGAGAGTGGACTTAACAGCCCCCTGCCCTTTCATGTAGTCAATCTTTTGCTGAACATAAGTTTCACCATGCTCGGCGATCCACTGGCGGGCCAATCTGTCAGACACTCCTTGCTGTCGCAGAGCTTTGTACACAGGGAGATTACGAACACCGTCACTGTCATCGATCTCAAACATCGCTTTTTGCGGGTTGCCCCTTATTCGAAATCTTATATCGGTTACTGTGCGCCCCTTCTTTTGGAACTCGGGCTCAATGAGAATGTCCGAGCTCTTATTCACTTCGGCAACCGCAGGTTTTATTATCTTGGCATTCAGGTGTTTGAAGCTGCTGTAGTAGTCACTTCCATCCACCCCCATGAGCTTTCTGAACACATCCAATGTCCACCAACCTGTGGAACCAGTCCTTACGAAGCGGTAACAATTTTCATAGAGTGCCAGACCGTGACCTGAACTGAAATTTCGCTGGATCTGGACATTGATCAAAGCATAGATTTTTGGATCATAGAGCTTTTGCGCCAACGCAGGAGAATAGGCGTACTCGCAGACACCGTTCTTTAGCTTGGCAAAACTTAGTAGTGACGAAACACCCCACTCCTGTCTGCCTTGTTCGTCCAACATATCCCATTCCGCTACGGTTTCGGCCAAAGCACGCAGACTGGACCGTAATGTGTCGAAGTCGTTGGAATTGTAGCCAACCATCAACGCCAGGGTACGAGCATCAATTGTATGCGTTGCGGCAGATGTCAGCGTATCATATGCGTTAAGCAGAAGTACATTTGACAGCTTGCGTTGGAGCAGCGTCAGCTTACCGCTAATGTGAATAGCAGCAACGTTCTTTTTGACCGTCTCGCGGCGCAGCGCACCGGAAAGGTTATCCATATCCAATTTAGTTTGCGGCATGATTCTGCCTGACTGCTCGTTTAGACATTTCTGACACGAAAGGTACCTGCGCATCAATCTATTTTGGGTGCCCAAATACAGGATTGGCCCCCTCCCGTGAATGGGTACCTTTAAGCAAATCGAATCCAGCTACCCTCGGAAAGGCATGTGTAGAGAGTCGATACGCGTGTAATGGACGCTACCAGCATCTCGAAAAACCTATATTCAGGGTCTTTTTTCGATGATCTCCAAGAATACTGAGAATCGGGCCTCGTCATACTGACTCTTGGTCCGTTTAGCCCTGTATACGGGTGCCTTTGATCCTGAATACAGGTACCCTACATACCGAAACCAGGTACCTTAGTCTATTTATGTTTTTGTTTTCGAACAATAAAATGATCACAAAGAGTCTAAACTAACTAAACAAATTAAACGTTTTGTTGTGTCCAATTCTGGATTTTTAATCAGTTTCGCCACGAAACCAGACACCGAAAGCACTTTCTTCTAGAATTAGCCATTCTTGAGATAGCCTCAGGTAAAAATGTGCGTTATATTGTCATACATACGTCGCAAAGGCGAACATTACCCGAGGCACCGACAGTGAAAAAAACCAACCAACCTCATCTACCGCCGTACCTGAATCTCGACCCCAGAACGTCTGCTGGCAAGTTGCCTGATCCTATCGGAACGACTCGATTCGCCAAAGCTGCTGCTTTTTGCGCTAAAGGCCGAGAGGACCTAGCTCGGAGAGGATATGCTCCAGACGGTGAAAAGAGACTTCGCCGGTTTTCGATTTGGGAGATAACAAAGTACCTAATCCCAGTGGCGCCAGCGCATTTGCGGCGTGTTTTGAAAGCCAATCCAGATTTACCACAAGGAGAAGGTGAAACAGGCTCAAAATGGTTTTCACTTGAAGAAGTGTTGTTACTACGCAAGCATTTTGCGGCCGAGGGAGTAAGTACTAAGGAGTATTTGCCGTACAGACCTGAAGGGTTGCCTGCAAAAGTGGTCGCGGTAGCCAACTTTAAGGGCGGTGTAGGGAAAACGTCTACGGCAGCGCATCTGGCGATGTCTGCTGCTCTGGACGGGTATCGGGTATTGGTGGTCGATTTGGATAGTCAGGGATCCATGACGTCAATACTTGGGGGAAGTGTTGCGGATGAATGGCAGACCGTTTTCCCCTTGATAGCAAAAGATTACGCAAAGGCTGTGCAAGAAGAGAATCGAGTGCGAAATGCGGCGGGGCAAGCCGAGATTCCTTTGGATGAGACTTTGAATGAAGCTCTGAAAACAACTCCTGGTGATGTTATCCAAAAAACCCACTGGCCCAACATAGATTTGTTGGGCGCACAGTTGAACCTATATTGGGCAGAGTTCCAAATACCTGTATGGAGAATGGGGCTAAGGAGTTGGCCACTATGGGATGGTTTGACGAACTTCCTTCACGATGATGGCGTCTTGGATGACTACGATATCGTCTTTCTCGATACCCCTCCTGCACTTGGGTACCTAACAATCAACGCCCTTGCCGCGGCCGATATTTTGCTGGTGCCGCTTGGTGCGTCGTTTCTTGAGTTTGATTCAACAGGCCGCTTCTTCGACATGCTCTATACTACTTTTGCCAGCATTGAGGATGGCGAGAATGCAGCACAACGCGCCGCGGGGCTTCCAGAGCTCAAATTCGAGTGGGATGTTGTTCGGGCAATTATAACTCGGTTTGACGCCAGTCAGCAGACGGACATGGCCAATGTTATTCAAGCTTATTTTGGCGACTTCATGAATGCATACCGGCAAGATTACACGGCTTTGGTCGGGCAGGCCGGTGAGCAGGTTAATGGAATTTACGAGGCTGATTATCGTGACTTCAACCGTGACACTTATGTCCGTGGTCGAGAAACCTTCGATAGGACCTACGCGGAATTCAAGGAAGTGCTGATCGGATGCTGGTGGCGCGACGCTCAAATGGAGGGAAAGCAAGATGGCTAAACGCAGAAGGCTGACAGCCCCAGATACAACCGAGCTCGAGCAATTAGAGGCTGGTTTCGCGGCGAAACCGTCCATGAATCCCTTCGATGCAAAAGGGGCCGCTCCCCCTATCGCGCAGGTTGCTGCCGAGGCCGCTTCCCTCAACGGTATGGCTTCAGTAACAGATCGTGTTGCTCTGGCTCAGGACCAAGGGGATGCCGAGCGGTGGCGCGATGCTCAGGACGCGGGGCTGATTGCGCAGATGCTGTCCTTATCCGCGATTGACGAGGATTTTATCCGCAGAGATCGAATGGTCGAAGATGAAGAGGCCATGGACGAACTCTTGGAATCGTTGCGTGTTCATGGCCTGAGAACTCCGATCGAAGTAGCCCGAGATGGTGACGGCTATGGCTTGATCTCAGGTTTTAGAAGGCTGGGTGCATTCCGTAAATTGGCGGAAACCGACTCGAGATTTTCCGAGATTCCGGCTTTCGTGCGAGAAGCAGATTCGGGTCAAAGTGCGTATGTCTCGATGGTCGAGGAAAATGAACTTCGGTCCAACCTGAGCCCCTATGAGAGGGGCCGCATTGCTGTTTTGGCGGCAGGGCAGGGCGTTTTCGATTCAACCGAAAGCGCTGTTGACGTATTGTTTGCCGCATCTTCCAAGGCAAAACGTTCAAAAGTACGAAGTTTCGCGGTCGTGCATGAGGCACTAGGAGATCTACTTCAACACCCCATTGTTCTCACAGAAAAGGCTGGCCTGAAGTTGGCCTCAGCATTGAGAGCAGGTGCGCAACCCATGTTGCGCCAGGTATTGGCCGGGGCAGGGGTGCTTGAGCCAAGAGAGGAATGGGCATTGCTTGAAGCGGCGCTGAAATCAACCTCAGAACCGGTCAAAAACAAAGCGCGTGGAGGTCGGCCGCAGCAGGTGAAGCGTTTGAAGCCAGTCGCCCTTCCGGGAGGGGGGGATGTCGCGGGTGAACTAACCGCGACTGAAGTGCGAATTCGAGTTCGCTTGGAGGATGTTTCAACTGACGATGCACAAGAACTCCTTCGTCAAATTGCGGTTCACCTAAGCTAGTTTCGCTGCGAAACCTACCTTACCAATGCAAGTGATGCCAAGCTAGCGAAGCATTCTGCCAAGAGCCCAAATTGGACTTTCAAGCCGAACTCACATGTAATGAGCAAAATTGCCATATAATGACCGTTATTCTCAGCGAGGGCTTGTATGTGGAATGTTGGGCCTGCCAACAACCGAGTGTTGGTCGTCAACCTTGGGGGGTTTTCGCAGGCTTTGTTCTCATCTGTCAGGTCGAGCGTGGTTCTGGTAGCGCGTGCTCAAAATAGCAGAAGCAGACCGTGACGATCTCATTCAAGGGCGCGCACTTTCCAAAAGAAGTGATTTTGTACGCTGTATTCTTCTATCTCCGATACGGCATGTCATATCGGGATCTGGAAGAAATCATGGCGGAAATAGGCGTTGAACTGGATCACGCGAGGCTGAACCGTTGGGTGAGCCGATATGCCGGTCTTGTAGCTGATGCTTTGCGGCACAAGAAGTGTCCACCGACCGTTCGGGGCGCATGGATGAGGCCTATGCTTAAGTGAAGGGTGAGTGGGTTTATCTCTATCGCGCCATCTCCTCAGTTTTCAAAGGAACTTGCGACAGAACCCGCAAAACTGTCTGGAAATGACCCAATCTCGCCGGGTCGCGTGCGCGATATTCATGCCCGACATGGACTTACATGACAGATGAGGATACTTCATAAGTTATGAAACGTCGCCATCTCGCTGAAAAATATTGTCCGGTTGCCCGCGCCGGCGCCCAGATCGTGGATAGCTGGACGTTTATCATCCTGCGGGAGATCTTTCTTGGGAATGCGCGGTTTTCGGGTTTGCAGAAACAATCCGGCATGTCACCCCGATCCCTGACGCTTCGGCTGCGTAAGCTGGAGGAAGAAGGCATTCTTGAGCGGCGGGCCTCGGAAGAGGGTATAGCGGCAAAGGTGTATGCGCTCACGCCCAAGGGGCACGGTTTGTGGCCGACATTGATCACCCTGAAGCAATGGGGCGAGGAATGGTGCGGCCCCTGGGCGGATGACGGCGCGGCCTTGCGCACGATGCACCGCGGGACTGACCACGAAATGTACGCGGTTCTGGTGTGCCATACCTGCGGCGAGCCTGTGTCCACGCATACGACGCACGCAGTTCTGTCCAAGTGCATGCAAGCCGAGCGTGACGCCGCCGAAGCTGTCTGAGATATTTTCGGCTTAAAAACGCGCTTGTGTCACACCGCCCCTGTGCCTTTAGTGTTGTGGCAACACGGCCCTTGCGACGGAGTCAGTGACATTGGTATTCGATTTTTTCAGCGATATAAAAAATATAGTCAGCTTCTCGGAAGATTCCAATGCAGGAAAAGCGAGTTTTGTGCGCATCGTGTTGCATCTATTGACACGTGGACGTTGACGTCGAAGACGGGGCTGTCCAGCGCGCCCGCGAACGGGGTGCCAAGCTTATCGTTTTGGATCCGCGCTAAACCGACAATGCAAATGTGGCCGACCTGTGGTTGCCGCTTAAGGCCGTGACCGATGCGGTGATGATGTTCGGGTGGCTCAAGGTCACTCTGGACGAGGGACTGTATGACAAGGAGTTTGTCGCCAACTGGACCGTTGGGTTCGACCAGTTCCGCACCCATGGGCACGACATTCGATGAAATGGCGGAGAAATCGCCGGTTCAAATGGAAAAGCTGAAATTCCGCGAACACGAAGAAACCGGTTTTGCCACGCCCTCGGGCAAGGTGGAGCTTTATTCAGAGACGCTCAGGAATTCGGCTTCGACCCGTTGCCTATTGGCGCGACGAACCCGAAGAGGGCAAGGACTGATCGCTGCGACTGTTCACCGGGGTGCGGGAACCGGCGTTTTTCCAGACCGGCCACAGGCATGTCTAGGGTCTGCGTAAATATGTGGCCGACGGGCTGGTTTGGGTGCCGCATGGCTGGTGGCTGTCCAAAGGGGTTGGCAAATCCGGTGGCCTGCCGCGTAAAATTATCAAGGTCCGTGACGTCGCAAACCTCGGCGGTGCAACGGAACAGGTTGAAAAAGAACTGCATCCTGTTTGACTCTGTGGTGGCAACAGAAACTGTAACACGAGAGAGTCAATGAACGGGACATGTACATGCGGCGCGGTTGCTTTTGAGACCGCGCCCCCACTGATGCGGGCGATCTGCCCGTTGGCCCTCTGGTGGTCGCCCGTGCAATGATTGATGCCAACACCTTGCGCCGGCTTCTGCTTACGGGTCAGCCGATCCGCGCCGAGGTGGCCGTCACGCAGGGGATTGTTGATGAGTTAGTCGAAGCTGAAGCCGTAAACGAGACGGCACTCGCCAAAGCCCGCGAAATGGCCGACCTGCCGGCTTCGGCGTTTGGCCGGATCAAGCAACAGCTCCGCGGGCCTGCCATTTCCGTGATCGAAACAGAAATGGCCCGGCTGGTGGACGACGCCGACCGCGGCTGGTTCACGGATGAAACCCGCGACGCGATGCAAAGGATGTTGAAATGACCCATGGCTTTGACGCCGCGCGGCTAGATCGTATCCGGCCTTGGATGCAAAGCTATGTTGACACACGCAAGTATCCTGGCGCGTCGGTCTTGGTTCAACGCAATGGAACCGAAGTCTTTTTTGCCGATTGTGGGTTGCGCAACATCGAAGAAAACCTGCCTTTTTCGCGTGATACCATCGCGCGTATCTATTCGATGACCAAACCGGTGACGTCGGTTGCGCTCATGACGCTGGTGGAACGCGGATTGATCCATCTGGGTCAGCCCGTGTCGGATTTCATTCCCGGCTTTGCGGACATGCAGGCTTTGATCCCCGATGCCGCGCGTTTGGATCAGACCGAGCCTGCTAACGCCCCGACCCTGCAACAACTGCTGACCCACACAAGCGGGTTGAGCTATTCGTTCAACCCCGGTCTGGTGGCCGAGGTAATGGCTGAACAACGTCTCGACTTTGCCCCAAAACGCGGAACGCTGGCCGAGGTGACGGACAAAGTTGCAGCGCTGCCTTTGGCTTTTCAACCCGGCAGGCGTTGGATGTACTCTGTCGGAATCGACATCGCGGGTCGGGTGGTCGAGGTTGTTTCGGGGAAATCCCTGGATGCGTTTTTTGACCTGGAGATCTTTCAGCCCCTTGGCATGACCGAAACCGCATTCAATGTGCCGGTGCATGCAGGCGACCGCTTTGCCAATCTCTACACGCCGCTGGATGACCCCATGGCGCTGAACGCCGCAAAGGGCAGCGCGGGAACACTGCGCCTCGCCGATGATCGCAAGCTCTCTCCTTATTTGACCACGCAGCAGCGCTCAGGCGGGGGCGGGCTGGTTGGCACGATCGACGATTACATGAAGTTTGCCGAGATGCTTCGTCGGGGTGGCGATGCAGGCGAACACCGTATTCTGTCACCCAAAACAATGGCATTTATGATGTCGAACCACCTGAAAGGTGACATTGCCGACATGGGTATGCCCAGCTTTGCCGAACAGCCGATGGTCGGCACAGGCTTTGGCATTGGTGGATCGGTGACATTGAACCCGGGCCGGACCGGTGTGCCGGGCAGTGTCGGTGATTTCGCATGGGGCGGTATGGCCTCAACCTATTTCTGGGTCGATACGCTCCATCAGATGAGTGTCGTATTTTTCACCCAGCTTTCCCCCAGCTCTTCTTACCCTTCACGCGCCGAACTGCGTGCCCTGATCCACGGAGCCCTGATTGCATGACAGCAGATGACACCAGCCGCCGCCCGATCCTTTGGCAGCCCTCGCCCGAGCAGGCCGAAGCCACGACCATGGCGGCCTTTATTCGCTGGCTCGAGGCAGAGCGCGGTCTGTCATTCTCAGATTATCCCGCACTGTGGGACTGGAGCGTTTCTGACCTGGAAGGATTCTGGTCTGCGATCTGGTCGTATTTTGATCTGCGCGCCAGCGTGCCGCCGACGATATTCATGGCCGAGCGCAAAATGCCCGACGCTGTCTGGTGCCCCGGAACCATGCTGAACTATAGCGATCAGGTTATGCGATGGGCCGAGGAACAGCCTGACAGGACTGCGGTGATCGTTGAATCTGAAACCTTTGGGGCTTCGTCCCTGACCTGGGCCGAACTGCGCGACCGGGTCGCCAACCTGGCGGCAAACCTGCGGGACATGGGGGTGGGAAAAGGCGACCGGGTCGTCGCAGTGTTGCCCAATACTGAAACCTCTCTGATTGCGTGCCTCGCGACCGCCAGCCTTGGTGCGATCTGGTCTCTTTGCGCACTGGATATGGGCCACGTCGCAATTCTGGACCGGTTCCAACAAATCGAACCAAAGGTGCTGATCGTCCAAGATGGCTATACCCATGCAGGCAAGGACATTGACCGCCGTCCTTTGCTGGAAACCATCCGCGCTGGGTTGCCATCTCTTGAGCAGACGCTGTGGGTGCCCGTGGCAGGCGCCGCCCCCGAGGGTGCGCAGGAGTTTGCCCCGCTAACGCAGGGCGATGCAGAATACGCTGCGACACCAGTGCCTTTCGATCATCCGTTGTGGATCGTCTATTCCTCGGGCACCACCGGCAACCCGAAACCCATCGTGCATGGCCATGGCGGCGTGCTGCTGGAAAACGCCAAGCGAAGCCTGCATGGCAATCTGAGGCAAGAGGACCGCTATGCCTGGATGACCTCGTCTGGCTGGATCATGTGGAATTCTCAACTTTCGGTTCTGGGGCAGGGGGCCACTCTGGCGATGTTCGATGCGGCCCCCAACCATCCCGACATGATGGCATTCTGGCGGTTTGCAGCGCGCCATCGTCTAAGTTTCGTAGGGGCAGGTGCTGCGTTTTATGAGGCATGTCTCAAGGCAGGCATTCGCCCCGCCGATCTGGACCTGTCGGCGCTACGGGCCATGGGCTCAACCGGATCTCCGCTCAGTTCCGATGGCTATGACTGGAACTATGGCCAGGTCAAATCCGACCTTTGGCTGGCACCTATTTCGGGCGGGACCGATCTGGCCAGCGCCTTCGTGGGCGGCAACCCGATGATGCCAGTACGGGCGGGTGAAATGCAGTGCCGCATGCTGGGCAATGCGGTGCGTGCTTTTGACGAGGCAGGCAACGAGGTGTTCAATACGGTCGGAGAACTGGTCTGCACCGAGCCGCTGCCATCGATGCCGCTGTTTTTCTGGGGGTATAAGGACGGTTCACGGCTGCATGACAGCTATTTCGACACTTATCCGGGAATTTGGCGTCACGGTGACTGGATCGAGATCACGCCCGAAGGTGGCTCGGTCATTTATGGTCGGTCGGACGCCACCATCAACCGCAAGGGGCTGCGCCTGGGATCGTCCGAGATTTATCAGGCGGTCGAAGGGCTGGGCGAGGTGATGGATTCCCTGGTCGTTGATCTTGAGTTTCTGGGCCGCGACAGTTTCATGCCGTTGTTTGTGGTGCTGGCCGACGGGCAGGTGCTTGATGACGCGATGAAAGACAAGATCAACAGCGCGATCCGCACCGCCGTGTCGGCCCGCTTTATCCCCAACGAGATCATCCAGATTGATGAGGTGCCGCGCACCCTATCGGGCAAGAAACTGGAAGTGCCGGTGAAAAAGCTGCTGCTTGGGGGGGATGCGGCGCTTGTAGTTAACCGGGATTCCATGTCCAATCCTGGCAGCTTTGACACCTTTGTCGACTATGCCAAATTAAGTGAGGAACATCTGGTTCATGAATAATGCTGCCCTAAAACTGATCGATCTTCTGGACATCGAGCACTTGGAGGTCGATTTGTTTCGCGGCTCAGGAGCAGGAGGGGAAACGCCGCAACGCATTTATGGCGGGCAGGTCATTGCTCAGGCCCTGATGGCGGCTTATCGCACGGTCGATGACCGAATGTGCCACTCGCTGCATGCATATTTCATCCGCGCGGGCGACCCGTCAATTCCTGTCATCTACGAAGTGGACCGTGCCCGCGACGGCGGCAGCTTCACCACCCGCCGCGTGGTGGCCATTCAGCATGGACGCCAGATATTCAACCTGTCCGCCTCTTTCCACGTCGCAGAAGAGGGATGGGCGCACCAGCATCCCATGCCTGTCGTGCCCGGCCCTGAGGGGTTGATGTCTCGGGACGAGCAAAGGGCCAGGGACGCGCATCTTCTGCCGGAAAAGCACCGGGCAGAGTTCACGCGTGCCCGGCCGATCGACGTGTCTGACGTCGATCCGCAGGATATGTTCAAGCCGGGCGTTCAGGACGACCGCAACCACAGCTGGATCCGCATGAAGGAAGCGGCAGGCCATGGCTATCAGATGCAGCATTGCTTGTTGGCCTATGCCTCGGACATGAACCTTTTGGGATCGTCTTTGCGCCCTCACGGACTGACATGGTTTCAGGGCAAAGTCATGAGCGCCAGTCTGGATCATGCCATGTGGTTTCACGCGCCGCTGGCCTTTGAAAACTGGCATCTCTATTCGATGGACGCACCGTTTACCGGCGGCGGTAGGGGTCTCAATCGCGGGGCGATCTACAATCAGGACGGAGTGCTGGTGGCCACGACAATGCAAGAAGGGCTGATACGGCCACGCAAACCAAAATAGCTAAAGCTCAGGGAGGACAATGAGGTGTCAGTGGATGAGGCATGGATACCGCGCATGGCCGCGCGGGATGACTGGCTCGCGCAGGTTCGTGAAGACATCATTGAACCGGATCGTGAAATCGTCGATCCTCATCACCACCTCTGGCGACGCCACGGCTATGTCTATGAAATGGCTGAGCTAGAGGCCGATTCCTCCAGCGGGCACAATGTGGTGGAAACCATGTTCATGGAATGCCGGTCCTACTATGATCCCGCCTCATCCAACCCACTGGCGCCGGTTGAGGAAACCCGCACCGTTACGGCCATGGCGCAGGCGCATAAGGGGCCTGCCAAACTGACCGGGATTGTTGGGTTCGCCGATCTGCGCAATCCCGATCTGGATTCCGTTCTGGATGCGCATGTGGCAGCGGGACAGGGCCTGTTCAAGGGCATCCGTCACGCTGGCGCGCGCGATTTGGAACCGGACCGGCTGTTCCTGCCGAAACAAAGCCCAGAGAACCTCTATGCCGACCCCGACTTCCGCAACGGTGTGGCGCGGCTGGGCGAACGTGGCCTGACATATGATACATGGCAATACCATCACCAACTGCCTGCCTTTGTCGATCTGGCGCGCGCGGTGCCGGGCACCACGCTGGTCCTGGACCACCTGTCCACCCCTCTGGGGGTGGGACGGTTTGACGGGCAAAGCGAGATCATTTTTGATCGGTGGCAAGATGATATTGCCGCGCTGGCAGAATGTCCAAACGTGATGGCCAAACTGGGCGGAATGGCCATGCCCGACAATGGCTGGGGCTGGCACGACCGGACTCAGCCGCCGGGATCAGAGGAATTTGCCGATGTGATGGCCCCCTGGTATCGCCATATGATCGCCTGCTTTGGGGCGGACCGTTGCATGTTTGAAAGCAACTTCCCCGTGGATCGCATTTCGATCAGCTACCCGGTCCTGTGGAATGGACTCAAGAAAATCGCAGCGGACTACAGCGAACAGGAAAAGGATGCACTGTTTGCAGGTACGGCCCGCAAGGTGTATCGCCTTTGATCTTCATCTGGCTGAAAATATCCCGGGGAGTGTGAGGGGCTGGCCCCTCACTCCTGCCTTTGCCATCCGGGTGACCGGCAGTGTTTACCCAAGAATACGTAGAAACTCAGCGTTTCAGCGCGTCCCCGTACATCCGGTTCAGTTTGCGCATGCCGCCGATCCATTTGTCATAATTGTCGGTCTTGTTGCGCATATATCCCAACACCTCGGGATGGGGCAGTACCAGAAAGGTTTCGTCTCGGATCGCCTGCAGGCAGGCCTCGGCCACCGGTTCGGGCTCTAGCAGCCCGTCCTGATGGGCAACGCCACCGTCACGTCCACGCGTCATTTCCGACCGCACCGCCTGCGGGCACAGCAGTGAAACGCCGATGCCCTGATCGCGATAGGTGAAGGCCAGGTATTCCGCCGCGCCCACCGCTGCGTGTTTGGTCACGCCGTAGGCCATGGATCCAACCTGGTTCAACAGACCCGCTGCCGAGGCCGTGTTCAGCAAATAGCCGCCACCCCGTTCGGCCATGCGTGGCACCACATGGCGCGCCGCCCAGACATGAGACATCACATTGATTTCCCAGATCTTTTGCCAGGTCTCATTGTCCGTTTCCGGCCCGCCGACGCTGAGGATGCCGGCATTGGAACAAAAGATGCCAATGGGGCCAACCTCGGCCTCAGTCTTTTCGATCAGGGCGGCGATGTCGTTCTCTTTCGACACATCCGCCATGATGGCAATGCCGCCAATGTCCCTGGCGGTGTCTTTTGCGCCCGCAAGGTTCAGGTCGGCGCAGACAACAGATTTGGCCCCTGCCTCGGCGAATGCTTCGGCCAGCGCCTTGCCGATGCCACTGGCTGCGCCCGTGACAACGACGATTTGTCCTTGGATTTCCATGTGTTACCTTTCTACGTCCACATCACGCTGCCGCCATCCACGGTCAGTGCCTGACCGGTGATATAGCGGCTGGCATCCGAGGCCATAAAGGCCGCGATCCCGGTGAAATCCTCGGGCTCGCCCAGGCGCCGCAGAGGCACCTGCTTTAGGTAGTACTCGGCCGTTTCCGGGTTTTCCCACAGGGCGCGGGCAAATTCGGTCTTGATCACACCGGGGCAAAGTGCATTCACCCGAACCCCCGCCGGACCCATCTCCATCGCCAGGTTGCGCACCAGCGCGATCAGCGCCAGCTTCGAGATGTTATAGGTGCCCAGCGTATCAGACGGCTTGAACGCGCCGATCGACGCGGTGAACAGCATCGAGCCGCCGCCCAGATCCTTCATGTCGGGGAAAACCGCATTGGCCAGCCACAGGTTGGACTGGACGTTGGATTGCATGGTTTTCTCATACGCTTCGTCCGGGATGTCGCGCATCTTGCCATAAAACGGATTCACCCCGGCATTGCCAATCAGGATCGAGATCGGCCCAACCTGATCATGCGCGGCTTTGGCTAGGGCCTGTACCTCGTCCTTTTTGCCGATGTTGCAGGTCATCGGCGTGGCGGCCTTGCGGCCCACCGCTTCGTTGATCTCGGTTGCGGCAGCCTCAAGCCCGTCCATCTTGCGGGCCGAGATGACCACGTTGGCACCTTGCAGCGCCAACCCTTTTGCCATCTCCAGCCCCATTCCGCGCGACGCGCCAGTAAGCAGGGCATTGCGCCCGCTCAGGTCAAACATATTGGTCATTCTGTCTTTCCTTTCCTCGCCTTACGGCCCCTGGAACAGTTGGCCACCCGCCGAGTTGCCCGCGGCGCCGGCCTGCCGTTCGTTTGAAGACAGGTAATCCTTGACCTCGGCCCGCGCGACAACGGCGTGGTGCACCTCGTCCGGGCCATCAGCAAAGCGCAGGGTGCGCTGGCCGGTATACATCTCGGACAGCGGCGACCATTGCGAGAGGCCTGTCGCGCCGTGGATCTGCATGGCCTGGTCGATGATCTGACAGGCCTTTTCGGGCACCATCGCCTTGATCATCGAAACCCAGATGCGCGCTTCTTTGTTGCCCATCGTATCCATCGCCTTGGCAGCCTTGAGCACCATCAGACGCATGGCTTCAATCTCGATCCGCATGCGGGACAGGGTTTCCATGTTTTTGCCCAGATCCAGAAGCTTGCGGCCGAATGCCTCGCGGCTAATGCCGCGCGCGATCATCAAGTCCAGCGCCTTTTCCGCCTGTCCGATTGAGCGCATGCAGTGGTGAATCCGCCCCGGCCCAAGGCGCAGCTGGGAAATCTCGAACCCACGGCCTTCGCCCCAGAGGATGTTGCTTTCGGGCACGCGCACGTCGGTAAACCGGATCTGCATATGGCCATGCGGCGCGTCATCCTGACCAAAAACATGCATTGGGCCCACGATTTCGACGCCGGGCGTGTCCATTGGCACCAGGATCTGGCTTTGCTGGCGGAAGGTTTCCGCGTCGGGTGAGGTTTTTACCATGACAATCATGATCTTGCAGCGCGGATCACCGGCGCCCGAGATATAATATTTCTCACCGTTGATGACCCATTCGCCGTTTTCCAGCACCGCGCGGGTGCTGATATTGCGCGCATCCGACGACGCCATGTCCGGCTCGGTCATCGCAAATGCCGAGCGGATTTCGCCCGCCAGCAGTGGCTTGAGCCACTGTTCCTTTTGTTCGGGCGTGCCGATGCGCTCCAGCACCTCCATATTGCCGGTGTCGGGGGCCGAACAGTTCAGCGTTTCGGGCGCCAGCGGGTTCTTGCCCAGCTCGGCGGCGATATAGGCATAGTCAAGGTTCGATAGACCTTCGCCGGTTTCCGCATTGGGCAGGAAAAAGTTCCACAGCCCCGCATCCCGCGCCTTTTGCTTGGCGGTTTCCAGCAACTCCAGCTGACCGGGCGCATAAGACCAGCGGTCGGCGCGGCCATGACCAAGGCGGTGAAATTCCTCGGTGATTGGATCAACGTTTTCGGTGATATGTTTGATCACCTTTTCCAAAAGCGGCTTGGCGCCTTCGGACATTTCCAGATTGTTCATATCTGCGACTGTTTGGACCATGTCGGGTCTCCTGTTCTGGCGGGCGTACTAGCGATTGACCCAGTTCGGTTTACGTTTCTCGGCAAAGGCGCTCACGCCTTCCTTGAAGTCTTCGGTCTGGGCCAGATCGGCCAGAACTTCGCGCGAATGCTGCATACTGTCGGGGAAGCCTTCGATCTGGGCCATGCGGTTCAGCACCCGCTTGGTCGCTTTGACCGAGGACGGCGACACGGTGCAGATTTCCTCGGCCAGGGCCATGGCGCGGGTCATCAGATCGTCATGGGGCAGAACCTCGTTCACGCAGCCTAGTTTCAGTGCCTCTTCGGCGTCGATGGTACGGCCCGTGAACATCATTTCCTGCGCAGCCAGACGGCCGATATAACGACTGAGGCGCTGCACCCCGGACGCGGCAGCAAAAAAGCCGACCTTGACCTCGGGCAGAGCGAATTTTGCACGGTCCGAGGCGAGGATGATGTCACAGCTGAGCGCGGTCTCAAAACCCCCGCCCATGGCGAACCCGTTCACCGCAGCAATGACGGGCTTTTCCAGATCATAACGCATGGCGAGCCCGGCAAATCCGGTCTCGGGGATCGGCTGGGGGCCGTGTTTTGCGGTGTGCTTCAGATCGTTGCCGGCGGTGAAGGCCTTGTCGCCCGCGCCGGTCAGGACGGCGACCCACTGGTCTTCGGTTTCGGCAAATTTGTTCCAGCAATCGTGCATCTCGTGATGCATGGGGGCGTGGACCGCGTTATAGACCTCGGGGCGGTTCATGGTGACCAGCAGAACATTGCCGCGCTGTTCGGTTGTAATGAATTCGTAGGACATGACTTCTCCCTCAGTCGCGCGCGGTTTTCAGACCGCCGGTGTCGATTTCCGTAAATTTTCCGCCACTTGCGGCGAGCTTTTTGAGCGTTTCCGCAGGCGCGAAATCTGGGTCTTCTGCGCCAAGTTTTTCCATGACTTCCAGAACCTTGGCTGCACCGATCGTGTCGCCATAGTACATTGGGCCACCCTTGTCGGCGGGCCAGCCATAGCCATTGATCCAGACCACATCGACGTCGCTGGGCCGCTGCGCCTTGTTTTCTTCAAGGATTTTCACTGCCTCGTTGATCATCGGGCAAATGCAGATGTCGATAATTTCATCCTGCGCCATTTGGGATGGTTCCGCCCCGGTGATGTCGGCAATGATTCTCGCGGTGACATCCGAAGGCAGCGGTGTGCGACTTTCGTCATAGTCGTAATAGCCGGCGTTGGTTTTTTGACCCCGCCGGTCCAGTTCGCACAGCGCATCACGGATCGGGTTGTCTGTTGTGGCCCCTTTGGACCAGCCGATATCCAGACCCGCAAGGTCCGACATCTGGAACGGTCCCATCTTGAAGCCAAAGGCGTTTAACGCTGCGTCCACATCCCAAGGCATGATGCCGCGATAGACCAGCTTCATCGCCTGATCCTGCCGTTTGAACAACATCCGGTTGCCGACAAATCCGGGGCAGACGCCAACCACCACAGCGATTTTGTTGATCTCAAGCGCGATGTCGAGACAAGTGGCCAGCACGTCTTGCGCGGTGTGCTCGGCCCGCACGATTTCCAACAGTTTCATGACGTTGGCAGGCGAGAAGAAATGCAGGCCGATCACGTCCTGTGGTCGGCTGGTCATGCTGGCGATTTCGTCGATGTCCAGTGCCGAGGTGTTCGTGGCCAGGATTGCACCCGGTTTCATTATCCGGTCGAGATCGGTGAAAATTTTGCGCTTCAGTTCCATGTCTTCAAACACGGCTTCGATCACCAGATCGCAATCGGCCAGATCCTCAAGTGACAGGCGGCCATCATAGCGCGCCATGCGAATGTCGACCTCTTCCTGAGGGAAGCGGCCACGATCTGCGCTGCGCTGATAATTGCTGCGCACCACGGCCAGACCCCGGTCCAGCGCCTCTTGTTTGGTCTCAACAATCCGGACGTTGTAGCCTGCGGTGACGAAATTCATCGAGATCCCGCCACCCATGGTGCCGGCACCAATGATGCCGATTGTTTTCACCTCGCGGCGCGGAGTCGAGGCGTCGATATCCGGAACCTCCCTCGCGGCTTTGCCCGAGGTGGCGTGGTAAGTGACAAGGTCGTCTTGAGTGGTCATACGTCAATCCTGGTTTAGCAATTCAAGGCATTGGGCGCGCAACACGCGCCGGTCGAGTTTGTCCGTGGCGCCACGCGGCAAAGGCTCGGTATGCAGCCACAGATGTTCGGGAATTTTGAACTTCGCGATGTGTCCGGCCAGATAGTCCTGAATGTCCTGCGCGGTTGCCTCGTGGCCATCACGCAATTGAATCCTGGCACCAACCACTTCACCCAGCCGGGCGTGTGGCACGGAAAAGGCACAACCGCTCCGAAGGTCCTGGAGTGTTCATTGAAAGTGTCGGAGGCTTTCGGGGTGTACAGAATGCAGCGAGATTGAGAGCTGTCCAGCACCCGTTGCACTTCGCTCTGCGTGGCTCTCGCATTCATCATTACGACCCATGCATTCAGTTGGCTAAGCGCAAGGATCGGCACCACGTAAGTGGCGCAGTTTTCGGCCAATAGCGTCACGCGTTCTCCCGCCCGAACTCCGTGTTTCGCAAGCCGGTCAGCCAAGTCTTCGGATAGAGTGTTTATTGCGCCATCTCCTCAGTTTTCAAAGGAATTTGCGACAAAACCCCCTGAGCTACTGTAAATTCTGAAGCGATCAGTAGTTGAACCAAGAATAGTCAACATCGAACAAGCGTCTAATCCGATCGGCTTGTTCGGGAGTAGACGAGAACTCTGAGATAGATTGGTTTACGCGTTTTGCGGCGATCGTCCCGTGTTCCACCTCATGTTCGCTTAACTGCTCCGACAAATTGATCAGTTCTGTGTTCAAAGTCTCCACTTTTGCAATATGGCTATATTTTATGATGTCGGGGCGGAGATTGAAAAATTGAGGGCGAAAATGTGGGTCGAAACGCCGTGGATTTTCTGAAATGCCGCATTCGATATAGTTTAGAAATATATTGAAATTTTGGCTGCTAGAGTTGTTGGAATTGAACCCAAAGCCTTTGATGTAGGGCAAATGGCGGCCGTGCTCGGGGTTTTTGAAATCAAGAAAGAAGTTCTTGAATGCACTTTCGACCCGCTTTTTCGGATCTCGCACAAAGCTAAACTTGAAAACCTTGTCGTCTAGTAAGCCACTTAATAACTCGTGCGGGCAGTCTTTCCCTCGTACTAACTCAGGGCATTGATGTATGTTGCCGGTGTACTTTCTTCCGTACTGCCACTCGTGAATCTTTTCAGCCACAGCGCTCGTGCCACATTTGGGGTTTTTGACATAGACGTACTCCCCATTGTTGGAAAAGATCGATCGACGTGCCAACTCCTGGATTTCTGTGTCTAGTCTTCCCAGATGCGCCTTGTTTTTGAAAGCGGGAAAAAGGGCGGACAGAATTCTGTACCTGTAGATTTTCGGTGCGCTGGAATAACGTACTTTGGACAACATGTAACTTTGCACTCAGCCTCTGGGACAGAAACGATCTCGTACTTGAAGATATCCGGCTTGCATTCTCATGACAATTTCGAGTGACATAGCTCTAACTACAACAGTGCTCCTTTTTGTAGACTGCCAAAATTGCGGAAAAGACGTGTTCTATATTTGGGCGCGAGATCGGAAAGGACGGATTTGGTTACCAAAAAACGCATTGCCATATTCGCACAGGGCTCTCGTGGAGACGTTCAGCCATATATAGCGTTGGCCCCGGGGTTAACGCGGCGTGGGCACGACGTGGTGCTCGCGGCACCCGACGATTTTGCGAGTTGGATCGGCAGTTTCGGTCTGTCGTACGCCACGATGGGTACCAATATACAGAATCTTCTCCAATCCAGTGAAATCCGCAAAATTTTGGCGGGCAATCCGTTTGGTATTGGAAAAATTTGGAAAAGCATTGCAATACCGATGCTCGAAAAGTCGCTCGAGACCCTGTGGGAAGTCGGGCAGAACGCCGATATATTGGTTCATCATCCAAAGGTCATTGGTGCTGCTGATAATGCTGAGGTCACAGGCGCCCCGGTTGTCCTTGCGTCCCCGATCCCGATGATGCCAACATCGGAGTTTCCAATAATCACCATGTCCCGCGATTATGGGAAGTTGGCCAACAAGCTGACGTGGTTGCCGCTTCACTGGGTTCGGACCTTCTATGGCCGGCAATTGTCTCAATGGCGACAGCAAACTCTGGGCCTTTCGAGGACATACCGGCCCAGAAATGGGGCAGACCCTTTCTACGGGGCAGATTTGCGACTGATAGGTGTCTCCAAACTCGTAGTACCGCCCCCTTCGGATTGGGACGAAAACACAATAATGATCGGGTACTGGACACTGCCCGAAAGTACGGGCTGGCGCGCTGACGAGAGGCTTAGTTCGTTTTTGGACGGCGGTTTGGCCCCTATCTACGTGGGATTTGGGTCGATGCCTGTAGATAGCCCAGAACGTGCAACGCATCGAATAGTTGAGGCAATTGAATCAGCCAAGTGCCGCGCTGTTCTGTCGTCGGGGTGGGCTGGTCTTGGCGATGAAAAATTGCCGGATAGCGTCATGGCAATCGACAATGTTCCGCATGACTGGCTATTCCCGCGCGTGTCCGGTGTTATTCATCACGGTGGCGCAGGAACAACGGCTGCCGGCTTGATTGCCGGTCGCCCGACACTGATATGCCCCGCGGGTGTTGATCAACCATTTTGGGCGAGGCGCGTTGCCGAGTTGGAATGTGGCCCTCGGCCCTTGCGATTGAAGGACCTGACGGCTGCCGCTTTGACAGATCGAATTGTCGAGCTTTGTCATTCGACATCCTTTGTCGAAAACGCGTCCGCGTTGGGAAATGCTCTATCTAAGGAAGATGGCGTGGCCTGTGCTGTTAACCTGATAGAGGAAAGGTACTGTCTCTAGTCTCCCTGACGCTGCTGGCTGTCGATCACCAATAAGCGCGACGTTCGACATCCATAAGTTGTAGAATACGCCGTTTTGAGAGCGGTGGGGCCAGTGGAGTAATGATCTTTGGTGACCTGAGGTGTGCTGGAAGGGGAAGTCTCTGCGACTTGGTGAGCCCTCTCAACAGGATGCAAAATCGCCACAGATAAACCCGGCGTCTCTTGTGATGTTGCCTCTTGGTTTGGATTCTGGCTCAAATGCTTCCGCGCCGATCAGAAGGCCGAATTGCAGGTGTGTTTTAGGTTCAAAGGTACTCTTGGGCTGCTATGGGGACGTCTATGCGAATTGCGCTAGTGGGGAAATTGACGAACAGCTTGAAGCAGTTGGCGTTGATTGGCGTGGTTTTGATGGCTGTAGCAGATCCATCATCGGCGCAATCGATTGACGACGGGAGTGGGTTCGACGTGCGCGATAATGTTAAAGGCGCGCTTGCGATTTTGGGTATCTCGGCCGCGCCAAATGAATCTGCAAGTGTCCTCCTGTTAGACAAGAATGTAAAAAATGGCGACGACTATGACCTTCGAGGTGGCCAAATCGGTGGCGGCTTCAGAGTTTCGAGCGACGTTCCGGTTTTCCTTGAAGGATACGTTGGGTTCACCAATTATGACCCGGTGTTCTTGTTGTCCGAGGGCGGCACAAACACAGACATACCGTCCTATTGGACAAGTATTGCCGCCACCGGCGGGGTGGGTTGGCAATTTGATATAAGCCAGGGCTGGAAAATTCGCCCCATGGTCAATTTTTCAATCGGCCGAGTTCAAAGTGATAGTTCCATTGCTGCCCAGTTGGTCAACATTATCCTCGAAGATGATTTGGACTTTCTGAGCGACGGGGGCATAACGGCACTGGGATATGGCGGTTCATTGGTTGCGGAATATAATCGCCGTTGGGCGAGTAACCACGAGCTCGACCTGCGATTTAGACATACGCATATCATTCTTGAACCTATGGACGCCGATCTTGTTGGGCAGGCCGAAGCAATTTCGACCGTAGCTTGGTCCCGAGTCAGAGTGTCGACGGGTGTGCGGGTGTTTTCCCAGCCTACGCGATGGGTTGGTGAAGTTTCGGCCTCTTATCTTCCAGGTGACCAGGGAATCGTTTTGGACAGTGAGTGGCTTGCACAGTTGGGTGCAGGGATAGAACTGGACCTGTCCAGAAATGACTCGGCCTGGATCGAAGAGTTTCGCGTTATGGCACGTGTTGCGAAGGGCGACAATATTGAGGGGTACTCAGTCGGTGTAGCCATAAAATTCTGAGATCCTGTGCTGGACATCCAGTTTTATCCTGAACGTCCACCGGGTGAAAAATAGCTTTCGCCGCAGTGCCGCCGCTGGTGGGCGTGGCTTGGTTGTTGCGAGTGTTTTGGACCGGTCCACCATAGTGAGTTCGGGGCGCATTGTCTTGATGCAAGTCCGTTGAATTCGCACTGGAAACTGCCGTAACCAATGCCGCCAGGGTGACAATTCCTGCTATCGTCCATCTGTGAGTCATTCAAAGCCTCCTTCGGTCTTAAATAGTCTCTTTGATGGTACTCAGGTGGGCATAGGAAAGGCTTGGCGAAAGGAAATTACATGTTGCTTTACAGTATTCTACATTGGCAAACTTTGTGACGTGACCAAGCAGGAGAATAGCCGTGCCGGAAAATGTCGACAAAGCGGATATTCTAGAGCAACTGGAACGCATTTTAGCATCCAAGGATTTTGAAGGCAGTGCGAGGACGAAATCGTTTCTAAAGCATCTTGTTCAACGTGAACTTGAAGGTCGTGGCGAGGAGTTGAGGGGAACCGCTTTGGCCATGGATGTCTTTGGGCGAGGTGCCGAATTCGATCCCAATGTCGATCCAATCGTACGGATCGAGGCCGTCAAGCTGCGAAAATCTCTGGATTACTATTATCTGACTTCAGGGGGTGCTGACCCGTTTCGTATTTCGATCCCCAAGGGGCAGTATCGTCCTCATTTTGAAGCGAATTCTGAAAGGGAACAGGAAGGGCAATCGCCGGAGAACGATCCTGGATGGCCTGTTTTGGGAATCGGTGTCTTTTCAGGCTCGGATACGCCACCTGCCAGATTATTGCGCGAGGGTTTCCCAGAGGAATTGGGGCTTGAGCTGGCAAGATTTACCCATATCCGTGTTCTCACCGGGTATGGCGATACGCCTTTCAGCGAAAACTCGGCGCAAGCCGTACCGCGTTGTGACTATGTTCTGGATGGTACTGTGAGGGACGCCCAGAAAAGTCTGCGTCTGATTGTGCAACTCAAAAGGGCTGATGAGGGTTCTATCTTGTGGTCCGACCGGTGTGACTTCAGGCCAGATGAGACGGATAGCTTTAAGTTTCAGGAAGAAGTTGCGAGAAACTGTGCCGTGAAAATAGCTGACGCCTATGGCGTAGTCGCAACGGATGCAGCAGAGCGTTTCGCCAACCGCGCGCCATCTGGGCAAGGGGTCTATCAGGCTTTGCTGGCCTTCCATGCTCACCTGCGAACCTCCAGATCGGGCAGCTTGCAGCAAATGATAGACCTTGCGCGGAATGCCACGGCAAACAACGAAACCGGTGGTTTGGCGCATGCCTTGATTGCGCTGGGTTATGTGGAAGAAGTTGCACTCGGTCAAAAACGCCTGAGTGCGGTTCGGGAGTTGGGACAGACCCATGCAGAAAAGGCCGTGGCGCTTGAACCTCAATGCCAAGAAGCCTTGTTTGCCGCTGCAATTTACGCGCAGATGGCGGGTGACAATTCACGGTTCGACCGCCTGATGGGTGCGGCAATTCAGGCCAATCCCAACGGTGCGTTGTTGATCGCGTTGGCTGGAGCATGGTTGGCGCTTGTCAGCGATATCAAGCTTGGCAGTCAATTGGTTAGGCAGGCTTTGGAAATTAATCCCCTGTTGCCAATCTGGACCAATATCACCCTGTGTCTGGAGGACGTCGAAAACGGGGACTACGTTTTAGCCTCAGAAAAAGTACGTAGGATTGACGCCCGTGAGAACGCGGGTGACTGGCTGCTGATCGCAGCCGTCCACGGGCTGGCAGGCGAGGTTGAGTTGGCACAAGATGCTTTGTCAAACTTTCCAACCGATCAGTTTACGCTCGACGAATATCTTGCGGACCTCCCCTATGCGACTGGTGTTGTGGACTTGTTGCGGGAAGGCATGAAACACTTGCATTAGATTGCGGTGAAAGGGCTGCGGTATCAGATAACCACTGGACGGCTAGCTTTTCAACGTCATGTGGTTGAGTTACTAAATCTTCATTTCCTCAAAGCTGACTTTCGATGGGCAGCCAACCCGATACCGTGGCTACAAACTTACGCCAAAAACCTGCCTTCGGTTCACGGGGAAGCAGTTCGCTTTTCGTAGACGCAGTGTCTTCCCATTGTAGTTTGCCGGTGTCGCCGACAGATACCCGATAAGTATTGTTCGGCAGAGCAGCATCCAATTGCGCATTGATATCTTTGGCAAGGCCTGGGCTGCGAATTAGCATACCGATTTCCGAGTTCTGTCGAATGGATCTTGGGTCAATATTTGCGGAACCTACAAAAACATAAGTCTCGTCAATCGTTGCAATTTTAGTGTGCAAGGTGAGCGGAATTCCACCGTTCAAGTCTGAAGTCGCCGCGTCGGAGCGGACCTCGAAGAAATCAATTCCCGCGTTGATTAACCGTTTGCGGTACCGGGCATAATGGCCGTGCGTGTAGGGATGGTTGGTTGATGCAAGAGAATTTGTCACTACCGAAACATCGATGCCGTTTTCGACAAGTTTTTCAAGAAACTCCGCGCCGTACTCCTCTGGAATAAAATAAGGAGTGACCAGTCTAATATTGCTTTTCGCGCGACGCAGGCTGTTGAAAAAGGCATCCCCAACGACATATGGGCCCGTTCCAGAACGCGAGCGGAGCTTCGTTGGATCGTCAACCACAACCTTCGCCCGGCCAAAATACACGGTTTCCCGACCATTCACGAGCTGCCTGAGGTATTCAGAACCTAAAGCCCGTTCATAAGTGGCCACTTCTTCTCCGAGGGCGCGTTTCTGGAACTGTTCATATGCTTCGGTCAGAGGGGTCAGGTCTCCCTCGTGGATAGCAGAAAATGGTAGGGACCAGGCGTCATTCCAATACAGGTCAAACGCCTTTGACAATTTTAGGACTGGTTTGCCTGCTACAAACAGATCGAAGTCGGCGAAGTCGTATTGTGTCCCGACACTGAAATATTCGTCCGCGATGTTCCTGCCGCCGACAATCGCGAAACTGCCGTCTGTGATAGTAACCTTATTGTGCATTCGTCGGTTCACCCTGGAAAAGTCCAGCAGGAAATTAACAGCCACGGTACTGTTTCGAGACAGCGGGTTAAAAACGCGAATTTCCACATTGGGGTGCGCGTTCAAGGACGCTATCTGATCGTCCTGTGCTGTGGTGAAAACGTCGTCCAACAACAACCTTATCTTCACACCACGTTCAGCGGCGGAATAAAGGGCGAGCCATATCAGCGACCCGGCTAAATCGGGTTTGATTAAAAACGTTTGCAGGTCAATGGAGCTTTCCGCCCTTTCGATCATTCGCAATCGAGCCCCCAGCGCGTCATTGCCATCGTACAAGGGGGCCATTGCTACGACGTCTTTATCCAGCCCAGTAAGCTTTGCCGCAACTCGTTCGGCGTTGGTTCCGGTTGCCGGAATAGCGAAGGAATTCTCTTTTGGTGTATCGAATGGAACATAGGTGCAGCCGCCAATAGCCAACATCAAACCACACCCAAGTAAGAGTTTCCGAACGATCCTCATTGGTATTCCTGTTTGACCTCAGCAAAGTTGTGGCGAATGCGGCTGATCTGAGAAAATTCCGGCTGAGGGATGAGATTTGCTCAAGTCTTTATGCCTTCTACATTTTTAAGCCACGACACCTGCTAGTCAATCATCGCGTCAGCAATACGGGTCAAGTTCCCAATAAAAGCTATAGCGTCGAGCTGACGTAGAGTGTTGGCCATTTGTCGTATGTGCCGGAGTCTATTCTTAGATGGAAACGTTCGCACAGGAATGCTGTCTGCACTGAGGGAAAACTTATCCATTTTTGCCGACAGCATTGTGGCGACTTTAGTCTGAAAGAATTGCCATGACTCTCAGAGTTAATTGATGTCGAAGCCCGACGGGGTAGGGCGGTGGGATTGCGAATTTTCTCGACTGATCAATGGCTATCAACTATTTATTTAAAAAGGGATTTAGGAAAAAAGGACGTTGACGGTTGGTTGGCCTGGTCAAATTCGGCAAAGCCTTTCGAGCAACCCTGATCTTGGTCTTCTCATTTTTTTTGCTCAATCTGCTTTCTGCGTGTGAAGGCGACAGACCTAAACCGTCAGGTGCACTGAATTCTCAGGCACTATTGGTCGCCGCAAAAAATGGAGAAGGAATTGATCCTTCAAAATATGCCGGCGACATTAAGTTTCTTCTACCCAGCGAGGTGCCTATTGGCACCGAGAGTTTCAAGGTCGCATTTTATGCCGGTTTGAGCCCCGCTTCGGAAACCCGTTTGCAGGTGAATGCAATGGCTGATCTCAGGACCGTTCAGGCACGGTTCCCAGAGTTGGCATCGGGGGTCTATGACAGTACCTGCTCGAGAGAAGTGGCGGTTCAGGTTATCGAAACTGAGGCGATAGAAAATCACGTCGAATTGCGTGGGACTATTTTTGTTCGGTTTTTTTCATGTAACCAGACTTCATCAGGTGACGAGCGTGGCAACCCTTGGCTGACACAAGAAATCGACACCACAGCCAGACTAGAAGCCTTCGTCGCAGACCAATGCGTGCGCTTTTCTTTGGTCGAGCTTGAATTGGACCCGCGGGGAATTACCGGAGCGTTTGCCAGGTTGTTCGGTGTCATTGATAGCGCGCGCGCCGAGATTCTGGAAAAAGCCGAGATATACTTTGATGCCAACCCGGTTTGTTTGGCCATACCTGAGGAGCTAAAGCCGGTGTCACCGAAAGCCACACTCGTGCAAGCGCTTGAAATAGGCGAGGGTGGGGTTGGTGCTGAAATTCAAGGGTCAATCGAAACGGATGCGTCCACACTTGTAAACCTGCTCAGCGTAATGGAGCTGAGCGACATTATCGAGGGGCAACAATGAAACACGCTCAGTTTGCGGCGTTTCTGTTTGGTGGCATTTGCCTCTTTTCTGCGTCCGTCGCCCAGGAAGCCGAATTTGACATAGATGACACGCTGATCGTCGGTACAACGGAAATCGAATACGGTCTCAGTGTGGTAATGACAGCGGTTTCGCCGACACGTGTCGGAGTCGAGGCTGTGCTTGACTTTAGTGACTTGCAGGCTCGTCTACCCGACCTCCTTGCAGAAGAACCTATCTCGGACACATGTGGAAGCCGAACCGAGCTCAGTGAGTTTATGATTGACGTGCAAGGCGAAGTCGTCTCTCTCAGTGGAAAGTTTGATACGCAGTTCTACGAGTGCACGAAAACAAGAGAGAACATCTTTGCACGCGGCGAACCTACGGACAGATGGATATTCGGCTTTTCCGCGTCCGCCACGGCCCGGTTTAGTGAGAAATGCGTTACATACGAGCTTGTGGATGCGGTCGTTCAACCGCTTGAGCATCTAAGAGACATTGAAGGGTTTGTCGAAGATGTTGAGGCTCTGCGCGCTATTTTGCTTGAGGTCGCGGGGCGATTTTTAAGAGAAAGGCCATTTTGCCCGGCCTTCCCCGAGGAATTCGAGCCGTTGGACCCAGTGTACGAAGCAGGCGGTCCCCGCGAAATAGGAGATGGCGGACTGGGAGCCTACCTAAAGGGATCCATTGATACCAGCACGACCACGATCATTGGAATACTGCAGGTACTACAAGAAGAGGGTGTTATCCCGGGGCCTCCATAAACCATTCAGTTCGCCAGGGTTGGCTTCCACTATGTTAAGATGTCCGAATTGTGGAATTATTCTTCCATTTTTGGATATTGATATGTTGAAGGGCTTCGCCCCAAATCCAAAGGTCTGGCCGACGCGACGGGAAACCTTGCAGAAGCCAGGTTGCTGATTGCGAGATTGGACCGAGACCGTGCGAGCAAATACATGAAGAAAAATAATCTGCGGGATGTCGCGAGGACAACAGTCTCAACAATAGCTGCGGTATTGACCGCGGCGTTGCTTTCAACTGCGTTTTTTGGGGTGGCTGGAGCACAACAACTGGCTCAATCAGACCCCTATCAAAACTCAATCGTTATCTCGAGTGATCCAGATGTCCCGGAAGACGTTCTTGCTCGGCACATAGTTGCTTTGGGCGCAGATGATCTTAAGGAAGTTGCAGATATCTGGCAGCGCCGTGTCCAAACCAACCTTGCTAGAATAGCTGCGGATGTAACCCGTTTGGATACCGTAGGAGAGGACAAATTTCCTGATATTGTTGCGGAAATCAAAGCGACCAACCAGAAGAACGTTGGCTATTTTCAAAACTACCTAATTGTTGTTTATGCCTTGGCGCGCAAAGGTGGGCCGAAAGATGAAGTGAAGAAGCACCAGGACTTCATCAAGGGCTTCATTGGCGAACTCCTGCTGTCCTACCAGTGGACTACGATAGCACATCTATCTTGGGATTGGGTAAGATCAGGTAAGGGGGGGCTCCGGGTTTTAAGCGGACTTATTCAAGCGATCGCAGTTCTAACTGTAGCCTTCTTTCTTGGGGGAGCTTTGAAAAGAGCCTCTGACAAGTGGCTTCGCGCTCGTGACGAGGGAAATGAAGTCGCAGCGGTGGTTGTCCCAAATGTAATTCGCTGGGGTGTTCTTCTCATAGGGTTCCTTTTTGCTCTGTGGGGGCTTGGTGTGAACATCGGGGTCACCACTGCCGTCATCGGGGGGTTCGGATTTCTATTGGCCTTCATGATGCAGAACCTGTTTCAGAGTGTGATTGGTGGGTTTCTGCTTCAGGCAACGAACCCTTACGCGAAGGGTGATATCATTTCGGTCGACCAGATTATTGGAACCGTGATCGACGTAAATTTGATTTCAACGAAACTTAGAACTTTTGACAATCGCCTTATTCAGATTCCAAACCAGTCTATCTGGCAGGGTTCGATGGAGAACCTTACCAAGTACCGCGTGCGGCGCGTCGATCTTGTATTTGGAATTGGCTACAAAGATGACATCGAGACCGCTAAGGCGATCCTCTACGAGATGGTGGAGGAGGACAAGCGGTGTCTAAAAAGCCCAGAAGCCCGTGTTTTTGTTGGCGAGTTGGGACCCTCATCAGTCAATATTTTTTGCCGGCCTTGGGTGCGAACCGGCGATTACTGGGATGTACAATGGGATCTGACAGAGATCGGAAAAACGCGCCTGCAAAACAAAGGAATATTCATAGCGTATCCACAGATGGATGTGCATGTTCACACCCGACAGGAGCCATCAGGATCAGACTGAAACGCGTTGCAGAACCAAACATAGTTTGCAACGCGTCGATCAGACTAACCCGGACCCAGTTAGAAAATACTTGATCGCGTCCACGATGTAGGCGCACCCCAAGAGACCAAACAAAAGGGGTAGAAACCAGGACGCGGTGTTGCTGATGAATTGATTGAACCATTTCAGGCTATTGAGTATCGACTCGCCCATGAAATTATAGGCCAACGGTATGGCGAGAAATGGAACTGCAAAAGCCAGGTTGTAGGCGATCAATCCAACAAGTTTCGATTGAACATTGAAACGGTACATTTCATTGATGAAGCCGACGTATGGGACGGCGAACGGAATCCCAATTACACAAATGCTCGCGCCCATAACAAATGAAGACAGAATTCCATCTTTCTGTTGCAAGGCTTCGGACTTCCCAGCCTGTTTTTTCATTGAAGCATTTACACTTAGCCACAAGGCAATGGCCAATAAAACGATCCCCAGCAGAAAACCGACGACAAAATAAATGGGTATCGGATTTACAAACGTATCAATGACAAAGTCCACTACCGGCGTGATGAACTCGGCCAAGCCATAGACAATCAGAACTCCAACCAGAAAATACGTAGTTGTATGACCCAAGACCAGCGCAAGACTACTCGCAATCGGCTTCTTTCCAGTCAACGCTATAGCAGTCGCTGCCAAAAGGACTGGGCTCACCACATCGACCAGCAAGATAGGTATTGAAACGATCCACACATCATTCATTCATCAACACCTTTTTGTCCTAGCATAGCGTCGCCGGGAATAGGATTTGACGATCTTCCTAGTCTGGCGCCAGTGTTGCAAAACTGAACAAAGCTCTATGCTACGCAAAGACTAGTGCCCCTAGATTGGAATCTCCAATACCAATGGGCCAATAGCCATCTATGCCAACATTTCGTGTGAAACGTTAACTGTTTGGATACCGTAAAGCACATGTCCCGCACGCGTTTCCCCACATATTTCCCTTTCGTGAAAGAGAGAGGTGGGAGACATGTCACAGTTCAAAATCTTGAAGTTATTGCGCAGTAGATATCCTTTGACCACAGCGTCTGCTCATAACCTGGTATTGAGAGCCACAGAGCTACAACAGGTCAGGTTTGACTCCGATTGGTTTGAACTGAATAGCGTCTACAGGGCGCAGATTGCCTTTGAAGATGCGCTTAGTGAAACATTGTACTGGGCCGCTTTTGAAGCACGCGAAGGTAGCGTCGAGGGACTGTCCAAGTTCACCGAAAATTTCCTGTCTCAGTTCTCGCTTGCTTGTCCAAGTTGGAACGATGTTGTCATAGATATCAAAAGCTACCTGCAAAACACTAGCGCCAATAGTGTGTCCTTGCTGATCGACGCGATTGAAAAGGTGCAAAGCGATCAGCCTCACCTTGTTGGGCAAGGCGCGCCGAAAGCGGTTGACCGTTTTTGACGGACCCAATTGAACCTGACAAACCTCGCCACGAGTTTGTAGGCCTTGCCAAGCAGAAATATTAAGGATGCTGGGTCATCCAACAGGTTTCTGAAAGCGGTGCGATTTGGAGTTCCAGGAATTCTTCAGGCTTCAGATGTAGGCCGCTTTCTTTTTGCGCTCAAAGACAGAGAGAACATGGGCCGCAACGACCATAGCAAGCCATATCAACAATGAGCCGAAGTTTTCAGCCGCAGCGAGAGGCAAAACAGCGAACCCAAATAATATTGAAATGAGGTCACTGGCTTGCCAGCCATCAGATAGCAAGTCGGGCAACAGACCAAAAAGGCTACCGATAGCACCGGCAATGAGCGTCGCTAAAACCCCACCTACGAGTGACGAGACGCACCCTCCAACGCCTGAATTTCCGAACATAGGGGCAAGCAAATACCCCATCAAAGCCCCGCCCAACGTCATCGCAACTACGTAGCGCGCGACCAATCCAAAATTCTGTTTTGCCCAATCGTCGCCCAACCCGTCAGGAAGATCGCGAGAAAGAAAGAGCAAAAACAAACTTGCCCCGATCACGGCCATTACAAATGTCACGGGTCGTCGTGGAACTATCCGTCTCGATTTTCCAGTTGTCATTTAACCGGTCCATTTCCAATCAGAGTTTGATGGGCGCGAACTGAAGCTGTCCTGCATCCTAGGGCTTTCGCGTAAGCAGGACAATCTTAGCGGAAGTCTCGTTTGATTGTTGGGCAACATCAATGGGCAGACGGGAAAAGCAGTTTCAGACTCTCACTTAATTGACAGTCCTGTTTCTCAGACTCCAAGGCCGCACTCGACTATTGAGAAATGAATTTGATTTGACACGTACTTTTTGAATTGAACGTAAAGTGTTCCGTCATGCTAGAACTGTACATTTCTCCCAGCTTGGCAGGTTTAACAAAAACTTTGGCTCGTTGTCGAATGAGGAACAGGAAGGTCGACTCCAATATTGAAGGAAAGCACTTAGCAGAGTGCGATGCCAGTAGTTGAGACAAATTTGGAGAGCCAGTCATGAAGACCGAGTCCATTAGTGCAGTTGAAGTATTCAGTATGCATTTGAATAGGCATTATGAAGCTGATCAACGTGCAGACGCCGTCGTTGAATTGCTTTTGGAAAACGAAATTTCCAGATGGGATTTTTGGCCATTGCTGCAAAATTTGTGGGGTGGATTTGAAAAAATCAATCACACCATGTTTGTTCACGCGATGGGTGCAGAGAACCGGAAATCAAGCTGGAAGCCAACCACCGAGTGGCGCCTGCTTCCCAGAGAAATCCCGATTTATCGCGGTCAAAGCTTGGGAAAGGAAGTTGGCTTGTCTTGGACCAACAGCTTTGAGGCTGCCTTAGACTATGCACTCAAGTGTGGCCGCGCGACGAACACAACTCCGGTCGTGCTCGAAACTAAGATCCCCAAACACGCGGTTGCTCTGGTCATCGACGACTATGGCAGGAACGAATTTGTATTGTGGAAAGCGCCCCGGATTTCAGACTGTGCGGTTACTCAAGTTTCGTCACCTCACTAACTGAGCTACTGGCGTACCCTTGCACCGAATGCGGGGTTTAAAGTCAGTTCCTTGCTAAAGTATTTTGCTGTTGAAATTGCCGTGGTGATAAGCCCGTCCAGCGCTTGAAAGCCGTAGAGAATGCAGCCTGTCCTGCAAAGCCGAGGTAAAACGCAACTTCGCCTATAGAGAAACCGTCTTTCAGGTATGTTCGGGCAAGATCGCACCGAATGTCATCGACAATTTGGCGAAAACTCAAGCCTTGCTCGCTGAGACGCCGGGACAACGATCGCGAACTGAGCCCCAGGCCGGTTGCTACATTTTGCAAGTCGGGAATCCGACCTGGCAGTTCGTTCAATAATTGAGCTTCAACCCTGTTGCGGATTCCCAATTTTCGACCGACTTTCTCTTTCAGCAGGCTTTCCCCATAGTTGATCAAATGCTCTTTGAGAGCGGGATCGTAGCTTGGAATTGGAAGATCGAGAGATGAAAGCGGCAGGATAACCTCGGTTTTTTCTGAACCAAAGGTTACGGCGCATCCGGCTGCTTTTTGTATGTCAGGCCCTGCCGCCTTTACCACGTGCTGAAACCGAACCTCCAATGGATAGAGCTGGGTGTCCGTGACCATGCGCATTACAGCAATTGCCGAGAAGATCAGGAACTCTGTTCGACGGTGGAACTTGGCGAGACCTCCGTCAATAATTTGCAGTTGTAGCGAAGCATGATTTCCTGAAACAACCAAAATGTAGGAGATGGTATCGTCGGTTAGCGTGCCAAAGTGCGAAGCATTCTCGATCACTTCTCTAAGATTCTGAGAATACTTCAAAATGTACCAAACGATGTCACGCGGTGAATTGAAGCCAAGCCCGGCGACTGTCGCAAATGCTGGCGTGCTTAACTGAGCGCAAGCCAGACGGACAAATTGGCCTTCTTTGTAGGGATCAATAAGTCTCGATGGCTCATTCAGGTCACTGGGCGTGAGTCCCGACTCCTGCAGCACATTTTCAAACACATGGGTGTCTGATGCCTTTTCTTGAAACATTCGGGAAAAATGTCGTAGCCAAGCGTTGTCGATACCCATGAGCATTTCCTTTTATGCGCGTGGTTCTAGCGTCGAATAATACTCATCTGATCGTTGGCGACAATTGACATGCAAACTGGCGGCTCTGTGCCAGAGTTTCACACCGACGTGGTGGGTGTTCCAAGCAACGGCTGCTGCGCACGATGAAACTGCTGCAAGATTTGCAGCAGTTTTTTTGATTTTCAAACATGGGCACGCCTTAGTGAACGGCGTGGCCAGGGGTGGATGGAGTAGCATTTGCTGTCATGGGAAAGACAACGTGATAATCCCCCGGTGCCTCATTCATCTGATTTTTGGCCAAAAGCTCTCTTTGTGCCTGCTCCACCGCGTCGTCAAGTTGCGACGTCTTCGCGCTGGTGAGATCCAAAAGGTAATCCGATATCTCAGGAAGCACCTTGTACCAGCCTGGGTTTTCCAGCGAAAACTGGGCGAAAATACTCATTGTGAACTTGAAAAGTCGCTCGGCACTATTTTCGCGCGATTCACGCGCAGCCCAGAGCAGAGTTTCCTTCACGGCATTTTCAAACGCGACTTGAGCAGTAGAAGAACCGTTCAGGTCGATATGGATTTGATTTTCCCGCGTTCGCTTCAATTCTGCAGTCCGCAGGACCAGATCCTGAGCGGCGGCTATGGTTGAGGGATAAAGAGCCTGCAACGCTACTAGCTTTTTGTAGTTGGACATCTGATTGCTCCACGCTTGTTTCTGCAATTCAGATATTGGAGTTGAGTGAGGCCGCCAGCAGGTGGTTTACAGTATGATAACGGTTTGAAAGTGATATAATACTTTGAAATGCAAGTATAACATTTCTACTTTGCGGCGCGCTTGGCCGTTTCAATCGGCGTCTCTCCAAAGAACTGACGGTAGGCGACGGATGTTCTGCCAAGGTGATTGAAGCCAGCTTCCCCAACCAGTTTCGATACGACCCCTTTTTCATATGGCGTTTCAAGAAGCAAAGATCTGAGCCGGTGCAATCGAACCAGCGTCTGAAATTTACTCGGGCCAATACCCATCTGTTTCTCGAACGCGGCGTATAGGGATCGTCTGGGTACTCCTAGAAAGTGGCAAAGTGTCTGAACAGTTATTCCGGGATTGCTACTATCCATCAGAAACTCCTCTGCGGCAGTGACGATCTTCCAGTGCCCCTCGTCCGATGATCTGGAAACGTCCGCCTTGCCAGAGCGGAAAAGCAAATCACCCGTAAGGCGTTCAAGTTTTTGAGAAAGCGTACTAAAAATCTGTGTCTGATTTATTGTAGACTTCGACATTCCCTGACCAAGGGTAGTCTCCAAAGCATATACGTAGTCATTAAGTGTTTCTGATTTGGCCAACCGAATTGGTGTCTTGAAGTCCGCCCAGCCGCGCTGATTGGATACTGCCCGAGGAACTTCCAGCATCAACACACGTGTTCCGGCCTCAACAACATAGTCAAACTCTGTCGGTCTCAGTCCGTGCCAACAGACCAAAAATGGCGTGTGATACAAAACCCCTTGAAACCGGACGGGATCACCGTGCGGAAGAAATAGCCCAAAGTAGATCGTGTCGTGGTGCTGAATCTCGTGATATCGCACACGCGAATGAAATGTCTCAATATGTATGCCAAAATTGTCGAACGGGGCGCTTTCCCAAGTCACGATTGGCCCCTTTGGGTCAAGCACTGTCGCGTTGAACTCGACGTCTGTGTAGACAGGAAGATTTTCAAACGAGTGAATCTGAACGCTTTGCAACATGACGCCTCGGATTTTTCACCCTGTGTCTGTGAGGTGGGTTCAAAATTTAAGTTAGTTTGCACAATTCGGATAGCCAACTTCAAGCTTAGGCTACACTGTTGATCCCAAGCATAAGAAATCCTTTTTCAAACTTCTCGGAGATTCCCATGAGAAAATTCTCCTGCTCTGTTGCAGTTCTGTTGATGACAACCACGGCCTCTTTTGCGCAGGTTGCAGACCTGGTTTTTACCAATGCTTCGGTCTTGACCATGAATGATGATACGCCAACGGCCCAGGCCGTCGCCGTTACAGGTAATCAGATCAGCTATGTTGGGGATGTCGCGGGCGCAGAGGCGTTGATCGGTGACAGCACCGAAGTTCTGGACTTGGGCGGTGATACCCTGTTGCCGGGCTTTGTATCAGGCCACGATCACATCGTTGCGTCGGGCTGGACGTCGCGTGGCGTAAGCTTGTTCGGAATTGAATCGCTGGATGAGGCATTGGCTAAGATCAAAGAATACGCAGACGCGAACCCCGACGAAGAATTGATCCTCGGCTATGGTTTCAATCAGGTTGCCTATGGGGGATGGCCCACCAAAGAAGATCTGGACTCAGTGGTGTCTGACCGCCCCGCTTTTATCCTGGACTTCACCATCCACGACGTTTGGATGAATTCCAAAGCCTTTGAAGCCGGACAAGTCAGTCCTGACGAGGAAGATCAGGTGCCAGGGGTTATGTTCTGGCAGCGCGATATTGAGGGCAATCAGACCGGAATTGGTATCGAATTTCAATGGGCAGCGGCGTTTAGAAATGCCGGCGCTTGGGACCCGGCCGGGGAAATTCCTGACATCCAGAAAAACCTTTACGATCAAGCTGTCAAAACCGGAATTACGGCGGTTCACGTACCCTTGATGGCTATGCCAACGGTTACGGATTTGTCGCTGGTCAAGGATGACGAGAAACTGGCGCTTGCACATCTGCACGAACTAGAAAAGAACGGCGAGCTTTCGATCCGTACATTCGTTGCAACCGGCTTTAAGGACCCTACGGCAACTGCCGACGACATTGTCGCGCACACACTTGAGTTGCGCGAGCAATACGACAGCGACATGTTGCGCATCTGGGGCATCAAGATACATCCCGAGGGGAACTGGAGTTCAAAAACGGCGTGGATGTTGGACGATTACGCTGACGGGTCCGCGACGCGCGGTGCGGCTGCCATCGAAGGTCCCATGATAACTTCGGTGTATTTGCAAGCTAACCAGAATGGGTTGCCGGTGGGCACCCATGTCGACGGATCACAAACGGTTCGCAATACTGTCGAAGCGATAATGACCGCGCGCGGAGCTGGCTATGACGTTCCGAACAACCTTTTGCACCACTATTTCTGGGTATCTGATCAGGACCATGAGACTGTTATCGAAAACGAGATCATGGTGAACACGACCCCACTTTTCCACGTTGACTGGGAAGCACAGGATGTAAACGCGTTGGACTTGTTGGGGCGCGCTAAGGTCGAGGCGATTTTTGCCCGCTATTCCTCGCTGATGGCATTGGGGCACAACGTGTCGATTTCTTCGGATGTGCCATCCGCGCCGATTGATCTGATCGGTCCGCTCCTCAATGTTGAGATCGCGATGACCTTGCAGGACCCGCTAAATCCGGACAGCAAGCCGTTCCCGTTGTCTCGCAAACCGGCCTCATTGGAAGAGTCGCTGAAAGCGGTCACGATCTATCCTGCGGCTCAGCAAGCGATGGAGGACAAAATAGGCTCCATCGAGGTGGGAAAATATGCCGACCTCGTCGTTCTCGATCAGGACATCACCGCAGTCGAACCGCGCGAAATCTCGAACATCAAAGTGTTAGGCACGCTTATGGATGGGCGGTTCACGCATCGGGACGGCATCTGACAATGTAATGGCGGTCAGCGTGACATTGTAGCGCTGTCCGCTCCTACGGGCTTTTTGAATTGGGCTCACTTGGTGGAATTACGGACGTTCCTGAGTCCTTGGGGTGAATCAATCGGAATTCAGTTCATCGGAAATAACCCGTACCAATGAATGGAGGCTGAATTGAACTTTCGACCCCACATCACGGTCTTGGGGCTGATCACAACTCTGGCGACTGCAACTGCTGCGTTCGCGGAAGAAGTGGCTTTTATTGCAATCCTGAAAGTGCCTGATGAAAACGCACAGGCCTTCGATACCCTTGCCAAGGAAATGGTCGTGGCGTCTGCCACGGATGACGGGCTTTTGGTTTATGAGTTCGCCCGGGTTGGTGAAACGGTGTATGGCTATGAACGCTACGTTGATGCCGCGGCCCATGCACGACATGAGACACTTATCGAACCGTTTCTACCAAAATTGGTGGAACTTGCGCAGTTTGAACGGATTGTCACCCTTTCACCTCTCTCAGATGGCCATCAAGAGCTCTTTGAAAGCATTGGCGCAGAGATTGGTCGACCAATTGCAGGCGTAGCACAGGACCGTCCCCAACAGCCCTAAGCCTTAGGACGTAGATCAGGGAAACGCAAAGAGATGCCAATAGGGATTGTTCATGACAAATCGGGTTTTCATCGTCGCCGCGCTCCTGACCGGAGTTCTGATTTCACATCCGGATCATGTATTCGCCTGTGACGCCGCGTGTCAGGCCGCGCGAAAGGCAGCAAATCCGCTGGCGGATACAAAGGCGCTTATAACGGACAACACAATCGCATTCAGGACCGGCACAAATGACGATGACAGTTATAACTTTCAGCTACAGCCGGTTTATTCGGTTCCACTAGAGAATGCCTCGTTGGTTCTGCGCGGGATCATTCCCATTCAGGGCGTTCAGCCAGGTGCAGTGCTGCCGCCCGGTATAGTCGACCCTTCTCCAGACGACGATCTGACCTGGGGCATCGGCGATTCAACGGTGCAGGCGTTTTATGCGCCGACACCCGGACCAAGCGGGATTGCGTTGGGATATGGGGTGCAGGTGTCCATGCCGACCCACACGGATGACGCATTGGCCGGTGCAGGCTGGGGTGCCGGACCCGCGTTTGTGGTATTCGGGCAGGCAGGGGAACTTTCATGGGGCGCAGTTGTCGCCCATATGTGGGGCGAAGACGATTTCAGCGTAAGTATCCTTCAACCCATTCTGAACTATGGGCTGGGCGAGGGGTGGTACGTTGGGTACAATAACGTCATCTCTTACAACTGGAATGCCTCGGGAAACGACGAAGCATGGGCCGTTCCGCTGGGTTTGACTGCGGGCAAGACGTCGATCATCAACGAGGCCAAAGGTACGGCCATGGATGTTAGCATGGGGTACTATGTTCTAGAGCGTAGACCTGAAGGCGGGCCGGACAGACAGGTCAAAATTGGCCTCTCATTCTTTTTCTGACTGGCCACAAAATTCTGGAACTGAATACGGATCAGAGACCAAAACGATAAAGCGGACAAAACTGCAATTTGTGGTTTACCCAAAGATATGAAGGGCCGGCTCGCATTCAATGCATAGCAAAGAAACGATGACTGTATGTAACCGGAACGCTGACATGACACGCAACGTACTTGCCCTTATTGCCTGCCTTTCAATTATGACATGCCCTCATGCCAGCTTTGCGGAAACTGTTCAGAATACGCCTGAATCCTCAGTTGGACGCGCCCCTTCGGGGGCTCCAAGGATCAATCTCGATACACGCGCAATTGATGCCTCGGCATTCTCGGGTGTTTCTGGCTTAAGCGAAACTACTCAGAAACACTTGGCCGTAAGTTGGAAAGAACTTTTACCTCCGCTTACATCGCTTGAAACTCCGTTCGCATCACTGTCTGCACCACAACTGGAAGCCATGCGAACACATGTGCGCTGGCAGACGTCCAGCGCACATAAGCGTTCAGATGAGAGCTTTATTGCGGAACACGATGCAGCAACCGCCCTTCTCGCAAAACACAAGATTGATGTGGAAAACCTCATGCGAGAGCGCCGAAAGATCATTGCCCAAAACAATGCAAATGGTCGCGGCCCGAACCCTCGTATTCTTGGCAAGACGATAGTGATCCCAGGTTACATTGTACCACTCGCGCTCGAAGGCGGTATGGTTACCGAGTTTCTTCTTGTGCCTGTTGCCGGTTCTTGCGTTCACACGCCTTCACCACCCCCAAATCAGATCATTCATGTCGTTTATTCGAAGGGTGTCGAGTTCAGATCAATTTTTGACGCGTTTTGGATCGAAGGTGAGCTAAACGCGCAAGAACGGCTTAGTAATGTTTCTTTCTATGATGGTGCAGCGACAGTGATTTCCAACTACAGCCTCGATGCACGCGCCGTTCTTAAGTTCGATGGCTAAGTATTGGACATCTACGAAGGGTTTGAGGAAGTTACTGCTGAACCGTTCAGTCAACATCTTGCGATTTTGTGAGCGATTTCGGGGTGTAAGAGAAATTATGTAATCTCGCGCCTCGGCGCAAATTTCAGAAACGAAGCAGCACGTATTCAACCGGATTCAGAGATGCCTAGCCCACACGCATTGGTCTCGGTTGCATCCGAGCTCTTCCAGGAACCTGTTGGCATCCAGATTGAAGTCTTTGGCAAGGTCTTCGATTTGAACCGCGCGAAAACTCTCGAGATTCCGTACCGTTCGACCGTCTTCAAAGACAATCAATTCGTGAGACCTGCCTGACCAACGCACGATCCCGCCGCAGAGCGTGCGTCGTTCGACATCGACCAATTCAGCGACAGGGTCCGCAAAAAAATCCGTCCATTTGAGAATACCGGTAGTGACCGCACGCGCGACGGCCTGTTCCGTTGTTCGGCACTTAAGCTTGGTGACAATTGAGGATGACAGTGCGTGCACAATTCTGGATGAGAGGCCTGTCTGCCGCGCTATGACCGATGGGATCAATCCCGAGGCGAGCATCTTCAACACATCCATCTCATCGTCGGACAAAGCGTCCGTGGGAAAGTTGAAGACCGTATCAATCACGTCGAGTGCGAGTAGATGCAGGACCTGTGCCTCATGGCGCAGGGCAGGGAGCATATTCGCGACCAATGCGTCCCATTCGGTGCGAGGCAGGTTGGATGTGACCGTAAACACACCTCGCTCGCCAAACGGATTGATAACCGGAATGGATAGTCCGTGCTGACCCACACCAAATTTTCTCGCTGCATCGAATAGCGGTGCGTGTTCACGCTGATCATCAAACACAGCCCAATCAATTGGTGCGATCATTGCGGCGCCAAACCGGATGAGGGGATCGACCAGGACCATGTCGTTGTCGACGTAGTGCCTGACCCATTCGGCTGGGAACGTGGTGCAGCCGTGGACAACGTTGTGATGCTTGTCGATATGGGCGTAGGACGCATTCTCCAGTCCGAACCTGGAACAAATTTCCTGAAGGCGCGCCTCCCCGGTCTGCCGAAAATCCAATTCAGAATTGCCAATATCCGCGATTTTCATAGGTCTTCTCTCTGTTCTGCATCGCCTTCGCGACCCAGTAGCAACCTAAAGCTGAACAAACTACTCGGGAATTCCCGTAGATAATCACACATGCGAACGCAGCTTTGTTCGGAAGGCTGAAACAGAGCGAAAACCTGCCGACGAGACGGATGTATTTGCGAAGCTGACAACATACCCACGGGCGGGGTTCGAGCAACGACCTCGTGCCCTAGCGAAGTTCGTTTTCCTCTTCCTGAGCTCTTCGGGCGAGCAATCCCATGAAACTGGAAATCAGGTTCAGTTCCCCGCGCTCATCTGCGTGCACCATACCGCGCAGATATCCGCCCGGATTAACCACAGGCGGCAAGCGTGGATCGCTCAGCCTCGCGTCTGTGATCAACCCGGCCAGAATTGCACCCTCATCAGCGGTGATAATGTAAACGAGGAACTCGTTGGCCTCTAAATATCGCATCAATTCCAACATCGGTTGGTAGATCAGACCTTCTATGCCGACGCCGAGTTCCGGGTGCTTGAAGTTCGCTGCGAAATCTTGCGCCCACCCTTGCTCAAAGCTTTGGCTAACGCTCGGTTGTGAGAAACGACGATGATCTGACTTCGCGCGGAGGCTTCTTTGATCAACCGAGCTAGAGGTGGGATTAAGTCAGGATGCAGGCTTGTTTCGGGCTCATTTAGGACCATCAGGCTAGGAGGTCGTGGCGTCAGTAAGGCCGCCACGAGGAGCAGGTATCGCAGGGTCCCATCCGACAATTCCGCAGTGCTGAGCGGGCGCAGCAACCCGTGCTGTTTCATTGTGAGGCTGAATAACCCATCTTTCGCATGAACCTCAATTGAACTTCCCGGAAATGCGTCCATGACGGTCTTTTCAAGTGTTGCCACATCGCCGATTTCCCGAATTGTCTCAATAGCTGCCGCCAGGTCCGAGCCGTCACTTGCAAGAATTGGAGTTCGGGTGCCGACCTGTTGCCTTCTGGCCGGGGCCTCACGATCAGTCCGAAGTTGATCATAGAACCGCCAATTCCGCATACGGTCTCGTAAATGCAGCAGCTCTAATGCGTTATTCGGATCGGCTGCGTGGGTCATCATACTGTCAAACGGTGGAAGGGTAGTGGCCGCCTGGTTCCAAGAACCGTACTCCGACCGTACCCGTACACACGGGCCACGGCGCTCTGCAAGCGCGTTGTGTCGGCTCAATGTCTCGCCGATCCACAATGCTTCGGACTTGATCTCAGGATCATTAGAAAAGGCTGAGTTTTCTGCTGGCAATCCAAGCTCGACTGCGTACCCGTAGTCTTCGGACGCAAAGCCAAGCTTTAGGCCGACTGGTTTGCTCCGAGTCGTTCCGGTGATGGGTACTTCACCCGTTTTCATCCCTCGAGACAGCACTTCAGGCCCCGCCCACATTGTGGAGCCCAACCCTCCTTCAGACGCGAGTGTAGAGATGACACTACCTTGTGACACCTCGCTCAACATTCGAAGCGCGCGATACAGCGACGACTTTCCGACCCCATTGCCACCGGTAATTACCGTCAGGGGAGCAAGTGGCAGAACCAGATTTCGGAGAGATCGATAACCGGCGACAGCAACTGTAACAAGCATTTCAGTCTTTCCGGCTCCGGCGATCACACATCAACAGACGACCTATCAGACTAAACACAGGATGTCCGCAACAGGTTTTGATTAAGGCTTTCATGTAGCCGCTGCGAATGAGAGCTTTGTCTGTGGCTGACACAGTTGCATGGAACAAACTTCCTTGCTGTTATTTCTGTCCAAATGAGCTAGACGCACTAGAAAAAGGGAGGTGGGTAGTAGTTGTAAAGCCGCTTTTTATGAGGTTGGTGTCCCTGAGCGAACTCCATGTTTGGCGCTCGCTGCCTGATGATGAGTGTCTGAGCATTTCTAAACGCTTCCGGCTGAACGCGAAGTGACTCCGGTTTAGCCGACCCAGAATACCCCATCAAGGAGGCGGCGGTCGTTGGCGATTTTGCGCCCAATCCTTATTTGTTGATTGTCAGCTCTCGTGCTGAGTTGGTCTGCATCGAAGACAACAACTTGCCTCAAGCCAATTACCTGATACGCATCATCATCGTAACAAACTAGACCCCAGCCGGGTTCTCCACATCCCTTCCCAAGGCAGCGAGGTCTGAGTATCGGTCGCCGATCCGGTGGTGCGGGCGACCACGGGTTGATGCCCCCAGAGCCACAACAAGTTCATCCACATCCGGCGCGTCGTAGATTGAAAACTGGACGGTCAGGTAGTGCGACCGCCGCCCGGTATCATGTTTGTCCATCAGCGGGATCTGAATTTGGGTGTTCGCGGGCCCTCGCGTGTTTGTGAAACCGAGATAGCTTTTTGCACCCACTGCCTCACGATAATAATTTCCGTACTGCAGGGTGTGAATAAGCGCGGAGGCATGTTCAATCTCACAACTTGTCCCGGCGATACAGGCTTTTCCGTAGGCTTCTATCGCATCGCCTGACCCCGCCAGAGCGATCAGTCTGTTGGTGAGCATCTCTCCCAGAACTGGCGCCATGCGCTGAATCTCTGGTGAAAGATCATCGACAAAGCCACGTCCTGCCCAAGGGTTTCTGACCACCGCTGCCACGCCGATCATGCGCAACACGGGTTCCGAAGGTCGGCCTCCTTCTGTGTGAATATCCTCATCAAAGGTGACTACCTTGCGCAATTCGGGGATCATATTGCTTCTCCTGTCAAACGTGATAGCTGTGGTGCCCGGTCGGTGTGTGTACGACGCCTTCGACTTCAGTTCCGTGGTAGAAACCAAATGTACCGTGGCTGTTTTCCTTTGCGTAACGGCGCAACATCGAATTTTCAGCCCCGTCGCGTACGCGTTCCAGCGGCAAGTCGCCGAGACCAAAGTATTGCATGCCGTCAGGGGGCTGCCCATGAACGCTTCCGTGGTAGATGATCCGCTGCGTCCCACTTTTGGATATTCGATAAACCGCATAAGGATGCGCCAGCTCTACAATCAAATCTCGGTTTGACAGATCAGTGATCAGCCCATCTGCAGAATTGTTATTTGCAGGAGCAACCGGCACTGAAATGTGCCCGCTTTTGTCAACGGAGAGTAGGACCCGATCTTCGTTGGCCAGTACCGCTCCGACGGTCACACCACCTGCAGTGGCGGCCTCTGTCAGGGCACTGTTGAGCCCCAAATCGAAATAGGCACCGCGAAAGTAGCCCAGCGGATGTCCCTCGCGCGTTTCGAAATCCTCCACGCGGCCGATCAGGATCAGATGGTCACCAGCATCGACCAAACGGTGTCGGGCACAGCTGAACCGGGCGAGCGCACCGTCTATCGTGGGCATGTTCCGCGCGTCAGGTTGCCAGGCTGCAATGTCGAATTTTTTGGCTGATTGAGACGCGAAAAGGCCCGAGATTTCTTTTTGGTCGTCCGACAGGACGTTGACCGTGAAATGATCCGCCTGCAGGAAGGTTTCAAAGGACAAGGCCTGCTTACCGACACAAACCAGGAGTAGAGGTGGGTCGAGAGAAACGGAGGTAAATGAGTTCGCCGTGAACCCGCGCGGGGTCCCGTCCGGCTGCCGGGTAGTTACCACTGTCACACCGGTGGCAAAGCGCCCGAAGGCGTCGCGCAGCGCCTTCCCGGCTAAGGGTTCCGTCGACTCCGGTGGGGTCAATCCTTCCAGAATGCTATTGTGCTCACCTAGCGCAGGAGGGGTCGTCAGTGCACCTTGGCGGTGTCGACCGAACCGCAACGGGTTTGCTGCCACGATCCAAGGTTCATGCCCCGCATCCGGATGCGGGACCTTCGCCAGCATGCCGCGACTGGCTACATGAGGGTCGGCCGCGATGTCCGAGATATTGTTCATCGGGCCGAACGGGACCTGGCCACCCAGTGTTGCCGTCAATTGCTCCTTAGTCCGTTGTCGGGTCCAATCGCGTACGATTTTGTTGACTTCGGAAGCATGGTTGGCCCGGGCCGCCCTTGTGGAGAAGCGGTCATCTTGTCCAAGTGACGGTTGCCCCATCAGCCGTGTCAAAAGCTGCCAAAACGCGTCATCGACAATACCAAGCGCGATGTGGCCATCGGCTGCAGGGTAAAGGCCAAACGGGGAAAGGAATGGATGCCCGTTGCCTTCCGGTCCGGGCACCTCTCCTGTCACGTTATGCAAGTAAACCATTCTTTCGCAGAGCGAGATCATGGCATCATACATGGCCACATCCACAAACTGCCCTTTGCCCGTCGCTTCGGCCTCGCGCAGGGCGGTCATGATACCGAAAGCCATCATCATGCCGGTGAATATGTCACCCACCCCAGGTCCGGTCTTGGTGGGTGTGTCAGCATTCGGTCCGGTGACGGACATCAGACCGCCCATGGCCTGCGCAACCACATCGTACGAAGGCCAGTTGGCATAGGGGCTTTGGCCTGTGCGCGGGTCGCCAAAGCCACGGATCGCGGCATAGACGAGCCGGGGGTTGTCGGCAGCAAGGCTTTCATAAGACAGGCCAAGGCGATCCATTACGCCCGGGCGGAAATTCTCGACGATGACATCCGCCGTTGCCGCAAGTTCTCGAAAAGTCGCGCAGCCCTCGGACGATTTCAGATCAAGCTGCACGCTTTTCTTGCCGCGGTTCAGGCTTACAAAGTAGCCGGCCCAGGCATGATCCGGATCGTCTTGACGGAACGGTCCGTTGCCGCGGCTGGTGTCGCCATGTTTGCCTTCGATCTTGATCACCTCGGCCCCGTGATCCGCCAGATGCATTGTACAATAGGGACCTGAAAGCATCCGGCTCAAATCCAACACACGCAGGCCTTTGAGGATTTTGGTGCTCATGGCTTCAGATCCAGATTGTTGAGAAAGCTGCGGAGTGGCTTGTTCACTGCGTCCGGGTCTTCGGCAAGTGCCATATGCCGCAGTCCCGGGAGGATAAGTGCACTGCCCCCCGCAATCTCGCTTGCGATGGCATAGGCCATGTCAGGCCCGTTGCCGAAATCCTCATCACCGGTAATCACCAGCGCCGGGCAAGAAATCGGCGGGCTTGGCGCAACAATTTCGTCGATACCATCGGCCAGCACGCGATAGATAGTGTGGTAAATTGCTTTGTCATTGGCCATGACCCAGTCGCGTACCGTCTCCATCATACGAGGGTTGGACTGGCGGAACGCATCGGTGAACCACCGGTCCAGCGCAGCCTCGACCGTTGCCTTTGGTCCGTCCCACCGTGCCTGTTCCACCCGTTTCAAGATTGCCTCTTGTGCGGCGTCGGTCCGTTTGTGAGGGGAATGAAGGATCACCAGAGCTGAAACCCGTTGTGGCACATCCTGGGCAAACCGACGCGCGATCATGCCACCCAACGAGAACCCTGCGATAACCGCGCTTTGGATGGCGCAGTGGTCCAGCAAGCTCTCTAGCTGGCGTGAAAACATTGAAAGGCTGGGGCGTTCGGGTGGCGGGGCACTTTGCCCATGACCATATAGATCATAGGTGAGAACGCGAAAGCGATCAGACAGTGCAGGGATCGTCCATTGCCAGCAATCCTGGTTCAGGCCCAGCCCATGGATCATTACCACAACAGGCGCACCTTCTGGTCCTGTCATTTTTAAATGGGTTCCGTCTGGTGCTATGCCCATCAGGATTGGTCCTTGAGGGGGCGATAGGCTACGACTTCGACCTCAACGCGGGCATCCACCAGAAGATCGCTGACCACAGCCGACCGGGTTGGAGGCTCAACTGGAAAATAGTCGGCGTAGACGGCGTTAAATCCAGGGAAATCGTCGCGCTCCCGCAGCCAGACCATGGCCTTGATGACATCGTCGCGGGTGCAGCCTGCCTTGGCTAGTGTCTTGGTGATGTCGTCCAAAACTGCGCGGGTCTGCTCTTCGACGGTGCCATCGGTCATAGGCACGCCGTCTCGCATAGGAATTTGCCCTGTCAGAAAAACGAAATCACCTGCCCGAATGGCGCGGGACAGCGACAGAACCCGTCCGCCAATTTCCAGTGGACCTCCGATAACCTGCTTTTTGCTACCCATTTCCAAGCCTCCCCTTGGAACAGCCTGCACCCATGATCGGATGCGAGACCCGGATTTTTCGACAGACTGCGTCGTATTTTCATAACCCTGAGGCGCGAAAGCAGACATGAATAGGGAGGCAACAATCAGGGGGGAGGCACGCCATGGCTGATGTCAAAAACTATCAGATGCTGATTGATGGCGACTGGGTCGACGCTGCGGATGGCGGTACTTTTGACAGCGTCAACCCAGCCAATGGTGAGGTCTGGAGCCGTGTTCCAGAGGCAACTGAGGATGATATCAACCGCGCAGTCACCGCGGCGCACACTGCTTTTAGCAGCGGCCCCTGGGCGCGGATGACACCGACCGAGCGCGGCAAATGCCTGCGCAAGCTGGGCGATCTTCTGGCGGATCATTCCGAAGAGCTGGGACGAACTGAATCCATCGACACCGGCAAGATGCTCAAGGAAACGCGTTGGCAAGCCAAGTACATTGCCGAGTTTTTCCACTTTTTTGCTGGGTGTGCGGATAAGGTAAGCGGCGAGACACTGCCCATCGACAAACCTGACATGTTTGTCTTTACCAAGCGCGAACCTCTGGGCGTGGTTGCTGCCGTGGTGCCCTGGAATTCGCAATTGTTCCTTGTAGCGGTCAAGATCGGCCCGGCATTGGCTGCCGGGAATACGGTTGTTCTAAAAGCATCCGAACATGCCAGCGCGGCCATGCTGGAGTTTGGGCGACTTGTCGAAATGGCCGGTATCCCGCCTGGTGTGGTCAACATCGTAACGGGTCATGGTGAGCCCTGTGGACGGGCTTTGACCGGGCATCCACTGGTGGCGCGCGTCTCTTTTACCGGTGGCCCAAATGCCGCGCGCCATGTGCTGGAGAACGCAAAACGCAACTTTGCCGAGGTCTCATTGGAACTGGGCGGCAAGTCGCCCTTCATTGTTTTTGATGACGCCAATATCGAAAGTGCAGTCAATGCCTCGATTGCCGGTATCTTTGGCGCGACAGGGCAAAGCTGCGTCGCCGGATCGCGGCTCTACTTGCACGAGGACATCGCGGATGAGTTTCTCGACAGGATGGTGGCGCAGGCGCAGCAGATCCTCATTGGCGATCCACTGGCCGAGGAAACTCAGATGGGGCCGCTTTGCACCCCTGGACAGTTGGACCACATCCAACGCGAGGTTGCCTTCGCTCAGGAAGAGGGCGGCACAGTTCTGGTGGGGGGCAAGCAGCCGGAAGGCAAAGCAGGGCTATATTTCGAGCCAACCATCATCGACTGCCCACGGCAGGATCTGCGTATCGTCGATACAGAGCTTTTCGGCCCTGTACTTTGCGTCCAGCGTTTTAAGACCGAATCTGAGGTGCTGGAACTGGCCAACGATACCGAACATGGGCTGGCGGCGGGCATCTTTACCACCGACGGCGCGCGATCCTTGCGCATGGCAAATGCGGTGCGTGCCGGCATCGTCTGGGTGAACACCTACCGTGTTGTGTCGCCGATAGCGGAGTTTGGTGGCGTTAAAGGATCAGGCTATGGCCGCGAAAGCGGGTTCCAGGCGATCTACGATTACACCCGGCCCAAGACGGTCTGGATGAACACATCGGAAGAGCCGATGGCGAACCCGTTTGTAATGCGCTGAGGGAGGTGAGCATGAAATTCCAACTTGCCGTAAACATGGAGCGGATCGACAACAGTCTTGATATGAAAGACGTCGCGCGCCACACATTGGAGATGGTGCAAATCGCCGAGGATGGCGGTTTCGATATCGTTTGGGCTGCTGAGCATCACGCGCTGGAAATGACGATTGCGCCCAACCCGTTCCAACTGCTGACTTGGTGGTCATCCGAGACCAGCCGGATCCGGCTTGGTACGGCGGTGGCGACCGCTGCGTACTGGCACCCGATTAACCTGGCCGGTGAAGCCGCGATGCTGGATCTTTTAAGCGGCGGTCGGTTGGAGTTTGGTATCGGGTCAGGTGCCTATCAGCGCGAGTTCGATCGCATGAAGCCGGGCCTCAAGCAATCTGATGCGTGGCGCTATATGCAAGAGATGCTGCCCACGGTGCGCGAGTTGTGGAAGGGCGATTATGCGCATGAAGGCGAATATTGGCAATTCCCGACATCAACCTCGGTGCCCAAACCATTGCAAGCCGAGGTTCCGGTTTGGGTCGCGGCGCGCTCGCCGATCACCTATGACTACGCCATGCGTGAACGCTGCCACGTGAATTGCTGGCCTTTCACCCGCCCGTTCGCTGAGGCCGAGCTGTACAAAAAGCAACTCGATGAGGCGATTGAAAAAGCGGATAATGGCTGGGTTCCACGTTTTGCGCTGATGCGCCATTCCTGCGTTTACGACAATGCGGCCGATGGCGAAAACGCGATGAAGGCGGTGCGACGATTGCTGAGCCAGTTCGAAAACCTCTATCGCAATTTGGGCGATGTCAAAGATGGTTTTCCTGCTTCCATTCCGCTGGATCAGTTGGAGGGCCGGGAACAGTATGATCCCTTGATGCTGGAAGAAAACCTAATGTTCGGTTCACCTGAGCGTGTGATTGGAAAGCTCAAGAAATATCAGGGGCTCGGTGTGAACGAGTTCATCTACTATGCCTCGATGGGGCTTGATCACGCGGCGCAGCAGCGATCCTTGCGCATGTTCTGCGACGAGGTCATGCCGGAATTCAAGGAGGACTGAAGCAATGGCAGAAGGGGTCAAAACACACCGCGACGGCCACGTTCTGGAAATCACACTAGAGCGGGGCAAAGTAAACGCCATCGACGTTCCCACCAGTCAGGCCTTGGCCGCGGCGTTTCAGGAGTTGCACGAGGACAAGGACTTGCGTTGCGCGATTCTGACCGGGGGCGGAGATCGAATTTTCTCGGCCGGTTGGGATTTGAAGGCCCTGAACGAGGGCGAAATGCAGCTCGACAACTGGTGGGAAAGTGATGACTACGGGTTCGGCGGGTTCACGGGTCTGACCGAGAATTGGGCGCTCAATAAGCCGGTTATCGCGGCCATAAACGGTCTGGCAATCGGTGGTGGGTTCGAAATGGCCATGGCCTGTGATCTTCTGATCGCGGCGGACCATGTGGAGTTTGGCCTACCTGAAATGCCTTTGGGCATCGTTCCAGATGCGGGGGCACTGCAACGCCTGCCTCGAAGAATACCGCACAACATCGCGATGGAGATGTTTCTGTTGGGCCGTCGGATGACCGCGACGGAGGCGGCGCATTACGGGTTGGTCAACAAGGTGGTTCCAAAGGATCAGTTGATGGCGGCGGCCCGGGAATGGGCGGCCTCGATTGCCTGGTCGGCGCCTCTTGCAATGCAATCTGTCAAGGAAGTGCAGCGCGAGATCGAGTGCGTGCCGCTGGAACAGGCCTTTCACAAGATGCGCACCGATCCGATGCCGATCTACCGCAAGATGCTGAAATCTGATGACGCGGCCGAAGGTGTCGCGGCTTTTGTCGAAAAGCGTGAACCCAAATTCAAGGGTGAGTGATGTATCCTGACCCTTCATCGATCACCCGCATCACCAGCATTGGAGCCGGCCCCATCGGCGGCGGCTGGGCAGCGCATTTTCTTGCGCGTGGTTATGATGTGACCGCCTATTTGCATGACGCGAGCGAATCCGATGCCTTTCACGCAATCTTACGCACTGCTTGGAAGAGCTTGACGGACTTGGGGCTTGCCGCCGGCGCGTCGCTTGACCGCTTGCGCATCGTTACAGATTTGGAGGCTGCGCTGGACGGCGCCGAATTTGTGCAGGAAAGCGCGCCCGAGCGTCTTGAGATCAAGCAGGCACTTTATCAACGACTCGGGCTCATTTTGCCAACAGACGTCGTGATTGGCTCTTCCACGTCCGGCTTGATGATGACCGACATCCAAGCGACTTGCGCGACACCGGAACGCTGTGTGATCGGCCATCCCTTCAATCCACCATATTTGCTACCACTGGTCGAAATCGTGGGCGGCGAACAGACATCACCAGAGGCGGTGGCTTGGGCCGGGGAATTCTACGAAATAGCGGGCAAGGCCCCGTTGATGATGAAAAAAGAGATCCCCGGCTTTGTCGCGACCCGACTGCAAGAGGCGCTTTGGCGAGAGGCCCTGCATATGGTCGCCAATGGAGAGGCAACGCCGGAAGACATCGACATCGCACTCATGAACGGCCCGGCGCCTCGTATGGTCTCGCAGGGTCAGTGTATGGCTTTTCACGTGGCCTGTGGTGCCGGAGGCATGGCCACCAACCTGGATCAGTTCGGCCCGGCGCTTAAACTGCCCTGGACCCGGTTGGAGGCACCTGAGCTGACGAAGGAATTGCGCGATCGCATGGTCGATGGCTGCAACGCTGTCGCCGGCGACCGAGATTTCGAGGACATGGCAGCCCAACGGGATCGCGAAATAGTTGCAGTGCTGAATGCTCTGCGTCAGTCCCGCGGGGGATAACCTTGAGCGGGCACGTTGTTCAGAATGGACAAGAAATCCGAGAGAGAGCCGGGCCAGCTGGGTGCCGGCTCGCTTTTCGGCCATGCCTCACGGTATTCGGATGGGCGCCGGCCGAAGAATTTACCGAATGAATAGGCAAAATGTGACAGTGTATTGAATCCTGATGCGGTGGCAATCTCGCGTACACTGAGGTCGGTCGAAATCAACAGTAGGCGAGCATTCTGCAATCGGCGCAATAAGCCGAATTGCACCACGGTACAGCCCACGTGTTTCTTGAATTGGCGTTCCAGTTGACGCTGAGAAACACCCAGAACATCAGCGATTTGGGGCACTTTGAGCGGCTCTTCTATGTTTTCTTCGATCAGGGTCATCGCTTCTCGGATCAACGGAAGCATGGTTTCCGTGCTCCGGCCCATGGTGCTGCGCTGGGGTGAGGCGGCGTCGCGAATGGGGTGATGCAGCATCTGGTCGGCAATCTCCCCCGAAAAGCCGCTGTCGCTGATGGATTCAATCAGCCTTAGCATCAGATCGACCCCAGCCAACCCGCCCGCGCACGTCATTACCTTGCCGTCAATAGTGAACAGACACTCATGGACATCGACCCGATCAAAGGATTCCCGGAACCCGCTCAACCACGACCAGTGAATAGTCGCAGGTTTGCCGTCCAACAGGCCTGCACGTGCAACGATGTAGCTGCCCAATTCAACGCCGCAAACAGTTTCGCCTGCGCGTGCGCGTTTTCGCAACCAGGTGAGTAAAGCGGTGTTTTCGTAGTGTTCAGTACCCCAACTGCCCAACACAAACACAAAACCTGCCGGAGTGAGGCTCCCGTAGTCGGTGTCAACTGCGGTCGTCATGCCATTGCTGGCAACAATCTCAGGACCGTCGAACGAGACGATGTCCCAGGAAAACATCGGTTCTGGCGCCAGGTAATTTGCGATCCGCATGGTTTCGATCATGGTGATCAGCGTGGTCAGGTTGAAACGCGGGACAACGACAAATACGGCATGCCGTTTAGCCCGAGCCATATGCGTTGTGATGTCGACATGCATTGGTTTTACCAAGAAGCTTTAGGTCAGATTTTTCGCCATTCTAACCTAATCTGTGGCGGATAATCGACATCTTTATCCGTCAATCGCGCGGCAATCTAGGTAAAAAGGGGGGCTCGGATATGACCTACGAAGTTGTGCTGACCTGCGCAGTTACCGGTGCGGGAGATACGACCGGCAAGAGCTCTCACGTGCCGGTGACCCCGAAAGAAATTGCTGATGCGGCAATCGAAGCCGCCAGGGCAGGGGCCTCTGCCGCGCATGTGCATGCGCGTGATCCTGAAACAGGGCAGGGCTCACGCGATCCGGCGCTCTTCAAGGAAATCGTGGACCGAATACGCGAAAGCGATACCGATGTGGTCATCAATGTCACGGCAGGTATGGGGGGCGATTGGATTTCAGACCCGTCCAATCCCGCCATGCCCGGTCCGGGCACCGACATGATCGGCCCGGAAGAACGGCTGGCCCATATCAAGGAATGCCTGCCTGAAATCTGCTCTCTCGATTGTGGCACGCTGAATTTTTCCGACACGGACATGATCTATATTTCCACGCCACCGACACTGCGTCGGATGGCGGCACTGGTTCAGGAATGGGGTGTGAAGCCCGAGCTTGAGGTCTTTGATCTCGGCCATATCCGATTTGCCAAGGCGATGGTGGAGGAGGGGCTGATTGATGCTCCGCCGATGTTCCAGTTGTGCCTTGGAATTCCATGGGGGGCCGATCAAACGGTGGAAACCATGGCGGCTATGAAGGCGCAACTGCCCGTAGGCGCCAGCTGGGCCAGTTTTGGGATTGGGCGGGGGCAGATGCCGATGGCAGCCGCAGCTGTCGCGCTTGGCGGGAATGTGCGTGTCGGTCTTGAGGACAACATCTACCTTGATCGCGGGGTTCTGGCGACAAACGGCCAGCTTGTCACCCGCGCCCGAGAGATTATCGAACGGATGGGTGGGCGGATCCTGACACCGCAAGAGTCGCGCAACAAGCTGAACCTGAGGGGGGCGGATGGCTGATCCAACCCAAACTGGTAGCTTGCAAATTCGCGATGTCTCCAAGTTTTTTGGTCAGTTCCGTGCTGTCAACGACATCTGCCTGGATATCCGAAATGGAGAGTTCCTGACGCTGTTGGGCCCGTCGGGATCGGGCAAAACCACCTTGTTGATGATGATCGCCGGGTTTCTCGACATATCGAAAGGAGAGATTGCGCTGGACGGTGCGTCCATCTCGAATGTGCCCGCCGAAAAGCGCAATTTCGGCATGGTGTTTCAAGGATATGCTTTGTTCCCCCATATGACTGTTCGCGACAACGTAGGTTATGCGCTAAGCGTGCGTAAACGCCCCGCCGACGAAGTTCGGAACCGTGTCGACGAGATGCTGGAGCTGGTTCAGCTTCAGGAGTTTGCAGATCGCAAACCGGGGCAATTGTCTGGTGGTCAGCAACAGCGTGTGGCCCTTGCACGTGCCTTGTGTTTTGCGCCGCCTGTGCTGTTGCTGGACGAACCGCTGGGAGCGCTGGACAAAAAGCTGCGTGTCGAAGTGCAGGAGCAGCTCAAGGACATTCATCGCCGCGTTGGCACTACCTTCATCTATGTCACGCATGATCAGGAAGAGGCACTGTCGATGTCTGACCGCATCGTGATCATGCGCGACGGCGCGATCGAGCAGGTCGGAACGCCAAAAGAGCTGTACGAGCGCCCGATCAATCAGTTCACCGCCAGTTTCCTCGGGAAATCGAACTTTATTCATCAAAACGGAAAGGTCTTTGCCCTGCGCCCGGAAAAAATTGATCTGATGCCTGGCAACGAAAACACCGAGGCCCGGATGAGGGGCGCCATTCGCAGCATCACCTATTTCGGCTCGATGCAGCGGATCATCGTGGACACCGACGAAGGGGCCGAGATTGAGGTAGATATCGACGTCTGGCGCAACGCCTCTGATCTGACAGAGGGGGTGCGGGTGGATTTGCTTTGGAAGGACTCAGCAGCAGTGGAGCTACAAACGGGCTAGGCACCCCAACACAGAACGCCCAGAGGCGTCATGACCGAAAGCCGGGTCAAATCTCGGATCAAATGGGAGGAAGAAAATGCACGATAAACAATTCAAAAAGGAAATGCTTGCCGAAAGTGCCCAGGCGTTTAGGGCTGGCCGTATGGACCGGCGCACGTTTCTTGCGCTTTGCGGTGCCTCGGGTGTTGCAATGAATGCGGTACTGGCGGGCGACGCCGAAGCGGCGGCAGACCATGTCGTGATGTGGAACTGGGGCGGCCAATCCGAAGAATGCCATGGCTCGGCCATCGGTGAGGCCTTTACCGCCAAAACCGGCAAAGGTTTGAAGTTTGATACCTCTGGTCCGCTGGAAGGCAAGATCAAGGAAATGGTCGACAGTGGCAATGTGACTGCCGATGTGGCGGATGCGGACTTATTCAACGCCGTGTCACTTGGACCAACCGGGCATCTGGAGCCGATTGACTATTCCGTGGTGTCCAAGGATAAAACGCTGCCCGGCTATGCGCTGGAATATGGGGTGTCGATCATCCTCTACGGGTATGCCTTTGTGTATGACACTGAAGCCTATGGCGATAATCCACCGCAAAACTGGGCCGATTTCTTTGATACCGAGAAATTCCCCGGGACCCGTGCGCTTTACAAATGGGCAAATGGGTCGCTCGAGGCCGCATTGATGGCCGATGGCGTCGCTGGCAGCGATCTCTACCCGCTTGATATGGACCGCGCTTTGAACAAAATCCAGTCGATCAAAGATGACAGCCTTTACTGGGGCTCGGGATCGGAAGTTCACTCGATGGTGGTCAACAACGAGGTCTCGATGGCGATCATCTGGCAGAACCGGGGTCGCAACATCGAAAACGACACCGATGGCCAATACAAGCTGGTGAACAATCAGGCGATGGCGATGCCGGGGGCCTATATCGTGCCCAAGGGCAACCCGGCGGGTGCCGCAGTCATGGATTTCATCGCCACGGCGCAGGACATACCAGCGCAGTTGGCGCTGTTGGACTGCCTTGGCATGACTCCGTCGAATCCCGAGGCCTTTGGCCAGATCCCCGAGGACCAACAGCCTTATGCGATAACCTCGGCCATGAACATCGACAAGATCGTCTACAACGATCCTGAATGGTGGGGTAAAAACGGCGGCGACGCGGTGAATGCCTTCCTCGAAGCGATCAGCTGATCGCTTTAGCTTATGGTCACCCGATCCTAAGGGTCGGGTTGCCAAACCCATGTCGAAAGCTCTGGATGCAAGCCTTAAACCGTCATATCCACCCAGGATGGCTGATTATCGCGCCTTTGCTGCTGATGGTGGTCGCGCTCTATCTGGGGCCGATCCTGAATATCCTTTGGCTGAGCGTGACAGACCCCGAGCCCGGGTTCGGCAACTATGCCAAGCTGACGGAAGGTGACGCCCTGATCCGCATTGTCTGGACCACGGTACGCATCTGCATCATCACGACGGTCTTCAGCGTCATTTTCGGCTATTCCATCGCCTACGCGATGGTGCACTGCCATCAACGCCAGAAGACTTACATGCTGACCCTGCTATTGGTGTCGTTCTGGATCTCCATCCTCGTACGCACCTTCGCCTGGCTCATGTTGCTGGGACGCAAGGGGCTGGTCAATGTCACATTGGAAGACATCGGCCTGGTTGCTGAACCCATCGCCTTCATGCGCAACGAGTTGGGCGTTCTGATTGGAATGGTGCATTACATGATCCCCTATGCGGTGTTGCCATTGCTGGTCTCGATGCAATCCATTGATCAGAGGGTGATGGACGCCTCGCGCAACCTGGGGGCCAGCGGAAGCCAGACCTTCTGGCGGGTCTACCTGCCCATGACCATGCCGGGGCTTGTGGCTTCGACCCTGTTGGTCTTTATCCTCAGCCTCGGGTTTTATGTCACCCCGGCCGTGTTGGGCGGCGGCAAGGTGCTGATGGTGGCAGAATACATCTCGGTTCAATTGCTGGTGACTTTGAAGTGGGGCACGGCGGCGATGCTGGCGGCCATCATGCTGTTTGGCGTTCTGGCGATGCTTTGGATCATGTCGCGGTTCATGAAGCTGAGCACGGTGTTCGGGGGGGCAGCGCGATGAAGCCGGGCCTGTTCTCATTTTTCAACCGCGTGGGGGCATGGGTGCTGCTGTTGTTTCTAGTGACACCGGCCCTGATCGCCATCCCTGTTTCGTTGACGCCGAAACGCTTTTTGTCCATGCCGCAGGGCGAGTATTCTCTGCGTCATTTCGAGAAGCTGTTCACCAGTGAGGAATGGCTGTCGAGTTTTTTCCAAAGTGGCGTGATTGCCCTGTCCTGCTCCGCATTAGCGACGCTTTTAGGCACGCTTTGTGCGATCGGTCTATGGCGGGTGTCATCGCGGTACAGCGAATTGGTTCGCGCCTTTCTGCTGCTGCCTTTGATCATACCGCAGATTATTTCCGCCATGGCGTTCTATCGGTTGTGGATCCCTCTGGGTCTATTGGACAGCTACGCCGGTTTGATCCTTGCGCATACAATCCTGGCAGCCCCAATGGTGCTGATCACGGTCAGCGCGTCTTTGGCAACGTTTGATCCCAAGCTTGAACAAGCCTCCAAGAATCTCGGGGCCTCCAACTGGACCACCATGCGCCGGGTGATCCTGCCTTCGATCAGGCCGGGGGTTTTTGCCGGGGCGCTCTTTGCCTTTATCCTCAGCTGGGATGAAATCGTGGTGACCTTGTTCATCTCGAAATACAGCGTTTACACGCTGCCGCGCCGCATGTGGAACGGCATCCGTGAAAACACCGATCCGACAGTGGCTGCCGCTGCCGTGATCCTGATTGCCATCACCCTGATTGCCTTTGCCGTTTCTGCGATTCTGTCGCGGCGAAACACGCGGGCTCAGGCAGAATGAATGAGGCTGCCATGAATCTGGAAACCAGTCACGAAACAGAGCTTCTGGTTAGCACTGTTCGCCGATTTGTCGAAACAGAGATGTATCCGCATGAAGAAGAGGTGGACCGCTTAGGCTATGTGCCCGAGGAGATCGGCCGCCAGATTGAGGCGAGGTCGCATGAATTGGGCCTCTTCGCCTGCAACCTGCCCGAAGAGGTCGGTGGCGGAGGGCTGGGATATGGACCCATGTCCCTGATCGAGCGGGAATACGGCCGTACAAGCCATGCGCTACAAAGCTGGGCGGCGCGCCCGACGGAATTGCTGATGGCCTGCGAAGGAGACCAGCGTGAGCGATATTTGCTTCCTGCCGTGCGCGGTGAAAAGCGTGAGCTCTTTGCCTTGACAGAGCCTGACGCAGGTTCGGATGTCATGGGGATGAAGACCAATGCGATACGCGACGGGGATGACTGGATCCTGAATGGATCCAAACACTTTATCTCCGGTCCCTGCATGCCGGATTTCGCGATTGTATTTGCTGCAACTGGCACAGATGAAACACCACGCGGCCCACGCAAACGGGTGACGGCCTTTCTGGTCGATGTGGGCCTTCCGGGGTTCGACTGCCGCGAAGGGACGCATTGCGTCAGCTATCGCGGTTACAAGACTTTTGAGTTGAGTTTCGACAATGTGCGTCTTGGTCCGGACCAGATCCTGGGCGAAGAGGGTCGCGGGCTTGAGCTGTCGGGAAAGTGGCTCGGCATGGGGCGTATCTGGGTCGGCGCGACCTGCTGCGGTAAGGCCGAACGCATCCTTGACCTGGCGACCGAGTGGGCCGCAACGCGCAAGCAATTCGGTAAACCGATCGGTACGTTTCAGGCCACCGGCTTCCGTTTGGCGGACGGTGCGATGACGTTGCGCGCGGCCGATCTGATGGTGCAAGACGCCGTTGCACGTGCCGAAGCGGGTGTCATGGGTGATGCAGATGCGGCAATGGTCAAGGTTTACTGCTCAGAGATGCTCAACAAGATCGCCGATGATGCCGTTCAGATTTTTGGTGGCATGGGATTGATGGAGGAAATGCCGATCCAACGGTTCTGGCGCGATAGCCGATTGGAGCGGATTTGGGACGGCACCAGCGAAATCCAACGCCACATCATCACCAGGTCCATCCTGAGGCCACTTGGCGCATGACGCCGGCGCGGCGCGAAAATCTTGAGCGTCTCTTAAAGCCGCGCCACATCGCGTTTATTGGTGGACGTGATGCGACCATTGCCGTGCGCGAAGCCCGCCGGCGTGGATTTCAAGGGCAAATGTGGGCCGTTAATCCCAAACGCGCCGATCTGGATGGCGTGGGCTGTGTTCCCAGCATCTCGGACCTGCCGGAGCCACCTGATGCCGTCTATCTCGCTATCCCTGCGGCCGGGGTGACTGATGCCCTGAGAGAATTGGAACAGATGGGTGCAGGTGGTGTCGTTTGTTTTTCCGCGGGCTTCAAGGAAACTGGCGACATACAATCGGAACGAGATCTGATCGAAGCCGCCGGAGATATGGCTCTGATCGGCCCAAACTGCTATGGCATGATCAACTATATCGACAATGCCGCTCTTTGGTCATTTGAACATGGCGGCTGGTCGCCGGGATACGGTGCAGCGATCGTTACCCAGTCCGGTATGTTCTCATCCGACATAACAATGAGCGCGCGTTCCTTGCCAATGGCCTATATGGTTTCTGCAGGCAATCAGGCGGTCTTGGGGATTGAGGAATTCCTGGATGCCTTTGCTGAAGACCCGGCTGTGCGCGCCATTGGATTGCACATCGAAGGGTTGCGTGACATTGCTGCTTTTGAACGCGCCGCGCTGAAAGCCCTGGATCGGGGGGTTCCGGTTGTCGCACTGAAGACCGGCAATTCCGCCATTGGGGCGACTCTGACGGTCAGTCACACCGGCTCTCTGTCTGGTTCGAGCGAGCTTTATCAGGCACTGTTTGATCGCACCGGGGTGATCGACGTCACCAGCCCGTCGCAGTTTCTGGAAACACTGAAGTACCTCTGCGTAGCAGGCGCGCCGCAAGGCAGGCGTGTCGCTGGCTTTACCTGTTCTGGGGGCGGGGCGACGATGCTGGCAGATCACTCGGAAAGGATTGGTGTGTGCTTTCCCAAAGTGGGCTCTGCAGGGCAGGAAAGCCTGACCAGTTTGCTGCCTGAGATCGCGACGGTTTCCAACCCGCTGGACTATACGACCCCGATCTGGGGACAGGGCGATAAGACTTACCCGGTTTTTGCCACGGCGCTATCGGCCCTCAACGCGGATCTGGCTGTTCTGGTGCAGGACTACCCGGCAGAAGGGTTGGACGCGTCCAAGATCTACTACCAGAACGATGCTGCAGCTTTTGCGCAGGCCGCTCAGGAACACTCCGTCCCGGCAGCGATCTGCGCGACCCTACCTGAAAATCTTGATCGTGGGACCCGCAGACATCTCATTGAACTGGGGGTTGCGCCTATGCAGGGTATTCACGAGACGTTGAATGCCATGCGTGATGCTATTTGGTGGTCCGAAGCAAGGGCGCGGACAAGGATTGACCGGCCTGCTGCCTTGCGACCCGGTGCAACTATACAGAACCCAATGGTATTGACCGAAGACAAAGGTAAATCCTGGCTCAGGCAAATGGCTGTTGCTGTGCCAAACGGACATGTCTGCAATGCGGCCGAGGCAGCTGGCGTTGCGCAGGATATCGGCTATCCGGTCGCACTGAAAATGATGTCACCAAGCTTGCCTCACAAGACCGAAGCGGGCGCGGTCGCTTTGGGGATCAAGGATGCAGAGGGGCTGTCTTCGGCGATCAAGGCAATGACGGCATCGGTTGCGGCGTATGACCGCGCGGCGGTGACGGATCGCTTCCTGATCGAAGCCATGTCGCCCAAGCCGCTTGCAGAGCTGATCGTCACGCTGCGTGCTGATCCGCAATTTGGTCCCAGTTTGGTCATCGGTAGCGGCGGTGTTTTGACCGAATTGGTCCGAGATGCGCGCACTGTGTTGTTGCCTGCCTCAAAAGACGAGATCGAGCGCGCATTGTGTTCGCTCCGTGTAGCTCGCTTGTTAGAGGGGTACCGGGGCAGTCGACAGGCGGACATTCCACGAATTGCGGATGCGCTACACCGGTTGTGCACTGAATTCCTAAAGGCGCGCGGCGAGGTCGCAGAAATCGAGATCAACCCTATGTTTGTCTACCCAGATCACATCGTCGCCGTTGATGCCCTGATCCAGGTGCCCCGGTCATGAGCAGGAATAGGATCATACCCAATCCCGATCTGGCTGTTGGAGACGACAACAAGCAGCGGTGGAACCAGCCGGAATTTCGCCGGCATGGGTTCCACAATGCATATCGGCTGTTCCGCCGAGGTCTCATGGTGCGTTCCAGAGAGGTTTTGCAGCTGGAAGCCGCCGAGCAGAATCTGTGCGCCCGAGTGCCTGAACTGGCACAAATGCTTGCCCATCCGGCTTTCTCTGCGTTCTGCTGTTTAAAGAATGACCAGATCATTCTGGAAAAAGCCGCAGATGATTTTTCGACCTCAGCGCCGCATTCCATCCAGTCAGTGACAAAGCTACACATCCACTTAATCATAGGTCGTCTGCTTGCACAGGGGCTGTTGTCATTGGACGCGCAGGTCCGCGACTATCTGCCGGGTATCGGCAGCGGGTATGCCGAGGCCAGCATTCAATCTCTGCTCGATATGAACGTCGATAACGACTTCACCGAGGATTATGCTGACCCCGATGCCGACTGCTATACTGAAGAGGTCGCCTTGGGTTGGCGCTTGCCCGGCGTGGGTGAAAAGGAAATCACGCTTGCGGAATTTGCGGCCTCGATTACTGGTTTCAGGGCAAACTCGGGGGTGCGACAAGCCGATTATAAATCCGCGAACACGGATGTCCTGACCCTGATTGCGGCCAAGGTTTCGCCCATTCCAATGGCTGAGCAAATCGAAGAGATTGCTGATGCCGCAGGATACGAGGGCGCGTTTCACATCAGCCTCAGCAAGGACGGGCACCCAGCGTTTTCCGGTGGCGGTTGCCTAAGCGTGCGCGACCTCGCGCGGTTCGGGTTGCTACTGGCGCGGGAAGGCCGCGACCTGCACGGTCGACCTATGGCCAACACCGGTTTCCTGCAAAAAACTCTGATCCGCCGCGCGCCAGCGATGACACCACCCAAGAATTGGCTCAAGTACTCAAACCAGACCATGACCGACGGTCGATTAATCGGTCATGCTGGCTATGGAGGGCAGTTCCTCATGGTGGATATGGTCACCGGCACCAGCTGTGCATTCTTAAGTGTGCTGGAGAATGACTCGGGTTACGATGACACCTATATGGGAGAGCTGGCCACAACGCTTCGAGACGTCTGCCTTTCTGTCATTTGACGGGTTTGCAGTTGCCGAGCTAGGTGTCAGCGGGGAAGGCACGGATTGGCCGCTTTGCAGTCCTTGACCTGGGCCGAATCTTTTAGAGTGATCCGACCCACTCTTCGATCATCCAGTTTCGATCACCTAAACTGAACTTCTTCTCAGCGCGGCATTTACGTCTGTCGGGATATCCTGCCGAAGTTGTCAACAAGGCATGTCGCGGGTGTGACTCAACCCGCCTGAAGTCGCTTATCGCGGAGCAATTGTTCCAAACAACAGCGCAGGTTTGTGACCCGTCCGTCCCGACATATTGCACTGCACGCGGAGGCAAAATGATTTTTGGTTGGCCAAAGGGTAAATAGAACTTCGATGTTTAACTTCTGGTTCTGGGTTAAGAAGTTTTGAACAAACGGAGATTATCACGCATGGATATTGAAGGACTATCTGCGATCGTGACCGGGGCAGGATCAGGACTGGGGCTTGCTACTGCACAGGCGCTCAGCAAAGCCGGAGCACGAGTTACCTTGCTGGACCTCGATGAAGTTCGGGTAAAAAACGCGGCAGCGGAAATCGGCGCGCTTGGCATAGGTTGTGATGTTATCAACAGTTCTGCGGTCGAGGCCGCTTTGGATCTGGCCGAAGACCGGAGCGGACCAATTCGCATAGTTGTCAACTGTGCGGGCATCCCCGGCGGTATGCGACTTGTCGGACGGGACGGTCCAGTTGATATGGAAGCTTTCGCGAAGGTGATCAACGTCAACCTGATGGGAACCGTCAGCGTCATGACGAAATGCGCAGCCCGGATGATGCAGCAGGAGCCGCTCAATCAAGATGGCGAGCGCGGGATTATCATCAACACAGGCTCGATTACTTCAATCGAGGGTCAAATTGGGCAGGGGGCTTATGTGGCTTCAAAGGGCGCGATTGCCAGTCTGACATTGCAGGCCGCCCGTGAATTCATGCCCCGCGGAGTGCGGGTCATGACAATTGCGCCCGGATTATTTCGCACTCCGATCGCTGATCATATTCCGCAGGAGGTAATCGACGGGATGCTAGATGGCCGGATGTTTCCAAACAGGTTTGGCGAGCCCGCGGAATTTGGGCGCCTTGCCGTTAACATCATCCAAACCCCAATGCTGAACGGCGAGACCATTCGTCTTGACGCAGGCGTGCGGCTTCAAGCCGGATAGGTCTCTCGAATGCGCTTGTTTTCGAGGTCGTTTTCTGACGTCTCGATCAGCCACTCGCGAAAATTTTGGGCATCAGGTGTCCGCCATCAGCACCCATGGAACAGACTAGGTTGATTGCGTAGCGGAGGATTTCAGGCTCATCGTAACCATCAGAGAGTGGAGATGAGAATGAAATCCGGGAAACAGAAAGCGTCAGCAGAGAGAGTTGTCAAAGACATCCGCAGGAAGACACGGCGCCAGCATTCGGCAGAGGAGAAGATCCGTATTGTGTTGGATGGGCTTCGTGGTGAAGACAGCATAGCGGAGCTGTGTCGCCGTGAAGGAATAGCTACGAGCCTGTATTACAGCTGGTCGAAAGAGTTCCTTGAGGCCGGTAAGAAGCGGTTGGCTGGCGATACCGCACGCCAGGCTACCAGCTCTGAGGTGAAGGATTTGAGAGCGGAATCGTCGGCGCTGAAAGAGGTAGTCGCCGACCTGACCCTTGAGAACCGGCTGCTCAAAAAAAGCATGTTCGAGGATGGGGGAGACGACGAATGAGATATCCCGCATCCGAAAAGCTTGAGATCATCCGGCTGGTCGACGGTTCGCACCTGCCGATCAAACGCACACTGGAAAAGCTCGGCATTCCCAGAACGACCTTCTACCGCTGGTACGACAGGTATCTGTCTTTCGGCGAGGCCGGGCTTGAGGATCGCCATTCCCGGCCAGGTAGGGTTTGGAACCGCATCCCCGACAAGGTGCGCAAGCAGATCGTGGAACTGGCTCTGGAAGAACCCGAGTTATCGCCCCGCGAGCTTGCGGTGCGGTTCACCGACACCAGGCGCTACTTCGTTTCTGAGGCCAGTGTTTACAGGCTTCTGAAGGCACAAGATCTGATCACTAGCCCAGCCTGCATCACCATCAAAGCGGCGGATGAATTCCATGAGAAGACTGTGCGGCCGAACCAGCTTTGGCAGACCGACTTCACCTATCTCAAAGTCATCGGTTGGGGCTGGTTCTACCTGTCTACGATCCTGGATGATTACAGCCGTTACGTTGTCTCTTGGCGCCTTTGCACCACGATGAAAGCTGACGATGTCACAGGAACGCTGGAAGACGCTTTGGCTGCATCAGGTTGTGACAGTGTCTCTAAATGCTCCGCTTTGAGTGGAGCATGTCCTGCCGAAGGCTGTGTCATGAATGAGCGAGGTGCGTTGTAAGAAGGGTATCAGGGAAGGTTAGGGGGTTAGTTGAGCTGATTGGTTGAATCACACCCCAACAAATCCGCAGCCGGGTTCTGGGCGATATCGACGCCGTCATAGCATTTCTGAGCCAGTGCGATAGGTGCAAACCGGTCTTGAGCGGTGCGCCGTCCTGCGCGGCTTGGGTCAGGAAGCCCGAGCGCAGCCAATGCGATGAGGCATAATCCTTCGTAGTCCTGTCACCTTCAATCGGTGTTTGACGATCTGGGCGATGGCGTCCAGGTTAAGGGGGCGTTTCCGCATCCAGCCAGATTTCGAGACCGAGTGAAACAGGGGGTTGTCCTCGATCTGACCCACTTTGCTCCAATGCACCAACGGCTTCGCTGCGCGGCCCTTGCGCACCAACCGTGGAGTCTTGTCTTTTTGGGTGGTCTCAACTACCAGCAGCGACAATTAAATCATGTAATTCTCGTTGAATTCCTTCAGCGACACATCCCCCAAAAAGATCCCGCCGATCACCGAACGCTGCCATCTACCCGAGGTCAGCCCAGTAACAGGATGATCCGGTCACGGCTGTCCCGGCACGAACCTTGAGTGGTGACCATCTGCTGTTCGAGAATATCACCGGTAATCGGATGGGCGGTGTTCGGGGCAAGGAGGTCGGCCCTGTGTTTGGAATTTGCGAAAGCGTAGGGGCGATGGTTAACCCTGCCACGGCGGTGAGCACTTATTTGCTCTGTCAGGCCGGCAATAAGAACGGCTTGATTAAACTACCGGGTGTGGAAACTTCAATTGTTGAACAAGTACCTTCGTTGGCATATATTGCCAATCAGGAGGCTTAAGCCATGGTAACCCGCAATGTCGTACTTACAGAAACGCAGGATCAACTGGTGCAGGACCTGGTTGCGTCCGGTCGCTATCAGAACGCCAGTGAAGCGTTGCGCGCTGGTCTTCGTCTTCTGGAGCGGGAAGAGGCGGGACTTGTGTCTCTCAGGCAAGGCCTGCAGGAGGGCGTAGCCCAGGCTCAGGCAGGAGATCTGGCAGAAGGCGGCGGTACGGATGCGATCCGTCGTGCCTTTGTAAGGGCACGAACCAAAGCGTGACCAAACCCTTTCGACTGACACGCCGTGCTGAAGCCAGCCTGGTGGAAATTGCCCGATGGACCATCGACAAGTTTGGACGGCATCAAGCCGATCTTTATGAACAAGAACTGATAGCGCGCTGTCTGGCCATCACGGAGGGCAGGGCGGCCAGCCGCAGCTGTTCTATATTGGTAGAGGAGGCAGCTGATCTCAGATATGTACGGGCGGGAGAGCACTTCCTAGTTTACCTGGATCAGCCGGACGCGGTGATCATTGTTGATATCCTGCATTCCCGCTGCGACCTGCCGCGACATGTTTCTGCGCTGGCCACGTTAACGGATGCGACAGGAAACAAGACATAGGCACAGCAGCCGGAGTTTCCCTCAAGCTGGGAATTCTTTAAGTAGTCAGTATGTGCTCACCCCAATAGATCAGTCGCCGGGTTATCCGCGATGTCCACATCGTCGTAATATTTTTGCGCCTGGGCCAGTCCAGCGCCACACCAAACCGCGCAGCCTTCCAGGCGGTGATGTAGAGCAGGTCGCGCTCATAGGCCCTGAGCGTATTGGCGGGCGTGCCGCGGATATAGAGATCCGTCAGCGCGTCCTGATCTGCGACAGAGAGGGCAGGGGAGGCTGCGGGGAGATATGCGGCTGGTGGCTTCATGAGTGTCGATTTTCCCTAACCTGTAGACTGCTCTTGCTTGTTTTTATCGGTTTTCATGGTTGGCCTCATGCTGAGTTGGTCCTTTAAGTGTAGACGCGGACTAAATTTGTGCGGGTACTTGTTTACAAAATTGCAGGTTACTGTGCTGCATCTAATAAGGTTTGCTGCCGGAGCAGGGCAGGGGTCTATGGGTTACGGACCAAAGCCATCACGAGTCCAGTGGTTAAGGAAAACCGACACTTCATGAGGCACATTCTGCGCGTATTTCCCGGCAAAATCAATCAAACGTGATAAGCGATACTTATCGGGTGCAATGCTAAATTGACAGTGTGCCAAAAGTAACGAGCAAAAATGTTAGATTACGAGCGTAAAGAGGGCAGGGTACCTAGGATCACTACAAAACCCGCTTCGGCTCTAAAGAAAGCCCGAGATCGCCTTCAACGGCATTGCCAACTTGTTTGCGCGTACTGAACTGGATAGGCCCCACGCATAAAGATACCGTCCAAGTTGCCTCGCCTTAAGGGGTTTCGTTTTCCGCGCGAGATCATCGCATATGCCGTCTGGGTCTATCATCGCTTTGCGCTCAGCACCGCTGATGTTGAAGATCTTCTCGCGGAACGCGGCGTGACGGTCAGCCGGGAGACGATCCGGCAATGGGTCAATCGCTTTGGTCGCCATTTCGCAAATTGCATCAGGCGAGACCGGCCAGCCGCAGCCGACAAATGGCATTTGAACGAAGTGGTCGTCCCGATCAACGGTCGGAAGTTGTGGCTCTGGCAGGCCGTGGATGTGAACGGTGATAACGCCTCAGGCGGGCTTGATGATTGAGCTCGACGCTGGCCGACAAGCACATCAACTTGCCGCAGCTTCTGAACTATTTCTTCCGGTTTATGTCTCTTGTTCGCCATTCTCGGTCCTCCGTTTCTCAAACATAACGGTGGTCCAAATCAAATGGGGCACTCCAGCCACCCATTCGGAACTGCTTCTGTGTCTCCGAACGTCGTCGTTCAGCCATAACAATCCGATATCACCGTCCTAAGGCATTTGACGCCTGGAACACCGCTTCTCGAGTTGCTTGAAATCAGAGCATCAGTATTCCTCGGCGGATTGGAAGTTAACGTGACATCACCAGCGCACTTGGTGAACCATTAAGCCATGCATGTTTTTTTGCCATGCAACGATTTGCGCGGAACATGCACCTGCACCTACGGGGCCTTTTGAGAGCGCAGATCAGCTCGATGGACGCCCTAGTTGCTGATATTACAAGTATTTTTCTGGGGTTCGCAGACTGAATGTTCGGACAGACCTCTATGGGGTTTCGAATATCGGCCCTGCTCTCGCAGCGTGCTAGAGAACCCACGAAGATATGTAACTCGAGAGTGAAAATGGGTTCGCGTCCGGGATTCCGGTGCTCCATATCGCTTTGCCAGTTTGCACCTTGCAAGGCCGATCGATCGGGCCGCGCATCGGCGACGCTGCAGTTTCGCGATCACTCGAACGCCTAAAGGAGAGCGGGATGGAGTTTTCTGACGTAATTCAGTTGCTGCTAATCGGTATTAGCCAAGGATGTGGCTATGCTCTGGTCGCCATAGGATTTGTGTTCATCTATCGGGCCACCGAGATCGTCAATTTTGCACATGGCGAGTTGATGATGCTTGGTGCTTTCATGGTGCTGACGTTCAGCCAAATCCTTGGCCTGAACTTCTGGCTTAGCGCAACGCTCGGGATCCTATCTCTTGGCGTGTTCGGATATTTACTCGACGCGATTGTCATGCGCCGCGTTGTCGGAGAAAGTCAGGCGTCAATCTTCATCCTGACCGTGGCGATTGGCCTGATGTTGCGGTCGCTAGGTGGCATGATCTGGGGCTGGTCCCCGATGTCGCTGGATGTTCCATTCATGCACGACTTTGACGTTGGCGGTATTCTAGTCGGTACAGATCGGTTGGTCGTTATTGGTGGTACAATCCTGCTTTGCGCACTGCTGTATCTGTTCTTTTCCCGCACACAGACCGGTCTAGCGATCCAGGCAAGCTCGCAAAACCAACTGGCCGCCTATTACAACCGCATCCCCGTGAAGAAGCTGATTTCCGTGGTCTGGGCGATTGCGGCAATGGTGGCCGCGGTGGCGGGGCTGATGATGGCGCCGGTGACTCAAGTCGACACCGGAATGAGTGCCTTCGGCATCAAAGCATTTGCTGGCGCAGTTGTCGGTGGCTTCGGTTCGATTCCCGGCGCTTTGTTGGGATGTCTGTTGATCGGCATTGCCGAGCCGTTTCTGGACTACTTCTTCCCTCCGCTTAAAGGCGTCTACGCCTACGTCATCATGCTGGTTGTGCTGTTCATCAAGCCCGACGGGCTGATTCCGCAAACCTTCTCGAAAAAGGTGTGAGGTCATGCAGATTCTTTTCAGAACCCACTACGACCAAGACATAAATCACCTTGTTGATCGCGGTGAACGTACCCGTGTCGCGTTTGCGGTGCTGCTCGCGCTGTTGGCGCCGTTGGCGGTCGGAAGCTACTACATTTCCGAACTATCAATCTTTCTTGCCTACATTCTTGCCGGTATCGGTCTGATGGTCCTGACGGGCTTCACCGGGCAGGTCAGTTTTGGCCATGCGGCCTTTCTGGGGCTTGGCGCGTACACGCATTCTATTCTTCTGGGGCTTGGTGTTCCCTTCCTGATATCATTGCCCGTGGCTGCATTGGTCTCAGGGGCAATCGGCGCAGCACTAGGACGTGCAGTGTCGAAAATGCACGGGTTTTATCTTGCGATTGCCACATTGGCTTTCGTGATCATCGTCGAAACCGTTCTTGGAGAATGGGAAACGCTGACCGGCGGTCACATGGGGCTGCAAGTTCCACCCGTGGTACTCTTCGGATACGAACTGTCCGCAGAATGGCAGCTTTACTACCTGATTCTGGCAGTTGTGGCGTTCTGTATTTGGGGTGTTGCCAACCTGATGCGATCCCCGACGGGACGCGCCATGATCGCAGTGCGAGATTCCGAAACCTCAGCCCGATCGCTCGGCCTCGACATCGGGCGCACCAAGATCCTAGCCTTTTTCATAAGCGCATCCATTACGGGTCTGGCGGGCGGCCTAATGGCCCATCTTCTTTGGTTTCTCAGCCCAGAGACATTTGGCGTCCCGGAAAGTCTGAAAATTCTGCTGATGGTTATCGTCGGTGGATTAGGAACAATTACCGGAGCCATTCTGGGTGCGGTCTTTGTCACCATCCTGCCCAATATCATCGGGCTTCTCAGGGAAGTTCTGCCTGACGCGATCGCACATGCGGCGGGGCTGGAACAGTTCCTGTTTGGCGGCATCATCGCGGCATTCATCATTCTTGAACCCGAGGGGCTTTACGGGCGGTGGCGCAAATTCCGTCTCTTCCTCGAAACATTCCCTTATTACAAGCGCGCGACCTTCGTTCGTCAGAAGCGCTATCTCAAGACGGAGCGGTTCAGATGAGAGAACTTGTCGTAGAGCACTTGACCTTGTCCTTCGGTGGCATCAAGGCCATCAATGATGTCTCCTTCGCTGTGGAGCCGGGTGAGATCTATGCGATCATTGGCCCCAACGGGGCCGGGAAAAGTACGATCTTCAACGCGATTAGCCGGATTTATAATCCAGACAGCGGGTCGATAAAGTTCCGCGGGCAAGAGCTGCTGGAATGCAAGGCAAATCAAGTCGTGGATCTGGGCATCGCGCGGACTTTCCAGAATATCGAACTGTTCGAAAAGGCGACTGTTCTGGAAAACCTTCTGGTCGGACGGTCTTCCAAGATCAAAACCGGCTGGATCAGTGAATGGTTCTTTACCAAGCGTGTGCGTGAAGAAGAGCGTAACCACCGTCGCAAGGTTGAAGAGATACTCGACCTACTGGACATGCAGCAATACCGCTATGAGAAGGTCGGCGACCTAGCCTATGGCGCCCGAAAAAATGTCGAGTTGGCGCGTGCTTTGTGTGCGGAACCCGAAATCTTGCTTCTGGACGAACCGGCATCCGGCTTGAACCCGGAAGAAACCACTGACATGTCGTTCTGGCTCAAGGATATCCAGGAAGAGCTGGGTGTCACGGTTGTCATGGTTGAACACGATATGAACCTCGTTGGCCGTATCGCCGACCGGTCCATGGCCTTGGCAAATGGTGAAGTGATTGCCATCGGCACTGTCGAAGAAGTCCAGAGCAGCGCCGAAGTTCAGGCCGCATATCTCGGAGGTGCGGTATGACCCAGAACTTGCTTCAAGTCAAAAACGTCGAAACTTTTTATGGGCCCGTCATGGCGATTGCAGGTGTCAGCCTTGAGGTTGCAGAAGGCGACATCGTAACCGTTCTCGGAGCCAATGGCGCGGGAAAAACGACGCTTCTCAAAACAATTACCGGCGCGATTGATTGTCGGAAGGGTCAGGTCATCTTTGACGGCCAGGAAGTACACAATCGGGATCCCGATTGGGTGGCATCACGGGGCATCGGGCATGTCCCGGAAGGGCGCGAAGTCTTTCCCTTCATGACGGTTGCGGACAACCTGAAGATGGGGGCTTGGGGCCGCAAAGATCGCGATGAGGTCGAACGCGACTTTGAAACCGTCTACAGCTATTTCCCCGATCTTCTGAAGAAAAGCGGCGACTTTGCCGGTTATCTGTCCGGCGGTCAGCAGCAGATGTTGGCCGTAGGACGTGCATTCATAGGACGCCCTAAGCTGATGATCCTCGACGAGCCTTCACTGGGCCTGTCACCACTTCTTTCCAAGACGATCTTTGACGTGGTGCGCCGAATCAATGACGAACAGGGCGTCACCATCATGTTGGTTGAGCAAAACGCCAGTGCCGCACTAAGCGTCGCCAACCACGGCTTCATCATGGAAGTCGGGCGCGTGGTGATGGACGCACCAACGCAAGAACTCTTGGCGTCAGAAGACATCAAGGAATTTTATCTCGGACAAACCACTGACGGCGTCCGCGGCGAAAAGCGCTGGAAAAAGCGCAAGACCTGGAGGTGATCCATGGACGTAGTGATCCAAGATGATTTCGTTTCGATTGATGGGCATGACACCCTAGCCAAGCTTTTCCGCGCCAGGGTCGCCAGCTGGCGCGACCGAGTAGCGTTTCGAGAAAAGAACTTCGGCATATGGGAAGAGTTCAGCTGGAAAGACTATGACGAGCACGCCAGGCAAGTCGCAGGCGGGCTGAAGTCGTTAGGTCTGGACCGTGGCGACGTCGTTGCTGTTCTCTCCGAAGACAACAAGGAATGGGCCTTTGTCGACATGGGGGCCCATATCGCCGGGTGTGTGGTCAACGGTGTTTACCCGACCTATCAGGCAGGCCAGTTGCAGCACATGCTTCAAGACAGCGCTGCGAAAGTTCTGATCGTTGAGAATGAAGAACAGTTGGACAAGTTTCTTGAGGTGCGCGACGCGCTGCCCTTGATCAAGAAAATCTACGTGATCGACTGGAAAGGTTTGCGCGGGTTTAAGGATCCGGATGTCGAGCCTATCGCACACCTCTACGATGCAGGATACCAATTCCAGCACAACCACCCAGACGCATTGGACCAATGCATCAACGAGGGCGGCAATGACGACATCGCGGTACTGATCTACACTTCAGGAACCACCGGGGCGCCTAAGGGAGCACTGATTTCCAACCGTTATTTGTTGTTCCAAATGACGGCCGCACCGGATCCGTTCCCTATCGGGGAAGAGGATGAAATCCTGACTTACCTGCCGCTGTGCCACGCTGCTGAGCGCGTCGTTTCCCTGTGTATGTGCCTCGGTCACGGCACGCGACTCAATTTTGCCGAAAGCGCTGAAACGGTTTTCCAAAACATTCAGGAACTTTCCCCGACGGTTATTTTCGCGGTGCCCCGCATTTGGGAGAAATTCTATTCGCGGATTCTGACGTTGATGTCCGAAGCGACATGGTTTGGAAAAAAAGGATATGCGTGGGCACTGGACGTCGGGCGTAAACGCGCCGAGTACATCCTCGGGCAAAAGCCGGTTCCGGCAACACTTGCGCTGCAATACAAACTGGCAGATCGCTTAGTGTTCAGAAACCTCAAACAACTCTTGGGGCTGGATCGTTCGCATTTCCTGATGTCCGGGGCCGCACCGATTTCAGAGGAACTGCTGAAGTGGTATGTGGCTCTAGGGTTGCCGGTTGCCGAACTCTACGGTCAAACCGAAACCGGCCTGGCCACCATGACGCGCCAGGACAAGCCCCAGCCAGGAACCATCGGATTCACCCTACCAGGCGTTGAGATGATGTTGGGCAAGCAGGATGAAATCCTCGTCAAGAGTCCATCGGTGTTTTCAGGCTACCACAACAACGAAGCTTCGACGGCCTCGACACTGGTGGATGGCTGGGTTCACACCGGCGATATCGGCGTTCAAATGCCCGATGGCGCGTTCAAGATCACCGATCGCCTAAAAGACATCATCATCACTGCTGGCGGTAAGAACATCACACCCAGCCAGATTGAGAACGCGCTCAAGTTTTCGCCTTACATCTCGGATGCCATCGTGATCGGGGATCGCCGCAAGTACCTGAGCTGCCTGATCATGATCGACCAAGAAAACGTCGAGCATTACGCACAATCAAACGCCATCCCGTTCACTGACTACAAGTCGCTTTGCGCTAACGAAAATGTTGTCGAATTGATCGACGCCCAGATCCGCGAGGCGAACCAGAAGTTTTCGTCCGTCGAACAGATCAAGAAGTTCCGCCTTATCGACGTCCTGCTGACGCCAGAAGACGATGAGGTGACACCGACGATGAAGCTAAAGCGCAGCTTTGTCGAAACAAAATACGCCGACCTGATCGGTCAGATGTATTGAACCATCCCGGTTTTTAAGGAGGAAAAACCATGAAATCGAAACTGACAACGCTGGTCGCCGCACTGGTGGCCGCATCGGGGATCGCCATGGCCGAGCCGCAAGGCGTGACCGACGACAAGATCCTGATCGGATCCGCAAACGACCTGTCGGGCCCGCTGGCCATTTGGGGTGTCCCCTCGGCCAACGGCATGCGGATGCGCTTTGAGGAAGCCAATGCTGCCGGTGGCGTCCACGGGCGCGAGATTGAGTTGCTGGTCGAAGACACGGGTTACCAGGTGCCGCAGGCCGTGCGTCTGACCAATAAACTGGTCAAAAAAGACCGCATCTTTGCAATGATGATGACCATGGGCACGCCGCAAAACCTGGCGACCATGGCCATTCTGGACAAGGCTGGCATTCCCAACTTGTTTCCGCTCTCGGCCGCCGAAGCCATGGTTGAACCCTTGCACCCTCTTCATTTCGGCTACTTTGTGAGCAACCGTGATCAGGCGTCCGGAGCACTTCGTTACTTTGCCGCCAACATGGATGTCAAAAACGTCTGTATGCAAACTGTCGCCAGCGATTATGGTCAAAGCGTTGTCAACGGGGCCGAGGCGACAGCCGAAGAGCTGAACCTGAACATCACTTTCCACGGTACGCACAAGACCACGGAAACCGAGTTTGCAGGCGCGGCTACCGCAATCAAGAATGCAGACTGCGACATGCTGCTGCTTGGCACTACGATCAAGGATACGATCACCCTTTATGCCACGCTTCGCAAACTTGGCTTTGATAAGCCGGTTGTTGGCAACATGACCCCTTACATGCCGCTGGTTGCCGAAGCTGGCAATGGCGCGACCGAGGGACTGTATCTGGTATCGCCCTTTCTGATTGCCGACTTCAACGACGGCGATGCGTGGCGTAAGGATTACTTTGACCGCTACAACGCAGAATTCGGCGCCGCACCAGCAGCCCAAGCCCAGATTGGTTACAATGCTGCAGACATCGTTGTGAAAGCGCTTGAAGCCGCTGGGCCAGATCTGACCGTCGCAAAGCTGACGGCTGCACTCGAAGGCATCAGTGGGCACCAAGACCCCTTTGGTGGTCCATCGCTCTCCTTCGCTGCAGACAAGCACCATGGCAGCGATTCTCTTGTCCTGGTTCAAGCTAAGGACAAGAAGTGGACACATGTCGCGTCTGACTTGTCCTACTAATCATAATCAGCGATTTTCCTGTCAGTGCGACCGGCATGAAACTGTCGGTCGTCTTCCCATACATTGCAAGAAATGGGCACGCCTGAAGTTCATGGGTCCATTTCTTGGTCGATGCTTAAGGCTGACTTGTAACCGATGCTCATAGCTTAGCCAAGATCGTCTAAGGTTGCCATCAGGGCGAACTAAGCTTTACTCGGCCGACAAGTCGTTTACCGGTCGTTCTTTTTGCCATCCTGGGTGGGACACATTTGGATCAGGCCATGCGTCGACCAAGTATTGTCTACTTGAACTAACTGGATTTCTTCCTTTTGCGCGATTCACTTTTAATCCCAACAGGGCGTATTGGTTAGCCAATATTGCGTCAGGCTGCCTGAATGCAAACCATGTATTCAAGTCGAAACTAACCCCATAATCGGAGGAAACAGATGAAGGTGATCAAGTGCGCGAGCGCGTTGGTGGCGGCGGTGCTGGTAGCTCAGACAGCGACAGCAGAGAATGTTGTCAATGTATACAACTGGTCGGACTATATCGACGAAGAGACCGTTCCAGCCTTTGAGAAGGCAACGGGGACGCGAGTGCGGTACGATCTGTTTGACGGTATGGCGACGCTTGAGACCAAGCTGCTGACTGGCAATTCCGGGTATGATGTTGTGGTGCCGACCTCGTCAACAGCGGAGCGGATGATCCAGGTGGGGGCGCTGGCCAAGCTGGATCGCTCCAAGCTCGGCAACTGGGACAATCTTGACGCGGGCCTGATGGCCGAGCTCGCCGGTGTGGATCCGGGCAATGAGCATGTCGTGCCGTACATGTGGGGTACGGTCGGGTTGATGCACAACGTAGAGATGGTCAAGGAACGGCTGGGCGAGGATGCGCCGACAGACTCTCTCGACCTGATTTTCAAGCCGGAATATGCCTCCAAGCTGAAAGATTGTGGTGTCGGCATGATTGATCAGCCGTCGGAAGTGGCGATCATCGCGCTGAACTATCTGGGGCTTGATCCTTACTCGGGCAAGAAGGCCGACTTGCAGGCGGCGGAGGACCTCTTGATGGGGGTTCGGGACAATTTCCGCTACATCAAGGGCACCGGCTATCTCGATGATCTGGGCAACGGAGAGATCTGCCTGTTCCTCGGCTATTCGGTGGATGCATTCCAGGTGATGTGGACGCTCGAAGAGAATGGTGAAGATCCGAGCAAGCTGGCGTTCGAGATTCCGAAGGAAGGCACAGTGATTTATTTCGATACGCTGGCGATCCCATCGGATGCGCCGAACCCGGATGCAGCGCATGCCTTCATCAACCACATCATGGACGCGCAGATCGCGGCCAACCTGTCGAACTACCTTTGGTCGGCAAATGGTAACGCTGCCTCGAATGCTCTGCTTGATCCCGAGCTGCTGGCGGATACGTCAGTTTATCCGGTTGCCGAGGTGCAGGCGAAGCTGAAGGCGGACAAGACGGTGCCGCAAAAAGTGGCCCGCGCCCGCACGCGCATGATGACAAAGATCAAAACTGGTCAGTAACTACCAGACAAACGCCGCGGGCCAAAGTCCGCGGCGTTTTTCATTCAGCCCGAGGATCGGTTGCAGATGAACAAACACACCACACCGCCGCTCTTGGAGATCAAGGGCGTGAGCAAGGCTTTTGGTCCAGTCAAGGCCGTCGACAATGTTGATCTGATCGTCGAGGAGGGCGAGATATTCTCGTTGCTTGGCGGGTCAGGGTCCGGCAAGTCGACATTGCTGCGAATGTTTGCTGGCTTCGAAACTCCGACCGAGGGGCAGATCCTTCTGGATGGCAAATCGTTGGTCGATATCCCGGCCCACAAGCGCCCCGTGAACATGATGTTTCAGAGTTATGCGTTGTTCCCACATATGACTGTGGAGAAGAACGTGGCTTATGGGCTTGTCGAAGACCGGGTTGCGAAGTCGGAGATACGCGACCGGGTGGCCGAGGTGCTGCGGCTGGTCAAGTTGCAGGACTTTGCCAAACGCAAACCTGACCAGCTTTCCGGTGGACAGCGGCAGCGGGTGGCGTTGGCCCGGGCTTTGGTCAAGATGCCCCGCCTGCTTTTGCTTGATGAGCCACTTGGGGCGCTTGACAAGAAGCTGCGCGAGGAAACGCAGTTTGAATTGATGCGGATACAGGAAGAGATCGGCATCACCTTTATCGTAGTAACCCATGACCAGGAAGAGGCTATGACCCTGTCCGACCGGATCGCGGTGATGGATCAGGGGCGGTTCCGGCAGGTGGGGACTCCGGTGGATGTCTATGAGAATCCGACCTCGGCCTTTACCGCCAATTTCCTTGGAACCTGCAACATGATTGATGCCGTAATCGCGGAAGATGCCCATGACCATGTGGTGTTCGATCTGCCCGGTTTTGGCACTACGACGCGGATCAATCACGGGATCACGGGGCAAGAGGGGCAGAAAGTTCATCTGATCCTGCGCCCCGAAAAGCTGCGCATGCGGCGGCGGGATCTTGATCCGGGCAGTTCGGGCACCGTGCTGCAGGGGCGGATTACGGACGTTGGGTATCTGGGGCATATGTCGATCATCAAGGTCGAAATGCCGGACGGATCGGAGTTTCACGCCCATGAGGTGCGCGCCACCCGCCGCGCGGGGGCGCCCCTGGCGGTTGGGGATGAGCTGAACCTGACATGGGACGGCGACAATATCGCCGTGGTGCCGGTATGAGCGCGGTCACGGGGAATGCGGGGCGTCGGATTGTTGCCGGGATCCCGATGGTTTGGTTGGCGATCTTTTTCCTGCTGCCGTTTGTCTTTGTCCTCAAGATTTCTTTTGCCGAGGCGCTTTTGGCGCGCCCGCCCTATAGCGAGCTGTTCAGCTACGACGCGGAGGAGGGCAGTTTCACCGCCGTCCTGAACCTTGGCAACTACCGCTACCTGATCGAAGACACACTTTACATCAACGCCTATCTGAACTCGATCGAGATTGCGCTGGTCTCGACCGGTTTGTGCCTTTTGATCGGCTATCCCATGGCGTTGGGGATCGCGCGGGCGCAGCCCCGGATCCGCCCCTTCCTGTTGATGCTGGTGGTGATCCCGTTCTGGACCTCGCTTCTGATCCGGGTCTATGCGTGGATGGGGCTGTTGCAGAAGAACGGGATCATCAACGGGGCCTTGTCCTGGCTGGGCCTGATTTCCGAGCCGCAATCCATGCTGCAAACAGAGTTCGCGATCTATCTTGGCATGGTTTACACCTATCTGCCCTTCATGATCCTGCCACTTTACTCGGCGCTGGAGCGGCAGGATGGCTCGCTACGTGAAGCGGCAACCGACCTTGGATCGTCGCCACTGGCGGTGTTTCGCAAAATCACCTGGCCCTTGTCGCTGCCCGGGGTGATAGCGGGCTGCATGCTGGTCTTTATTCCCACGGTGGGTGAGTTCGTGATCCCCTCGCTTTTGGGCGGTACGGACAACCTGATGATCGGGCGCGTCCTGTGGGACGAGTTTTTCCAAAACCGGGATTGGCCGGTGGCGAGTGCGGTGGCGATTGTGATGCTTGTACTGCTGGTGGTGCCGATCATGATCTTCCAGAACGCGCAAGCGCAAGAAGAGGAGGCATAACGTGAGCAGTAAACTGTTTCTGAGAACGGTGCTTGGGTTGGGGATTGCCTTTCTTTATTTGCCCATCATCGTTTTGATTGTCTTCTCGTTCAACGCTTCAGAGAAGGTGAACATCTGGGGCGGGTTCTCGACTAAGTGGTATGGGGCCTTGTTGCAGGACACGCAGTTGATCGAGGCAGCGGTGAATTCGCTGACGATTGCGACAGTGTCCGCCACCTTTGCCACAGTGATCGGAACGCTCGGCGCGATTTCACTGGTGCGGTTTGGTCGGTTTCGAGGCAGGACCTTGTTGTCGGGCATGATGTCGGCACCGCTGGTGATGCCCGAGGTGATCACCGGTATTTCGCTTTTGTTGCTCTTTGTGGCGATGGAACATCTCCTTGGCTGGCCTTCGGGACGCGGCATGACCACGATCACCATAGCGCATGTCACGTTCTGTTCGGCCTTTGTCGCGGTAATCGTGCAGTCGCGGCTGGTGAGCCTTGACCGCGATCTGGAAGAGGCCGCCGCCGACCTCGGCTCGCCGCCCTTCCGGGTGTTTCAGCGCGTGGTTCTACCGCTGATCGCGCCGGCCCTGGCAGCGGGGTGGCTTTTGGCCTTTACCCTGTCGCTGGATGACTTGGTGATCGCCTCCTTCACCACGGGCCCCGGTGCGACCACCCTGCCAATGCTGATCTTCTCCAAGGTGCGTCTCGGGGTGTCTCCCGACGTGAACGCGTTGGCCACGATCATCGTACTGGCGGTCGGCCTTGCCGTCGCAGTCGCTGCGGCCTTCATGTTCCGTACATCACGACGACAGGATTAACTGAGGTTGCATCCAACAAAAAGGGCCCGCAGGAACAACCTGCGGGCCTTTCTCGTTTACGGGGGATCTGTTCAGATCGCCAGTTCGGCGGCGATGGCGTCCAGCGCCTCGGTAAGCTTGTCGAAAAGCTCGTCAATCTCGGCTTCGGAAATGATCAGCGGGGGACAGATGGTCAGTGCGTCGCCGCGCGCCCGCAGGATCAACCCGCGTTCGATACAGGCGGCGTTGGCACGAGGCCCCACCTTTAGCGCTGGGTCGAACAACACCTTGCCGTCTTTGTCCGCGACCAGTTCGACTGCCCCAATCAGGCCAATACCACGTGCCTCGCCCACCAGTGGGTGATCGGCCATGGCATTCAGACGTTCAACGAATCGAGGGGAGACGCTTCGAACATGGGACACGACGTCCATCTCTTCGTAGATCTTCAGTGTTTCCAACGCCACGGCGGCGGGCATCGGGTGGCCCGAATAGGTGTAGCCATGCCCGAACATGCCGATCTCGTCCGAGCGTGCGTGTAGCGCGTCGTAGATTTCATCGGTCATCATCAGAGCTGAAATGGGCGCGGCCGAGGCGGAAAGTGCCTTGGCGAGCGTCATGAAGTCGGGCTTCAGGCCGTAGGTTTCGGTGCCGAACATGTTGCCGGTGCGTCCAAAGCCACAGACGACCTCGTCCGCGACCAGAAGGACGTCATACTTTTTCAGGATTGCCTGTACCTTGTCGAAATAGGTTGCCGGGGGCAAGATCACGCCGCCTGCGGCCATGACCGGTTCGGCAAAGAGGGCGGCGACCGTTTCGGGGCCTTCCACGAGGATGCGCGCTTCGAGTTCATCTGCCAGGCGGGTGGCGAAGTCTTCTTCGCTTTCTCCGGGTTTCCCCTGGCTCCAGTAGTGCGGCATGGTTAGGTGGCCGATCCGATCGATCGGCAAGTCGAAGGACATCTGGTTTACGGGAATGGCGGTGAGCGAGGCCGAAGCCACGGTAACGCCGTGATAGCCCATCGTGCGCGACAGGATCTTCTTCTTCTCGGGCTTGCCACGCGCGTTGTTATAGTACCAAATCAGCTTGATCGCGGTGTCGTTCGCCTCGGAGCCCGAGTTTGCGAAATAGACGCGGGTCAGATGGCCCGGCGTCATTTCAACCAGTTTTTCGGCAAGGTTTGCTGTAGGGGTTGAACCGCGATTGAAGAACGTGTGGTAGAATGTGATGTCGTTCATCTGGTCAAAGGCGGCCTGCGCGAGACGCGGGTTGGAAAACCCAAGCGAGGCCGACCACAACCCGGCCATGCCTTCAAGATAACGTTTGCCGTGGGTGTCTTCGACATAGACGCCATCACCCTTGGCGATCAGCATGGTGCCGTTTTTTTCAAGGTCCGAGAGGTTGGAATAGGAGTGCAACTGCGCGGCCGCGTCGCGGGCTTCCAGCGAGTTTGGTTTCATGTGATGTCCCTTCAATGAACCGCGGCGGGCACAGGCCCGCCGGGAGTTGACTGTGACCAGTCTGGGACAAGGGGGCGGCCCAGGGAAATAGCACATTCCCAATAGGGCCGCGCCCGGTTCAGAGCGCCATGGTGACGGCCTTGGTCTCGAGGTAGTGGTCCAGCTGTTCACGCCCCATGTCCTTGCCGTAGCCGGAGTTCTTGACCCCGCCGAAGGGCATAGCGCTGTCGGTGATATCGTGGCAGTTGATCCAGACCGATCCGCAACGCAGCTTGCGAACCACCCGCTGAGCGCGGGCGCCATCACGGGTCCAGACGCTGGCGGCGAGGCCATACTGGTTGTCGTTGGCCTTGGCGATGGCGTCTTCCTCGGTCTTGAAGGGCAGCGCGACCAGAACCGGGCCGAAGATCTCTTCCTGCACGATGGGCGAGGCGTTGTCGTCCAGCGCATACAGGGTTGGTTCGACGAAATAGCCGGGTCCGGCGTGGAATTTGCCTCCGAATACGGTGCGTGCTGTGTCATTTCCGATTTGCATGTAGCGTTCGATATTAGCCTTGGCACTGGCCGAGATTACCGGACCAATGTCGCAATCGGGGTCGAGGCCAGGCGTCATTTTCATCTGGGTGATGTGGCGCTTGATGGTCTCAAGGCCTTCTTCATAAATGCTTTCGTGCAGGTAAAGACGGGTGCCGGCGGAGCAGTTCTGACCAGAGTTGAAAAAGGCGCTCCAACGGGTGGCGTCCGCAAGTGCCTCAAGATCGGCGTCTTCAAAGGCCACCATCGGAGATTTACCTCCCAGCTCCAGAGTTGCGGGTGCAAAATGACCGGCGGCGCTTTGGCCGACGGTGCGGCCAACCGGGGTGGAGCCGGTGAACGATACCTTGTCGATGCCGAGGTGGCCGGTCAGGTAGTCGCCAATCTCTGAGCCGCGGCCGTTGACAATGTTGAAAACACCTTCGGGCAGCCCGACCTCTTGGGTGAGCTTGGCAAAATAGAGCATAGACAGAGGTGTTAGCTCGGCGGTCTTCATAACCACGGTGCAACCCACGGCCAGCGGTGCGGCCAGTTTCCAGACCGCCATATTCAATGGCCAGTTCCATGGGGTGACTGCGGCGACCACACCGACGGGTTCCTTGAGCGTGTATGAGAAGAAGTCGGGGCCGGCGGAAATCTGGCGGGTGTTGCCTTCGATCTTGGTGGCCCAACCAGCCATGAAACGGATCAGTTCTACCGAGCCCAAAACATCAAAGTCGCGGCAGGGGCTGATGGCCTTTCCGTTGTCCAGTGTTTCGATCTGAGCGAGGATATCGGCGTCACGCTCGATCAGGTCGGCGAGCTTCCAAAGGATGGCCTGGCGTTCAGACGGCACCATGCGGCTCCACGGCCCGTCTTCGAAAGCCTTGCGGGCGGCGGCGATTGCCGCGTCGACATCCTGCGTTGTGCCCCGGATGACCTTGGTGAGCTGGTCCTCGGTAGAGGGTTCGACTACGGCGACAGTCTCTGTGCCGTGCCCGTCGGTGAATTGCCCGTTGATGAAGTGGCCAGCGCAGGTTGTGACGTGGGCGCGTGCGTCGGGATGAACATTGAACCGGTCCATATAAGTGAGAAGGTCGGGGGACATAGGAAACTCCTGCAGTTGTTTCCTCTGACATGCCCAAGCCGCGGCGTTCCGGGCAATATTGGGCTTAGCATAGATCATGCCGTCGGCGCAGGCGTATAGAAGACCCCATATTCAGCCGGTTGCGAAGTTTGGTCAGAATGAAGGGCGATATCGTCCGCCCGTCCGATAAATGACTGGGCACAGTCAAGACAGATAGGCCAACCTATGGATGACCTGAGAGTAAACGATCAATCCCAAGAAATCTGGCAGCAGGACAAGGATCATTTCCTGCACCCCTGGACGCATTTTGACAGCTTTACCAAGGAAGGATCGTTGATCCTGACGGAAGCCAACGGCGTTTATATTCACGACATCGAAGGCAACAAGTATCTCGATGGCGTGGGCGGTTTATGGTGCATGAATATCGGTTATGGCCGCGAGGAGATGGTCGAGGCGATTACCGAGCAGACCCGCAAGCTGGCTTATGCCAACCCGTTTGTTGATGTGACCAACGCGCCTGCCGCGCGGCTTTGTGCCAAGCTGGCCGAGCTGGCGCCGGGAGATCTCAACAAGGTAATGCTGACCTGTGGCGGTTCGACCGCAAATGACTCGCTGGTGCGGCTCATCCATTTCTACTGGGGCTGCAAGGGTGAGAAGTCGCGTAAGAAGATCATCACGCGCCGCGGATCGTACCACGGCTCGACCTACATCGCACAGTCGATGACTGGCAAGCCGGGCGACCGCATGCCCGAGTTCCATTATGCAGAAGACATGGTGATCTATGTCAGTGAACCGAACATGTACCGTCCGGTCGAAGGTGTGGCCGAACAGGATTTCGAGCAGTGTCTGATCGATGAGTTCCGCGAAACCATCGAGCGGGAAGGCCCGGAGAATATCGCCGCTCATTTTGCTGAACCCATCCTTGGAGCAGGGGGCGTTGTTGTGCCGCCGCTGCGCTACATCCAAGAGACGCGTGAGATTTGTCGTGAATACGGCATTCTCTATGTGGCAGATGAGGTCGTGACCGCGTTTGGCCGGGTTGGAGCGTGGTTTGCAGCAGAAGACGTGATGGGCATCCAGCCGGATGCGATTGCCTCGGCCAAGGGGCTCACGTCGGGCTACATGCCGCTGGGCGCCGCGATCTTCTCGGATGCAATCTATGACGTGATCGCCGAGGCTGGGCACGAACGCTGGTTCACCAACGGGTTCACCTATGCCGGTCATCCGGTGGCCTGTGCCGCGGCGCTGAAGAACATCGAGATCATGGAGCGTGAAGAGCTTCCGAAATACGTGCGCGAGGATATCGGCCCATATTTCATGGAACAGCTCAACACGCTGCGTGATCTGCCGACGGTGGGTGACATTCGCGGCAAACACCTCATGGCCTGTGTCGTGAACGTGAAGGACACCGAAACCCGTGAAGAGTTCCCATATGAGGTGGACATCGGAAAACGGATCGCGGTCGCAGCTGAAAAACTTGGCCTGTTGGTCCGCCCGCTGGGCAACCTCAATGTCATGTCACCGCCGTTGACCATGACCCATGCGGAGGCCGACGAACTGGTCGCGAAACTGCGAGCTGCCATGGAAGAGGTGATTGCCGATCTCAAGGCCGAAGGGCATCTCTGAGCCCGTGCGGGCCCCAAATAACCATTGGAAAGGGGGCGCTGCGGTTATGTCTAGCCCCCCCTGTTCTGGGCCATTTCTGAGTAGAGTTTCGGGCACTGGCGTCTGGCGGACCAGGCCAAGTGGATCGCGTACGGTCCTGTGCGTAGGTCTTCGGCCGCTCTGGTAGGTCAGCATGCTGACCTGGGTATCGATATGGCACCTCACATGCCAACCGACCCAGCAAACTAAGCGACCGTGATCCCGAATGATTTTGAATTCTGGGCTGACTACCGGGATGACATCGACACGAGGTTCCAAGCCTGGCTTACGAAATAAAAGCTTCTGGAACCAAAAAGGAGAAAGGCCGCTTTCGCGGCCCGTTTTGTGTTTTTTGCTTCCGAGATAATTAGTTAGAGAACCATTTCGTTCACGAATTTGGTCCGCATGAAGGTTTCCAACCCCTCGATGCCGCCCTCTGAGCCATAGCCAGTCTCGTTCATGCCGCCAAAGGGAGCTTCGGGAAGCGACACGCCGGGCTGGTTGATACCGATCACACCAAAATTCAACTCTTGTTGGATTTTCAGCGCCTTGGCCTGGCTTTGCGTGAAGCCATACGCGGCGAGACCCACCTCGACGCGGTTGGCCTCGGCAAGCGCTTCTTCAACCGAGTCAACAGGCATCATCAATACCATCGGGCCAAAGGGTTCCTCGACCATCGCTTTCATATCGGGGGTCACGTCGGCCAGCACGGTTGGTGCATAGAAAGCGCCTTCGTTGCCGATGCGATGCCCGCCGGTGACGAGCCGTGCGCCCTTGGCAGTAGCGTCTGCCACCAACTCGTCCATCCAATCTATGCGACGGCTGTCGATAAGCGGGCCCATCTGAACACTGTCATCCAGTCCGTTGCCGATTCTGGATTTTGAAAATGCGTTGGCAAAGCCTTCAACAAAGCGATCATATACCGGTTTTTCGATGAGGAATCGGGTCGGCGAGGTGCAGACCTGACCGGCGTTTCGCACTTTGGCTGCCACCATGTTGGCGACCGCATGGTCGATCTCGGCATCCGCCGTCACGATTACGGGCGCGTGGCCGCCAAGCTCCATCGTGCAGCGCATGAGCGTGTCGGCTGCCATCTTGGTGAGAAGCTTGCCCACGGCGGTTGAACCGGTCACGGAAAGCTTCTTGGGGATGGGAGACGACAAGAGGTGTGTCGAGACCTCGGAAGGTTCACCGAAGACGACATTTAGCACGCCCGCAGGCAGGCCTGCATCTTGGAAACAGCGAGCGATTTCAATCGCCGTGGCTGGTGTTTCTTCAGAGGGTTTGATAATGATCGAGCACCCGGCTGCAACGGCGCCTGCCACCTTGCGGATCACATTGGTTGCCGGGAAGTTCCACGCCACGAATGCAACCGAAGGGCCAATCGGTTCCTTATAGACCTGCGTGCGAAGGTTCGGCGCGCGGGCAGGGATGATACGGCCGTAAGCACGTTTGGCTTCTTCGCCATACCATTTCAACGTCTCAACGGCGAAATCATACTCTGCGCAGGCCTCAGGAAAGGGCTTGCCCATCTCGAGGGTCAACAGTCGGCAAATGTCGTCTCGCCGCTCGCGCATCAGGGCGCAGGTGGCATCAATAACGTTTTGCCGTTCCAAAGCTGACTTTTTCGACCATACTTCGAAACCTGACTGACTCGCAGCCAGAGCCTCATCGAGATCGGCCTTGTTGGCATGGGGCAACTGGCCCAGAACGCCACCTGTCGCCGGGTTGAAAACCGGCTCACTGACACCGTCTCCACCCTTGCGCCATTCGCCGTTGATCAGCAGCTTCAATTCCGAGTAGGACTTGTCTTGCGTCATTGCGGTATCCTTAAGTTAGATTTGCGTTACGATTGTAGTATTTTGTAATTTGTGATTACGTTTGGGTAAAATCTGGCATTCAATATAGGCCCGTGATCGATGGCCCAAACACTCAAGAAACTTAACTGGGAACCAATGCATAACAGGGTCTATTCCAGCATCCGTGATGCCATAATGGGCGCGCAGTTTGAGCCAGGTCAGAAATTGTCTTTGCGCGCAATTACCGGAGAGCTTAGGGTCAGCGTTATGCCCGTGCGCGCTGCGGTCTTGCGGTTGGTTGGAGAGAAGGCACTGGAGCAGGCAAGGCACATCACGCCCAGCCTGCCTTGACAATCGCAGACCAGTTTCGCGAGCTCATGGAGCTACGCATGGTACTGGAAGGGAGGGCGGCACCTCTTGCCGCGAACACCCTGAGCCAACTGCAATTGGGTGAAATCGAAATCCAAAGCCGTATACTGACCGGGTCGGGCAACGCCGGGCAAGGCCAGCGCTATGTTGCCGCGATCCGTGGCTTCAAGTTTGCCGTGCTTGATGCGACGGTGGTTCCGGTTTTCAGGGACCTGGTAGAGTCTTTATGGACGCGGATTGATATCCAGTTTGGACCGGAGTTCCTGTTGTCGCGTTTGAGCGAAGCAGATTGAGGCACTCGCCGGATTCCTTGTCATATTAGAACCGGAAAGAACAATGATGCCGCCGAAGCTTTTCTGATCCCGATGTCCGCTCCCAAGCAAAGATGGTAAATTTTTCAAGTATTTAGCGGCGACAACGAATGATCACTGTTTAGGTGTAGTTAGCTTTGCCAGGAACACACCGAAAAGGTCACCTACCGATGTCACATCCATCTTGCGGTAGATATTTGAGCGGTGGATTGACGCGGTTCCAGGCGAAATCCCCGCGATGCGTGCGATCATCTTGGCTGAATGACCCTTAAGCATCAGCTGGGCGATTTCCTGTTCTCGTCCGGTCAAGGTTTCAGAGCCAAAATCCCTCAGAGCTTCGCTTACTGCGCCGTGCACGTCGCGGCGGCTGTCTTCGTCATCGGCAGGCGGTGCTTCGGCAAAGATGTCGGTGAAAAGTTCAATAAAGAATTTCTCACTCGCCGTGGTAAACTCTACCGCACGGGCGGCGGCTTGTTCGTCGGTTCCGGAAAATTGAATCGAGACGTGAATGCACCGGTCTGGCGCGATTTCATAGAGCGCACCAATTTCGTTTTTGAGGCCAATAAATCGCCAATACCGATCGTAATAGGGTTCAGCGTCCAGTTCTCCTCGCGTGTCTGCGCAGAAATGGAATGTGCCGGTTTTTTCCTGGTTCACGTAGAGATCATAGAGCGGATCCAGAAGGTACATGCCGTTCAGGTACTTGGTCAAATCGGCGTCGAATATGGCGTCATCGCCATCCCTGAACAGTAGTTTTGGTTGTAGGCCACGCTGGAACTCAAATACCGAGAAGTGAACTATCTCCAAATCATCGCGCAGGGATAGTGCGAAAATCCGGGCCAATTCTGGCAGGAAGTTGCCTTCGCGACGGGCCCGCAAGAGGAGCGCTACACCGTCGAGAACGACCTTTACGCTGGTTTTGGTTTCGACAAAATCCCAAGTGGATTCCTTTAGGTAACCGTAGAAATGGGGCACGTGCATGTCCTTTCGTCCTTGCAAGCCTACTCCCAAGCCGGGACCACAACAAGTTTCGATGGTGTGACGTTATGGTCCGGCATTCAACGCTCGTATCACGCTACCCATTCAGAAGGCCACCGGGCGGCGATTCGTCTGACGGCAAGTGCTCACGATACTATCTCTGGTGTCGCCGTGTCTTGCTCTAGTACACGAAGCGGCGGCATCTGACCGAGTTATGCATCTGACAGATGGTCAATGATCGCGTCAAAAGCGTTCACGGTGTAGGTGTCGAGGTGGTCAGATACATGCACCGGTTGGCTTGACTGTTTGACAATGGCGACATCGCGCTTTCGATCAATGTAAATCCACTGACCATTGACCCCGATCGAGGCAATCGCTTTGCGACCCGGCGTACCTCGAATCCACCATTGCGCTCGATAGCTCCAATGTCCGTCCGCCATTACACCGCCTGCGTCGGGTCCATCCATGAAGGCACGCGTAGACCCGCCCACAAATCGAAACGTTTGCGCCCTCGGTAAGAAACAGCTCGGCGCAGGCCCGGCCAATGCCGCGGCTGCTGCCGGTGATCAAAACACTCAGGTTCTTTAGGCCAAGGTCCATCTGTGCGCTCCGTGAAACAGAAAAAGTTCACACTGACGCGCTAGAAAGGCGCAGGTATCCACCAGCCAGTATCGCCGTTTTGGCGGGGCAATCCATATTGGCAATGCGATATTTGCATCGTCGGAGGGGGGATGCAAACTGGCTTCAACTTGTCGTTTGCCCGATTGCGCGCCTGCGACCTGTTCCACCAAATGACTGCAGGTATGCGATGACCCTCAAATCCGCCAACCGAACGGCTGTGACCGTTGACGAAGCCCGCCTTTGGAAGACCCTGATGGAGATTGGGCAGATCGGAGAAACACCAAAGGGCGGCTCGAACCGCGTTGCCTTTACCGATCTTGATGTCGAAGGGCGCAATCTGTTTCGCACATGGGCTGAGGCGGCTGGCTGTTCTCATCATGTCGATGGTTTCGGCAATCAGGTGATCCGCCGCGAAGGGCGCAACCCGGATGCGCCGGTGGTGATGTGTGGCAGCCATCTGGATACCCAGGTTACCGGCGGCAAGTTTGACGGCGTTCTGGGCGTATTGGCCGGGCTCGAGGCGATCCGCGCAATGAATGACGCAAGCGTTGAGACCGAAGCACCTATCGAGGTGGTCAACTGGACCAACGAGGAAGGCTGCATCTTTCGCCCGATGCTGGGGTCCGAGGTCTGGACCGGGTTGTTACCCTTGGATGAGGCTTTGGCGATGCGCTCGGATGAGGGCTGGACCATCGGGGACCGGTTGAGACAGATGGGGTACACTGGCGACCTGCCAATGATGGCGGGGCGGGATGTGGCCTGTTACGTTGAGGCGCATATTGAGCAGGGGCCTGTGCTTGAGGATGCGGGCGAGATGTTGGGCGTCGTTGATCGGACGCAAGGGTTTTCGTGGTATCGCCTCACGCTGACAGGCCAAGAGGCGCATGCGGGGCCGACCCCGATGCCTTCGCGCAAGGATGCCTTGATGGGCATGGCGCGGATTGCATTGGAGGCCGAGCGCATCGCCCGCGAAAACGCGCCGGGCATGGGCACAGTTGGGCAGGCCGAGATCATGCCTAACTCGCCCAATGTCGTGCCGGGAGTTGTGAGTTTTTCGGTCGATCTGCGTCATCCCGAGGGAGAAGTGCTGGAAGCGATGGATCGTGAGTTCCGTGAGGTGGCGCAGCGGGTCGCCGATGCGTGCGGGTTGCAGCTTGATCTGCAACTGGACGTGATGCGCCCTGGCGTGCCGTTCAATACAGCGCTGGCTGACAGGATCGAAGCCGCTGCCGTTGCCGTGGGAAAACCCTATCGCCGCATGTATACCGGCGCCGGGCACGATGCGTGCAACATCGCCCGTTTTCTGCCTGCCGCCATGATCTTTGTCCCTTGCCGCGATGGGATCAGTCACAACGAGGCTGAGTGGGCGAAGCCTGACGCTTGTGCGTTGGCGGCGCAAGTGCTCGCCGAGACGCTGATCGCGGCGGCCAATGGTGAAGTTTCATTCGGAGTCGACGCATGAGCAATCCATTGGGCGGTCCGCAGGACCAATTTTACTCCCGCAGCAACATCGTTCCCCTTCCGATGATTACCCGCGCCAAGGGGGTGCATATGTGGGACGAGCAGGGGCGCAAATACATCGATGTGTCTTCCGGGCCGGTGGTCAGCAATATCGGGCATGGCAACCAACGTGTGGCCGAGGCGATGGCACAACAGGCGCGCGAGATGGACTTTGCCTATAGCCGCGTGGCGCGTCACCAGCCGAATATCGACCTGACACAGATGATTTCAGAGATGGCCGGATCGGGCTATGAAAGGGTGGCGCTGGCCTCTGGCGGATCCGAGGCAATGGAAATCGCGCTCAAGTTTCTCCGCCAATATGTTCTGGCGACTGGAGCGCGGCAAAAGCGCAAAATTATCACGCTGTCGCCCAGCTATCACGGAGGTACCATCGCGACGCTGGCTATTACCGGAGACCCGGCGCTTGATCCGTTCCTTGAGGGATTTGCAGTCAAGTCCGAGCGCATACCCGCGCCCTGGCAATATCGAGTGCCCAACGACGAAACCCCGCAGTCGTACCGTATGGGCTGTGCTAAGGCGCTGGACCAAAAGATCCGAGAGTTGGGGGCGGAGAACGTTCTGGCGTTTGTGGTCGAACCGATAGGTGGGCTTGCCACGGGGGCGTTGGAGATGCAGGAGGACTACCTGAACCGCGTTCGCGAGATTTGCGACCAGCATGATATCTATCTGATATACGACGAAATTCTCTGTGGTACCGGGCGCACTGGCGATTTTCTGGCCAGCCACGCCTTCCCCAACGCCCACGCCGATCTGGTGGTTCTGGCCAAGGGGTTGGGGGCGGGTTATGCGCCACTGGGCGCGGTGTTGATGCCTGAAGCTATGGTGGATGAGCTGGCCGAGCTGACCGGTTTCAACTTTTCACACACCTACAACGCCAATCCGATTACCTGTGCCACAGGCATAGCGGTGCTGAACGAATACATGACGCATGACCTGTTGCAGAATGCCAGAGAACGCGGACAGCAGTTGCGCGAAGGTCTGGCGCGGATTGCAGCCAAACACCCCACTGTTGGTGACATTCGCGGGCGTGGGCTGTTGCTGGCGATGGAACTGGTACAGGATCGCGAGACAAAAACCAGTTTCCCGGCCGAGTTCCCGCCGACCGAACATATCCGCATCTGCGGGCTGGAGAACGGTTTGATCATCTATTCGCGACGCACCGCCAATGGGGCCAATGGTGACTGGTTCCTGGTCTCACCGCCGTTGACTATTTCGGCAGATGAATGTGACGATCTCCTGCGGCGCCTCGAAGCCACTATCGCCGACTTTGAAGTAAAGGCAGCCCCCTATTTGAAGGAGAGCGCCCATGTCTGATCGGAAAACCGCCATCGTGACCGGCGCGTCCTCAGGGATTGGCGCGGCAATTGCCAAAGACCTTGCGTTGCAAGGGTTGAATGTGGTGGTCAACTATAGCGGCAACAAGGACGGTGCGGCCGAAATCGTGCGCCAGTGTAAAGCCTTTGGAGTCGAAGCAAAGGCTGTGCAAGGCGACATCTCAGAGGACGCTGATTGTCGCAGGTTGGTGCAGGCTGCAATGGATACTTGGGGCCGGATTGATGTTCTGGTCAACAACGCAGGCGTAACGCGTTTTGCCGAGGCCAACGATCTCTCCGCGCTTGGCGCGGATGATTTTACTCGCATCTTTTCCGTGAATGTCGCCGGCTGTTACCAGATGTGTCGTGCCGCCGAAGCGCCTTTGCGGGCGGCTGGTGGTTCGATCGTGAATATCTCGTCGCATTCGGGGTTTTCCGGCATCGGCTCGTCCATGGCCTACGCGGCCTCGAAGGGTGCGTTGAATACCATGACCCTCTCACTGGCACGGGTCTTTGCACCGGAGGTACGGGTCAATGCCGTGTGCCCCGGTTTTGTCGATACAGATTGGATGGCGCCCAAGCTGGAAAGCGGCGAACTTGCTGATTTCAAAACAAAAACCGCATCCATCGCGCCCTTGGGGCGCATCGTGACCCCGGATGAAGTGGCCGAGGCCACCCGTTGGTTCGCCTTGGGCGGACCAACCATTACGGGACAATTGCTGGTGATCGACGGCGGGACGCACCTGACCGTTGGTGCGCCGCTCTAGCAAAAAGGAAGCTCATCCATGGCTGACCCCAAGTATCAACCCGTCGACGCAACCCAGATCCCGCGCTTTTCAGACGTGGCAACCTTTATGCGCACCAAACGTGTGGACCCGTGCGAGGATATCGACATCGGTCTTGTTGGCGTTCCGTTTGATATCGGCCTGAACTATCGCTCCGGCCCCCGAGAAGCGCCGGGCGCCGTACGCCATGCAAGCCGGTTGATCCGCATGGCGCATCCCACCACAGATGTGGAACCCTACAAACTGTGCAACATCGCTGATTTGGGGGATGCGACGGTCAATCCGCTGAGCCTCGAACAGTCGCTTCGGAACATCCAGGATTTCTTTGCAAATCTGAAGGCGTTGAACATCCGGCCCGTTGCCATTGGCGGTGACCACACCATCCCGACCCCCATCCTGCGGGCGCTGGCGGCCGATGGACCTGTAGGCCTGTTGCAGATCGACAGCCATGCCGATGTGCTGGACGAGATGTGTGGCACCAAGGTCAACCACGCGACCTTTATGCGACGTGCGACCGAAGAAGGTCTGATCGACCCCAAGCGCACGGTGCAGTTGGGGTTGCGCGGTTCGCGCTTCGTGCCTGAGGATATCCAGTTCGGCTATGACGCCGGCTTCACCATGATCCCGATGGATGATTATGAGGACATGGGCCGAAAAACCGCGATCGAGACCATTCGCAAAACGCTTGAAGGCGGTCCGGTTTACGTGACCATTGATATCGATGGGCTCGATCCGTCGTTCTGCCCTGGCACAGCTGTGCCAGAGATTGGCGGCATCATCCCGCGCGACGTTCAAAAAATCCTTCAGGGGCTGATGGGGCTCGACATCATCGGCGGCGATATCTGCGAGGTTGCCCCCTGTTACGATCCGACCGGTGTGACCAGCGTCACCGCTGCGAACCTGATGTTTGAACTGACATGCCTTATCGCTCACGCAATAGGCAGGAAGGTTTAGACCATACACTTGCGCCAGCCAGACCCAAATGACCGGATGGAATGGGATTGGCTCTGGTTGGCGCTTTCAGGTTCTCCGCACCCTTGAGAGGATGGAAGATACCTACTGCTTGACGGACTTGTTTGTGCCCACAGATGCACGGGCAGGCCGTCGAAAATACAACGTTACCAGTCCGTGAACGGGTACTTTTACAGTGGAACAGCGCAAAGGCAGCCACATGCGAAACCTTGATTTGAACACCGCCATTGTCGAAGCACGGCAGGCTTTTACCGAAGCACATCCTCAGTCGCTGGCCCGTCATAGAGCGGCGCAAAATGTCATGCCGGGTGGCAATACCCGCTCGATACTGCATTACGGACCGTTTCCTTTTACCGTCATTCGCGGCCAGGGCGCCCGGATTTGGGATGCAGACGGCAACGACTATGCCGATTTTCTTGGTGAATATACCGCCGGTCTCTACGGCCATAGCAACCCGGTGATCGAGGCAGCTGTACGCGACGCCCTGTCCAAGGGGATCGTGCTGGGGGGACCTAACCTTGTTGAAGCCGAGTTCGCCCGTCTGATGTGCGAACGGTTTCATTCGGTCGAACGCATCCGCTTCACCAATTCCGGCACGGAGTCCAACATGATGGCCATTTCCGCCGCGCGCGCCTTTACAGGGCGCGAGGGTGTCATGGTCATGAACGGTGGCTATCACGGCGGCGTCTTGAGTTTCGAAGGTACGGGCAAGATGAACGCGCCGTTTCCGTTCCACTATTGCGATTACAATGACGCCGACATGGCTCGGGACATGATCCGTGCCCTTGGCGACAAGCTGGCGGTTGTGATCGTTGAGCCGACGGTTGGTGCGGGCGGCGGCATGCCCGGGTCGCAAGAGTTCCTGACGGCCCTGCGCGAAACCACACAAGAAACTGGCGCTTTGTTAATCTTTGACGAGGTCATGTCATCGCGACACACCCGCGGAGGGATGCAGGGGCTGACAGGTATCATGCCGGACCTGACAACATTTGGCAAATACCTTGGCGGCGGATTGACTTTCGGCGCTTTTGGAGGGCGGGCCGACATCATGGACCGCTTTGATCCCGAACATCCCAACGCATGGGGGCATGCCGGCACGTTCAACAACAATATCCTTACCATGTCAGCCGGCCATGCCGGGCTGAGTAAAGTCTATACACCCGACGTGGCGGACACTTTCTTTGAGACGGGTAATCAGTTTCGTGAAGGCCTAGCAAGCGAGTTGGCCGGGATCGACGTGCCAATGTCGATCACCGGACTGGGCTCGATGATGGTGTTCCACTTCCGCGACTCGCCGCCGACGAAGCCACTTCTGGGAGATGAGAAACCGCCAAAAGACCTGTTGGACCTGATCCATCTCGACATGATCGCGCGGGGTCACTTCTTTGCTAGGCGCGGCATGATCAACCTTTCGCTGGCGACCACCCGGGACGAGATGGGAACGTTTCGCAGCGATTTCGCCGAGGTTATCCGGTCGCGGGCCGCCTTGATCCGCAGTGTGACCTGCGACGGTTGAAACTCTGCCACTAGAGCTCCAGTTTACTTTTGAAACCCTTGAGGATCAGGCGCGTTTGGCATGAAGTATTTCAAATGAGCCAATCGCTGCCCGTTGGCACTGTGCAGTATTTTAACAGCTGTGAGGGAAACGGTGCGCCGTTGATCCTGCTGCATGGCGGCCGATCGGCTGCTCGTCTTTGTCTTGGCGGTACCTGTTTCCTTCGCTGATGGGGACACAACGTGCGATTGCTTCGATTTTCCCGGCTACGGCGGAAGCAGGGCCTTGGGGCGGTTCTATGTGAATAACGTACAGAGACGGCACGTGATTGTGCGCGGTCTCCATTTCCTGTTGTGTTTATTGCGGTTAGACGTCGATCGACCTTGCGATCAGCTCCTTCATGATCTCGTTTGTCCCGCCATAGATCATCTGAACTCGGCTGTCGGCATAGAGCCGCGCGATAGGGTATTCCATCATGTAGCCATAGCCGCCAAAGAGTTGCAGGCATTCGTGAACCACCTCGTTCTGAGTCTGGCTGGCCCAGTATTTCGCCATCGATGCACGCTCGGCGGTGAGTTGGCCCTGTTCCAGCAGCATGATGCTCTCGTTGATGAAGGACCGAAGCAATTCGGCTTTGGTTTTGATCTCGGCCAGTTTGAAACGCGTGTTTTGGAAATCCATGACCCGTTTACCGAAGGCTTTGCGTTCCTGAACGTATGTCACGGTCTCATCATGGGCAAAGTCAATCACACCAAGGGCAGTGATGGCGATAATCAGACGTTCCCAGGGAAGCTGCTTCATGAGCTGATAGAAGCCCTGACCCTCGTCTGCACCCAGTAGGTTGGTCAAAGGCACCTTCACGTCCTCAAAGAACAGTTCAGCCGTGTCATTGCCCTTCATGCCCAGCTTTTTTAGGTTCTTGCCGCGTTTGAAGCCTTCGGCGCCCTCAGTCTCCATTACGATCAGTGAGGTGCCTTTGGCGCCTTCACCCCCGGTCTTGGCCACGACGATGATCAAGTCGGCCAGTTGTCCGTTGGTGATGAAGATTTTCGAGCCGTTGATGCGATAGCAATTGCCGTCTTTAACCGCGCTGGTCCGCACGGCTTGCAGGTCAGACCCGGTACCCGGTTCAGTCATGGCAATTGCCCCGACTATCTCACCCGACACCAGCTTGGGTAGCCAGCGGTTCTTTTGCTCCTCCGAGCCAAAGGTCGTGATGTAGTGCATCACGATCGATTGGATCGAGTAGCCCCAGCCGGTATCGCCGCGGCGACCCTGTTCATAGACGGTGATCGCGTCGAATCCGATGCCGCCCTCGACGCCCCCAAAGGCTTCGGGGATTGAACCGGCCATGATCCCAGCCTCCCCGGCCTTGCGCCAGAACTCGCGGTCGACGCGTCCCTTTTCGGCCCATGTTTCAATGTTCGGTGTCAGTTCATCGTCTAGAAACCGGCCGACACTGTCGGCAAACATCTGGTGTTCCTCCTGCTGCCATGTTGCGGCGGGTGAAAACAGGGTCATCGGGTGTTCTCCGTTTCTCGTTTTTATCGTGCCAGGAACGCCGCCAATTTGGTCTTGGCTTCGGGCGAGATGCAAAGCTGGGCAAAATAGCGGCTTTCGATTTTGCAAGCGGATGCAAATCCAGCAGCAGCGCCTTCTGTTGCGGCGGCCAGGATAGCGTGAGGGGCAGGTTCTTTGCCGGCGGCTTTCACGGTGGCGGCATAAGTGCCGGAAATCACGCTTGGCATCGCACTCAGATAAGGATTGCCGCCCGGGATACGTTCGCGCCGTTCATCCCAGGGTTTGGAAGGCGATGGGTGTGCGTTGATCAGCTCGCGCGCTGCTGCCATCATTGCCTGTGCGTCATCCACAACCACATCCACAAGCCCCATCTCTTGCGCTGTGTCGGCGTCTGCGGCGCGGCCAGACATAAGAAAGGGAAGCGCGGCCTTGAGCCCCAGCATGCGGGTGGTTCGAACGACGCCGCCCGCACCGGGCAGCAATCCGAGGCCCACTTCGGGCAGGCCAAAGCGGGTCTTTTCTCCCCGCATCGCGACACGGCCATGACAGGCCAGCGCGATCTCAAGCCCTCCACCAAGGGCGGAACCATTCATTGCTGCGATCACTGGTTTCCCGAGCGTTTCAAGTCGGCGCAAAACGTCTTTCAAGCCCTGCGCGACGTCGAATGCGGCGAGCGGATCGTCGATTGATGCCAGCATATTGATGTCGCCGCCGGCAAAGAAGGTGGACTTGGCCGAGGTGATGATCACGCCCCGGAGGTTGGCTTCGCGATCAAGACACCCAAGGATTTCCTCCATCATCGGGATGAAATCCGCGTCGATCACGTTGACCGGCTTGCCCTGTGTATCCAGCGTGATTGTGGCGATGCCATCATCGCCCATTGCAAAGGTGTAATTGGCCATGGATCAGACCCTTTCGATGATGGTTGCAATGCCCATGCCACCGCCGATGCACAACGTGGCAAGGCCGCGTTTCTGGTCGCGGGCTTCAAGCTCGTCCAATAGGGTGCCGAGGATCATCGCGCCAGTCGCGCCCAAGGGGTGCCCCATGGCGATGGCGCCGCCGTTGACGTTCACCTTGTCGGCCGAAACCTCCATGTCTTTCATGAAGCGCATGGCAACGCTGGCGAAGGCCTCGTTGATCTCGAACAGGTCGATGTCCTCGACAGCCAGCCCAGCTTTTGCCAGTGCTTTGCGCGAGGCGGGGGCGGGACCGGTAAGCATGATCGTCGGTTCGGAGCTGGTGACGGCGGTTGCAAGGATGCGCGCACGGGGTTTGGCGTCGATCTTGGTGCCTATGGCCTCGGACCCGATCACTACGGCGGCCGCGCCGTCGACGATGCCGGACGAATTGCCTGCGTGATGCACATGGTTGACCGCGTCATAATCGCTGTATTTCGCCAGCATGACCGCGTCGAACCCCGCCTCTCCCATTGCTGCGAACGAAAGTTTCAGTGTGCCAAGGCTCTCGACCGTGGCATCTGGGCGCATGTGCTCGTCGGTGGCCAGAATCGTGCGGCCAATCTCGTCAACAACCGGAACGATGGCCCCGTCGAATGCGCGACGTTGCCATGCGGCGGCGGCACGACGCTGGGACTCGACGGCGAAGGCGTCCACGTCCTCTCGGGTATAACCGTCGATGGTGGCAATCATGTCCGCACCCACACCCTGCGGCGCAAAGCCATTGCGCAACATGGTTTCCGGGTCGCCAAGCCACGCTCCGCCATCGGACAGAATGCTAACGCGCGACATGCTTTCCACACCCCCCGCGATCACGAGGTCTTCCATACCTGACGCGATCTTCTGCGTTGCGACGTTCACCGCCTCAAGGCCCGAGCCACAGAAGCGGTTGATTTGCACGCCACCGACGCTTTCGTCATATCCGGCGCGCTGGGTAGCGGAGACAGCAATATCACCACCCTGTTCGCCAAGCGGGGTCACGCAGCCCAGGACCACGTCATCGACAAGGGCGGTGTCTATGCCATTGCGGTCGCGCGCTGCACGCAGCACCCCGGCGGCCAGTTCTACAGGTTTGACTTCATTTAACGCACCATCAGAGCGGCCCTTGCCGCGCGGGGTGCGCAGCGCGTCATAAATATAGGCAGTGTTGGACATAATTTTCTCCTATCGCCCAGCAAACTTTGGTCGCCGTTTTTCCAGAAAGGCGCGCATAGCGACCTCGTTGTCTTCGGTCGCAATAGAGGTTCTGATCGCGTCGGCCTCGGCATCGAGTTGGCCGCTCAGCGAGGTATGCAACGCCGATTGGCACAAGCGTTTCGTCTTGCCGTAGGCAAGCGTCGGTCCCAGAGCAAACGCGTCAGCCAGTTCCCGGCCCCGGTTTTTGAGGGTCCATTTCGGCACGATTTCGGCAACAAGTCCCAGATCAAGTGCCTCATTCGCAGTGAGCTTGCGGTTGCGCAGGATGATCGACTTGGCCCGTTGCACACCCACCTGTCTTGAAAGAGATGCAGTTAACCCGCCATCCGGTGACATACCAATTGCCGCATAGGCCGGAGTCAGGGTCATTTCGGGGGTGGCGATGGCATAGTCTCCAGCCAGGGCTAACGACATACCACCGCCCGCAGCCTGACCGTTGAGAGCCATGACGACAGGCGCATCCATTTCGCAGAGCGCAACAATTGCGCCATGCAGGTGCTTCAATCCCTGGTCGAGATAGGCGGCGCGGTCTGAGGCGTTGACAATCTCGGCCAGATCGCCACCACAGCTGAAGAATCGATCCCCCGAACCCGTGATCAGAACCGCGCGCGCCTTGTCTTCCACAGCGCGCAAGGCGGCAGATTCGAGCGCGGCAAGCAAAGCCACGCTCATCGCATTGGCCGCATCTGGGCGATGCAGCGTGAGCGTTGCCACATCACCAGAAAAGTCATAGAGCACCGGAGTGCTCATCAGCGAATTCCAAGCCGGATGGAGCCATCCAGACGGATAGTTTCGCCGTTCATCATGCTGTTTTCGGCGATATGCGTGGCCAGTTGGGCAAACTCTGGCGGATGCCCAAGACGGGCGGGGAAAGGTACCTGAGCGCCAAGCGAATCTTGTGCCTCTTGCGGCAGGGCGGCCATCATCGGAGTTTTGAACAGCCCCGGAGCAATTGTCACGACGCGCACGCCGTCCCGCGACAAATCGCGGGCCATGGGAAGCGTCATGCCAACGACACCCGCCTTCGATGCGCTATAGGCAATCTGGCCCATCTGTCCGTCAAAGGCCGCGACCGACGCGGTATTGATGATCACGCCACGCTCGCCATCTTGGGTCAGCGGATCGGCCGCGACCATGCCAAGCGCGGACCTCGAGGCGCAGTGGAAGGTGCCCAGCAGGTTGATTTTGAGAACCTTGTCGAAGAAGGCGGATTCCATCGGAATGCCCTTCGAGATGGTCTTGCCCGGCGTGCCGACACCGGCACAATTCACCATGATACGTTCCTGACCAATTTTGGCGCGTATAGTTTCAAATCCAGCTTCAACACTGGCCAGATCGGAGACATCGACCTTGGCAAATGCGCCGCCAAGTTCTTCGGCTAACGCAACACCTCGGTCTTCGTCCAAATCGAAAATGCCGACCCGGACACCGTGGCTGGCTAGGTCGCGCGCTGTGGCTTCACCAAGACCAGAGGCGCCACCGGTAATGACGGCGGAAATCGAAGAGTTCAGTTCCATAGCGGGATCCTTGAGGAGTAAAACCTTGTCTTTCGTACTGACCTAGTTCTCAAGGAGTTAACGTGGAATAGGGCGAAACCCATAGAACAGCGACTTCAGTACAATTCGTACTGATCGGCTAGGTCTGTTTTGTGCTGTTCGGCCAATCAAAAGGCGGTTCCCTGTCGCTGTTCTAACCGGCAAAATGTCGAAATACTCTGCGTTCGGATTCCTCTACCTTTTCAGTTTATGACACAGCGTTCGCCGCCAACCATGCATTGAACTTAGGTAAGAACCCAGGTTTTTGACGTCAGTAGTTTGGATTACGACTAGCCCCGTCCAGACCAGGTTTAGACGAATTCAAATCGAATTATCGGCATCGGCTGGCTTGTTCACTGGTATCGGTGAATGTCATTCATTCGGAGGGTTTAGGACAGTTGCTTTTCTGAGCTTTCCCATTACCGTGAATCCAAAATGACAAATTATCGGTTCGTCTTGGAGGTTCCTATGCTGAAAAATCTACCGCTTTTAAGTATCCCGTTGCTGTTTGCGACAGCACTTACTGCGCAAACGGCAGACATGGTGTTCACGAACGCCAGCGTTCTGACAATGAACGATGATGCACCAAGTGCCGAGGCGGTTGCAGTGACCGGTAACGAGATTTCCTATGTGGGTGATGCCGCTGGAGCACAGGCCTTGATTGGTGACAATACCGAGGTATTTGATCTGGATGGCGACACCCTTTTGCCGGGCTTCGTGTCCGGGCACGACCATATCATTGCGTCCGGCTGGACAACGCGCGGTGTGAGCCTTTTCGGCATTGAAACGCTTGAAGAAGCGCTGGCAGCGATCAAGAAGTATGCAGACGAAAACCCGGATGAAGATCTGATCCTTGGCTACGGCTTCAACCAGGTCTCATATGGTGGCTGGCCGACCAAGGAAGATCTGGACTCCGTCGTTTCTGACCGTCCGGCGTTTATCCTCGACTTCACAATCCACGATGTTTGGATGAACTCCAAAGCCTTTGAAGCGGGCCAAGTTAGCCCTGATGAAGAGGATCAGGTGCCGGGCGTGATGTTCTGGCAGCGTGACGCGGAAGGCAACCAGACAGGAATCGGCATTGAGTTCCAGTGGGCTGCGGCATTTAGAAATGCAGGTGCTTGGGACCCGGCAGGTGAAATTCCTGACATCCAGAAAAACCTCTACGATCAGGCTGTCAAAACCGGAATTACAGCCGTTCACGTACCCTTGATGGCTATGCCAACGGTTACGGATTTGTCGCTGGTCAAGGATGACGAGAAACTGGCGCTTGCACATCTGCACGAACTAGAAAAGAACGGCGAGCTTTCGATCCGTACATTCGTTGCAACCGGCTTTAAGGACCCTACGGCAACTGCCGACGACATTGTCGCGCACACACTTGAGTTGCGCGAGCAATACGACAGCGACATGTTGCGCATCTGGGGCATCAAGATACATCCCGAGGGGAACTGGAGTTCAAAAACGGCGTGGATGTTGGACGATTACGCTGACGGGTCCGCGACGCGCGGTGCGGCTGCCATCGAAGGTCCCATGATAACTTCGGTGTATTTGCAAGCTAACCAGAATGGGTTGCCGGTGGGCACCCATGTCGACGGATCACAAACGGTTCGCAATACTGTCGAAGCGATAATGACCGCGCGCGGAGCTGGCTATGACGTTCCGAACAACCTTTTGCACCACTATTTCTGGGTATCTGATCAGGACCATGAGACTGTTATCGAAAACGAGATCATGGTGAACACGACCCCACTTTTCCACGTTGACTGGGAAGCACAGGATGTAAACGCGTTGGACTTGTTGGGGCGCGCTAAGGTCGAGGCGATTTTTGCCCGCTATTCCTCGCTGATGGCATTGGGGCACAACGTGTCGATTTCTTCGGATGTGCCATCCGCGCCGATTGATCTGATCGGTCCGCTCCTCAATGTTGAGATCGCGATGACCTTGCAGGACCCGCTAAATCCGGACAGCAAGCCGTTCCCGTTGTCTCGCAAACCGGCCTCATTGGAAGAGTCGCTGAAAGCGGTCACGATCTATCCTGCGGCTCAGCAAGCGATGGAGGACAAAATAGGCTCCATCGAGGTGGGAAAATATGCCGACCTCGTCGTTCTCGATCAGGACATCACCGCAGTCGAACCGCGCGAAATCTCGAACATCAAAGTGTTAGGCACGCTTATGGATGGGCGGTTCACGCATCGGGACGGCATCTGACAATAATGGCGACCAGCGCGTCATTGACGCGCTAGCTGCTCTTGTGGAGCCCTGATGCTGCCCTTGGAAACAGTCCCACGACCCTGTTGTTTTTCAATCAGACTCAAATTTTGGGGGGCGGTTAGAACTCGTAAAAGGAGGCTGAAGTGAAAATTCGACCCAACCTGACTACTCTGGCAATTGTCGCGGGCCTGTCGGCAGGATCTGTTAGCCACGCGGGTGAAGTCGCCTTTATAGCTGTCCTGAAAGTGGTTGATGAAAACACACAAGCGTTCGACGCATTGGCTGAGGAGATGGTCGCCGCGTCTGCCGCAGATGATGGGTTATTAGTCTATGAGTTCGCTCGGGTTGGCGAAACGGTTTATGGCTATGAACGCTATCTGGATGCCGCGGCTCACGCACGGCACGAGACGATTATTGAGCCGTATCTGCCAAAGCTGATGGAACTGGCACAATTTGAACGGATCATCACCCTTTCACAGCTTTCAGAAGACCAGCAAAGGCTGTTTGAAGGCATTGGCGCGGAAATCGGCCAACCCGTTGCAGGCGTGGCGCAGGACCGCCCTCAATAGCCTGAAAGCACCAAAAAAACAGGAACTAAGTCAAAACGGGATTGTTCATGAATATTCGGATTTTCATTTTAGTCTTGCTTTTCCTAGGAGCGCTTACTGTACGCCCGGATGGTGTTTTCGCGTGTGACGCCGCATGCGAGGCCGCTCGAAAGGCGGCTAACCCGCTGGCAGACACAAAGGCGCTCATGACGGACAACACGATCGCTTTCAGGACCGGCACAAATGACGAGGACAGCTACAACTTTCAGCTTCAGCCGGTTTACTCGGTGCCACTTGAAAGTGCATCACTTGTGTTGCGCGGGATCATCCCTATTCAAGGTGTGCAGCCGGGTGCAGTTCTGCCGCCTGGCATCGTCGACCCTTCACCCGAAGATGACCTGACTTGGGGCATAGGCGATTCAACGGTACAGGCGTTTTATGCGCCGACACCCGGCGCGAGCGGGATTGCAGTCGGATATGGCCTGCAGGTTTCGATGCCAACCCACACAAATGATGCGCTGGCCGGTGCCGGTTGGGGCGCTGGACCTGCGTTTGTGGTATTTGGACAGGCGGGCGAACTCTCATGGGGCGCAGTGGTCGCGCACATGTGGGGCGAAGACGACTTTAGCGTTAGCATCCTGCAGCCAATTCTGACCTACGGGTTGGGCGAAGGTTGGTACGTTGGGTACAATAACGTCATTTCCTACAACTGGAATGCCTTGGGAAATGACGAAGCATGGGCGGTTCCGTTGGGTTTAACTGCTGGCAAGACGTCAATAATCAATGAATCCGAGGGGACGGCCATGGATGTAAGCTTGGGGTACTACTTTTTGGAGCGTAGACCTGACGGTGGTCCAGATCGGCAAGTCAAAATTGGCCTTTCGTTCTTTTTCTGATCGACAACAAATTCGCCAGAACTCCGGCCATCTCTGGCTGCAAGGCCACGAAAAGAGCTAAGTTGGAATGTGATTCAACCCAAGGATTGAGTGCCCGCCTCGCAGACCATTTTTGGGAAAGCAACAATGGCAGAATGTAACCGATACTCGAAAATGGCCCGCGGCTTTGTTGCACTGGTTCTATGCATCTTTTTGCAGCTATCTCCACGGATTGGCCTTGCTGAAACTGTTCAGTATTTGACTGGGGGCTCACCTTCGGGCGCTCCGAGGTTTGGCCAGGGTACGCACCAGATAGACGCCTCGCCCAGCTCAGGTATTTCCGGCATAGACCTTACCTCTCAAAGTCACTTAGCAGTCAACTGGCAGGAACTTTTGCCTCCGCTTAAATCTCTCGAGTTGCCGTTTGCGTCACTGCCCGCTCCGCAATTGGAAGCTATGCGGACACACGTGCGCTGGCGGACTTCCAGTGTATCAGAGCGCTCTGATCAGGGGTTTCTAGCTGAGCATGAAGCAGCAATTGCCCTTTTGAACAGGCACAATGTTGACGTGGAAAATCTCATGCGAGAGCGCCGCAAGATCATCGCCCAAAACAGTGCGAATGGCCGTGGCCCAAATCCGAATATCCTCGGTAAAACAATAAGGATTCCGGGTTACATCGTCCCGCTGACACTTAGCGGCGGTGTTGTGACCGAGTTTCTTTTCGTGCCTGTTGCCGGGTCTTGCGTTCATACGCCAGCGCCACCTCCCAATCAGGTCATTCACGTTGTTTATCCTGAGGGTGTCGAGTTCAGTTCGATCTTTGAAGCATTCTGGATTGAGGGCGAGTTACATGCAGAAGAACGGCTAAGCGATGTGTCATTCTACGATGGCGCTTTGAAGGTAGAGTCAAACTACGGCCTAGAGGCTCGAAGCGTTCATTCTTTCGATGGCTAGGTGTGTCGGCAAATCAAGTTTCCGGCCACGTCGCTGCGGGGCTTAAGCCCATGCCGGTGTCTCTGGGTTTGTCCGTTGGTAAAACGACCAAAGCAAAGGAAGGGAACAGCTTTGGGCCTGAACGCTGGAAATTTTGATGCTGCACGATACCTTACCGGAGATACCAGCAGACAAAAAAAGATTGGTGTCTCATTCTTCGTTAGAACAAATTGAAATAGTGGGGAGTTAGTAATTCATGCGTAGCACGGTACTCTTGGCCACGGCCGCAAGCCTGCTGGCGACTGTAGTTTCAGCGCAGACAGGGCGTGAGAATCCAACCGCTGATTACGCATTGATAAATGGCGCGATCCACACAATGGACGAAAGCGGGACAGTCGCCGAAGCCATCGGAATAGAAGATGGAGAAATTGTCTATGTGGGCAATGCCGAGGGGCTTCCAAATGTCATAGGGCTGGGAACCGAGGTTATCGACCTTGGCGGTGCGATGGTGCTGCCGGGTTTCGTGGATGGTCATATTCATGCCGTTGCCGGTGGCCTCATCATGCTTGGGGTGGATTTACAAACGGATGACAAGGATGAGCTTTTCGCGTTGATCCGCGAAGAAGTTGAGACGAACAAGGATGATCTTATTCTTGGGTACGGTGTGCGCTTTAATCCGTGGACTGACGGGAATCCGACGGCGGCCATGCTGGACGAAATCGAGTCTGAACGTCCGGTTTACTTTTGGGCGATAGATGGCCACGCGGCTTGGGCAAATTCCAAGGCTTTGGAACTTGCGGGTATTGACAAGGATACACCAGACACGGTCCCGGGGTTTTCGTTCTTTGAACGCGACACAGAAGGAAACCCGACCGGTTGGATCGTGGAAATTCCCGCGCAGCTTCAGGTTCTCTCGGCGCTGATGGAAATCTCGCCTGAGTTTATGAAGGACGGCGTTGAGGTTTGGATAAACCGTTTCGCGGCTGCCGGTATCACTTCGATTCATGACCATGGCATTCAAGGCATGGGTCAGGACGAAGGGTTTCAAATGCTGACCGACTTTGAAGCCGCAGGAGATTTGCCTCTCAGGGTTGTTGGTTCGTACTATTGGAATGACGGCAATGTCGATCCGCTGCCAGGAACCCTGGAATTGCGTGAGAAGTTTAATTCCGACCTTGTTAAGGCGCGATACCTCAAGATCAACATGGATGGTGGCGATGACAAATGGACCGCGCTCATGGTCGAACCCTATTCTGACAAACCAGAAAATGTCCCACAGCCCATTATCCCCTACGATGTGATGCAGGACGCCGTTATCCGCGCAGATGCGGCTGGGGTCGATGTGACCTGTCACTGTTTCGGAGACCTTGCTGTTCGCAGACTTCTTGACGCAGTAGAAGCCGCAATCGAGGTTAATCCGCAAAGGGATCGGCGTCACAAAATCACCCACGGAGTTTACATTCATCCGGACGATTACGCGCGTTTCGGTCAGCTTGGTGTCACATACGACTCTTCGGGCGCTTGGATGAGTTTTGATCCGTTGATGCAATCAATAGCAACAAGCAGAGTGGGGCCAGAGCGCGTAGACCTCGCCTTTCCGACGACACGCGTTCTTTCTGAGGGTGGAAAGTTCTCTTTCGGGTCAGATTGGCCCGTTTCGGGCTACGTGTCCGAGTACCGGCCGCTTGCAGCCATAGAAGCCGGTGTCACGCGCACTCTGGACGGTCGTAAAAACATAGCCCCCCTTGGCGGTGATGAAGCAAAGATGTCACTCGACCAAGCGCTGCGTGCACATACCATAGATTCAGCATACGGCATGGGATTGGACAGCGAGATCGGCAGCTTGGAAGTCGGGAAGAAAGCCGATTTGGTCGTCTTGTCCCAAAACCTCTACGACATCGACCCGAACGACATTTCGGAAGTCGATGTGCTCTATACCATCATGGATGGCAACATAACTTGGGATCATACGAAACAGTAAATATCCCGGGATGAAAAGCCAACTTCGGGAGGAGGACTGAAGTGACCTACATTCTAAGAGCCTTGCTTGCGACAAGTTTGGTGATTGGATTGACGAGCCAGGCGATTGCCTGTGGCAATCCACTGCAATGGGCCATGCTTTTCGAGCGTCACCCGGAGGCAAAGGTAGCTTTTACTGCGGATATGGAGGCGCGCTCCTCAGGATTGGTCCAAGCGAGGCCGTATTTGAGGCGGCCCGGTATTTCCTATCATTCCTGGTCAGTGCAATCCCTAAACCAGCTCGCGCAGGAAATGGCGCCGTCGGTTGCTTCTAGTTTGCAGGACGGAGACACACTTACGATCCTGCTGGCAATCGAAGTTGCCGCGATACGTTTCCACGGCGGAGACCGCGCACACGAAGTTCTGGCGGCTGCCGAGCTGAAAACGATTTCAGACTACGACGTTACGACAACGGTAAACGTGCTTCATTCAGGTTGGCGGCACGATCTGGACTTCGCCGCGATGGTCGAAAACGAGCTTTTGATTGTTTCCCAGCCTCAAGCCGGTAATGCCCTCTCGGCGGTTTTTGGAGGGATAACCGAGGCTTCGTACAAACCTTGAAATTTGTGATGTGTTGAGAACTATTGGGGTAAACAAAGCAGGGCTATCGATGCCGGGCACGAAATGCAGTTCGGCGTCGGGTGCCGTGAAACTCTCTCAGTCCTTTTAGTTCTTGTCAGTGCCCGCTCAAACCGGTCACTAATAGTAGGTCGTGCAATACGAACAGCACTTATGCGATTTAGACCAACACGTAGCACCATAAGGAGAAATAGATGCCCCAGACAGCCGAAACCAACCGAAGGATTGTTCTGAACGAGCGTCCAGTAGGCTTGCCTGATGCGAACACGCTGCGGATGGAAACGAGCGAAGTGCCGACACCTGGCGAAGGTGAAATGCTGGTTCGTACCGTTTTTCTGTCACTTGATCCTTATATGCGCGGGCGGATGAATGATGCCAAATCCTATGCGGAACCCGTTGCCATAGGCGGGGTCATGACCGCCCAGGTGGTTGGGCAGGTTGTCATCTCTAACCTCAATGGATTTGAACCGGGCGACTATGTTCTGTCCGGGAGTGGTTGGCAGGACTATGCGATTTCCGACGGAACCCAAGTTATCAACCTTGGCAAGTCGCCCCAAAATCCGTCTTGGGCGCTGGGGATATTGGGTATGCCCGGCTACACGGCATATGCGGGTCTTCTCAAGATCGGAGAGCCGAAGCCAGGTGAAACAGTAGTTGTCGCAGCGGCTGCCGGCCCGGTGGGTGCTACGGTAGGGCAGATTGCTAAGCTCAAGGGATGTCGGGTTGTCGGCATTGCAGGCGGGGCAGACAAATGTGCACATGTCGTCGAAAATCTGGGTTTTGACGCGTGTATTGACCACCGTGCTGATGATTTTGCCGCACAGCTTGCCTCGGCCTGTCCTGAGGGTATCGACGTCTATTTTGAGAACGTGGGTGGTAAAGTCCTGTATGCCGTTCTGCCTCTTTTGAATCCGTTCGCACGCATTCCTGTCTGCGGCATAGTTGCGTGGTACAACCTGACTGACCTGCCTGACGGACCCGATATGGGACCCAATATCATGGGAACCCTGTTGCGGATGAAGGTTAAGATGCAGGGTTTCATCATCTTCGACAGTTTTCCGCAATCTGTGTATCACGAATTCAGTCGCGACATGACGGGTTGGATCAAAGATGGCTCGGTAAAGTACAAAGAGCATATGGTCGAAGGTCTGGAGAACGCTCCAGAGGCGCTGAACCAACTGTTGCAGGGCGGTAACTTCGGTAAAATGGTGGTAAACGTGGGATCCTGAAATGACGGATGACCCTGTTGAGTGAAACCTGAACTGGGTCATCCTTTTTCGGTCGGGAACATCCTTAGATCTTTGATATTGGATGCAGCCGGCATTATCCGATTGTGATGTCCGATTGTGCAGAGCAGGGCATTCAGGGAAACCAAGCTACAAGTGGATTGCTAGTTTCTAACGCACGCTGTGCGCCGCACTTTCTGCGCCTGACACTCATTCCTTCTTGTGCAATCGCCCTGAGAGTTTCTGCCGCTTTCAAAGATGCACTTTGGAATGGAGCGGGACCAGCCTTGTCGGGTTGTGCACACATCTTTTCCGGTGCATTGGGTGCCGCCACATGTTCTTGGAACCCACTGTTTCAAGGACTGGTAATTGCTCCACCCGTTGGGGCAGGAGTCCCCGGCAAATGCACAGACGGTGGTTCCGCGAATATCCACTGCGACCCCGCCTGTGCCAGCGCAATCTGCGGCAACGCCGCTTTGTGCGGACGCCGCCAGAAAGATGGTTGCGACCGACAAAAGCATCCTTGCCTGGCAGCGCATTGGACTCTCCGTTCCAGTTTGGTGGTTGGGATAGAGTGCATCATCCGGCTGAATTTGAAAACACTAGGGGTCTGACTGCCAATTCCGATTTACTGCGGGGTCAAATCCATCGCCGCCACAACCTTGTCATACGGCAGCCCGGCCGTGTCGTTCAGGCGACGAACCTGTTCGGCGCTTTCGCCTTCAAACAGGCACATGCAGCGGCCGTCCTCGGGCGCAAAAGTTGATCGGACATAGCTTATTTTGTCGCCATCTGCGGTCATGCGTGCTGCGGTGCCAATCGCCGCTTGCTGGGCTGCGCCAAGGTCTTCCATACTGATGCCCTTGAGGTTTCTTTCGACCATGAAAACAGACATTGTTCTTCCTTTCTGTCCTGTGAAACCGATGGCTCCATTGCACCACGGGGCTATGAAAGAGGGAACTACCGATCCTTTATGGCTTAATAACTCCAGGTTTGAGTAAAAACGTGTATCCTGTTGGCCGACTGACATCGGAAAAGAGAGGTCCCAAAGATGGAGATGTCTCAGATCAGATATGTTTTGTCTGCGGCCAAACACCTGAATTTCACGAAGGCTGCGGCAGAGTGTAATGTGAGCCAACCAGCCCTTACCAAAGGGGTAAAGTCGCTTGAGGCTGAGCTTGGCGCACAGGTGTTTCATCGAGAAGGCCGGAAAATCCTGATCAGCGATTTTGGCCGAACGATGTTGCCGCACCTGCAGCACATCGTTGACGAGGCCGCCGCGACTCGGATGTTGGCCCAGAACTTCAGGCTTTTGGAAAAAGTACCATTACGGCTGGGTGTTCTTTCAACGATCGGCCACGTGCGCCTCGCCCGTTTTCTGGCGCAATTTGAAAAAAGTCACAGTGGATTGGAACTGTCGGTCAATGAAGCGAGCGCCTCAAAGCTGAAGGACATGCTGGTCGAGGGGGAAATCGACGTTGCCTTCATGACATTGACAAACGAGCTTGAGGAAGAATTCCGGGCACATGCCCTATACACCGAAAGGTATGTTGTCGTTTTTTCACCGGATCATCGATTGAGGCAGCTCAATTCAGTTCCGTTGAAAGAACTGTCGGGCGAAAACTACGTGGACCGACTGGCCTGTGAGCTGCGAGAAATGGTGATGTCGGTTTGCCAGACGAAGGGCGTGGAACTTTATGCGCGTTTCCGTTCCGAGCGTGAGGACTGGATTCAGGCAATGGTCGCAGCAGGTATCGGGTTTGCGTTCATGCCGGAATATTCGGTTACCCTGCCGGGGCTGATGCAGCGGCCGCTTGTTCAACCGGATGTCGAACGCACGATCGCCGCCTTCACTGTTCCGGGCCGCAAATATTCCCCTGCTCTGGATGCGTTGATGCGGGCGTCGCATTCGTTTGCGTGGCCGGGGTAAGCGTATCGAGCTTGGCCCTGCGCACCAGGAAAACCACCAAAATTGGCCAACAGACGAGAAATATTGGCGAAATTTGATTTGCTGATAAACTCGACCCTCAGGAAGATGCCTGGGGAGGGGTCATGGGGACTTGGCTGAAAAGAATTATAGGCGCTGTCGTTCTGTTCGTTGTCGTAGCGGTCGCTTCGATCTGGTTGTTGTTTGCGGCGCCGCTTTTCTCGGACATGCGGCGTGGTCTGGTCGAACAAGTCCTTTCGGATCAGATCGGGCGCACGCTGCTGGTCAACGATGATGTCAGTGTCGCACTCGGACGTATCACCAGCATCTATGTCGGAGGGGTGGTCATACCAAGCCAGACCTTTCCCGATACGGCTCTTGCAGAGTTAAAGCTGCTTGAGCTGGAGCTTGATGTCGCGGCGCTTGCCAATGGGCGTTTGCAATTCGACAATTTGGTGGTTGAAGGGCTACAGACAAATTTGCTGACTGCGGCCGATGGCACAACAAGTTGGTCAACAAAGCGGCCTCGCACAAAAACGCCGCCTGAAAGCGCCGAGGCAGAGCCCAGTCGTGAACCTCAGGAGATGGAGGTCACTCCGGCCACGAACACTGAACCGAACAGTGGCATTCTTGCCTTTCTCAGCGACAAGAATGTGACTTTCACGTCTATTGGTTTGAAGGTCGATGACAAGGTTTCAGGGTTTTCTTTTGTGTTCGACCTCGAGTCTCTGGCCTTGGATCAGGTTGATGGTGAACAGCGAACGACAGTCTCTGGAATGGGGTTTGTAAATGGCCAGAGCTTCGGGATCGAGGGCGATTATCCACGCGGAGCGCCGTTCACCACACGCGCCAGTTTTGGCGAAATGACAGCCAGCTTCGATGGTGAGCCGTTGGATGAAGCTCAGGGTGGTGGATTTCAAGCGGCGTTGCAGATGGACACGGGTGAATTCGGCGATTTTCTCGATGTGCTTGGTCTTGAGCGCGTTCTTGAAGGCAACGGCCAGTTCCACGCCGAGATCGTGTCTCAGGATGTTCTCAAAGTAGATACCTTTTCGACATCCATCAGTCTTGAGGAAGGTCAACAGCTAACCGCAGAAGGATCGGTCGAAGACCTCTATACGGTTCAAGGCGTTGATATGGTATTTGACGCGCGCCTCTTTCCCGAAGGCCAGCCGCCCGAAGCGGCCAAGAAAATACAAGACCTAAAGTTCACTGCGCTTGAGATGCATTTGGTCGGGGCGCCGTCCTCGTTCAAGTTTGAGAAGCTGCTGTTCGAGACCAACGCATTCGATCAGGGGCTGGACGTTATCGGCCCTGCCTCTATCGAACGTGTGCGCCGTATGCCGGATGGTCGGTTGGCCATGTTAGGTTTGACGTTACAGGCCGGTCCGATCGAAAACCCAATCCTTGTGGCCCAAGGTGAAATTCTCGACCTGCTTCAGCTTGAGGATGTCACGTTCGAGGGGACTTTGAACGGTCCCGTGAATCTGCTTCTGCCAGATGTAGACGCGCAGTTCGTTGATCAGTTCGGCGGAATAAAAGCCGATTTTAGTCTGTCGAACGAGGGCGGTCCGGTTTCACTCAACAAACTGAACGCAACCAGTTATGGAACTGACCTTTGGGCGATGGATCTTGCGCTTTCCGTGAGTGAGCTAAAAGGTTTGTCGGGTCTGGATTTTGATATTGACCTTGATCTGGGCGACGGGGCGACATTTCTGACTGCTCTCGAATTGGAACCTGTTGAGACTGGTGCGCTTTCTATCAGCGCGGAAACGACAAGGCAGGCCGACGCGTTTCAGGCGTCGGTCGTGTTTGAAGCCGGGTCTTCTCAAATTCAGACAGCTTTGGACGCGAGCTTTCCCGGATCGGGAACTGTTGTTCGTGGCGGTCTGACCAGCGAGAGGCTTGATCTGAACGACCTGAAAAACCTGACTGCTGCGTTGAACCAACTCAAAAGCCTGGTCGGGGGCAATAGGCCAAAAACGGATTCTGAAACCCAACCACTGGTACTTTCTGACGATGATGACCCGGCAGTGCAGCCCCTGGTCCTGCCGGAGAAAAAGGGCAAGCCGGCTGATCTTCTGGACGTTCAGCGCATGCTTGCTGAGGCAGATGTCGAGGTGGCGATCGAATTCAAAGAAATCGTTGGCCAGAAAGGTGTGACTGCCGTCACAAGCGATTTGACTGCCAAAGACGGAGTTGTGGATGCCGGGCCGCTGCAAATTAGTTATGGCGGGGGCAATTTCAGTCTGAGGGCGGTCGTGGACCTGCTTGAATCGCCGGATTGGGTATCATTGTCCGGTTCAACATCCGGGTGGGAATTCGGCGAAATCCTTGACGAGTTAGGGATTGGAATTGACGCGTATGGGCGTCTCAGTGGGGACTTCAACGTCGCTGGCAGTCTTGCTTCGGGCAAAGCCTTCTTGAACTCGATGCAAGGAAAGGCGGCGCTCTCTATGTCTCAGGGCTATATCAGCACCAGCCTTCTAGAACTGGCGGGGCTTGGTATCTTCCCGTGGCTGTTCTCGGAAGAACTTCGTCAGGGATACACTGACATTACGTGCGTTGTGGCCCCGGTTCGCATTGACGCTGGACGGGTTTATTCGGAGTCCATCGTGATAGAAACCGGTTCCGTTCAGTTGGTCGCGAAAGGACAGGTAGACTGGGCAAATGATACAATCGCGCTCAGGGCGGAACCGCGCCGCGTTGGAAAACCACTTTCCCGAAGCGCTTGGCCCATTGAAGTCAATGGCCAGCTTTCAGCACCAAAGTTCAAGCTGGACGTAGGCGGGTCAAGACAGTCCGTGTCAGGCAGCGCAGATGAAATGCCGGCGCAACGACAACCCTGCGTTCCAGACCTGCAACAACTGCAATAGCTGGCCGCAGTTTCATTCCGTGAGCGGTTTGGGCTGTTCTGCCTGACAAGCCTGTACAGCTTCAATCGCTTTTGCAGAGCCACTCAGGTCAAGCTGGACCGAAGTCCCGCTTTCGCCGGTTATTGTAACGCCCTGTCGTTTCCCGAATTCACTTACAAACTCGGGGTTATCGAAGAACGCATAACCGCCGGGGACTCCGTTCTTGAAGGTGCCAACCGCGTCCCCAGCGAACTTCGCATCGCCAAAATCGAAATTTACCAGACCTGTGGCACCGTCTTCGATCTGCTCCCACGCCGGGTTATAGGCCGCGAAAAAACCACCTTGCTGATTGGGGGCCGCGCCGATTTCGACCGTCATTCCATCGCCGAATTGCTTCCACGCGAGACACCCGTTGCCCTTTTCAGGATCAATCAAGATCGTCCAGTCGCCAGACTCGCCCCACCGTTCCATGCCAGCGCCAAGTACTGAACTTGCGGACATTAAGACGACTGCGGTTAGACCCCATTTGCGCATCCGGCACCTCGTATCTTGTTCCAAAGTCAGTAAATCAGAACTGTTTTCGCAGGGCCAATACTATTCTTGCCAGAGAATTCTGGGCTTGGATTTTGGCTGGGCGGTCAATTCGCAAGAGCAGCGGTTTTGCCTACGAGAAACCCCAACTAAATTCCGTTGCGGCAGATCAAGCGGCAGAAGGTTGAAGCAGTACGTTTGATTGGTATAGATTTTATACCAAACTGCCTCTTTGATTGGACCTCAGGATGACATCGCCTCTTGCCGTGCCGTTCCAACTTGGAAACAAGGCCACTATCCGCAACCGCTTCTTTAAATCCGCCGCCAGCGAACAGCTGGGGGATAGAAACAGGAACCCCAAACAGGGGCTTGCAACGCTTTATCGAACGTGGGCTGAAGGCGGAAGCGGGCTGGTAATGACCGGTAACGTGATGGTCGATCGGTCTGCCTTGGGTGAGCCGTATAACGTGGTGCTGGATGATCAAAGTGATCTGGACGCTTTTCGCTCATGGGCTCAGGCGGGCAAGGTCGATGGTGCGCATATTTGGATGCAGCTCAACCATCCGGGAAAACAAAGTCCAAAACAGGTTTGCCCTGAACCCATGGCTCCCTCGGCGGTGCCACTTGGACCCGCGTTGTCAAGTGGGTTCAACCCGCCGCGCGCTCTGACCGAGACCGAGATCGAGGCTATTATTTCGCGCTTTGCGCGCGCGGCCGCCCTCGCTCAGCAGGCGGGGTTCACCGGGGTTCAAATCCACGGTGCGCATGGGTATCTGGTCAGTCAGTTCCTCTCGCCGCATCACAACCGGCGTGACGATAAATGGGGCGGATCGCTTGAAAACCGGATGCGTTTCGTCCTTGAAATCTACGCTGCAATCCGCGCGGCCACCGGGCCTGACTATCCCATTGGCATCAAGCTCAACTCGGCGGATTTCCAAAAAGGCGGGTTCAGCGAAGACGACTCCATCCGTGTCGTCAAAGCGTTGGAGGAGGCCGGAATAGACCTGATCGAAATTTCGGGCGGAACCTACGAGGCTCCGGCGATGATGAAGGGCAAGCGCGAGAAAAATGTGCGTGAGTCGACGCAGAAGCGCGAAGCGTATTTCCTGCAATATGCGGCGGAGTTGCGTAAAACGGTCAACGTGCCGCTTGTTGTGACCGGTGGTTTCCGCAGCCGCGTGGGAATGGAGGAGGCACTGAACAGCGGTGCCACAGACATGGTGGGGCTGTGTCGTCCTTTGATCCTGCGCCCAGACCTGCCAAATGCTGCTTTGGCCGACCCGGATTTCCGGTACGAGCTGAAAGAGCCCAGCACTGGTATCCGGGCGTTGGATTTGATGACAATGATCGGATTGACTTGGTACGAGGGGCAGTTGTGGCGTCTTTCTCGCGGCAAGCCGACGCGAACCAATCTGCCGCCAAAACTGGTCGCGTTGTCAATCATATGGAAATCGCTGACGGGTCCCCGCACCAGATTGCGAGCCTGACCCGGGCTACGACGAACGTTTGATGTGGCATTGACCGGCGGCCCACGCGGCCGTCACTGGGTGAGGGTGATTAAAAGCTGTAATATCCAGCATATTGCAATCGGCCGAGTTGTGCGAGGGAACTTTGCACCGGGCGCGACAAACCTCGCGCCCCGGTTCAACGGAGGGAGGGCAAAAGCTCGTGGACTATATTAATCAAGACGACCTGCGGTTTTTGGTTTTTGACTGGCTGAAAACCGAAGAACTGACAACCCGCGACCAGTTTGCAGAGCACGATCGTGAGACCATGCAGTCGGTTCTTGACCTTTCGGCACAGGTCGCACGCGATAAATTCGCACAGCATTTCAAGGTGTCAGATCGGCAAGAGCCATATTTGTCTGACGGAAAAGTGGTGCTGCCTGAAGAAACGGCTTCGGATCTGGCCGCCTTTCGCGAGGCGGGCTTCTTTGGGATGGGCTTTCCTGCCGAAAGGGGCGGGATGGGATTGCCGATGACGGTAACGATGGCCTCAAGCGCGAACTTTACAGCCGCAAATTGCTCTACCGCCGCGTATCCGTTTCTGACTCAGGGAAACGCCAACCTGATGTTGGCGTTCGCATCGGAAAAGCAGATCGAAACTTGGGTTATGCCTGCGATTGAGGGGCGAAATTTCGGCACGATGTGCCTGAGCGAACCTCAGGCCGGATCGTCTCTGGGGGATATTCGTACAAGGGCAGAGCCGGATGGCTCGGACGAATTGGGCGTGCGGTATCGTCTGCGGGGAAACAAGATGTGGATCTCTGGTGGGGATCAGGAGATCAGCGAGAATATCCTGCACCTCGTTCTTGCCAAAGTGCCCGGCGAAGACTGGAAGCTCATACCGGGGGTCAAGGGAATTTCGATCTTCGCGGTGCCGAAATATCTTCCTGACGGGTCCAAGAATGATGTGGCCGTTGCTGGCCTCAATCACAAGATGGGCTATCGCGGTACAACGAACTGCCTGCTGAATTTTGGTGAGAACGACGGTGCCATCGGGTGGCGGATCGGAGATTTGGGCCAGGGCTTGGCAATCATGTTCCACATGATGAACGAGGCCCGGATCGGGGTCGGTATGGGGGCCGCGGCGATGGCCTATCGCGGGTATGTTCAATCCGCCGAGTACGCGCGTGAACGGCGGCAGGGCCGGTCATTGGAGCGTGGCAAGGGTGGGTCTGATACCGCGATGATCCCCATCATCGAACATGTAGACGTCAAACGTATGTTGCTGTCTCAAAAAGCCTACGCCGAAGGTGCGCTGGCCTTGTGTCTGTATTCCTCCAGACTTTCGGATGATGCACATACGCACCCCGACGAGGATGAGCGCAAGAACGCAGCGCAGCTACTGGATTTGCTCACACCTGTCACCAAAAGCTGGCCCTCTGAATTCGGGCTGGTTGCCAATGACTTGGCCATTCAGGTGCACGGGGGGTATGGCTATACGCGCGATTATGACATGGAGCAACTCTATCGCGACAACCGCCTCAATCCCATTCACGAGGGGACATTCGGCATTCAGTCGGCAGATTTGGTGGGGCGCAAGCTGGGTCAGAACGGTGGTGCGGGCTACCGCATCCTGATTGATCGGGTTTCGCAGACCATCGCGGATGCGAAACAGGACGAGTCTCTGGCGCAGGAAGTTCATCGTCTAGAAGAGGCCGTAGAAGCGATGCAGAAGGCGGTGATTGCGTTGGCCGGGATGGGGCCTGTCCCTGCGGCTCTGGACAACTCCGGTGCCTTCCTCAGCGCCTTCGGCCATGTCGTGCTGGGTTGGCTCTGGGTGTCTCAAGCGCTGGCGGCGCAGGGCGATGATCGGGTGGCACGCGGCAAACAGGCGGCCTGCAGGTATTTCCTGCGCGTTGAACTGCCCAAAGCCGTGGTCGGCTTTTCCCAAGTCGAGCGTGCAGAAGCCTGCATTGCACAGACGGAAGCCGAAATTCTGTAAAACTGTCTTCAACTGGATTGAGAGCCTGCGGAACCGTGATGCGGTTCCGCGTTCAGGTTTTGGGACTTGCCCGATCTCCCGGCAGTGGATCAGCGTCTGTGCTTGCACGACCGGGTCCCCAATCTTCGTGCGGACTGTCCATCATCAGGCCGATGAAAACTGGGACCGGGAAAGCAAGGATCGGCGACCTTTTGCGGGTAGGTGCGAAACAGGTCTTTTTCGCTTAAGTGTTTCTTCGTGTCGCGCTTTGGGTGCTCAAGGGCTGTGGTTTCACAGTATTTTGGGCCCGTGATCATGCTGCTGAAAAATGGGCCCAGCCCGTCGAATTTTTGGGAATTTGCTCCAATTCCAACATTTTTGTGGAACTATGGGCGAAAAACGGTATTTTGCCCAGAATATGTGGAGAATATTGCATGGCCATACACGAAACTGTTTCTCCCAGGGAATTGCAGCTTCTTGAGGCACTGCGCCAACTTGGTGGCCAAGCGCGAAACGTGGAAATCGCGAGCCTGCTGAATGTCTCGGACGAGACGGTACGACGCACGATTAAATCCTTGTCTAAATTGGGCCTCGTTTCGCGGGCGCATGGGGTCGCGCGCCTGCTTGAACCCCAGTATGAGGCAAATTTCTTTCAACGTTTAGGCGAGTTCACGCAGGAAAAAGGTCAAATCGCAAATGCTGCGGCGGCGATGATACCGGACGGGGCAACTCTGTTTCTGGATGTCGGAAGCTCTACTGCAATTGCGGCCGAGGAATTGCGTGCCAAGCGCAATCTGACCGTCGTGACCAATTCGACGAAGATCGCGCACAAGCTGGTCGAGCACAATGGCAACCGCGTGTTTCTGCTGGGCGGTGAGATGCGCAAGGACGAGATGGGAACCTTCGGCTTTGTGGTCGAGGCCCAAGCGCGGCGATATTCCTATGACTTCGCAATAATCAGTGCGGATGCGCTGAACTCGAAATTTGGCTTTTTGTACAACAACTCAGCCGAAGGCGAGCTGGCCTCTGTCATACTTGAGCGCTGCAACCTGTCGATCATTTCAATGGTTCATCAAAAATTTGAAACCGCTGGGCCGCATCAGTGCTTTGACCCGAGTTTGGTCGATCACCTTGTGACGGACCGCGCGCCGGGCAAGAAAATGGGCGCGAAATTGGGACAGTGGGAGGTCAAGGTAACCGTGGCTGCCGAATGAACATGAACTTCCAAAATTCAAGCGACGATTTAGGACGGGTCGTCATGGGTTTTTGCCGGGAAAAGCAAAAGGGCAACTAGAGAATGGCAATTTTAACCTTCCTGATGCAGTTGGCCGGGGCAACGATGTTGCTTCTGTTTGCGGTTAGAATGGTGCGAACCGGGATCGAACGAAGCTATGGCGCTTCGTTCAAAAGGGTCTTGACGCGTAAGGAGAGCATGGTTGAATCCAGCCTGACCGGATTGATCCTGGCTGTTGTTCTGCAAAGTTCGGCTGCGGTCGCTTTGCTTGCTTCGGGATTTGCGGCTGGCGGGTTTTTGTCGTTTTCGAGTGGTTTGGCGATCGTGCTGGGCGGCGATCTGGGGTCGGCTCTTGTTATCCAGATATTGTCGTTCCGGTTGGACTGGCTTGTTCCTCTGCTTCTTGCGGTCGGAGGTTGGTTGTTCGTCAAAACCGAGCGCAAGAAAAGTCGTCAGATCGGGCGCATCCTGATGGGGATCGCTTTCATACTGATTTCTCTAAGATTTCTGCGTGAAGCCATGGACCCAATTCGGGATAGTGCGTTCCTTCCGGCAATCGCTGACTATCTGGTTCGGGACTACGTAACCGCATTTCTGGTGGGCGGTGCGCTGGCTTTTGTAATGCACAGTTCGGTAGCCGCTATTCTGATGTGCGTTACGCTGGTGCAGATCGGTGCTCTGCCGTTTCCAGCAGGTTTGTCACTGGTTCTGGGGGCCAATCTTGGCAGTGCCTTGATCCCGGTCTGGTTGACCCGCGGATTAGACGTGCGCGCGCGGCGTATTCCCTATGCAAATCTTGCACTGCGCGGAGTTTGGGCGGTCGCCTGTCTGTTTGCAGCACAATTGGCACTGCGCTCAGGTGTTTTGGCAGGCGACTATCAGGGTCAGATGCTGGTTAATGCCCATCTGGTCTTTAATGCGTCTCTTTTGATCTTGTCGCTGCCCTTCTGCAGAATCCTGCAGAAGCCGTTTGAGACGATTTTGCCAGACGCACGGCCCGTTTCAGAAACCGACCCTTTAGCGCGTCCGGCCAGCGCACTCGAGCCGGAGATGGCTGATACTCCGGCGTTGGCGAACTCTGCGCTCAAGCGTGAATTGCTGCGTATGGCGGAATTGGTTCAGATGATGTTCAACCCGTTGCTTGGGCTGTACAAGTCAGGCGACGCTGAACAGATCGGGGCAGTTCAAGCCATCGACCTGGAGGTCAATCAGTGCCTGAGCGACATTCGCGCCTTTGTTGCAAAGCTTCCTGCTGAAAAGATGGACAAAAGGAATTCGGATATCGCGCGGGATATGCTGGAATATGCCGTGCGTCTTGAGACTGCTGGCGATGTGGTGGCCAAACGCCTGACTGTATTAGCGACCGAGCTTGGCGGCTCTGGCAAGCAATTCTCGCCCGAAGGATGGTCGGAGGTTCAGGAAATGCACGAAAAGATCCTGGCCAACCTGAAGTTGGCAACCAATGTCATCATCTCTGAGGATCTCGAAAGCGCGCGATTGTTGAATCTTGAAAAAACCGAGATCAAGCGGGCCGAGCGCGACAGTCGTAAACGCCACTTCCGCCGGTTGCAGAAGGGTAGGATCGACAGTTTTGAAACCAGTGACGTTCATCTGGAAACATTGCGGGCATTGCGAGAGTTCAACAGCCACATTGCGGCTATTTCAACATCGATCCTCTATGCGAACGGCCAGTTGCTGGAAACGCGCCTGATCGAAGAATTGCCGCAGCACGAACGCAACGCCGAAGTGTAAAAGCTGCGCGGGTTTGTCTGCTTCGTGGTTTCTGCTGTGCATGCAACGACCACGGGGCGTGTCTCTTTGCGCGTGACGGTCAATTCTGCAACTGCCGAAAATTCCAGCTTCTTCTCAACCCATTGTTCACGCCGGTGGTGGTTTTGCGCAAATCATCGGCGGAGAATTTGTAAATTGCCGCATTTATAGCAGGTCTTGAAACTATAAGTACTGCTTATGATGTAGTAGATATTATCGATTTTTCTTAGTCCTGTATTCTGTCAAATTACTTCCACCAAAAGTTAGAAAATCAAAGCGCCGCACGAGAATGGCGTAGGTGTCATACTCAACTCAACAGAGGGAAACATGAAAAAAACCACGTCTAAGTTTATCGCTACTGTGGCTGCGGCCTTAATGGGAACAGCGGCAGCCGCCGAAACCGAACTGACCGTTTACACGGCTGTCGAGGCCGAAGACCTGGCCCGGTATGCGGAACAATTCAACGCCGCTTACCCGGACATCAAGATTAACTGGGTTCGCGATTCCACTGGTATTATCACGGCAAAATTGCTGGCCGAGCGTGACAACCCGCAAGCCGATGTCGTCTGGGGTTTGGCGGCGACTTCTTTGCTGCTTCTGAAATCAGAAGATATGCTTGAACCCTACGCGCCAGTCGGAGTGGAAAAGCTGGATGCGAAATTTGTCGACAGCGGCGACGTTCCCAGCTGGGTCGGAATGGACGCTTGGGTGGCTTCTGTCTGCTACAACACGGTTGAAGCGGAGAAGGCTGGTTTGACACCGCCGACCTCGTGGAAGGATCTGACAGACCCGCAATACAAGGGGCATGTCATTATGCCGAACCCGAACTCGTCCGGTACCGGATTCCTGGACGTTTCAAGCTGGCTGCAGATGTTCGGTGAAGATGGCGGTTGGGAGTACATGGACGCGCTGCATGAGAATATCGCGCGCTATACGCATTCGGGCTCCAAGCCGTGCAAGCTTGCTGCGGCGGGTGAGATTCCGATCGGAATTTCGTTTGCTTTCCGTGGCGCCAAGTCCAAGGCCGCTGGTGCGCCTCTGGACATCATCGTTCCGTCCGAAGGTGTCGGTTGGGACATGGAGGCGACAGCGATTGTCGCAGGAACAGGCAATCTGGAAGCCGCGCAGAAGCTGGTTGATTTCTCGGTCACCAAAGAGGCCAACGAAATGTACAACACCGGCTATGCGGTTGTCGCGATGCCGGGGATTGCCAAGCCGGTCGAACACTTCCCCGAAGGTTTGCTGGATGCAATGATCGACAATGACTTTGAGTTCGCAGCCAACAACCGGGCGGCCATCCTGAAGGAATGGCAGTCTCGCTACGACGGCAAGTCCGAACCAAAGAACTGATGAGCTTGGCAGGAGGGGCCAGGTGCCCCTCCGCCCTTTGGACAGAAAATCCCTCACCTTCATGAGCGGCGCAGTTTCCCCTCGGCCCTGCCTTCGCTAATCTCAAGGATCTCTCCCAGTGCTTAAGAAAACCTCTCCCGGTGATCTCTATCTGAGTATCCAAGACCTATGGAAAGCCTTTGGTGAATTTCTTGCGCTGAGAGACATCTCGCTCGACATCCATGAAGGGGAATTCATTTGTTTTCTTGGTCCCTCAGGGTGCGGAAAGACTACTCTGCTGCGTGCGATCGCGGGTCTTGACCTTCAGACAAAAGGCACGGTGATGCAGGACGGAAAGGATGTTTCCAATCTTCCGCCCTCCGAGCGCGATTTTGGCATCGTGTTTCAGTCCTACGCGCTGTTTCCCAACCTTACGATCGAGAAGAATATCGCGTTTGGTCTGGAAAATACGGGTCGCAGCAAGTCCGAGATAACCGTGCGCGTGGCCGAGCTGTTGAAACTGGTTGGCCTGCCGGATCAGGGCAGCAAATACCCGGCGCAATTGTCCGGAGGGCAGCAACAACGGATCGCATTGGCGCGCGCCATCGCAACAAACCCGGGCCTGTTGCTATTGGATGAGCCGCTATCTGCGCTGGATGCCAAGGTGCGTGTGCATCTGAGGCATGAGATTAAAGAACTACAACGAAAGCTGGGCGTAACAACGGTGATGGTAACCCATGACCAGGAAGAGGCGCTGGCAATGGCCGACCGGATCGTGGTCATGAACCACGGCGTGATCGAGCAGGTCGGCACCCCAACAGAGATCTACCGTCACCCCTCCAACCTGTTTGTTGCAGATTTCATTGGCGAGATGAACCAATTGACCGCTGTCGCAGGGGATACCGATACTTTGGAGCTTGGCGGCTCGGCACTGAAATGCGAGCCACACACCCACCGTAAAGGCGACCGAGTTGTGGCCGCGGTCCGACCCGAGGATATTATTCCGCACGGCGACGGGGCGCGGTCGCCGGGTGCGCCGGATAGCATCTCGACACCCGAGAATGCGTTTGAAGTCCTTATTTCACAAATGGAGTTTCTGGGATCGTTCTGGCGCTGCCGGCTTCAGCATGAAACGTTTGGCGATGAAGAATTGATCGGGGACTTCTCAATCAACGCGGTTCGCCGCCTGGGGCTTGAAGAAGGTGGTCGGATGACAATCGAGCTGCCTTGCAACCGTCTCTTGGCCTTTAGTCCGGCGGAGCAGGGCTGATGACTCAATCCTCTGCACTACCCGCCGGTCCAATCATCAAGGGCAAACTGAGCCGCGACGACATTATCATGCGCGGAGGCATGATCGTAATCGCGCTTTACCTGGTTGTTACCTTAGCCTTCCCCTTATGGGCGATGCTGTCCAAGTCCTTTTCGACATACCGGATGGAATTGTCGCAATATGAATTTCAGGTCAGTGATGAAAACGGTGTTTTCGACGGCACGATCCTGAACGGTGCCCAGTTGAATTCGGAAACTGGGGCGTACTCCGATCAAGACCTGTCGACCGGTTCTGACGGGCGACTTTCGGTGACACCATTTTTCCCGGATTTCAGCTTCCGCAGCCCGGTGATGTACCAAATCCGAAACACGGTTCCAGAAGGCCGCTTTCTTGTCGGCTCGAATCTGCAAAAGGGTACCGATTGGGTCGAGCTTGATTCAAACACGTTTAGACGTGTTCAGCTACGGCCGGTGAAATCGACTGGTGTGGACAACTTCGTCAGCTACTTTTCCACTCCGGCGCTGTTCAATTCGATCAAGAATTCGCTGTGGATTGCGGTTGTCAGCACCGTGATCACTGTTTCGCTGGCCTTCTGGTTTGCCTATGCACTCAATCGCAGTTGCATGCGGTTCAAGGGCGTGTTCCGTCTGGTCGCAATGGCGCCGATCCTTGTGCCGTCGCTTCTGCCCGGTATTGCGCTGGTGTACCTGTTCGGAAATCAAGGGATGCTGAAAGAACTGCTGTTTGGTGCCAGTATTTATGGTCCCATCGGGATTGTGATCGGGTCCGTTTTCTTCACCTTCCCACATGCTTTCCTCATTATTTCGACAGCCTTGGCAATCTCGGACGCGCGTCTGTACGAAGCGGCGTCGAGCCTGCGTTCGACCCCTTGGCGGACCTTCTGGACTGTCACTGTTCCGGGTGCGCGGTACGGTCTGATTTCAGCGGCGTTCGTGGTCTTCAACCTTGTGATAACTGATTTCGGGTTGCCAAAGGTGATTGGCGGTCAATTCAACGTCCTCGCGGTAGACATATACAAACAGGTGATCGGTCAGCAGAACTTTGAGATGGGAGCGGTGGTGTCAGTTGTGCTGGTTGTCCCTGCGATCTTGGCCTTTGCGATTGACCGTCTGGTGCAATCGAAACAGGTTGCGTTGCTGTCCGCGCGGTCCGTGCCATACCAGCCTTCACCGAACGCGCGACTGGATGGGATCATGCTGGCCTATTGCAGCTTGATTGCCATGTTCATTGTCGGGTTGCTGGCTGTCTGCCAGTTTGCGGCCTTGATCAAGTTCTGGCCATACGACCTGAGCCTGAGTTTGAACAACTATCAGTTCGACAAAATGGACGGAGGCGGCTGGGGCTCGTACTTCAATTCGATCAAGATGGCATTTCTGACTGCGGTGTTTGGCACGTCCATAGTGTTTTTCGGAGCCTATTTGGTGGAAAAATCGAATGGTTTCAGAACCGGTCGTGCGTTGTTCCAGATGTTCGCCATGTTGCCGATGGCAATTCCGGGAATGGTGTTGGGTCTTGCCTACATCTTTTTCTTCAACAACCCGTCCAACCCGATGAATGCGATCTACGGAACTATGGCCATTCTGGTCATCTGCTCGGTGACGCATTTCTATACCGTGTCACATCTGACGGCGGTGACGGCACTGAAACAGATGGATACTGAGTTTGAGTCCGTCTCGGCTTCGCTCAAACAACCTACCATGAAACTGTTTGCCCGAGTGACCGTGCCCGTGTGCATGCCCGCGATCTTGGATATCTCGATCTATCTTTTCGTCAATGCCATGACGACGGTTTCAGCGGTTGTGTTCCTGTACTCGCCCAAGACGACATTGGCATCGATCGCTGTGCTGAACATGGACGACGCTGGTGATATTGCGCCTGCGGCGGCGATGGGAATGATGATCTTTTACACCAACGCGGCTGCCAGAATTCTGCATCTGGTCGCGTCTAAGGGTATTCTAAACAGAACTCAGGCATGGCGCAGTCGTTAGTCTGTGAACCTGACGTTCATTCGGCCGCCGCCTTTTCCGATTGGATGCGTTTTACAAAGTCCATGAACGCCCGGATGACTTTGACTTCGACGCGCTGCGTCAGGTGAATCATGCTTTCACCCATTTGCAGGTTTACGCCCTTCAGCTCGATCTGACGCAGCCGGTCGTCGCGACCGTATTCGGCGCGCGAGACAAATCCGATCCCCGCGCCGGATGCCACAAGCTCTCGTACCGCTTCGCGGCCTTCGGCGACGATGGCCGGTTTTAGATTTATTCTTCTGTTGCGCGCTTCATCTTCGAGTTTTTGTCGGGTCTTCGACCCCTGTTCGCGGAAAATCAGAGGTAGGCCTTTCAGCTCGTCGAAGTTCAGTTCAGTTGTAGTTTCCGGTAGAATCTCAGGCCCGGCAAACGCAACTATTTCCGTTGCCCCGAGATTGAGAACAGTCATGTCCTTGCCGGGTGAGGGGCTGCCCACGATCCCAATTTCCGCGTTATACGCCCTGAGCTCATCCAGGATCTCGTTTGTGTTTCCGGATCGGACCAAAACGGTTAAATTCGGATACATCGCCTGAAATGGGCCAAGAAAGTCGGCTAGATGGTGCGCTGAATCCGCAATGATGCGAAGTTCGCCGTCCACGGCCGCACTGGATTCCGACAGATAGTCTTCGATCTGGTTTTCGACCTCAAAATACTGCTTTGTGAAGCGAAACAGCTTTTCTCCCTCTGGGGTGAGAAACACGCGCTTTCGCTCGCGTTGGAAAAGCAGCAGATCGTGATCCTGTTCCAGCTTGCGAACCTGTTCGGAAACTGCGGGTTGGGTCAGGAAAAGCGCCTCGGCCGCTCTGGAAAAACCACCGTAAAGAGCCACATGGTGAAACGCTTTTAACTGGCTGTGTCGCATGTTTTTGCCTTTGAAGTCAAGTATAGGAGGAGCTTATCATAAGATTGATTTTTGCAATTTTACATATAGCCGATGACGTTGCAATTGTGTCTTTGAAACGTGTTATCGGAGCATGGTGATGACCAAACCTGAAAACTCGATTGAGCCTCCGAAGATGGGTGAGCCCTATCTTCTGACCCCCGGCCCTTTGACGACTTCGTATGCCGTCAAGCGCGCGATGCTCAAGGATTGGGGCAGTTGGGATGACGACTTCCGAGCCATGACCCGAGACATGCGCGCTAGGCTGCTGGCTTTGCTGGGCGAGGGGGCCGAGGAATTCGACTGTGTGCCGATACAAGGCAGCGGGACTTTTGCGGTTGAATCCATGTTGTCCTCTTTCATCCCGTGCAAAAGCAAGACGCTGGTCTTGGCAAACGGGGCGTACGGGATGCGTTCAGCGCAGACGTTGGACTATCTGGGACGCGATCATGTGGTTCTGGACAAGGGCGACTACTTGCCGCCGCGTGGTTCCGAAGTGGCGGAGATTCTGGCCAACGACCCAACCATAACGCATGTCGTGGCAATCCACTGCGAAACGTCCTCGGGTATTTTGAATCCGGTCGAGGAAATTTCAGAAGCAGTCTATGCAGCCGGTCGCAAGTTGCTCATCGATTCAATGTCTGCTTTTGGGGCGATCGACTTGAAGCCTTCGGAAATCCGGTACGAGGCGATGGTCTCGTCCGCCAATAAGTGCATTGAAGGTGTGCCTGGTTTCGGCTTTGTCATCGCGCGCAAATCTGAACTTGTTGCCGCAAAGGGCAATAGTCACTCGCTGTCGCTGGATGCACATGCGCAGTGGGCTCATATGGAAAAAACGGGTCAGTGGCGCTTTACGCCGCCAACCCATGTTGTTGCGGCGTTTCTCGAAGCGTTGAAGGCGCACGAGGCCGAGGGCGGAGTTGCCGGACGCGGCGCGCGGTACACGTCTAACCGGGATGTGATGGTCGCTGGAATGCGGGAACTGGGTTTTGAGACGCTGCTGCAGAACCGCTGGCTGAGCCCTATCATCGTGACTTTTTTCTGCCCGGCTGATGAGCGTTTTGAGTTCGGCCGCTTCTACGATTTGATGAAGGATAGAGGGTTTATCATCTATCCGGGTAAGCTGACTGTTGTCGACAGTTTCCGTGTCGGCTGCATTGGGCAAATGGATGAACAAGTGATGCGGCAGGTTGTGGCCGCAGCCAAGGATTCTCTGGCCGAGATGGGTGTCGCAAACGCTGCCCCCCCGGTTCAGGCATTGGAAGAACGCGCCAAGCTGGCAGCTTAAGACACAAAGGACCACCGAAAATGACAATTCATTCCCCCGTGACCGCAAACGAGCGTGTCTATCCGGCCCCAAAGGTTCCCGCCATTGCCATTTGTCTGGATGGGTGCGAGCCTGAATATCTGGAAGTAGCCATCCAAAAGGGATTGATGCCCACGCTCAAGCGGATACGCGAGACGGGCACCGATCGGCTGGCTCATTCCGTTATTCCGTCCTTCACCAACCCGAATAACCTGTCGATTGCGACGGGTCGCCCTCCGATCGTGCATGGGATTTGCGGTAACTACCTGATTGATCCGGACAGCGGTGAAGAAGTGATGATGAACGATGTGCGGTTCCTGCGCGCGCCGACTATCTTCTCGCAGTTTTACGAGGCCGGGTATCGCGTCGCGATGGTAACCGCCAAGGACAAGCTGCGCGCATTGCTGGGGGCTGGCCTGAAGTTCGACGAAGACCGCGCCGTCGCGTTTTCGTCTGAGCGCGCAGGGGAAACCACCAAGGCAGAACATGGCATCGACAATGCCAGCGCGTGGTTGGGCATGCCCGTGCCCGAGGTTTATTCGGCCGAGCTGTCCGAGTTCGTCTTTGCGGCTGGCGTCAAGCTGCTGAAAGAGTTCAAGCCCGATATCATGTACCTGTCGACGACGGATTATATCCAGCACAAGTTTGCGCCGGACCAACAGGGCGCTCTGGATTTCTATGCAATGTTTGACAGGTACCTCGCACAGTTGGACGAGATGGGAGCGGCCATCGTTGTCACCGCCGATCACGGGATGAAGCCCAAGCACAACGCCGATGGCGAACCAAATGTCATTTATGCGCAGGACCTTATGGATGAATGGCTGGGTGAAGGTCAGGCGCGCGTGATCCTTCCGATCACCGATCCCTACGTGGTGCACCACGGTGCGCTTGGTGCATTTGCCACCGCCTATTTGCCCGAGGGCGCGGATGTTGCGGACATCATGGCCAAACTGGACGCTCGGGAAGAATTGATCCTTGTGGTCGATAAAGACGAAGCGATCCGACGCTTTGAACTTCCTGCGGATCGTATCGGCGATATCGTGATGATCTCGGGCGAGAACATGACCATCGGAACCTCGGCGGACCGCCATGATCTGGCCGCGCTCAAGGAGCCCCTGCGCAGTCATGGCGGGCTGACAGAGCAGGAAGTGCCCTTTATCGTGAACCGCGTGATTGATCTGGGCAACGCGCCCGATCTGCGAAACTTTGATGCGTTCTTCTACGCCACAACAGCGGCGGCGCAGTAACCATGAAAGATCAAGTCATGAGTGAAGCCGAAATCAGAAACGAAGGCATGCGGATCGGCGGAGAGGTTGTCTTTACCGATGACAAGGTTCCAGTTCTCTATCCCTACACGAACGAAGTGGTTGGATATGTTCCTGCGGGTAACGCCGAACATGCGCGCAAGGCGTTCGAGATCGCAGCGAACTACAAGCCCAAGCTGACCCGCTATGAGCGCAGCCAAATTCTGCAACGCGCCGGAGAACTGATTGGCGAGCGTCGGGAATATCTGGCGAAGTGGTTGGTGCTGGAATTGGGCATCTGCCACCAGCACGCGATTTACGAAACGAAACGCGCGCAGGATGTCTATCAGTTCGCCGCGGCCGAAGCGCTGAAGGACGATGGTGAGATATTCTCGTGCGATCTGACCCATAACGGCAAGGCGCGTAAAATCTTCACAACGCGAGAGCCGGTGACCGCGATCAGTGCGATCACGCCGTTCAATCACCCGCTCAACATGGTCAGTCACAAGATCGCGCCGTCGATCGCCACCAACAACTGCATGGTCTGCAAACCGACGGAATTGACGCCGATGACCTGCCTGACGTTGGCTGACATTCTGTACGAGGCCGGTCTGCCGCCTGAAATGTTCCAGGTTGTCACTGGCTGGCCGCAGGACATCGGTGACGAAATGGTCACCAATGAAAATATCGACATCATCACTTTTACCGGCGGGGTTCCGGTCGGGAAGATGATCGCGGCCAAAGGTGTCTACAAACGTCAGGCTCTGGAATTGGGCGGAAACGATCCCCTGATCGTTTTGAACGATCTGTCGGATGCGGATTTGGACAAAGCCGCCACCATTGCCGTTGCGGGCGCTACGGGTAACTCGGGTCAGCGGTGCACCGCGATCAAGCGCATTCTGGTTCAGGAAAGTGTCGCAGACAAATTTGTGCCGCTGGTTCTGGAAAAGGCTAAAAAGATCAAGTTCGGCGATCCGCAGGACCCAGAGACAGAGCTTGGGTGTGTGATCCACGACAAGGCAGCGGAAGTCTTCGAGAACCGCGTCTTCATGGCCGAAAAGGAAGGGGCCGAAATCCTGTATCACCCCGGCCGACAGGGGGCTTTGCTGCCTCCGATTGTGGTTGATAAGGTGCCCCATGACAGCGAGCTGGTGATGGAGGAAACCTTTGGTCCCATCGTCCCCATCGTCCGCGTGCCCGACAATGACGATGATGTTATGGCGATTTCAAACTCAACCGAGTTCGGATTGTCATCTGGGGTCTGCACCAACGATCTGAACCGCGCGATTGCTTATATCAACGGGCTGAACGTCGGAACCTGTAATATCTGGGAACAGCCCGGATACAGGATCGAGATGTCACCGTTTGGCGGGATCAAGGACAGCGGGAATGGCGTGAAGGAAGGCGTGATCGAAGCGATGAAGTTCTTCACCAACGTAAAGACCTACTCGTTGCCGTGGCCAAATTGAGCCGTCGCCAGTCAACAATGGAACGGTAATGCGGCGAGGCTCCGGTAACGGTGCCTCGTCGTTTGATTTCAGCAAACAGCCAGCCAAAATCGAGAAACTGATGGACGTTAAAATCACCCATACCGAAGGCGAGTCGAATACGTCTGAAGCCCGCCGAAACTGGTTGAAGTCTTCGATTGGACCTCGATCTGAACCACTGTTAAAGCGCGACTCGAACGCGTTTCTTCATCAGAGTTTGTCCAGCCCCTGTGTGAGTACCATTGCCAAGGCCGAAGGCATTTGGATCGAGGATATGGATGGGCGCAGGTATATGGATTTTCACGGAAATTCCGTGCACCATATTGGGTACGGCCACCCTCGGCTGGTGGCTGCGATCAAAAAACAGCTTGATGATCTGCCCTTTGCTCCGCGTCGGTTTACAAATGATCCTGCCGTTGAGCTGGCCGAGAAACTGGCCGAGATCGCTCCGGGAGACTTGAACAAATCTCTGTTCACAACCGGTGGGTCCGACGCCAATGAGGTCGCATTGAAAATCGCGCGTGCCTCAACGGGTCGTTTCAAAACCGTTAGCTTCTGGGATGCCTTCCACGGGGCGGGTTTCGGCGCATCCTCGGTCGGCGGCGAGGCGACATTCCGCAGTCATATTGCAGGCCCGTTGCTGCCGGGCGCGGAACATGTGGCACCGTTTGCCTGTTATCGCTGTCCATACAATCATCCCGGCCCGGAAACCTGTGGGCTGGCCTGCGCAAAAATGGTCGAGTTTGCATTGGAACGAGAAGGCGACGTGGCCGCCGTAATCGCTGAACCGATGCGTGCCGTTCCCTATGTGCCGCCGGCCGGGTTTTGGAAGTCCGTGCGCGAGGCATGCAATAAACACGGCGCCCTGCTGATCATGGACGAGATACCGACGGGCTTGGGCAAGACCGGAAAGATGTTCGCCTTCGAGCATGACGAGATAATTCCCGACATTGTAACGTTGGGCAAGTCGCTGGGTGGCGGCATCCTGCCCATCGCCGCGTGTGTCACCCGTCAAGACTTGGACGTCTGCGGTGATTTTGCGATCGGGCACTACACACATGAAAAGAACCCGGTTACGGCCCGGGCTGCATTGACTACGATCGAGATCATCGAAGACGAGGGGCTGGTCGAGCGTTCCGCCGACTTGGGAAGGCACGCCATGGCTCGTTTGCAGACCGAGTTGAGCGAGGTCGAAATAGTAGGGGACATTCGAGGGCGGGGTTTGATGTTCGGTGTTGAAATCGTCAAAAGCCGCAGCACTCGTGAGGCCGACAATGCCTGCGCCGAACGTATCTACTATGCCTGCCTTAATGGAGGCGTGAGTTTCAAGATCAGCCAGGGCTGTGTTCTGACCCTATCTCCGCCTCTAACGATTTCGCGGGAGGATCTGGACAAGGCTTTGGACGTCGTTATTGGTGCGATTAAGCAGCAAAGCTGACGTTTGTTCGGTCTGTGGGCGTAAGAGAGCTGCGTTTGCGCGACGGGTGCGGCATGTTCTGGCCCGCCTCGTTTCATTGACATATCGCAACCGGGGTCGCTGCCAGCGCCCAATTATTCACGGGGGCTCCCGCGCGTGACCCTTCGCGGTGGTCCGCCATATTCGCGGGAATACGCGCGCACGAAACTGGACGGCTCTGAATATCCGACGCGCCAGGCGGCTGCGGAGACGCTCAGCCCCGTTGTCGTCAGAAACTCATGCGCGATAGCGAGGCGTGTTTTTACAAGTGTCTTGCGAAAGGTCGTGCCCTCGTCGCGGAGCCGCCGGTTGAGGGTTCTGGGGCTGACACCTAGCAGAGCTGCGATGTCTTCGATTTTAAGCGTAGGTTTGACTTCGGATAGAACGGCATCCCGCACTCGACTTGTCCAGACGTTCTGGGCCTCAGCAGTGCGATTCAACAGGTCGCGGCATTGCTCAAGGCAGATGGCCAAAGCCTTCGGGTCGTGATGTGGAAGGGCAAGATCCAAAAGTGCCCTCGGCAACACGACGGCGTCCAGCTTGTCGTCTTTCTGTACGATCAGGCCAAGTTCTCTTTGAAGCGTTTCCAAGACCTGCGGGTCGCGCTCGGTCGTTCTGAACACGGGTTGATACAGTGAGGGGTCCACCAAAAGCGCATGGCTGAATGTCTGAAGTACCGCCAGATGCCGTTCAAGAACAAAGGTCTTTACCTCCTTGGGCAGGCCGGTGGTGTCATAGTTCAGCAAGATGCTGTCCCGGTCTTGAATCAGCTCCAGATGTGCGATCAGAAAGGAAAGATTGGCAAACTTTACGGCGGTCTCCAGCCCCGATCCCAGAGTTGGGCTGCTCAGGACAGCATACCCCCAGATACCAAACATCTCGAGGCGATACCTTCGGCCAATTTCAATACCCAAACCCACGCGGCGGGGCGCATGGCGCAGGAAGTTTGAGATCACGGTCAGTTCCTGGTCCCTCTTGATCAGGGTGTCGGAGTCATACAAAGAGAACGGATTTAATTCCGTTCTTTCAAGGCATTGTTCAACCGTTACGCCGAACTCAGGCGCAGCTTCGCACAATATTCTGAGGCTTTCGGGCCCGCGTGTCTGAGGGGTTTGAGTCATTTGGAACAGATATTCTTGATGGCGTAAAATGTCAAAAAATTGGCCGGAACGGGTATCGGCTTTTTGGCGACCTGCCCCAATCTTTAGGTGAGGAGGAGAAAAATGCGTTCATCGTCAACAGTCGTGGTGTCCCTAAGCCCTTTGGGCATTTCTTCGGCTGCCTGACCTTTCCCCTTGGTTCAATCATTGGAGACGAACATGTCTGCCCCTCATCTGACACCTGTCCAATCGGAACTTCCTGACCTTGAGGGTCTTCTTCTGGCGCAGAAGAAGGCGTGTCTTGGAGATCCGCTGCCGGATCGTGCGACGCGTGTGCGGCGTCTGGACAAGTTGCACAATGCGCTTTTGGACAATCGGGCTCGGATTATTGCGGCTTGCAACAAGGACTTCTCGAACCGAGCGGCGGCCGAGACCGAGCTGGCCGAGCTCATGCCTCTGCTGGACGGAATTGCCTATTATCGCAAGCGCTTGCGCAAGCTGATGAAGCCCCAGCGCCGCCACGCGCCGATGACGGTGATGCCGGCGAAGGTCGAAGTGCGCTATCAGCCTGTTGGGGTTGTGGGCATCGTGGTGCCGTGGAATTTCCCGTTCTTTCTGGGGCTTTCGCCGCTGATCGGTGCCTTGGCCGCGGGCAACCGGGCGATGATCAAGACCTCGGAATTTGCGCCGGCGTCGGGTGAGCTCATGAAGGAGATCCTCGCGGATATTTATGCAGAGGACGAAGTCACCGTGGTGACAGGCGGTGTCGAGGTTGCGACCGAGTTCACCAAGCTGCCGTTTGACCATCTGGTCTTCACCGGTTCGACCCAGGTGGGCAAGATCGTGATGAAGGCGGCTTCGGACAATCTGACGCCCGTGACCCTTGAGCTGGGCGGCAAGTCTCCGGCGATCATCCACGACGACTTTCCGCTGGACGAGGCGGCCAGCCGGATCGGTTTCGGCAAGGGCTTCAATGCCGGTCAGATCTGTGTCTCGCCTGACTATGTCCTGTGCCCGCGCGACAAGGTCAACGCCTTTGCGTCCGCGTTCTCGGATGCGATGACGAAGGCGTATCCGAGCCTGCGCGAGAACGCCGACTACACCGCGATCATCACCGAACGGCAGAAGGCCCGGCTTGAGGGTTATCTGACGGATGCCGAGGAAAAAGGTGCCGAGATCATCCAGATCAACCCCAAGGGCGAAACCTTTGGGGGCACGCGCAAGATGCCTCTGACCCTGGTTCTGGGCGCGGATGATAGCATGCTGGTGATGCAGGAAGAGATTTTTGGCCCGATCCTGCCGGTGATTGCCTACGACACGCTGGAAGATGCAATCGCCTATGTGCATGCGCGTCCGCGCCCGCTGGCGCTGTACTACTTTGACTGGGACAAGCGCCGTGCCGATGACATTCTGGCGCGGACCCACTCTGGCGGTGCCTGCGTGAACGACACGGTTTCGCATGTGGGTGTCGACGACATCCCGTTCGGCGGCATCGGTCCGTCGGGCATGGGGCATTATCAAGGCGAGGAAGGGTTCCGCACCTTCTCGAAGGCCAAGGGCATCGTGCGCAAGGGCAAGTTCAACGCCACGGCGATGGTCGCACCGCCCTGGGGCAACTTCATGTACAAACAGCTCATGCTTATGCAGAAGCTCCGCTTCCGCAAGCGCAAGATCAACTGAAATACAGGCAACAAGAGCAGGCGCAGCCTCAAAAACAGGGCTGCGCACCTGATCAAATGACGGAGATAGACGTGACGAAAGACTCGTTGCTAGACCTTGAGCCAGAGGGCGGATGGAAGAAACTGGACTCTGCTCGGCTGACCCCTTTGAGTAAGTCAGAACTTGGTCCTTACAAACGGTTCGTCCTGCACATGATAGTCAAGATTGGCGGTGCAAAATCAACGAACCTGTTTCAGACCTTTTTCCGAAATTTCCGCGTCTATTTCTCCTTTGCGAAATTCAACGCGAAGATCATGCCCAAAGGTGAACTGACCCGGCGACAAACCGAATTGGCGCTGTTGCGCGTAGGGTGGAAGACCCGCTCGTTTTATGAATGGAGCCATCATTGCGATATCGGAATGCGTGCTGGCTTGACCGTGGCCGACATACGCCGCATCCCGCAGGGACCAGAAGCCGAAGGTTGGTCTGCGGATGAACGCGCCATCCTGACGGCCGTCGACGAGATGATCGACGCGCACGCGGTCTCGCCAGAGACATGGAAGTCGCTGACAGACCATCTGGATCAGAAGCTCTTGATCGAGCTCTTGTTCCTGATCGCCACCTATACCGGACTTGCCAGCATTCTCAACAGCGTCGGCGTGCAGGTTGAGCCGGAAATCGAACAGATTATGTCTCGCACCCCGCTTTGAACGCGGTGTGCAGTCGAACGTCGAGAGGGAAGAAATGAGTTTCCGATCAGGCCAATTCAATATCGCAATCATCGGCACCGGATTTTCGGGGTTGGGAATTGCGATCAAGCTCAAAGAGGCGGGCTACACCAACTTTCGGATTTACGAGCGTGGGTCCGAGGATGGTGGAACCTGGCGGGACAACACCTATCCTGGTGCGGCCTGCGATGTGCAGTCCCACCTGTATTCCTATTCATTTGAGCCCTACGCCGAATGGTCCCGTGCCTTTGGCGAACAGGGTGAGATTCTGGACTACATCCGTCATTGCGTTGACAAATACGACCTGCATCAGTTCATCGAGTTCAACACGACAATCAACAGTGCCACGTTCGACGATCAACGCAATGTCTGGAAAGCCACGACCGAAGAAGGCAAAACCATCGAAGCCAATCTTCTGATAGCAGGCCACGGTTCTCTCAGCGATCCCGCTTATCCGCAGATAGAAGGTTTTGAGTCCTTCGACGGCAAGGTGCTGCACACGGCGGTCTGGGACCACGACTATGATCTGACCGGCAAACGAGTGGCGGTGATCGGCAGCGGTGCCAGTGCTATTCAAGTTGTGCCTGCCATTGCGGATCAGGTCTCGAAGCTAAGTGTGTTTCAGCGGACGCCATCCTGGGTTCTACCCAAACCGGAGCGGACTTTTGATGCAGTCAGCAAAAACCGCTTCCGCCGGTTCCCTCTGTTGCAATACCTTAGACGGCAACTGATCTATTGGAGCGCCGAGGCAAAATCGCCGGTCATCGTTTATGACACGCCGCTTACGCCGATCGCTCAGCGAATGGGTGAAAAACACATCAACAGCGTCATCAAAGACCCGGAAATGCGTCGCAAGGTGACTCCTGACTATAAGGTGGGATGCAAGAGAACTCTGCTGTCCAACGAATGGTACCCGGCGCTTGTAAAGCGGAATGTCGATCTGATCACGGACGGCGTGGGGGGAATTCGGGGCAACACGATAATCGACGGAACAGGGCGCGCGGTAGAGGTCGATGCAATCGTCTGCGCGACAGGTTTCAAGGTTCCCACCGAGGCCGCGCCCTATCCAATTACAGGCGCGAACGGGCTGAGCATTAATGACGCCTGGGCGGACGGTGCAGAAGCCTATAAGGGCGTAACTGTTTCAGGGTTCCCGAACCTGATGTTGCTTATGGGGCCGAATACCGTGTCCGGCATACTTCGATGATTTTCTATTTTGAGTCGCAGTTTAACTACATCATGGACATGGTTCGGCAGATGGATGCGGCCGGGGTTGCATCATTTGATGTGCACAAACACGTGCAGGACAAGTTCAATACCTGGCTGCAAAACCGCATGAAAAAGACCACTTGGATGTCCGGTTGCAACAGCTGGTACCTGACAAGCTCGGGGAAAAACACCGCGCTTTGGCCTGGCTTTTCGTGGGAATACCGCCTGCAGACGCGGAAAGTTCGGCTGAAAGACTACCAACTGACACCGGTCGAGGCACCTCGGCCCGTTTCTCTGGCGGAGTCGTCTGCCTGAATATCACATCTGGCCATTAACAAAGTTTTGAGGAGGATTTGGAGATGAGTGACGAGTCGCGTGAAAGGTTTCGGGCAAAATACCGGGCGAAAATAAGCCCCTATTACAGCGGCGGGATTCACTTGATGACCTTGTGTACCGTTGCCGGTGGGCTGATGTGGTTTGCTCTTTCCAACCTGAATGGTTTTGAATGGGTGGACTTGTGGATTGTCCCGATAGCGATCATCGGAAGCAACATCGCGGATTATTCTGCGCACAGGTGGTTCGGTCATCGCAAGACCAAGATCATGAAGCTGTTTTATCAGCGTCATACCGGTGATCATCATACCTTTTTTGAAGAACACGATATGGGTTATCAGATGGTTTTGGATTGGCGCGTGGTGATCTTTCCAATCTATCTGATCATGTTGTTCACAGTCCTGATTGCCGTTCCCGGCGGTCTGCTTTTGACATGGCTGTTCAATATGAATGTGGGTCTGCTATTTGGCACAGTCGTGATTTCGCAATATCTGATGTACGAGATTCTGCACTTCAGTTTCCATGTGCCTCGAAGCACAAGAACCGAGCGCGTTTTCAGTCTCCTTCCCGGTTGGAAATATCTGCGCCTGTTCCACACTGTGCACCATAATCGCGATATGATGCATGATGCCAACTTCAACGTTACTTTTCCTCTGACCGATTGGTTGATGGGCACTCTCCGTTTCTCGTCGGGTGACGACCGTGCGCCAGACCGGGAATGGGTCACCGCAACCTCACCGGCTGAGTAAACTGCGAGGGCGCGCGCCTGTAGAAATCACAGGCGCGTCCCGGATAATTTGAATATGGTTGCGATGCGTTTTGATCGGCCCAGAACCTTTCGCAGAGGGCGCTAATCTACGATCTTGTCCTCTGTGCCCGCCGGATGGAACCCATGAAGGCGTTGCGTGCCGATATCCAGACGCGACTTTCGGAAACCCGGATCGAGATCGCCCCGCTTGACGTTACTGACTTTGCCGAGGTTGGCCGGTCTTTTTCAGTGACGTGAATTTTCTGCACCTATAGATTCAATTTGGTAGCTTCGTCGGATATGACGCGGTGAGGCAAATCAGGATTGGGATCATGGGGCAGGGCGCAAATCAAGGGGTAGGCAGTTCTATGCCTTTGGCGCAGGATCCGCATCGGGTTCGCGTCGAGAAAGAGCGCAACCTGGAAGTTGCGATTGGCAAAGAAGTCAAGGCGCTTAGGCAAAACCGTGGAATAACGGTCAAGGAATTGGCCGAGCAGACCGGCCTGTCCATCGGGATGTTGTCCAAGATCGAGAACGGAATGACTTCGCCGTCATTGACGACGCTTCAACTTCTGGCGCACGGGCTGGGAGTCCCTTTGACGACTTTTTTTCGTGGATTTGAGGAAAAGCGCGAGGCTATCCACACGCGCGCCGGTACCGGGCTTGAGATCGAGCGTGCCGGGACAAGGGCGGGTCATCAGTATAATCTGCTGGGGCATCTGGGATCGAACTCAAGCGGCATCGTCACCGAGCCCTATTTGATCACCCTCAGTGAAGAGTCGGACACCTTCCCGACATTCCAGCACGATGGGTTGGAGTTCTTATATGTTCTTGAAGGTCAGGTTCTGTATCGTCACGGGTCGCAAATGTATCATCTTAGACCGGGGGACACGCTTTTCTTTGACGCCGATGCCCCACACGGCCCGGAGGAGTTGATCGAGTTGCCGATCAGGTTCCTGTCCGTCATTTCCTACCCGAATACCGCTGGTTAAAAATTCGGTAAGGCGCGGCGGATCGGAGGATTTACCTTCCGAGATAGTTTCTTATCAGTTGAATAACATTCCTGACAGTGATATCTCTCCTGCAAGTTCACTACAGGAGATTCATCAGATGTGCGGGATTGTCGGCATCTTTTTGAAAGACAAGACCCTCGAACCCAGATTGGGCGAGCTGCTTACGGATATGCTGATCACCATGACGGATCGCGGACCGGACAGCGCAGGCATTGCGATCTATGGTCGGGAAACGGAAGGAAAAGGCAAGCTGACCATTCAGTCGGACACGCCCGATGTTGACTTTGCAACGCTTGCACATGAACTGGGTAGCGCCATTGAGGCCGAGGTTTCCTTGGCGGCAAATGACACCCACGCCGTTCTTTCAATGGACAGTCAGCAGATAGATCGGGCACGCCAAGCGCTGCGCGAACTGCGTCCGGGCTTGCGTATCATGTCCGGCGGCGATGTGATCGAAATCTATAAAGAGGTCGGCCTGCCGAAAGACGTCGCCAGTCGGTTCACGGTCTCTTCGATGCGCGGTTCTCATGGCATTGGCCATACGCGCATGGCGACTGAATCCGCTGTGACAACCGAAGGCGCTCATCCGTTTTCGACGGGTGGCGACCAGTGTCTGGTGCACAATGGCTCCTTGTCGAACCACAACTCATTGCGTCGCAAGTTGCGCCGCGAGGGTGTTCGGATCGAGTCGATGAACGATACCGAGGTTGGGGCGGCCTATCTGACGTGGAAGATGCAGAACGGTGCCTCTTTGGGTGAGGCGCTAGAGAGCAGCCTGGAGGATCTGGACGGGTTCTTCACCTTTGTCGTCGGCACAAAAGACGGGTTTGGCGTGGTCCGTGATCCGATTGCATGCAAGCCTGCGGTGATGGCCGAAACCGATCAATATGTGGCCTTTGGCAGCGAGTATCGTGCGTTGGTCAACCTGCCGGGAATCGAAGGCGCGAAAGTCTGGGAACCCGAACCCGCCACCGTCTATTTCTGGAGCCACTGATATGCAGACATACGATGTTTCTGTGAACGGCCTGCGTGGTCTCAACTCTGCTTTGCAGGCCCAAAACCAGGTTACCAACCAGTCTTTCTGGCAGGTGGTAAACCCGAAGGGTAGCCACGCCATAGCCGTCGGTCTGGACGCGCCGATTGAAGTCACGGTCAAGGGTTCGACAGGATACTACTGCGCGGGCATGAACAAACAGGCCACGATCAGGGTCGAAGGTTCCGTTGGTCCGGGCGTGGCCGAGAACATGATGTCCGGCACCGTTGTGGTCGAGGGTGACGCCAGCCAATACGCTGGCGCGACCGGGCATGGCGGCTTGCTGGTGGTCAAGGGTAATGCCAGCTCGCGCTGCGGAATCTCGATGAAGGGGATAGACATCGTGGTGCATGGCAATATCGGCCACATGTCGGCATTCATGGCACAGGCGGGCAATCTGGTGGTCTGCGGCGATGCAGGCGACGCGTTGGGAGATTCCCTCTATGAGGCGCGGCTATTTGTGCGCGGTTCGGTCAAAAGTCTGGGCGCGGACTGCATCGAAAAAGAGATGCGCCCCGAGCATCTGGACATTCTGGCTGACCTGCTGAAGCGCGCAGAAAGCGACGCAAAACCAGAGGAGTTCAGGCGCTATGGTTCAGCCCGCAAGCTGTATAATTTCGACGTTGATAACGCGCAGGATTATTGAGGGATATGAAGGACATGGACAATAATGGCATCCCCCGCACGGCCCCGATTCAATCAGCGACGTTTTCCAACCCGATCAACGCCGAGATCCGGCGCGCGGCTGCCACCGGTATCTACGACATTCGAGGGGGTGGCGCGAAACGCAAGGTTCCGCATTTTGACGACCTGTTGTTTCTAGGAGCAAGCGTTAGCCGGTATCCGCTGGAAGGTTACCGCGAGCGTTGCGATACGTCGGTCACACTCGGCACTCGATATGCCAAGTCCCCCATCGAGCTTGATATTCCGATCACAATTGCCGGTATGAGCTTTGGTGCGCTGTCTGGTCCGGCAAAAGAGGCACTGGGGCGGGGCGCGTCGATGGCGGGAACATCCACAACCACTGGCGACGGCGGAATGACGCCCGAAGAAAGAGGCCATTCTACCAAGCTGGTGTATCAATATTTACCCTCGCGGTATGGCATGAACCCGGACGACTTGCGCAAAGCAGACGCGATCGAGATCGTTGTGGGGCAGGGCGCGAAACCCGGCGGAGGAGGGATGCTGCTGGGCCAAAAGATCAGTGACCGCGTGGCTGAAATGCGCACTTTGCCCAAGGGCATCGATCAACGCTCGGCCTGTCGTCACCCGGATTGGACCGGTCCGGACGATCTGGAGATCAAAATCCTCGAACTGCGTGAAATCACGGGCTGGCAAGTGCCGATCTATGTCAAAGTCGGAGCGACACGCCCGTATTATGACACTGCACTCGCGGTGAAAGCCGGTGCCGATGTTGTCGTCATGGACGGTATGCAAGGCGGCACCGCAGCAACGCAGGACGTGTTTATCGAACATGTAGGAATTCCGACATTGGCCTGTATCCGGCCCGCAGTCCAAGCGTTGCAGGATTTAGGGGTTCATCGTGAGGTGCAACTGGTGATCTCGGGGGGAATCCGTACCGGCGCTGATGTGGCCAAGGCGATGGCGTTGGGGGCGGATGCGGTTGCCATTGGCACCGCCGCGCTGATTGCGATCGGAGACAACGACCCGAAATGGGAATCCGAATATCAGAAACTGGGGACCACTACCGGAGCTTATGACGACTGGCACGAAGGGCAGGATCCCGCCGGCATCACCACGCAAGACCCAGAACTTGCCGCGCGTCTTGATCCGGTCGATGCCGGTCGGCGGTTGCGCAATTACCTCAAGGTGATGACGCTTGAGGCGCAGACCATTGCCCGCGCCTGCGGTCACAATCACCTGCACAATCTCGAGCCCGAGGATTTGTGCGCCCTGACTATGGAGGCTGCGGCGATGGCCAAGGTGCCTCTTGCGGGAACGGACTGGTATCCGGGCAAAGCAGGGTTCTGAACACTAGACGCGCGGTCCCTATGGGGGCTGCGCTTTTTGTACTCAAGCAACAGGGAAAGGAAAGCTGAGCATGACGACTGATCTGGCTGCTTTCGCCAAGGAAAAAGGCATAAAGTACTTCATGATTTCGTTCACTGACCTGTTCGGTGGACAACGCGCGAAACTGGTGCCGGCGCAGGCGATCGCCGAGATGCAGGAAGAAGGCGCAGGGTTTGCCGGGTTTGCCACTTGGCTGGATATGACCCCTGCGCATCCTGACATGCTGGCGGTGCCCGATCCGTCTTCGGTTATTCAGTTGCCGTGGAAGCCCGAGGTCGCCTGGGTTGCCGCGAACTGCGTGATGGAGGGCGACGATGTGGCGCAAGCCCCCCGCAACGTGCTGCGCCGCCTGATCGACGAAGCTGCTGCCGAAGGTTTGCATGTGAAAACCGGGATCGAGGCCGAGTTCTTTCTGCTGACACCGGACGGCGACCAGATCAGCGACCCATACGACACGGCTGAAAAGCCCTGTTACGACCAGCAGGCGGTGATGCGCCGCTATGACGTGGTTCGTGAGATTTGTGATTACATGCTGGAACTTGGCTGGGGGCCGTATCAGAACGATCACGAGGATGCCAACGGCCAGTTTGAAATGAACTGGGAATTTGATGATGTCCTGAGAACGGCTGACAAACATTCCTTTTTCAAGTTCATGACCAAATCAGTCGCGGAAAAACACGGCTTTCGCGCAACCTTCATGCCAAAGCCGATCGAGGGGCTGACAGGGAATGGCTGCCATGCCCATATCTCGGTCTGGGATGCACCGGGCGCGGAGGCGAAGACCAACGTCTTTGCGGGCGCAGGGGACGGCCCGACCGGAGAAGTCGGGCTTGGTGAAAAGGGCAAGCATTTCCTTGGCGGGATCATGAAACACGCCAGCGCGCTTGCCGCGATCACCAACCCGACCGTCAACAGCTACAAACGGATCAACGCTCCGCGCACCATGTCCGGAGCAACGTGGGCTCCCAATACCGTGACGTGGACCGGCAATAACCGGACCCACATGGTTCGCGTACCGGGCCCCGGCCGGTTCGAGCTGCGCTTGGCGGACGGGGCTGCAAACCCCTATTTGCTACAGGCGGTGATTATCGCGGCTGGTCTGTCCGGAATACGAACCAAGGCCGATCCGGGCCAGCGATACGATATCGATATGTATGCCGAAGGGCACACGGTTACGGATGCTCCGAAGCTGCCGCTCAATATGCTGGACGGCCTGCGCGCCTATGACAAGGATTCCGAGTTGAAAACGATGATGGGCGAGGAGTTCTCGACCGCGTTTCTCAAGATGAAGCATCAGGAATGGAATTCGTTCGTCAGCCACTTTAGTCGGTGGGAAAAAGAGAACACTCTGGACATTTGATCAGGTCAGGCGCGGCCGCCGGTGCCTCCGCGCTTTGCCCTTAGTGCGTTCGGGTTGAAGAAGAGGTTGGAAACCCTCTTGCACGGCTTCTGACCTGTGCGTCTATCCGCTCAGAGCATCCACTCGACGGGCAGCCACCTGACGACTGCCGCCAGAGCGCGTTGAAATCTGCTTGTTTCCGGGTCTGTTTCGTGAATGACTTTCGACCCGTCATTCTCTTCTTGAACCCAGATCATCTTGCCGTCGCCGTTGAGTTCAACGCGGTATGAAATGTCCGGCCTGTCCATCTGCGAAGCCAGAGATGCCGCGATTGCAGGGCTTTCGATCATCAGGCCCATTTCCGTATTCAGGCGTGCTGATCTGGGATCCAGGTTGTAGGACCCGATGAAAATACGTTCGCCGTCGGACCCAAATACTTTTGCATGCAATCCCGATGCGGACCCCGCAAGTATCTCGGGCAGAGTCCTGTCACGCTGTTCCCTGCGCAGCGCACGCAGCTCGAACAGTTCGACACCGCTTGCCAGCAGTGAGTCCCTGTACCCCATATAGGCTGCATGAACCGGCATCACATCGGTCGCGTCCAACGAGTTGGTCAAAACCCGGACCTGCACTCCGGATCGGGCCAGCCCTTCCAGAACGTCGGCACCCCTTTCGCCGGGAATGAAATACGCTGAAACAAGGTCCAATGATTGACGGGACTCGTTTGCGAACCCAATCAGTTGCTCGACGATCAGGTCTTCGGCTTTGACGTTGCCCAGACCTTTGGCGGGATCGTCAACGAACAGGGTGACTTCGCTCCACTCGAATTTCAGATTGCGCGCGGCTATCTGATCGGCAAGCTCATTGTCTCTGATCGCTTTTTGATAGCCTGCGCCAAGCGCCGATTGGCGGGCAGCTTCGGCGAGGGATCGAAGTTGTTTTTCATCCGAGTAAGGTAGAAAAAGTTGCGCATCATAGGATGAGTCACTGTTCCAATAATCGTCGAAGGATCTGGAAACCTCCTCGACAATTGGTCCGATGGCTATCGCGTCTACATCCAAATAATGAGTGCCAGCCCCGTAGTCGAAGTAGATGTCCCCGATGTTGCGGCCACCGATGATCGTGACGACGCCGTCTACGGTCATGGACTTGTTGTGCATACGCCGGTTCAAGCGCGAAAAATCAAAGGCGTAGGACAGCAGCTTGGGTTTTCTGAGAGTGAAAGGATTGAAAATCCGAACGCTTGCCGTGGGCATCGCATCCAGTTCCGCCAGTAAGCCATCAAGCCCGGAGATACCGTTGTCGTCGACCAGCAACCTGACGCGCACACCGCGTTCGGCTGCTGACATGAGCTCGTCAAGAAGCATCAACCCGGTGACATCATCCTGCCAGATGTAATACTGTGCGTCGATCGACGACACGGCTTCACGAGCCAGGATCGCCCGAGCCGCGAAAGCTGCCCGGCCATTCCCCAGAGGGCGAACGCCATCCAGCCCGGGGTTGCGATTCAGGGCATTCTGTATCGTGGCGCCCAAAGGTCCGGTCCAGTCCGGATCCTGTTTTTGCGTCGCTGCAGAGAAGTTTGAATCTGGCAAAGGGAAGGCCAGCTTCAACGCGAAAACGACGACAAAAATCATCGCCGCTGCACCTAAACAGATCCTAATCAGCCGCATTGATGCCCCTGTGTGCTGTTGTCCAGATCAACCCTAGTTCCCAGCTTGCCGTATGGAACGCCATGCGGGAACCCCTTGGGTGGAAAGTTGTTGATACGCGTGTTCGCTTGTCGCCCGATCTGTGCACTTGATTGAGGGGGCGAACTTTTTGGGATTCCACCGTGCAATGTGTTCGGTCGCGCCTACGTATTGTGGTAGTGCCAATTTGATGGACAAGAAAACACATGGCTGCCAAACGAGTTAGGTAGATCGAGGTATGAAATGGCATCTTCTTCAACGCTTCTTCAGGGCGAGATTCTGAAATTCATTCGCGAGCGTCATTTTGAAAGCGGCGAGCGTCTTTTTTCGGAACGTGAATTTGCTGAAAAATTCGGGACGACCCGCTCTGCCGTGCGCGAAGCCTTCACAGCGCTGGAAGCGCTGAGGGTGGTTGAAAGGCGTCCGCAGGCCGGGATTTTCCTTAGGGATCTTGGTGCCGACAGCAGCATTGATACTTTGGTGATCGAGGTAAATGCCGGTCTTGGGCTCAACCTGAAACAAGCCGAAGAAGCGGGCGAAGTTCGTAGTATTCTGGAAGTGAAGGCGGCGCAAATAGCGGCAGAGCGGCGCACGGAAGAAGACTTGGACGTGATCCGAAAAATCCTGGCCGATACTGAGACGCGCATTGCGGAAGGCAAGCCGATCAATTTTGAAGACGAAGATTTTCACAAAGCGATCGTCGCGTGCAGTCGGAATTCGCTGTTGCTGCGCGTGGTGAACTGGTTTTACGAATTCACGCGGGAAAAGCGCCTGCTCTATTTCTCGGATGCGGAGCGTTCAAAGACATCGCACGCCGCCCACAAAAAGATTTTCAAAGCCCTTGAAAAAGGTGACGCCGAGTTGTGTTCGGAATTGATGCGCAAAATCTAGACACAGAGCGTCAGAGAAGGCAATCGGATTGCTTGCTCGCAATTATGGCTGCCCGTTTTGCAGGTGACATGGGGTGTCAGCCCCTGTTGCGAATTGCCGACCGGTTGCGGCAAAGGCCGCGCAAAGTTAACCTCTGGGTGTGAAAATAGCTCCGATCCGCCGAGCAGATGTGTAATCAAAATCAACAGGCCCAGTATGAAACGCAGTGACCTAGCTGGAAAACATTGTTCCATTGCGCGAGCCAGCGCGCAGATTGTCGACAGTTGGACTTTCATCATCCTGCGTGAACTGTTTCTGGGCAACCGGCGTTTTACCAGCTTGCAAAAGCAGACAGGCATGTCGCCCCGGTCGTTGACCCTTCGATTGCGCAAGCTTGAGGAAGAAGGAATCATTTCTCACCCCGGGTCCGACGGGGTCAAAGACTATTCTCTTACCGAGAAAGGTCAGGCGTTGTGGCCTGCGCTTATCATGTTGAAGCAGTGGGGCGATGACTGGTGCAACACGGCACCCGATGAAGATTTGCCGCTGATGAACATTCACAGGGGCAAGGGCCACGAAATGAAAGCAAAGCTGGTTTGCGAAACGTGTGGTGAACCGGTTTCGACTCATACGACCAAGTCGATATTGTCCGAGCGGTTTCAGTCTGAGCGGGATTGTGCTGGTGTGACGTAACGATCTGGCGGCCGCATACGCGTTGACAGTTTCCAATCTCGGGCCCTATAAAAATTATAGTAATTAGCCGGAGGAATCCCCATGCAGGGCAAGCGCGTTCTATGTGCGTCATGTGACATTTACTGCCACGTTGACGTCGAGGTCGAAGACCAGCAGGTCAAGCGGGTCAAAGCGCTGGACAACCGCAAATGGCGGGGCAATATCTGCATGAAGGGTGTGCATGCACCTGAAGGTTTTGCGCATTCCAGCCGTATTCTGCACCCTCTGAAACGAGTGGGCGAGCGGGGTTCCGGCCAGTGGGAGCAGGTGTCGTGGGAAGACGCCATGGCAGATATCGCCAGCCGTCTGAAAACCGTTATCGACACCCACGGCCCCGAATCATTTGCTGTGTCCACCAGCAGTTGGAACACGCAGTCCGACAATGGTATGTCTCGGCGGTTCATGAACCTTGTGGGCTCGCCCAACTGGATTTCAGGCGTGGCGCTGTGCGCAGGCAATACGGCGGCGGTGAACCGTATGGTTTATGGCTGGTATCCTTATGCCGATCTGACCAAGACCGAATGTATCGTGCTGTTCTGCCACAGCCCCGGCCCGCATTCCTGGACGCCGATCTACAACCAGATCATGCGCGCTCGTGAACGTGGGGCCAAGCTGATCGTTTGCGATCCGCGACAGACTCCCAATACCGACATGGCCGATATCTGGCTGCCGTTGAAGGCAGGCACCGATGCGGCGATGATGTTCGGCTGGCTCAAGGTCATTCTGGACGAAGGACTGTACGACAAGGAGTTCGTGGAAAACTGGACCATTGGTTTTGACGAGCTGCGCGAACGGGTCGATGAATTCCCGCTGGAACGGGTTGAGCAGATCACCGGCGTCGACCGTGAGCTGATCGCCAAGGCCGCGCGGGTGTACGCAACCAATGGACCCTCGGTCATTCCGTGGTCGCCCATTACGGATCAGCAGCGCAACTCGACCTCGGCCATTCGTCTGCAGGGGATGCTGCGGGCGTTGTGCGGACATCTGGACGTGCCGGGCGGCGATGTGCTGCACGGGTTCCACCCCAAGATCATCCACGACTCGGTTCTGGAAATGCACGAGGCGCTGCCGCAGGCGCAGAAGGACAAGCAGCTTGGCGCGGATCAACACCCGGTTTTCACCTATCGCGGCATGGCCCCCTATAACGCCCCGGCGGAAAAAGTCTGGGGGTATGAATACGCCAACCAGCTTACGGGGTGCTACATGGCCAACCCCTCGGCCCTGTTCCGGGCGATGGCGCATGGTGACCCGTACCCGGTCAAGGCGTTCTTTGTTCTGGGGAACAATCCGCTGCTGTCCTACGCCAACATGCAGATGATCCATAAGGCGATGATGAATCAGGATCTGATCGTCTCAATGGAGCACGTGATGACCCCCTCGGCAGAGCTGGCCGATTACATCCTGCCCGGCGATGCCTGGACCGAGCGCGAAGCGTTGTCTGATGGCCTGGGCTGGAGCAGCATCTTCCGCACGTCGCAAAAGGCGGTCGAACCGCGCGGCGAGGCGCGCAATGTCTACGAGTTCTGGCGCGATCTGGCGATCCGTTTCGATCTGGGTGAACATTTCCCGTGGGAGACGCTGAAAGACCTGTTGGACTACCGCGTGGCCCCCATGGGCATGAGCTTTGACGAGATGTCCGAGTCCAACCCCGTGCATTTGGAGAAACTGCAATTCCGCAAATACGAACAAACCGGCTTTGCCACCCCCTCGGGCAAGGTTGAACTTTATTCGGAGACGCTCAGGGATTTCGGGTTCGATCCGCTACCCTACTGGCGCGAAGAACCGGAAGAAGGAAAAGACTATCCTCTGCGCCTGTTCACCGGTGTTCGCGAAAGCCCGTTCTTCCAGACTGGCCAGCGCCATATCGAAGGTCTGCGCAAGTTCTCGCCCGAGCCGCTGATTTTCATGCATCCGAAAGATGCGGCCGAACATGGTGTGGACGAGGGTGACATGGTCGAGGCTGCGACGACCCATGGCTCGGTTACAATGAAAGTAACGCTGAAGCAGAAGGTTCCGCAGGGTCTGGTGCGTGTCCCCCATGGTTGGTGGCTGCCTGAAGAGGTCGGCAAATCCGGCGGCCTGAACAGCGCCTGGACCTTGGCCGACGCGCAGCTCTGCTCGGACGAGCCAGAGTTTCTGGACCGTGAACAGGGCATCCCGCATTTCCGGGGCTTGCCTTGCCGCATCACTAAGGTCGCCTGACTGTTTCCGCCTCAGGTTTTATAAAAAGAGAATGCCGATGAATAACTCCAACGGAGCCTGTCTTGTGATTGGGGCTGGTGTGGTCACAGGAGCGGCCGTTGCGCGTGCCTTTGCGCGCGAAGGGCTGACCGCTTGTGTGGTCCGGCGCCAGAACCACGCCGACGCGTTGGAGGAGTTGGCATCTTCGATCCGCAGCGAGGGCCACAAGGCAGTGGCCTTTCCCGCGAATGCGCGGGACGAGACTGAAATGAAAGAGCTGATCGAGCGCGTCGAAACTGAAGTAGGCCCGATTGAAGTGGCGGTCTTCAATGTTGGGGCAAACGTGAACTCTGGCATCACCAAAACCTCTCCGCAGCTTTTTCGCGATGTTTGGGCTACTAATTGCTACGCCGGTTTCCTGATGGGTCATGAGGTCGCCGCCAGAATGCAGCAGCGAGAGCGCGGCACCATCATTTTCACCGGGGCAACAGCCAGCATGCGCGGCGGTGCCGGGTTCTCGGCGTTTTCCGCGGCCAAGCATGGTTTGCGGGCGATGGCGCAATCCATGGCGCGCGAGCTGGGGCCGAAGAACATTCATGTTGCCCACGCGATCATCGATGGGATGATCGACAGTGAATTCGTCCGTGCGGTGATGCCCAATGTCGATCAGCTGCGAGACAGCGATCAGATTTTGAACCCTGAGCACATCGCTCAGAACTATGTGATGTTGCACAAGCAACCCCGCACCGCGTGGACGCATGAACTGGATATGCGTCCCTGGAAAGAAAAATGGTGAGAGGAGCCATTCATGTCGCCAAAGGTTGATTTCATTTATGATCTGGCCAGCCCCAATGCCTATCTGGTTGATCAGGCCATCAGCTGGATCGAAGCGCGCACCGGCGCGAAGTTCAATTACATCCCGTGCTTGCTGGGCGGCATTTTCAAGGCCACCGGCAACCAGCCGCCATTTATGGCTTTTGCCAATGTCAAAGGCAAGATGCAGTATGATCAGCTTGAGAATGAACGGTTCATACGAAAACACGACCTGACCCGTTTCAAGATGAACCCGCATTTCCCCGTAAACTCGCTTTTGTTGATGCGTGGCGCAGCGGCGGCCGAGATTGACGGAGCGCATGAAGAATACATCAGGGCCGGTATGAAGGCGATGTGGGAGCAGGGTCTAAAGATGGATGACCCGGACGTGTTCGTAGAAGCGATGAACGCGGCCGGTCTGGATGGAGCGCGATGGCTTGCGCGCGCAGGTGAGCCTGACGCCAAGAAGCGACTGATCGACAACACTTCGGCTGCGGTAGAGCGGGGCGTGTTCGGCATCCCTTCGTTTTTTGTTGGAGACGAGTTGTTTTTTGGAAAGGAACGCTTGGGTCAGGTAGAAGAAGCGATCCTCAGCCAGACTACAGCAGGCTGAATGCTTGGGCGACGTCTTTGCGGCAAGGGTTCAATGCGGTGAAGGTCGCTGTCACGCGGACATCTGTTGGATGTTCAGGCCGCTCTGCACGCGCCTTATGATCGCGGGTCAGCCCGGTAATGCGACCCCCCAAGGCGTCAACAGGTTGGCGTTTTCAAGGTTCCCGATGTGTCGCGCTTGGTCCCAAGGCAGGTCGACACTCTGGCACCGTCACCCATAATGGAAAGTAAGACATGAGTACCTCAGACACCCCCCAGATAATTTCGGAACAGATGGGCGCTGTGCTGCGGCTGACGCTGAGTTCGCCGCGCACGAAAAACGCCATTACCAAGGGCATGTTCGAGGCGCTGAATGACGCCATGGACGCTGCTGCGGCTGACCCTGAAATACGGGTCGTTTGGCTGCGCGGGGCCGAAGGTGCGTTCACCTCTGGCAATGTCATGGCCGAGTTCGGAGAAACAGTTGCCGGTGAAAACCCTGTCGGCACTCATTTCCTGAGCAAGCTAGAGGCATTTCCAAAGCCCATTGTCGCGCAGGTCGAAGGCCCGGCGATTGCCATTGGCACGACTGTTCTGCTGCACTGTGATTTGGTTTATGCATCCAAGGACGCCAAGTTCATGTTGCCTTTTGTCAGCCTGGGCCTGATCCCCGAGGCTGGATCGACCTATTTGCTGCCTCGTTTGATGGGTCACGCCAAGGCCGCGGAACTGTTGTATCTGGGCGGCATGTTCGGCGCGGATGACGCTTTGTCCGTGGGGCTGGTCAATCTGGTCCTAGATGCGGATGAGCTAGAGCCGACAGTGGAGAAGGTTGTTGCCGCCTTGGCGCGTCAGGCTCCGCAGGCATTGGCTCAGACCAAGGCTTTTTTGCGTAGGCCGCTACACGGCACTGTTGCGGACCGCATGGCCGAAGAAATGAGCGATTTTCAAACCCGTTTCACCGGCGACGAGTTCGCCGAGGCAATTACGGCGATGAAAGAAAAGCGCAAACCTGTGTTCAAATAGACCGTCACAGACAAGGGAGTGACCTTCATGAAACAAGCCGTTCTCGTTTCAACAGCTCGAACCGGGCTGGCCAAATCGTTTCGCGGTGGATTCAACAACACCCATGGCGCCACCCTGATGGGTCATTCGGTGAAGCATGCGGTTGAGCGGTCCAAAGTGGACCCTGCGCTGATCGAGGATTCCTTTATCGGCTGCGGGTTCCCCGAAGGGGCGACGGGTGGCAATATCGCTCGGCAATCGGTGTTGCGGGCTGGCCTGCCGGTGACGGTCGGGGCCGCGACCATCAACAGGTTCTGCTCGTCCGGGCTGCAGGCGATCGCGATGGCGTCTCATGCCGTTGTTCAGGATGGCGTGCCAGCGGCGATTGCGGGCGGGGTCGAGTCGATTTCGCTCCGCAATCAGAAGCCAGGGTCGCACGACCGCGATCCGTGGTTGCTGGAACATAAGCCCGACGTCTATCTGACCATGATCGAAACTGCCGATATTGTAGCGGCCCGCTATGGTGTCACTCGCGAGGCGCAAGACAAACTGGCATTGGAAAGCCAGAAACGTACCGCCGCCGCGCAGGTTGCTGGCAAGTTCGACGACGAGATTGTGCCAATGGACACTGTGCAGTTGGTAAAGGACAAGGAGTCCGGTGAAATCTCTGAAATGGCCGTCACCATTTCCCGCGATGACTGCAACCGACCGAATACCACGCTCGAAGGTCTGGCGGGACTGGAACCGGTCCGTGGCGCGGATCAGTTCGTAACCGCCGGCAACGCTTCGCAGCTTTCTGATGGGTCGTCGGCCTGTGTGGTCGTCGACTCGGAGGTTGCCGAGCGGGAAGGACTGGAGCCTCTGGGCGCGTTCAAAGGGTTTGCCATTGCAGGGTGCGAGCCTGATGAAATGGGTATCGGTCCGGTCTTTGCCGTGCCACGCCTGCTAAAACGCCACGGCCTCAAGGTCGAGGATGTCGATCTTTGGGAGCTGAATGAGGCATTCGCCTCGCAAGCGCTGTATTGCCGAGAGACGTTGGGAATTGATCCAGAGATCTGCAACGTCAACGGCGGTTCGATCTCGATTGGTCACCCGTTTGGCATGACCGGAGCGCGAATGGCCGGCCACCTGCTGATCGAGGGTAAACGCCGGAATGCCAAATATGCCGTCGCCACAATGTGCATCGGTGGGGGCATGGGCGCAGCGGGTTTGTTTGAAATCTTCTGATCAGAAACTCTGCCTGGAAAACGCACCGGCGGCGGAAGTTGCCGGTGTATATCGTTCCGCATAGCGGAACACTTATCCGCATGTTGACTTACACTAGCGCGAACGGTAGAACGGCTGCGCAGCATCTGAGGAGAATGCATTGCGCCGAATCCACCAACTTATCGAAGACAAGGACCCGTCGACCTTGGCCGTCATTGATCATGATGGCGCGCGGATCAGCTATGGTGATCTGGTTGGCGCTGTTCGGACTGCGTCCGGGATGCTGCGATCTTACGGTGTGCGCCCAGGTGACCGGGTTGTGGTGTTGGCCGAGAACTGCGCAACTTACGCTTCGGTTCTTCTGGCGCTCAGTTCGCTTGATGCCTGGATTGTGCCCCTCAACGCACGCGCGACAGAGCAGGAAGTTGACGCTGTCGTCGAACATTCCGGTGCGCGCTGTGTGGTTTGCACATCAGATGTTTCGGGCGCGGCAAAGGCCCATGCGGACAGACTGGGGGCTGGATCGCTGGGGCGGCTGTTGTGCGGCAGGCTGGTTGTCTCGCCACTGCGGGACACAGGTGTAGAGCCCACACATAGCGACGCTGGGCAGGTCGCCGCCGTTCTCTATACATCTGGAACCAGCGGAGCGCCAAAGGGCGTAATGCTGTCTCAAGAGAACTTGATTTTCGCCGCCAACGCCTCGATGCAGCGGCGGCACGCGACGTCGGCGGATCAGGCGCTTGCCGTATTGCCCGGCACGCATATTTTCGGCTTTTGCTCGATCATTCTGACCACGTTTCTGGCTGGCGGCAGCTTGCGGTTTCAGTCCAGATTTGATCCCGCTCGTGTGATCGAGGGCATACAGGACGGGGCGACGATGTTCTCGGGTGTGCCGCAGATGTTTGCGTTGATCCTGAAGTATTGCAAGGACAACAACATCGATTCACTTGAGACTTCGTTGCGATACATGTCTTCCGGTGGCTCGCCCCTGGACCTGAGCTGGAAGCGACGGGTCGAGCGGATATTCGGGCAACCGATCCATAACGGCTATGGTTTGACCGAAGCGTCCCCCGGTGTTGCAACCACCCTGATCGAAAACCCGCCTGAGGATGATACGGTTGGGCCTGCCTTGCCGGGGGTTGAGGCCAAGCTGGACAACGTCGAGCCTGATGGCGTGGGCGAGATGTTGCTGCGCGGAAAGAACATCACAAAGGGCTACTACCGCAACCCCGAAGCTACTGCGGCAGCGTTTACGGATGATGGTTTTTTTCGCACAGGCGATCTTGCGCGTATTGCCCCTGACGGGTCGATATATATCGTTGGACGTTGCAAGGAGCTGATCATTCACTCGGGCTTCAACGTTTATCCGCCCGAGATTGAAGCCGCTCTTAATGCTCATCCCTCAGTTACGCAGGCCGCCGTAGTTGGGCGCGCGCGAGACGGAAACGAAGACGTTCTGGCCTTTGTTTCGCTGCGGGCACCTGCTTCGGCTGACGAGTTGAGGGCGTTTCTGGGCAAAGCGCTCGTTCGGTACAAGATACCGCGTCACATCGTAATCGTCGACGCGCTGCCACACGCAGCGACGGGTAAAATTCTTAAACACAAACTCGTCGAGACCTTTGCCGACGAGCTGGCACAACTGGACAATGAGGGTGAGGATGCTTGACGCGTATATTTATGACGGGGTGAGAAGCCCATTTGGTCGCCATGGCGGGACGTTGGCTTCGGTGCGTCCCGATGATCTGGCCGCGCAGGTTCTTGAGGCATTGGTCGAACGCAGTGAGTTTGACGCATCCGAGATCGAAGATGTCATTCTGGGCAATGTCTGCCAATCCGGGGAAGACAGCCGCAACGTTGCCCGGTACGCTGCTCTGCTGGCCGGATTGCCTGTCGAAGTCGGTGGGCTGACGGTCAACCGCTTGTGCGGGTCCGGGATGTCGGCGGCTTTAGATGCTGCGCGTGCCGTGACCGTGGGTGAGGCTCCGCTTTTTGTGGCTGGTGGCGTCGAAAGCATGACCCGCGCACCCTTTACCATTGCCAAATCGGAAACCGCCTATGCTCGGCAGGCGCAGATATTCGACAGCGCGATTGGAGCCCGCTTTCCCAACCCGCGCATTGCTGAGATGCATGGCGAATACCCCATGCCGCAGACCGCCGACAATCTCGCCGAAGAGTATCAGATCACCCGCGAGGCGTCGGATCAGTTCGGCTATGACTCGCAGGTTCGGTTTGAAGCGGCCCGTGACCGCGGTTTCTTTGACGCAGAGATTACTCCGATCACGATCAAGGGGCGCAAGGGTGCGACCCATGAGGTGACGCAGGACGAGCATCCGCGCCCGGATGTGAAATTGGACAAGATGGCCGCCTTGCGGACCGTGTTTCCGGGCGGCGTGACCACTGCGGCCAACGCTTCGGGGGTTAACGACGGCGCTGCGATGCTGATGATCGGCGCCAAGACAGACCGGGCTGCGCCTCGGGCGCGGATCGTGGCAGGGGCCGTTGCTGGTGTGCCGCCACGGGTCATGGGGATTGGTCCGGCCTTTGCGGTACCCAAGGCGCTCGAGCGAGCGGGCCTGACCATGGAAGACATGGACCTGATCGAGATCAATGAGGCATTTGCCGCGCAGGTTCTGGCCTGCTGTCAGCATCTGCAGCTTGACCCGTCCGACAGCCGCCTCAACCCCAATGGGGGCGCGATTGCAGTTGGCCATCCTTTGGGTGCGTCGGGTGCGCGGATCGTTCTGACCGCTATGCGTCATCTTGAGGAAACTGGCGGGCGCTACGCGTGTTTGTCCATGTGCATCGGTGTCGGGCAGGGGATCGCGCTGATTCTGGAGCGTGTGGCTTAAGTCACTGGAAGGGTTGCCGAATGTCAGACGCTGAACGTGATCGCCGGTTTGCTTCAACCCTTGCCAAGGGTTTGCGCATTATGCAGGCGTTCAAGCCTGACGATCAGTCGTTGGGAAACCGCGAACTGGCGCGGCGCACGGATATGCCTCCGTCTACTGTGGCCCGGATGACTTTTACGTTGGCTTCGCTGGGATTCCTTGAGCAGTTGCACCCGTCAGAGACTTACCGCCTTGGCCCCTCGGTCATGGCGTTGGGGTATACGGCGCGTGCTGCTCTGTCCTTCTTGCCGATGGCCGAGAACGTTATGCAGCAATTGGCTGACGAAACCGGTGTGTTGGTTGCACTGACCATGCGCAATGACGATGCGGTGATGCTTACACGCTGCTGGCGACCCCGAAACGCTTCCTCGCTTTGGCTGAGCGAGGGGCACCGTATCCCGATGGAGCAAAGTGCGGCGGGCCGGGCGATCCTAGCTGCGGACCCGGCCCAGAGCACCAAGACAGATCAGGCCCGCGCAGATCGCGATCAACTGGAAACGATGGGTTACGTGACTTCGTTCGGTGGCTGGAACAGTGGCGTCAATGCGTGCGCCGTGCCCTTCCAAACTGGTCCGGGGGCACAACCTTTTGCGTTTTTGTGCGGTGCAAATGAATCCAATCTGGACGCCGAAAAATTGGAAACAACCGTTGCGCCAAGGCTGCGCGACACAGTGCAGACGCTCAGGCTCAGCCTTGGGCATATGTAATCAAGAGACAGGAGACTTTCATGGCTGCGGTCGAAATTCGCAAGGAGGGCGAGGTTGCCCTTGTCAAAATCGACAACTCGCCGGTCAATGCCGCGGGGTATGATGTACGCATCGGGCTGGCAAATGCGGTGCAGGAACTTGCCGGGGACGACTCGGTAAAGGTCATCGCGCTGTATGCGGCGGGCCGGACATTTGTGGCCGGGGCCGATATTCGCGAGTTTGGAAAACCTCCCAAACAACCGGTTCTGCCTGAAGTGTGCGAAATTCTTGAAGCCAGCGCCAAGCCTATCGTCTGCGTTTTGCACGGCTCGACATTGGGCGGTGGTCTTGAGATCGCACTAAGCTGCCAGGCGCGGGTTGGGATCAAGGGTTTGAAACTGGGCTTGCCAGAGGTCAACCTGGGCCTTCTGCCCGGCGCTGGTGGCACGCAGCGCCTGCCACGTCTTGTTGATGGCAAGACCGCACTGACGATGATCACTTCGGGCAAGCCGATCTCGGCCGAGGCCGCTCTGGAGGCCGGTCTTCTAGATGATCTTCAGGATGGTGTCCCCGAAGCCGTAGCTTTGGCTGCTGGGCAAAGTGTACTTGATGGGACGCTGCAAACGCGCGTGACCGCAGATTTGAACAATCGGATTACGGCCGAGGATCTGGAAGTATTCCGCGCAAAAGCCAAGGGTGAGGTTGCCAAACGCGCACTAAAAGCGGCCGAGGCGTGCGACTTGCCGTTGGCCGAGGGACTGCAGGCGGAACGCAACTTGTTCATGGAGGCCATGAAAAGTGATGCGCACAAGGGTCTGAAACACGCCTTCTTTGCGGAACGTGCGGTGGCTCATATACCCGAAGCCCAGGCAGAGGCACGCGATTTGGAAACCGGCGGTGTGATCGGTGGTGGCACGATGGGATCGGGGATCGCGACGGCGATGCTGTTGGCTGGTATGCCCGTCACTCTGATCGAAATGGAAGAAGAGCGCGTGGCTTTTGCCCGCGACACGATCGCCAAAAACCTCGACGGTGCGGTCAAGCGCGGCAAGCTGTCTGACGCAAAACGCGACGCTGCACTTGAGGCGCTGACCTGCACCACCGATATGGCGGCGCTGGCGGGTGCCGATGTGGTGATCGAAGCCGTGTTCGAGTCCTTGGATGTCAAGCGCGAGGTGTTCGGCAAGCTGGATCAGATTTGTAAACCGGGTGCAATTCTGGCCTCCAACACCTCTTATCTGGATGTGAACGAAATTGCAGCCAGCACCAGTCGCCCTCAGGACGTGATTGGCCTGCATTTCTTTTCGCCCGCCCATGTCATGCGGCTGCTTGAAGTGGTTGTGGGCAAGGATACCGCGCCCGAGATCGTCGCCACCTGTTTCAAGCTGGCCAAGAAACTGCGCAAGATTGCCGTGCGGTCCGGCGTTTGCGACGGCTTCATAGGCAATCGGATACTCGCCCATTACCGCAAGTCTTCGGCCTATATGCAGCTCGACGGTGCTCCGTTTGAACAAATCGACGCGGCCCTTGAGGATTTCGGGTTCGCCATGGGGCCGTTTGCGGTGTCCGATCTGGCAGGACAGGATATCGGCTGGGCGACGCGCAAGCGTCAGGCCGAATTCCGTCCGTCCGAGGAACGCTATGTCGAGATTGCTGACCGGATTTGCGAACAAGGCTGGTTTGGCAGAAAGTCCGGGAAGGGATTTTATGTCTATGACGGTAAAGACCGCAGTGTGAACCCTGCTGTGGCCGAGTACGCGCAGGCAGAACGCGACGCCAAGAGTATCACGGCCCAAGACTTCACCGATAAGGAAATCGTGGATCGCTACATGGCGGCAATGGTGACCGAGGCCGCGCGCGTGGTCGAGGACAAAATCGCCCTGCGCCCAATCGACGTGGATGCGGTGTTCCTGTTCGGCTATGGCTTCCCGCGCCAATGGGGTGGTCCGTTGCAATATGCTGATATCACCGGATTGGACGTTCTGGTCTCACGCATTGAGCAATACGCCAAGGAAGATCCCTACTACTGGAAAGTGCCAACGCTGCTGCGTGAACTGGCCGATACCGGAAAAACTTTCAACGATCTGAATAAGGTAGCCTGAAAATGGACCTGAGTTTTACTCCTGAGGCAGAGGCGTTCCGCGCCGAAGTCCGTGCTTTTCTGGACGAAAACCTGTCGGAAGACCTCGTGCAAAAGGGCCGCAAAGGAGACGGCCTGACCAAGGAAGACATGGAAGACTGGCACGCGCGGCTGAACGCGCGTGGCTGGTTGGCCGTGACCTGGCCGACCGAATATGGCGGCCCCGGTTGGGGCGCTGTCGAGCGGCATATCTTCGAGGAAGAATGTGCACGTGCGAATGCCCCGCGCATCGTACCCTTTGGCTTGAACATGTTGGGCCCGGTCCTGATCAAGTTCGGCTCTGACGAGCAAAAGGCCGAGATTCTGCCGCGCATTCTCGACGGCTCGGATTGGTGGTGTCAGGGATATTCCGAGCCCGGTGCGGGTTCCGACCTTGCCAGCCTGAAAACCCGTGCCGTGCGGGAAGGCGACGAGTATGTGATCAACGGTCAGAAAACGTGGACCACATTGGGCCAGCACGCCAACAAGATTTTCTGTCTGGTGCGCACCTCGACCGAGGGCAAGCCACAGGAAGGCATTAGCTTTGTCCTTGTTGACATGGACACGCCCGGCGTCGAACTGCGTCCGATCAAACTGCTGGATGGCGGCCACGAGGTGAACGAGGTGTTCTTTACCGATGTGCGCGTACCGGTGGCCAACTTGGTCGGAGAGGAGAACAAAGGCTGGACGATCGCCAAGTACCTTCTGACCCATGAACGGACGAACATCGCTGGTGTGGGAATGTCGGGCAAGGATCTCGAAAAGCTCAAGATGCTGTCTCAGAAACTGGTTCGGGGCGGAAAGCCGCTTACACAGGATCCGTTGTTTGCGGCCGAAATGGCCGAGGTTGAGATCGACCTTGAGGCCATGCGCGTTCTGAACCTGCGGATGCTGTCGGCCGCCAAGGAAGGGGCTGCACCGGGGATGCAAAGCTCGATGCTGAAGATCAAGGGCACGGTTATCCGCCAGCGAATTCAGAGCCTGATCAAGTCGGCCCTTGGGGCGTCTGCCGCGCCCTTCCCCGCGCGCGATTTGCCTGAGAATGCGCTTTCGGTCCCGGAAGACGCGGCAGGGGCTGCGGCCTACTATTTCAACCATCGCAAGCTTTCGATCTTTGGCGGATCGAACGAGATTCAGCGCAACATCATCGCCAAAGACCTGTTTGGAGGCTGACCCATGGATTTCAATTTGACAGAAGACCGTCAGATGCTGGCGGATACCGTGCGGCGTTATCTGGCAGATCATTATGACTTTGACACCCGTAACGGTGTGATAGACGCGACTCCGTTTCATTCACCGGACAAATGGGCTGAACTGTCGGAACTCGGCCTGATCGGTGCTTTCGTTTCGGAAGAGCAGGGCGGTTTTGGCGGCGCGGGTTTTGACATCACCACCGTGTTCGAGGAGTTGGGCCGGGGTCTTTGCCCCGAACCTATGCTGGCTGCTTTGATGTGCGCCAGGGCTGCGGCCGATTGCGAGGCTGAGGAACTGGTCGAACAAATCATCACGGGCACCAAGCGCCTGTCGTTGGCCGTCTTTGAACCTGACGCGGATAGCCTTTCGCTGATCCGTACCAGCGCGGACCAATCAGACGGCGGCTGGGTTCTGAACGGCCGCAAATCTGTTGTGTACGGGTTGCCCGGTGCGGATGGCGCCTTGGTTGCGGCGCGTACCGATGCAGGGATTGGCCTGTTTCTGGTCGAAGCGCCGGAAACCATCGATTACGCCATGATCGACGGCGGTGGCGCGGGTGAACTGATCCTTGATAGTGCATCGGCCAAATGCCTGAGTGAGAATGCAGCAGGCATCATCGAAGACGCCCTGAACGCAGGCCGTTTGGCGCTGTGTGCCGAAGCGGTTGGTGTGATGGAGGTGTTGGTCGACCTGACGGTGGACTATCTGAAACAGCGTAAGCAGTTCGGCCGTCCCATTGCCAGTTTCCAAGCCCTTCAGCATCGCGCGGTGGATATGGCGATTGAGATCGAACAATGTCGATCGATTACCATTCTGGCAGCGAGCAAGCTGGGAAGCGACGAGGCCGGGAAATATATCGCGATGGCCAAGAACCTGATCGGTCGCACCGGTGCGCTGATTTCAGAGGAAAGCATCCAGCTCCACGGGGGCATCGGTATGACCTGGGAATATCCGGGTTCCCACTATGCCAAGCGGCTGGCCATGATCGACCACCAGTTGGGTGACCGTTATGCGCAATTGCAACGCGTGATGGCGGCCTGAGCCATGAGCGATGCTGTCCTGTTCCAAACCAGTGGTCACACACTGATCGTCACCATCAATGAACCCGCGCGCCGCAATGTGTTGTCGCGGGCGGTCTACGAACCGGTAGAGGAGGCACTGCGCAATGCGACGGCGCCAAACTCTGACGTGCGCGCCGTGGTGGTCACCGGAGCAGGGCAGTTTTTCTCAGCCGGTGGCGATCTTCGGATGCTCAAAACCCGCCGTGAGCTTACTTTGCCCGAGCGTGAAGCGCAGATCGAATATTTGCACAGCATGATCCGCACCGTTCGCGCGTGCCCGTTGCCTGTGATCGCTGCGGTCGAGGGGGGCGCTGCAGGGGCCGGTGCTTCGTTGGCCTTTGCGTGTGATATGATCGTCGCTGCAACGGGTGCTAAATTCACGCTGGCCTATGTAAATGCCGGTCTGGTTCCCGATGGCGGCGGCTCAGGCTTTCTGGCAATGAACTTGCCAAGACAGTTGGCGACCGAGATGTGTCTGACCGGCCAACCGGTGCCGAGCGAGCGTCTGCATGACTTGGGCGTGGTCAATAAGGTAGTCGAGCCAGGCTCGTCGCTGGACGCGGCATTGGAACTTGCCGAAAGGTTTGCCAAAGGTCCGCGTCAGGCGCAGGAGTCGATCAAGGCTTTGATTGCCGCTCCGGATACGGACGCTTTTGACGCGCATCTTTTGCGCGAACGCCGACAGATGTCTATTGCCTTGGGCGGCGATGAAGCGTTGGAAGGTATCCGTGCATTCGAGGAAAAGCGCAGGCCGGATTTTGCATCGGTCCCGGTGGCGGCTGCGTCATCCTCTGTCATAGACAGCCCGTTGGAAACCGAATTGACACGAGCGTTTGGTATCCGCCTCCCCATTGTGGCAGGTGGCCTGATGTGGCTGGCAAATGCCGATTATGTATCCGCCGCTGCGCGGGCAGGTATCTTGGGTTTCATAACCGCGGCCAGTTTCCCCGAGCCCGAGCAACTGCGCGCTGAAATCAGAAAATGCCGCGATCTGTCAGATGGCAATCCTTTTGGGGTCAATGTATCGATGCTGCCCAAGTTGGTGCCGGGGGACAGGACTGAAGAGGTTTTCGGCATCATCATCGACGAAGGCATTGATATTGTAGAGACTTCTGGTCGCAGTCCCGAGCCGTTCTTGCCGATGCTGAAGCAGGCCGGAGTACGGGTTTTGCATAAGGTTCCAAGCCTGCGCCATGCAGAAAGCGCGCAGAAACTGGGGGTTGATGCGGTGGCCATTGTTGGCGCGGAATGCGGTGGGCATCCCGGCCTCGACATGGTTGGCAGTTTTGTGAACGCGGGGTTGGCCAAGCGCCGTATTCACATTCCCTGGCTGTTGGGCGGCGGAGTTGGAGGCGGTGAACAAATTCTGGCGGCGCGCGTAATGGGTGCTTCGGGCGTGGTGATTGGCACCCGCTTTTTGGTGGCCGAAGAAATCTGGGCAGACCCGGAATACAAACAGGCGCTGATCAAAGCGACAGAGCGGGACACTGCGCTGTCCATGTACTCGGTGCGCAACACAGTCCGGTCGCTGCAGAACGAAACGACATCGGTCCTTCAAGACCTTGAGCGTGAGAACCCGGACATGTCGATTCAGGACATTATGCATCTGGTTTCGGGCAAGATCGGGTATAAGGCTTATGAGACCGGCGACGTGCGTCAGGGTATCCTGTCAGCGGGCCAGAGCCTTGGATTTATTGAGCGTATTCAGCCGCTTGCCGAGATTGTGGCTGAACTCGAAAGTGAACTGGCCGAGGCGAGGAAAGTGTTAAACTGACCACTGGCTCTGGATTTGAGACAGGCTGCGCAGGTTCACGAACGCTGCGCAGTCAACGCGCCGGGGGGATAACCGAAGCTCCTTGAAAAGGCCCGGACAAAACTGGACGGCTCGGCGTAACCAGATCGCCATGCCACGGCAGAGACATTCAAATTTGTCGTTTTCAGAAGCTCATGGGCGACCGCTAATCGTGCATCCACGAGGATTTGGCGGAAACTTGTGCCTTCTTCGGACAACCTTCGCCGCAAGGTGCGTTCGCTGACGCCCAATTGGGCTGCTACGGCCTGGATATGCGGGTTTTCATAAATTTCAGGCATCGCGGCATCTCGGACGCGGGTGGTCCAACTTAAAGATTCTGTTTGATGGCTGTTCAAAAGGTTCCCGCACTGCTCCAGGCAATGCTGTACACATTCGGCCAGTATTTTTGGGTCATACTTGGGAAGCGGAAGATCCAAGAGCTGAGAGGACAGAACAACGGCGTCCACTGTTTCGCCCAACTGGACTTGATAGCCCAGCTTTTCGTGCACGACATTTGCGAATTCAACGTCAGTCAGAGTCGTTTTGAACGGTTTTTCCTGAATTGACCATTCGGGCAACAGCATCTGGGCGAAGTTGTCCAGAACCGTAAGGTGCCGTTCCAGCACAAAGCTTTTGACGTGCGTCGCCAAACCGGTTGTATCAAAGGTCAACATTGGGTGTTCGCGCGTTTCATCAAGGCCCAAAGCTGCGATCACAAACGAAAGATTGGCAAAATCTGTCGCGATTTGAAGGCAGCCACGCAGTGTTTTGCTGCTGAGGATCGCATACCCCCAGACGCCGAAAATTTCTGGCCGATACCGGCGTCCAATATCAATGCCCATTCCGGGACGATACGACGTGTGGCTCAGAAAATTCGATATCGTGGCCAGTTCCTGGGATATCGATACCTGAGTGTCGTTATTATACAGGTCAAATGGCATCAGACCTGTGCCTTCCAGACACTGGTCCGGGCTGACTCCGTACTCCGGAGCGGCTTCACACAAGATTCGTATGCTTCCCGGAAGTCGGGTCTGAGTGGCGTTCTTCATCGACGAGATTTTTATAGTATTTGGCCGAATATGTCAAAACACTGGCCATTTCTGACATCGGCTTTTCTTACCCATTTCCTAATTATTAGAAAAGGAGGAAAAGCATGCGATCTATCATAGCTATTCAAGAGGGCCAGATCACTCTGGACCAGATCAAGCAGCTCGAAGCTGCTTTGCGCAAGGTTTACGCTGAACTTGTTGGCCCGCATAAGCTGACGGTCATCTGGAATGTTGCGGCGGCCAAGCACACGGTTACAGACCTGCAATGGTCACGGTCTTCGGCCTGTTCGATTTCGGTTCCCGACGGGTTCCCATTGGACAAGCGTCAGGGCTTTTTGCTTGAGCTCGATCGTCAGTGGCGTGAGATCACCGGGCAACACCCCGACCAGACATCGTTTTCTGCGTTTGACGAGGAAAGCTACAAAGAAGTTCTCAAGGGAAATCTGGCGCGGTTCTCGCTGCTGGGCCGTGTATCGTTCCTGGCCAAGACTGCATTTCGGGCGCTGCGATCCAAACGGCGCAACGGCGTCTTGATATCGCATTTCAATCAGTAATTCGGGGAGGACAACATGCCACTTTATACAATCGCTACGCGTAAGCCGTTGCCGGAACAGATGCGTTTTGACATTGCGCAGACAATCACGGATGTGCATTGCGGGATCACTGGCGCGCCGCCCGAGTTCGTGAACGTGATCTTCATGACTGGATACCGTCTGCGCCGTGGATCGAAAATCGGTGTGAATGGCAATGTCCGCACCGGTGGAAACCGGGGCCAGGAAATTTTCGAATGTATCAATAAGACGATTCATGAAGAGGTGGCCAAGACTGCCAATCTGAAGGCTTCTAAAGTGTTCGTGAAACTGATTGGAATTGACTATCGGTGGGTCGTCGAAGGCGCGATGACGATGCCGGCACCCGGAGAAGAAGGTGACTGGCTAGAGCGTAAGAACGCCTTTCATGCGGAAATGGGCATTTCTTCGGCTGCCTGACCTTTCCCCTTGGTTCAATCATTGGAGACGAACATGTCTGCCCCTCATCTGACACCTGTCCAATCGGAACTTCCTGACCTTGAGGGTCTTCTTCTGGCGCAGAAGAAGGCGTGTCTTGGAGATCCGCTGCCGGATCGTGCGACGCGTGTGCGGCGTCTGGACAAGTTGCACAATGCGCTTTTGGACAATCGGGCTCGGATTATTGCGGCTTGCAACAAGGACTTCTCGAACCGAGCGGCGGCCGAGACCGAGCTGGCCGAGCTCATGCCTCTGCTGGACGGAATTGCCTATTATCGCAAGCGCTTGCGCAAGCTGATGAAGCCCCAGCGCCGCCACGCGCCGATGACGGTGATGCCGGCGAAGGTCGAAGTGCGCTATCAGCCTGTTGGGGTTGTGGGCATCGTGGTGCCGTGGAATTTCCCGTTCTTTCTGGGGCTTTCGCCGCTGATCGGTGCCTTGGCCGCGGGCAACCGGGCGATGATCAAGACCTCGGAATTTGCGCCGGCGTCGGGTGAGCTCATGAAGGAGATCCTCGCGGATATTTATGCAGAGGACGAAGTCACCGTGGTGACAGGCGGTGTCGAGGTTGCGACCGAGTTCACCAAGCTGCCGTTTGACCATCTGGTCTTCACCGGTTCGACCCAGGTGGGCAAGATCGTGATGAAGGCGGCTTCGGACAATCTGACGCCCGTGACCCTTGAGCTGGGCGGCAAGTCTCCGGCGATCATCCACGACGACTTTCCGCTGGACGAGGCGGCCAGCCGGATCGGTTTCGGCAAGGGCTTCAATGCCGGTCAGATCTGTGTCTCGCCTGACTATGTCCTGTGCCCGCGCGACAAGGTCAACGCCTTTGCGTCCGCGTTCTCGGATGCGATGACGAAGGCGTATCCGAGCCTGCGCGAGAACGCCGACTACACCGCGATCATCACCGAACGGCAGAAGGCCCGGCTTGAGGGTTATCTGACGGATGCCGAGGAAAAAGGTGCCGAGATCATCCAGATCAACCCCAAGGGCGAAACCTTTGGGGGCACGCGCAAGATGCCTCTGACCCTGGTTCTGGGCGCGGATGATAGCATGCTGGTGATGCAGGAAGAGATTTTTGGCCCGATCCTGCCGGTGATTGCCTACGACACGCTGGAAGATGCAATCGCCTATGTGCATGCGCGTCCGCGCCCGCTGGCGCTGTACTACTTTGACTGGGACAAGCGCCGTGCGGATGACATTCTGGCGCGGACCCACTCTGGCGGTGCCTGCGTGAACGACACGGTTTCGCATGTGGGTGTCGACGACATCCCGTTCGGCGGCATCGGTCCGTCGGGCATGGGGCACTATCACGGCGAGGAAGGGTTCCGCACCTTCTCGAAGGCCAAGGGCATCGTGCGCAAGGGCAAGTTCAACGCCACGGCGATGGTCGCACCGCCCTGGGGCAACTTCATGTACAAACAGCTCATGCTTATGCAGAAGCTCCGCTTCCGCAAGCGCAAGATCAACTGAAATACAGGCAACAAGAGCAGGCGCAGCCCCAAAAACAGGGCTGCGCACCTGATCAAATGACGGAGATGGCCGGAGGGGACTGGCCGTTGGGAGACGAATAAATGACTTACGACTATGTGATCGTCGGCGGCGGCTCGGCCGGTTGTGTGTTGGCGCGCCGTCTCACGGAAGATCCCAAGATTAGTGTCTGTCTGCTTGAGGCAGGCGGCGGCGGCAAGGACCTGTTTATCCGGATGATGCTGGGCGGGTTTTTCATGATTCAGAACAAACCGGTTCAGATTAACAACTGGTGCATGGAGACGGTGCCGCAGCCGGGTCTGAACGGGCGCAAGGGTTATCAGCCGCGCGGAAAGGCGCTGGGGGGATCCAGTGCGATCAATGCGGCGCTCTATATTCGCGGCCAGAAACAGGACTACGACGAATGGGCCAATCTGGGCAATGAAGGCTGGGATTGGGACAGCATGCTGCCCTATTTCAAGAGGTCCGAGAACAACCAGCGCGGCGGCGATGCCGAGCATGGAGCGGACGGCCCGTTGCAGGTGTCGAACCAACAAGTGCCACGCGAAATCTCTCATGCATTTGTTGAGTCCGCGACCCGCCTGCAACATCGCCGGACCGACGATTTCAATCGCGGGGATCAGGAAGGCGTGGGCCTCTATCAGGTTACGCATTTCCACGACAAGGACAAAAACGGCGAGCGTTGCTCGGCCGCTGCGGGTTATCTGTTCCCTGTGATGGACCGCCCGAATTTGACGGTGGTCACGCGGGCCGCGGTCAAGCGCCTGCTGTTGGAAGGCAAGCGCGCAACCGGCGTGTTGTATCAGCACAAGGGCAAAGACGTTGAGGTCAAGGCCAAGCGCGAGGTCCTGTTGTGCGCCGGGGCGCTGAAGTCACCTCAGATTCTGCAACTTTCGGGTATCGGGAATGGCGAGGATCTGTCCCGTCTGGGAATCGACGTTGTTCATGACCTGCCGGCCGTTGGTCAAAACCTGCAAGATCACCTGGACTTTTCATTGTCTTTCCGCGGCACATACAAGGAAAACCTCGGCATCAGTGCATGGGGTGGGCTTAACCTGATGCACCATCTTTGGCGCTGGAAGAAAGATGGTAAGTCAATGGCGGCCTCGCCTGTCGCAGAAGGCGGTGCATTCCTGAAGACGACACCTGACTTGGATCGCCCGGACATCCAGTTGCATTTCATGATGACCATCGTGGATGACCATGTCCGCAAGCTGTATCTGGGTCACGGCTATAGCTGCCACATCTGTAAACTGCGCCCGGATAGTCGGGGCAGTGTCTTCCTTCAAAGCGCAGATCCGTTTGCGATGCCGGGGATCGACCCGGCGTTCCTGAGCGATCCGCGCGACCTTGAAACAATGATCAAGGGTGTAAGGATGACGCGCGAGATCATGAAGGCGGCGCCACTTGCAGACTTTGAATTGTCAGAGATGCACGGCACCGACACCGCAAAGACTGACGCGGATTGGGAATGGCATATCCGGGATCGCGCAGACACGATCTATCACCCTGTAGGTTCCTGCAAAATGGGCGTGGACGAGATGTCCGTCGTTGACCCTGAGCTGCGCGTTCGAGGGATCGAAGGGCTGCGTGTCGTAGATGCTTCGATCATGCCGAACCTGATTTCTGGAAATACAAATGCACCGACGATGGCGATCGCTGAAAAGGCGTCCGACATCATTCGCGCAGCCGCGTGATGGCTGCGTTTTGCACAATAAGGGAACCGAAATGAACATGATGACCAGCGCGGATACCGGATTTGCCAGCTATGCCGATATCGAGGTGTTTGAAAAGACACCTTTTTCCGATCGCGCGCTGCCGGAGACGACCTATGACGCTCTGAAGCAGGGGGCGGCAATCAACCCGTCTTCTCCGGCACTTAGCTTTTTCGTTTCGGCCAAGACGTTCGATACCCCCAAGACGCTCAGCCACAAAGAGTTTCTGGGGAAGGTGACCCAAACAGCCAACGCCTTGCGCCAGCTTGGGATTGGTCGCGATGATGTGGTCGCATATGTTCTGCCCAATCTACCAGAGACACATTTCACCATTTGGGGCGGCAGTGCGGCCGGGCAGGTTCTGGCCATCAACCCATTGCTCGAGGCTGACCAGATCGGTGATCTGCTGCGCGCGGCCAACGCCAAAGTGTTGGTGACCCTTGAAAAAACGCCCAAAACTGATCTGTGGCACAAGTCTGTGGCCGCTTTGGTCAATACACCTTGCGTTGAGCATGTCGTGACATGCAGCATCTTTGATTGGATGGACGGTGGCGCAGCGGCGGTATGGATCAGTTCCACACCATCATGGAGCTGGCATACGAAGCAGGATCCTCGGGCTATCTGGCTGGTCGCGCCTACTGGCTGAATACCTTGTCCGAATTCCCGAACTGGGAAAAAATGCGCGCGGATGTTTCCGGATACGCGCAGGACGCATTGGATGCGCTGAACGCATTGTCGGATAGGTGCGCGCGCCCTTGGACGTCGTTTCCAGATATGACGGATGAGGGCAACGCAGAGCTAAAGTTGGGTGCCGACTTTTGTCGTGCATACAAGTTTGAAAGCTAAAGCGTCCCCGCGATTGAAATTGAAGGCGGCGCATTTTCTCAAACCATCGGGGTACGCCGCCAATCCCCTTTTGTCTAAAGCAGTTTGGCCAAAGCTGCCCCAGTCGTGACGTGCGAAATGTGAAAGGCGTTGGCTTTGGTCAGCCTTAGTCTTGCTTTTTGGACAGGCAGGCAAGGCGTTTCCGGGCGGCGTCATTCGCTCCGGGTCCGGCAGTCACCACAAGGTCATCGATTTCCAGCTCGGCGCCAACCTTGAAACAGGGCTGGAAACCGCGAACAGGCGTACCCGAATGTCGGTTCAGAACCAGGTTGGGTTCTTCCCCATTTTCGTACAAATGTTCGTTGCTCCACAGGATAATGGATGCCAGCAGCGAGTTCAGACTCTTGCCTTTGTCGGTTATCCGATATTCGTAACGCGACCCAACAGCGCTGATATTCACTTTCTCCAAAACCCCATGCTCGACCAGAGTAGAGAGCCGTTCGGACAGCAGGTTTTTGGCTGCTCCGGTGTTGCGCTGGAAATCTGAGAACCGTGTCGTGCCGTACAACGCCTCTCTGACAATCAGCAGCGTCCAGGCGTCCCCAAATAAATTGAGAAAGCCTGCGATCGAGCACGTCTGTTTGTGTTTTCCGGCCATTTTCCCCAACGTAATCGAGCTACTCGAAGCATTTTGGTTGATATTGTAAACCAAAAAAATCATACGGTTTAAAAATAGGACCAAAGGAGGGATTTGCCAAGTCAGTTGGTGTCGGTCTACGGGGAGGTCAGGTTTTGTGCCGCATTTTTGCACAACCAGAGTTTCTCAGCGTGTCGGCGCAACAGGTGGCGCAATCCCCGGATCAGACGGAGATACCTCGATGGTTGAGAAAAAAGGCGTATGTTTGGTCGTTGGCGCAGGTGACGACACGGGGGCAGCCATCGCAAGAGCTTTTGCCCGCGATGGTTTGACTGTTTGCCTCGTGCGTCGTGAACGGCATGCAGATGCGTTGGAGGCGTTGGCGCAAACCATCCGGGACGAAGGATATCAAGCCGTGGCTTGTCCGGCGGACGCGCGGGATGAAGACGCAATGGTAGGTCTCTTCAACAAGATCGAGTCCGATATTGGCCCAATCGAAGTGGTCGTTTTCAACATTGGTGCGAATGTCCGGTTCAACATCACGGACACGACCGCACGTGTATACCGAAAAGTATGGGAAATGGCGTGTTTTGCCGGTTTCCTGACCGGACGCGAAGCCGCCAGCCGGATGTTGGAGCGCGGTCGCGGAACGATCATCTTCACCGGCGCAACTGCCAGCATGCGCGGCGGCGTGGGTTTTTCCGCCTTTTCGGGTGCCAAACACGCCTTGCGTGCGCTGGCGCAATCCATGGCTCGTGAGCTTGGCCCAAAGAACATTCACGTTGCCCACACAATAATTGATGGGGCCATCGACAGCAGCTTTATCCGCGAAAATGTCCCCCACGTTGACGATCTGCGCGAAAAAGACGGTATCCTGAACCCAGACCACATCGCTCAGAATTACGTGATGCTGCACCATCAGCCCCGTACCGCGTGGACTCATGAGCTTGATCTCCGCCCTTGGACGGAAAAGTGGTGAGGGCCAGGCAATGACGGTGACCGTAGACTTCGTCTATGATTTTGGCAGCCCAAACGCATATTTCTGTCACAAGGTTATTCCCGGGATAGAGCAGCGCACGGGTGTCCGGTTCAACTATGTCCCCTGTCTTTTGGGCGGCATTTTCAAAGCAACTGGCAACATGGCTCCGGCTTTTGCCTTTTCCAAAGTCAAAGGCAAACTGGATTATGAACGGATCGAGATCACTCGGTTCGTCGAAAAGCACAACCTCACGGACTATACGTTCAATCGGAATTTCCCCGTCAACACCTTGCTCTTGATGCGGGGCGCTATCGCAGCCCAATTGGATGGGGTTCATGATGCCTATGTCGAAGCTGGCATGCGGGCCATGTGGGAAAAGAACCTCAAGATGGATGATCCAGAGGTATTTGTGCAGGCGATGAACGATGCCGGACTTGATGGTGCGCGCCTTGCGAGCAGAACTCAGGACTCTGATGTCAAGGAGGGGCTGATGGCAAACACGGCTACCGCTGTGGATCGCAATGTGTTTGGCATCCCGACGATCTTCGTTGGCACCGAGATGTTCTTTGGCAAGGAACGCCTTGGGCAGGTTGAAGAAGAAATCCTCAATCAGAAAGAAACAGACTGACCTTGGCGAGGCCTTGGGGAAAAGGAAGACGACAATGAAAACCAAAATCACCGAGTTGCTGGGCATCCAACATCCGATCATTCAGGGTGGGATGCACTACGTTGGGTTCGCGGAAATGGCCGCCGCGGTTTCAAATGCCGGAGGGTTGGGCACGATTACTGCGCTGACCCAGAAAACACCCGAGGATCTGGCGAATGAAATCGCGCGCTGCAAGGATATGACGGACAAACCTATTGCGGTGAATGTCACGTTCCTGCCTACCGTGAACGCGCCTGACTATCCTGCGATCATCAAGGCCATCATTGATGGCGGTGTGAAAATCGTGGAAACAGCCGGACGGAACCCGGTTCAGGTCATGCCCTATCTCAAGGACGCCGGGATCAAGGTGATCCACAAATGCACTTCGGTCCGTCACTCGCTGAAGGCGCAGGACATTGGTTGCGATGCGGTGTCGGTCGACGGGTTTGAATGTGGCGGCCATCCGGGTGAGGATGACGTGCCGAACATGATCCTGCTGCCGCGCGCGGCGGATGAACTGGAAATCCCCTTTGTGGCTTCTGGCGGTCAGGCTGACGGGCGCAGTCTTGTGGCGTCTCTCGCGATGGGGGCAGACGGTATCAATCTGGGAACGCGGTTCATCGCGACGAAAGAGGCTCCGGTCCACCAGAACGTCAAGGACGCTATCGTTGCCGCGACCGAGTTGGACACGCGTCTGGTCATGCGCCCCCTTCGCAACACCGAGAGGGTCCTGACCAATACCGCAGTTGAACGCGTTCTGGAGAAAGAGCGCGCGTTGGGCGACAAGATCGCTTTCGACGATATCATTGACGAGGTTGCCGGAATTTATCCGCGCGTCATGCAGGACGGTGAAATGGATGCGGGTGCGTGGTCTTGCGGAATGGTTGCGGGTCTCATCAACGACATCCCGACGTGTCAGGAACTGATTGACGGTATCATGGCAGAGGCGGATCAGATCATCTCCGACCGTCTGGCTATGTTTAACCGCGCCTGAAGATCAGTTTGCGGCCGTAGGGCCGCAAACTCCGCTTATCGGGCCCAAACGGGCCGGTAACCCGCGCGGTGTTGGGGCGATGATCGACCTCACTGTCACAGCATTCTGATAAATTGCAAAACCGGGGCGTGACCCCGAAGGGAGAACCCATGACCGAAGCCTATATCTATGACGCGGTACGGACACCGCGCGGCAAAGGCCGTAAGGATGGCAGCCTGCACGAGGTACCCGCGGTACGCTTGTCCTCGATCATTCTGGACGAGTTGAAACAGCGCAACAATCTGGATGCCGAAGGTGTCGAGGACGTGATCTGGGGCAATGTGTTCCAAGTGGGCGAACAGGGCGCATGCCTGGCGCGTTCGGCTGTGCTGCAATCACAGTTTGGCGACGAACTTCCGGGTGTCTCGGTGAACCGGTTCTGCGCCTCGGCGCTCGAGACTGTAAACATGGCGGCCAACCAGGTTCGAGGCGGTGACGGCGACGGCTATATCGCCGGTGGCGTCGAAAGCATGAGCCGCGTTCCAATGGGGTCTGACGGTGGCGCTCTGGCCGTGGACCCGGCGATTGCGATCCCGGCCTATGTGGTGCCGCAGGGGATTTCGGCGGATATTATCGCCACCGAATACGGTATCAGCCGCGAAGATGCCGATGCCTATAGTGTGGAAAGCCAGAACCGGGCAGCGGCAGCGTGGCAGGCGCGTCGGTTCGATGGCTCGATCGTCCCGGTAAAAGACATAAACGGGGCTACGATTCTGGATCATGACGAATACATGCGTCCGGGCACGACGATCGAGACTCTGGCCGCTCTGAAACCGTCGTTCAAGGAACAGGGCGAGGTGATGCCCGGCTTTGACAAGATCGCGATGCTAAAATACCCGCATCTGGAAAAGATCGACCATATCCACCATGCGGGCAATAGTTCGGGCATTGTTGATGGTGCTGCGGGCGTTCTGATCGGCAACAAGGAGTTTGGCGAGAAATACGGTTTGAAGCCTCGCGCGCGGTTCGTCGCGACGGCCAAGATCGGTTCTGACCCGACCATCATGCTGACCGGCCCGGTTCCGGTGACGGAAAAAATACTCAAACGCGCGGGTATGACCGCCAATGACATCGACTTGTATGAGCTGAACGAGGCGTTTGCTTCGGTTGTTTTGCGTTGGCAGCGGTATTTCGACATCGATATGGACAAGCTGAACGTCAATGGCGGTGCCATTGCGATGGGCCACCCGATGGGTGCAACCGGCGCGATGATCCTGGGCACCTTGCTGGACGAGATGGAGCGTACCGACAAGGAAACGGGTCTGGCGACCTTGTGCATTGGTGCGGGCATGGGCTCGGCCACCATCATCGAGCGTGTGTGATACGGGGCAGGAGACAAAGCAATGACTGAATTTACGCTGACAAAACACGACGATGGCGTGGCCATCATTACTTGGGACGTGCCCGGGAAATCCATGAACGTCCTGACCGAACAGGGCATAGCCGATCTCAAGGCAGTGGTTGATGCAGCCAACGCAGACGATGAGATCAAGGGCGTTGTTGTGACTTCGGCCAAGCCCGGCAGCTTTGCGGCCGGAGCTGATCTGAACATGCTGGCGGGCATTTCCGACACGTGGGCCGACAAGCCAGACGAGATGTTGGAAAACACGATGGCGACCCATCGCATCTTGCGTGCAATGGAACGCAACAACATGGACCCCAAGACGCACAAGGGCGGCAAGCCATACGCGGCTGCGCTGCCGGGCACTGCGCTTGGCGGCGGCTACGAGGTGGCGCTGGCCACTCATCGCATTTTCTGCGCGCCCAATCCCAAGGCCAAGATTGGCCTGCCCGAGATTCTGGTTGGTGTGTTCCCCGGTGGCGGCGGAACCACGCGCTTGATACGCAAATTTGGCCTGATGGCCGCCGCGCCCTTCTTGCTGCAAGGCAAGACTTTGTCGCCCGAAGCGGCGCAAAAAGCTGGTCTGATCGACGAGATCGCAGATGACCCGGTCGCCGCTGCGCGAGAATGGGTTCTGCGCGCGACCGACGCGGACCTGCTGAAGCCTTGGGATGCTAAGGGCTATAAGATGCCGGGCGGAACACCGTATCACCCGCAGGGTTTCATGACCTTCGCTGGCGCTGTGGTGATGGGAGTCGGTGAATCCAAGGGCGCGTTCCCGGCTGTCGAGGCGCTGCTGAACGCGGCGTATAACGGCGCTCAGGTGCCCTTTGACACCGCGCTCAAGGTCGAGGCGCGTTGGTTCAACAACCTGTTGATGAAACCATCGACCGCCGCGATGATCCGCACCCTGTTCCTGAGCAAAGGCGCGCTTGAAAAAGGCGCGAACCGGCCCGAAGCCCCGGACCAGACCGTGAAGAAGGTTGGCGTCCTTGGCGCGGGCATGATGGGTGCCGGTATCGCCTTTGTCTCGGCCAAGGCCGGGATTGAGGTTGTGCTGATCGACCAGACGCAGGAGGCTGCTGACAAGGGCAAAGCCTATTCAGAAGGTCTTCTGGACAAGGCGATCTCGCGCAGGAAATCCACCCCCGAGAAGAAAGAAGCGCTGTTGTCGCAGATCACTGCCACCACTGATCTGGAGGCGCTCAAGGATGTGAATCTGATCGTCGAAGCGGTGTTCGAGGATATGACCGTCAAGGCCGAGATGACCAAGAAGGTCGAGGCGATCATCCCCGAAGACTGTATTTTTGCCTCGAATACCTCGACTCTGCCGATCACCGATCTGGCCAAGGCCAGCGTGCGGGCGGACCAGTTTATCGGCATCCACTTCTTCAGCCCCGTGGACAAGATGATGCTGGTCGAGATCATCAAGGGCAACCAAACCGGAGATCGCGCAGTCGCCAAGGCTCTGGATTTTGTACGCCAGATCCGCAAGACGCCGATCGTGGTCAACGATGAGCGGTTCTTCTATGCCAACCGCTGCATCTTGCCGTATGTCGGTGAAGCAACGCGGATGCTGACCGAAGGTATTTCTCCGGTATTGATTGACAATGCGGCGCAGCAACTGGGTTTTCCGGTCGGGCCTGTGCAGTTGGGGGATGAGACCTCGATCGATCTGGCTGTGCGCATCATGAAGGCGACGAAGGCCGCGATGGGTGATGCCTATGATGCGTCCGAGGCGGACAACCTCATACTTTGGATGGAGGAACAGGGGCGGCTGGGCCGCAAGTCCAAGGCGGGCTTCTCGGACTATGACGAGAAGGGTAAGCGTTTGGGCTACTGGAAAGGTCTGAACCAGAAATATCCGCTGGCCGAAGAACAGCCTGAACTGGATTATGTGCAGAACCGCCTGATGATGGCGCAGGTTCTGGAAGCCGTTCGTGCGCTTGAGGAAGACGTGCTGATGGATATCCGCGAGGGCGACGTTGGCGCTGTGCTGGGCTGGGGCTTTGCGCCTTGGTCAGGTGGACCGTTCGGCTGGCTGGACGTCATCGGCGGCAAACGCGCGGTTGAGATTTGCGACCAGCTTGAAGCCAAGCATGGCCCGCGCTTTATGGCGCCCAAACTGTTGCGCGACATCGCGGACGCAGACGACAGCTTCTACGGCCGCTTCGCCGCTTGAAGATCCTCGGGGTTCCGGACTGATTGGTCTGGAGCCCCGGCAGGACAACGTTAGCAAGCAATGGCTGCAACGTGCCACGCAGGCTTTGGCAGCTAGGGATCGGGGCTGGCTCAAAGACCGGAATTGTTGACGTTACGAATGACAAGAAATCCGGGCAGCTTGTCTCTATACAACTTTCATTACCTGACGACGAAGCAGGCCAGCCTACAAGCTGTCTGGCTTCTTCCCCAATGGAGGAAAACAAGAATGACACAGGACGCGGCCAAAAACGGTCAGATCATCGTCGAGCGCTTGGGGGCGGTTCTGCGCCTGACGATGGACAATCCCGGAAAGAAGAACGCGATCACGCGCGAGATGTACCTGAAGATGGTCGAGGTTTTGAACGAGACTGCGCAGGACAACAGTGTGCGCGCCGTTTGGCTGCGCGGCACCGGGGGCGTTTTCTCAAGCGGCAACGATGTCAACGGTTTCAACGCGCCCAAAGGGGAAGAACCTGCACCCGCACAGTTTGTCCGTGCCTTGATCCGTTTCCCAAAACCGATCGTGGCGCAGGTCGAAGGGCTTGCCGTGGGTATTGGTGTGACCATGCTACTGCATTGCGACATTATCTACGCCGCAGATGACACCAAATTCCGGATGCCCTTCGTCAATTTGGGTGTTGTTCCCGAGGCAGGCTCGTCATATCTGCTGCCGCGCCTGATGGGGGCACCGCGCGCGGCAGAGCTGATCCTTCTGGGCCGTTTGTTTGGCGCCGCCGAAGCGCACGAGCTGGGCCTGATCAGCCGCGTCCTGCCTCAGGCCGAGGTCGAAGCCGCCGCAGAGCAGGCAGCCGTTGCCCTGAGCAAACAGCCCTTGCGGGCGATGATGAAGTCCCGCGCTTTGCTGCGCAACGTGTCCGGGGACGCTCTGGATGAACGTGTGAACGAAGAGTTCCGCCAGTTCTATGAAGGGTTGCAAGGACCGGAATTTGCCGAGGCGGTCGCAGCTTTCATGCAAAAGCGCGAACCCGATTTTTCAAAGATCTAGGGTTGGTCTCAGGGCCGTCGGAATGGGCGGCTTGAACTTGCCCAATGGTGGCTATCGGCAAGGATGTCACCTGAGATGCGCCAAACGCCCGGTTCCGTCTACGCGGTTCCGGGCCAAACGGCTTCGCGTGGCTGCCCCGATCGCCCAGAGGCGATGATGCGAAATGGCCCCGCGTCAAAACTTGTTCACGTATTTTCAAGTAAATGCCTTGTAGACAGAAGGTTAAGCGTCGATTGTACCGGTGTTGATGAGATGCCGAATTTAGGAGAACCTATGCCAATGCGCCGTATGCACCTGCTCTCAGTTATTTTTCTGAGCCTCCTGACGTCTCATGCAAGTGCGCAATCATTGCTCAAGCTGGATGGGCACGACCATTTGTGTTCGTTTGCTCCGGACGAGGTGTTTGACGATGAAATCTATTCGTTTTCGTCCAGCCAGCAAGCCAAGGACATGGTCGCTCAAATTCTGTCAACCGTCGGGCTGGTTCCAAGGTTTAAGGTCTTTGCGGCGAATGTGCCCAACGCGGCCGCAGTTATTGACGGCGAGGAACGGTTGATCGTCTACAGCGAGGACTGGATACAGAACAGCATCTCAAACAATCGCTGGGCTGCCGTTGCGTTGCTGGGTCACGAAATCGCACACCACCTGAATGGGCATACACTGGAGGCAGGCGGAAGCCGTCCTCCGACCGAACTCGAAGCGGATAAATTCGCGGGCTTCGTTGTCGGGAAACTCGGCGGTGACCTGCAAGAGGCGCAGTGGCTATTTCGACAGCTTCCGGCAGCCGGAAGCGATACGCATCCCCCCCGAAGCGCCCGGTTGGAAGCGGTTGCCGTTGGGTGGCGCGAGGCGACCGGCGGACAGACAGTGGACGCTCGTGTTTCGACGAAATCCGAACCGGCCAGAAATAGTGTTGCCGGCGACTGGTTTGTCATCGCCGGTTCTTTCCCGCACGCAGCGATCGACCAGGCCAACGACCTCATGATGGACCTGCAAAGTGGTGGGGTGAACGCACGTATGGTCAACACGGATGACTTTTCCAAACTCAGGGATGGACTGTATTCCGTCGTTGTTGCGTCGAATAGCCGAAGTTCCGCTTTTGAACAGCTAGAGCAAGTTAAGCGGCATGTTCCTGACGCCTACGTGAAAAAGGGCAACTAACATGAAGGCAGTTCTGGTGGGCTTGCTTTTGTGGCCCGCGTCCCCTGTCTTGGCGCTGGATATCGTTCCGCGCAGTGAGTGGGGTGCAAAGCAACCACTGTTTGAAGTGGCCACACATTCTCCGGTCAGAATTACCATTCATCACACCGCGACCAGACAGAAACCATCCCGATCCATTGAACAAAAACTCAGGTCACTTCAGGCGTTTTCTCAGTCGACGGGTAAACTCGCGGACGGGCGCACCAAGAAAGCCTGGGCAGATGTGCCCTACCACTATTACATAGATGCGACCGGGCGCGTTGCGGAAGGGCGCGAAATCAAGTTTGTGGGCGATACAAACACCAACTACGATCCAACGGGGCACATAGCAATCGTTGTTGAAGGCAACTTTGAGGTGGAAACCCTGAACGAGGGGCAAAGAACGGCGCTGACTGACTTGGTGCTGGATTTGTCCCAAAAGTACGACATTCCTAAGTCACACGTGGGCCATCACAAATCTTATGCCAGCACCTTGTGCCCCGGTGCCAACCTGGCCAATGAGCTACAAACAATCATTGGTGGCTTGGAATAACGTTTAAACATCCGAAAAGTGGTTCTGTCGGGTCGGTCACAGTGCTCGTGGCCTTTGGAGGTGATGGGGCTATCGCGAAGTTCGGTCAGACACCATTGCCCAGTCCAGATCGAACTTTTGCAGGTATTTCCGCAGGCGATCCGCATCGTTCGGGGACAGGATGCAGCGCATGGACTTGGGTTTAGCCCGCATGGGGCGGGCCGAAACTTTTCACGTTCGGAACAAAAACGCCGGATGGGGAACGTGACGCCCGAACAAAAGCTAAAGACCGAGACGGAAGGGCTGGATATTCGGTTCCATGCCGGCGGCGTAGATGTGTCCGAGCTTCCGTCCAGCTACAAGAGCGTAGATAGCGTTGTTGCTCAGATCAAGTCTTACGGGCTGGCCGAGATAGAAGACTATATCGACCCTTACGGCTGTATCATGGCAGGCGATGTGCCGCCTTTCTGGATGAACAAGAAAAAGAAGCGGAAATAGCGCGGAAGACCCTCAAAACGGGGGTCTTCTGCGGTTTTAATTTCGCGTCATACGCGGGCCAACGAGATCAGACAGTCGCGCCCTTGATACGGATGGCCGACCCTATGGTTCCAGCGCATATTCCAACGACCACGGCGATCAGCAATTCGATCGTCTCTATATTGCCAAAGGACCAATGCGCAAAAATCAGGGTTTCAATCACACCCACGACCCCGCCCATTGCAGCGCCAATCCACAGGTTCCGGGTCATCATACCCAAAGCTAGCCCAAGTATTCCCGGCAAACTGATGATGTTGGCCCCGATCGTTCCCAGTAGTTCCAGCATATCGTGCCCCTTTTCAGTCTGCCCTTGTGGTCAGGAATGACCGGATCTCGTCGCTCCCATCAGCGACCTGCTGCTGCAAAGAGCTGGAAGGCTTTCCAGCCAAGGTTTCCGTAACTTCCTGGTAACGCTCGAGGTATCCGGGCGGAAGGCTGTGGGCGATACCCTGGTGACAGTCGATACAGGTCATATTCTCGTCGATTGCGCGCTGGTGCTCGGACGCTGCCCGTGTCTCTTGAATCGTAAAGTCCATGTATTCAAAGTTGTGGCAGTTGCGGCACTCGCGACTGTCCGACGCCTTCATCTTTTTCCAGACGGCGGATGCCATGCTCAGGCGGTGATCCTCATATTTTTCAGACGTGCTGATGGTGCCCGCCAGTTCATGATACACGTCCTTGACCGCCATGATCTTAGCTTTGATCTTGTGGTTCCACTCGTGCGGAACGTGGCAGTCGGAACAGATCGCGCGAACACCTGAGTGGTTGTTGTAATGTATCGTTTCCCGATATTCACCCAAATTGGTTTCCATCGAGTGGCACGAGGTGCAGAATTCCTCGGTGTTGGTCAGTTCCAATGTCCAGTGGAAACCGCCCCAGAACAGGATGCCGGCCAGAAACCCGGCCAGCAACAAAAAGCCAGAACTGAAGGCAACGGCCGGGGTCCAGATTGCATTCCAGATGCGGCCTATCCAACCGCGGTTTTCAGGGGAGTCTGCCATATCGGTGCTCCTTTCACACAAGCGTTGGATTAGTTGCCGGAGGAGGGTTGAAACACGTTGTCGACCAGTGCTGGGGCGTCGGCTTGCGGGACATGGCACTGGTTACAGAAGTACCGCGTGCCAGCGATGTGATCCAATTCGCGGCCTTCGCGGTCCAGATAGTGCGTCATTGACAGCGTCGGCGCGTTGCGCTCTCCGGCCTTGGTCCAGTCGTGGCAGGACAGGCATTGGTTGGTGCGCAGGTCGATCTGGTATTGCTCGATCGAATGAGGGATCAGCGGCGGTTGCTGTCGGTAATTGCGCTGCATTCGGCCTTCAACAGTTTTGTGGACCTGATCCAGCGCAGCGGGTTCGTCAACCTCGGCTCCACGCAGGGGTTGTACCTGTGTTGACTGCGCAAAAGCGAAACCGCTTAGGAGTATGACTGGGATCAGGGCGGCGACGCCGGTCAGGATTGGCTTGTTCATCTTGGCACTCCCTTAAATTGTTCTGGCTGGGCGCGGATCAGGCGCCGAAACTGGTTCGGACGGTGCGGCGACGTGGTCGTCGTACCGGTGGGTAAACTTGAAGACGTCGACTGCGCATACATCAATACAGCGGCCGCAGTTCGAGCAATCGGGTGAGAGGATCAGTGGCGACGTTCCCGGATTGCCTTTAAGTGCTGGCGAAATGACATGGTTTTCAGGGCAGACCTCATAGCAATCCATGCAGTCATTGCAGGCGGCGCGGTTGCTGGCGCTGACGCGCAGCAAGCTTCGGGTTCCGATCAGGCCGTAGAAAGCTCCTACAGGGCAGACGCGTCCGCACCAGCCGCGGCGGGACACGAACACATCAAAGAAAAAGATGGCTATGATCATGGCCCAGACGAAGCCCATGCCGAAGATCAGACCTCGGTGCAGCATGGTGATCGGGTTAATCAATTCCCAGGCGATGACACCAGTAAGGCCCGATACGATCAGCGCCGTGGCCAATATCCAAATCCGGGCGCCGCGTTTGGGTTGCCAGCCTTTTGGCAGGTCAAGCCTTCGGTGAACCCAATGCGCAGCATCCGTGACCGGGTTGATGGGGCAAACCCAGGAACAGTAGGTCCGCCCCCCGATCAGAGCATATACCGCCAGAACAATCAGCCCACCTATCAGCGCGGTCAGTTCGGGCCAGTGCCCCGCGACAATACTCTGTAGCAGAATGAATGGATCCGTCAGCGGCAACACCCCAAAGGTCAATGACCCCGAAAGCGTGCCCTGCACAATCCAGATGCCGAACCACGGCCCAAGTAGAAACACTGCCAGAAAAACCAACTGGCTCGTGCGCCGCAAAAGCAGGTACTTGTGCGCCGCCAGCCATCCTTTGACCAGCACGGCCTCATGACCCGCGGGCAAATGGGGTTGCGCGCTCATTGCCCGGCCTCCGGCAGGTTGTAGGCCGGTGCGAAACCGCCGGGTGTTGCTAGATTGTCCGTACCCGGGCCGGGAAGTCGGTCGGGCAGGTCTATGATTCCCTCGACAACCGGTCCACCATTGGCCTCTTTTTCTTCCCAGCCTTTGCGATAGTGATCAGCACTGCTGCCCCGCGCTAGACGTGCAGGAAGCACCTTGATGGCGGCCTCGGGTAGAACACAGCTTTTCTCGCATACGCCGCAGCCCGTGCAGTGGTCTGCATGGACCGTTGGTATGAATTGGGCGTGATGACCCGAGCGTTCATCGTGCCGTGTTTCCAGTGTGATAGCTTCGTCGATGACCGGGCAGACGCGGTAACAGACATCGCAACGCAGCCCGAGGAAATTCAGACAGTTTTCCTGATCGACCAGAACGGCGACTCCCATTTTGGCGTCGTCGATGTTGTTAAGACCTGGGTCAAGTGCGCCAGTAGGGCAGGCGGCAACACAAGGAATATCGTCGCACATTTCACAGGGAATATCCCGCGCGGTAAAATACGGTGTACCTGTGGCCACGGCGTCTGCACCGAGTTCCGCCAGCTTTAGCGTGTCGTAAGGACAATCCCGCACGCACAGGCCACAGCGGATACAGGCGGAAAGAAACGCGCTTTCCGGTAATGCGCCGGGCGGACGCAGAGCTTCGGCCGGAAGCGCCCGGGCGTCACGCGCAAGCCATGCCAAGAGAGACCCTGCCGCCACGCAGCCGCCTGCTGCGCGCGCCGAGTCCTGAAGGAACCGGCGGCGCTGCGGCGAAAGGGGTTTCTGGGCAAGGGCCATGTGCAATACCTTTGCGATCCTTGCCGGCTACGCGCGCTCGACTTTACAGGCGCATTTCTTGTAGTCCGTTTCCTTAGAAAGCGGGCAGGTCGCGTCCAGTGTCAGCTTGTTGGTCAATTGTCCTTCGTCGAACCAAGGCATAAAGACCAAACCGCGTGGCACCTTGTTTCTACCCCGAGTCTCGACCCGGCTGGTCACCTCTCCGCGCCGCGTGGATAGCACGATTTCCTGACCTCGGCGCAGCCCCCTGTCACTGGCGTCGTCAGGGTGCATGTAAACAACTGCGGCCGGGAAAGCACGGTGGAGTTCAGGGACGCGTCGGGTCATCGAGCCCGAATGCCAGTGCTCTAGCACGCGACCTGTGCATAGCCACAGATCGTATTCCGCGTCAGGTTCCTCCGGCGCTGGTTCATACGGCGCGAAAATGATTTTCGCCTTGCCGTCCTTATGGCCATAGAATTTGACCTCTGCGCCTTCCGGCACATACGGGTCATAACCCTCGCGGAAACGATAAAGCGTTTCTTTGCCGTCCACGACCGGCCAGCGCATTCCGCGCGCCTGATGATACATCTCGAACGGAGCAAGGTCGTGTGCGTGCCCACGCCCGAATTCGGCATATTCTTCAAACAAGCCCTTTTGCACGTAGAAACCGAAATGTTCGGATTCGTCATTGTCGAACCCTTCGGCGGTTTCAGACAACGGGAACTTGTCTACGCTGCCGTTTTTGTAAAGCACGTCGAACATGGTCTTGCCGCGGTGTTCGGGCATTTTGGCCAGTAGTTCTTCGCCCCAGACTTCTTCGAGGGTAAAGCGTTTTGAGAACTCCATCAGTTGCCACAAATCCGATTTCGCCTCGCCCGGCGCCTTGACCTGCTGGTGCCAGAACTGTGTGCGGCGTTCCGCGTTGCCATAGGCCCCTTCCTTTTCAACCCACATCGCCGTTGGCAGGATCAAGTCGGCGGACACCGCCGTCACGGTAGGATACGGATCGGAAACCGTGATGAAGTTTTCCGGGTTGCGATAACCGGGATACCCTTCCTCGTTGATATTCGGGGCCGCCTGCATGTTGTTGTTGCATTGCACCCAATAGGCGTTCAGCTCTCCGTCCTTCAGCTTGCGGTGCTGCAAAACGGCATGGAATCCGGGCTTGGGCGGGATAGTGCCTTCGGGGACGTTCCACGCGGTTTCGCAGATCTGGCGGTGCTCGTCGTTGGCGACAACCATGTCGGCAGGCAAACGGTGGGCAAAGGTGCCAACCTCGCGGGCTGTGCCGCAGGCCGACGGTTGGCCAGTCAGTGAAAACGGCGAGTTTCCGGGCTCGGAAATCTTTCCGACCAGCAAGTGCACGTTATACATGAGTGAATTGACCCAAGACCCACGGGTGTGCTGGTTGAAGCCCATCGTCCACAAGCTCATGACCTTGCGGTTCGGGTCGGCGTATTGCTGAGCGAGCTTCTCAAGTTTGTCAGCAGGCACACCTGACAGTTCGGCCGTATATTCCAAGGTATAGGGCGCGACGGATTCGGCGTATTCCTCGAAGCTGATGGTCTCCAGCTTGCCCGAGTCCGGGTTGGCCGCTCCTTGCTGCAGCGGGTTTTCTTCGCGCAGGCCATAGCCGATATCGGTGGCTGTCTTGGTGATGTTGACGTGGTTCTTGACGAAGTTTTCGTTCACCGCGCCATTCTGAATGATATAGTTTGCGATATAATTCAGGATCGCCAGGTCGGTTTGCGGATTGAAGATTATGCCATTGTCCGCCAGCTCGAAGGAACGGTGTTCAAAAGTAGAAAGAACATGAACCTCGCAGTCCGGTTTGGTCAGGCGCGTATCGGTCAGCCTAGACCACAAGATCGGGTGCATTTCGGCCATGTTTGATCCCCACAGAACAAACGTGTCTGCGGCTTCGAGGTCGTCATAACACCCCATCGGTTCGTCAATGCCGAAAGTGCGCATAAAGCCCACAACCGCCGAGGCCATGCAGTGCCGTGCGTTCGGGTCGATATTGTTTGACCGGAATCCGGCCTTCATCAGCTTTGATGCTGCATAGCCTTCCCAGACAGTCCACTGTCCGGAACCAAACATACCAACGCTTGTCGGACCCTTCTTGGCCAGAGCTTCCTTCCACTTGGCCGCCATGACATCAAAGGCTTCGTCCCAAGAGACCGGTTCAAACTCGCCGTTCTTGTCATATTCGCCATTCGTCTTGCGCAAGAGAGGCGTGGTCAGGCGATCCTTGCCATACATAATTTTGGACAGGAAATAACCCTTGATGCAGTTCAGGCCACGATTGACCGATGCGTCGGGATCACCTTGTGTCGCCACCACGCGACCCTCTTTGGTGCCGACCAGAACTGAACACCCTGTCCCGCAGAACCGGCAGGCTGCCTTGTCCCAACGGATGTCCGGCGTTCCGATCTGAGCATTGGCTTGACCGGTCGCCATTGGAATGCCAGCGGCAGAGGCGGTTGCAGCGGCCGCTGTTGTCTTGAGGAATGTCCGGCGAGATTCTGAGATAGTCATAGCGTTGACCTCCGGCTGGTGGTTTGGCTGTGGGCATCGGGACGCGCGGAGGTTTCCGCAAGATCCTCGAAATGGTGATAAGTAAGGGTAAGTGAGATCACACCGGGAATTTGGTGAAGATCCATTATGATTTCAGATGCAAGGCGCGCAGGTGTGTCTTCGACTACGACAACAAAGCGGCCATCGTCCGATTGGGCGTGGATTTCGACGCCCGGCGTCTGCTCCATTGCTTGCGCAGCAGTGCTGACATGATCAGGTGCGATATGGGCAAGACAACCACAAATATTCATTGGCGCGCTTCCATCTGAGGTGAAGTCAGGTCTTCAAGGTTGATTGCGTCAGCGGGGCAGAGGGCTTGGCAGGCACCGCAGCCGTTGCATGCTGTGTCGTCCAGCGAAGGTGCAGCGCGTCCGCCTGTTTGAAGGGTGAAACGGATCGCATTTTGTTCGCAGTTATCCTGACAGATACGACAGCTCACGCCATTCATGGACAGGCAGCTTGCCGAATGGAATGTCGCGCGCCAAGGCCATTCGGACAGACGCTCGACGTCCAGCGCCGAAGTTGGACAGGCACGGGCGCAGTTGCCGCAGAAAGTACATGGGTTGTCGCTGGGATTGAAAACTGGAAACCCGGCAGGGTCAAAGGTGATCACGTTCTCTGGGCAGGCTTCGACGCATTCGCCACATTTGGTGCAAGCGTCAGAAAAACCATGCACAGGCGAACCCGGAGGCCGGACGAAGATGTCGTCCTCCCTGAGAATTTTGGCGCTCAGAAACCCACGTCGGCTGGTCACTCGGTTCATTCTGTTTGACCCGGTTAGAGACGATTCCCTTCTTCCAGTATTCCGCTTATAGCCTAAAATTGCAGCAAGTTTTGATTCAGATCATTTTTTGAGCAGCAAAAAAGTAAATCGTAGATTAATTTTTGAAAGCAGTGGTCTGACGTGACTTAAACGTCGCGGTTTGGCACGACATTCCGTCGACAGCCCAATTCAGACCCACGATCCTGTGGTTGGGCCGTCCGCAGTCTTTTTGAAACCCCAGACTAAAACGGAAGCGCTTGCAAATACAGGCTGGATGATTGTGGCTTCACGAGCTTTGACGCAGCTCTTTCCGAGCCAGCAGGGTTACCAATCTTTAGGCATCCGCAGCGAGTCACATGGCAGCGATCCGCGACTTCGCAAACTCGTACACAGCACGTTCCAGAGGATGCTGCTCGCAGAATTGGTCGCGATAATCTTCGGGCAGCGGTTGATCCCGCTTTGTTGCATTCACCGTTTCAAGCTTGGTCGGGTCAAACTTTTTCCCCAGTTTTCTCGAAATTACCTCAAGGCTTTTGGGCAAGTTTTCGGTGATGCCTATTTCGACGAACATTTCCTCAAGAATGTCTTTGAAATTTTCAAGATTCATCTCGCGCGGGAAATGGTTCAGCATGTTGAGGTCAGTCGATTTGATATAGTCCTCAAGACTTTCGGTCGGCACTCTGGATTGATCTTTCCAGTCGCCTGATACCTTTCGGACATAAAAATAATTGGAAATGGCCAACTCGAAAGGATCGCGAATGATCGTCACAAATTGCGTGACTTCAGGATAGTAATCTTCGATTCCGAAGCCGCGGTTCTTATTGAAATGCCCATAAATGGCTGGTGGTTTTCTAGTAAATTTTCGGGACGCCAGAGGCAACAAATCCGGCATCTTCCCTTTGGCTTCATTGTGGTAGTGGAGGTAGAACCTTCTTGGAAACCATCCCTGCACAATTTTACGAACAGCCATGCCCGCCGTCTTCGGAACGTGAATGAAGATTAGAGGCTTCTGGGCGTCAAAGGTGCGCATACTTAGTTTTGATCTCTGTCTATGGGTTCCAGTTCGGGTCACTTAAACCCTTTTGCGGCCCATTTCCAGAAGCGTTCGAGCGTGAATGCCGCCAGCCTGTCCTCTTTCCGGCACGGCAAAATACGCCAATTCAATGGGAGAAATGACCCGGAATCGCTGTGATTTTTGCGTCAATCAAATTTAATTTTAGTGAGAAGATCATATTGGTCGGAGTGAGAGGATTCGAACCTCCGACCCCTGCCTCCCGAAGACAGTGCTCTACCAGGCTGAGCTACACTCCGACCGTGGCGGGTGATCTATACCCGAGGATTTGGATGCGCAAGGGGGATTCTTTGCGTATCTCGTGAAAGGCCCGACGCGTGTTTGGTCGCGTCCGCCGCAGACGATGCGTTGCTATGGCAATGGGTCAGTCCGGTACAGCCGGATTTTTGTGCCGCCGTGATCCACGACCGGTCCCGCTGGCAAAAAAGGTAGACGTGAAGAGCGGGCAAGGGATGCGTTGCTTGTGATCATTCCAACCCGCCAGCCAGTGAACCTTGAGGCCAGTACTTTCCCTAGCGTTCCGTAGACAGAACGCAGACGCTTTTCGTCTCCTATTCTTGCTCCATAGGGGGGATTGACGATGACAAGCCCGGCACGATCTGATGGAGGCTTGATGTCGCTGACAGAGCGGGTTTGAAATCTGGTAACGCTGTCTACCCCTGCACTCTGCGCATTCGCGGTTGAGGCTTCGACGGCTCCTGCGTTTCGGTCCGAACCATAAAACGTATCCACAGTTTCCGACGGCGTAGCTTGCGATCGCATTTCGGCCCAAGTGCCGGGATCAAAGGACTTGAGATGTTCGAAAGCGAAGGCTCGATCACGGCCGGGATTAAGCCCAAGCGCAATTTCTGCTGCCTCAATCACGAAGGTTCCTGATCCGCACATTGGGTCCAGCACGGGTTCCGTTCCGCTGAATCCGCATTCGCGAAGGAACATGGATGCCATCGTTTCCCGCATTGGTGCCTTGGCGACGGCGGGTTTGTGGCCGCGCTTGTGCAGCGGTTCACCAGAGGAATCGATCGACAATGTGCACATGTCTTTTTCAATGCGAAGCATGACGCGCAGGTCTGCCTCGGAGGATATAGGTGCGCCCAGAGTTTCGGAGATTGCGCGCTCGATGCGCTGGCGGGCTGCTCCTGCGTGGTAGATTCGGGACTTCCGGTTGGTGGCCTCAACCTTGATCGGCACATCCGGGCACAGGAAAGTCGCCCACGGGAACTTGCGCGCTCGTTTATCCAGTTGCGCGAGGTGCACAGCCGGAAAACTTCCGAGCCGCACCAAAACCTTGTTGGCCCCCCGAAGGCACAAGTTGGCACGCCAGACTTCAGACCAGTTGCCGCGGCAGTTTACACCGCCGGGCACGATCGTGGCCTTGGCGAATCCCTTTTCGACTGCCTCGGCGTGAAGTGGTGCCTCGAGGCCCGGCGTCGCCACCAAAAATATCTCTAGATCGTCTGTCTGTTCCATTCAGGGTGCTTACACCGGAAGCACCCCGGGCGCGACATGCAAATTCAGACAGCCTAAAATGGGGCAGTTCGTCGGAAAGTGACATTCCGAGGTCGATTTCGGCCGTAACGGGTTTGCGTTTGTCAGCGTCCCCGCGTAAAGGGTCCGTGATTGAAAGAAAGCCATAGATCAGGATCAGGTGCTGCGCGCTTTTTCTTGCTCGAAGGCTCACACGTTCACAACGTTTTGTGCCACTATACGGGTGCTGACACGATGTGGTGCAGGAAAGAGGCTTGGAAGACCGTAGCGACATGCAAACTTTCAAACTGAAAAAGGGGTTGGAGCTGCCGGTGCAAGGTGCGCCGGATCAGACTATTCAACCAGGTCCTGAATTCTCGACTGTGGGGGTTTTGGGCAGTGACTACCTTGGCCTGAAGCCGCGGATGCTGGTTCAGGAAGGTGACGAGGTTCAGCGGGGGACGCCGCTCTTTTGCCACAAGGACGTACCTGACGCGATGATGGTTGCGCCGCTGACCGGCAAGGTCGTTGCGATCAACCGTGGCGCGCGTCGGGTGTTGCAGAGTGTCGTGATCGAGGTTTCGGACGCCAATGACACCGGTGTTGATTTCTCGGCCACAGGCGATGCGGAAAGTGCCGAGGGCATAACCGCCAAGCTGTGCGCCTCGGGCCTGTGGACCGCGTTCCGCACGCGTCCGTATTCAAAAATGCCCCAGCCGGGAACCAAGCCGTCTGCGATTTTCGTGACGGCGATGGACAGTGAGCCGCTGGCAGGTGATGCCGCTGTGATCATCAAGGACGCAGGCGAGGCGTTTGCAGAGGGTTTGAAGGCTGTCGCCAAGCTGACCGATGGCAAGACCTATCTGTGCCAGAGGGACGGCGATACATTGCCAGGCGCCGATGTTGCGGGTGTTGAACCGGCGGCGTTTTCCGGGCCACATCCGGCCGGTCTGGCCGGGACGCACATTCACTTCCTAGAGCCTTTGGCTGGCGAAAAGCTGGTCTGGACCATCGGGTATCAGGATATCATTGCGATTGGTCGCCTGATTCAAACAGGGCATCTGGATCCCAACGTCGTAGTTGCCCTGTCCGGTCCCGGCGCACGTCAGCCCCGTCTGATCCGCACGGTCATGGGGGCGTCGACAGATGATCTGACCAGCGATGAAGTCAATATTGAGGGAACCGCACGGATAATCTCGGGTTCCATCCTGTCCGGTAAGCTCGCCGATGGGCCGACAGCCTTTCTGGGTCGGTTCGCGCGACAGGTTTCGATCATTCGCGAAGATCCCGACCAGATTCCCATGGGCTGGATTCGCCCGATGCCATCGAAATATGCGGTGCAACCGGTTTTGGGTTCGGCCTTTGCCAAGAAACTGTTTGCTTTCACCTCTAACCTGAATGGCGGCCGTCGTGCGATGGTGCCAACGGGGACGTTTGAAGAACTGATGCCGCAGGATTACCTGCCGACACAGTTGCTGCGAGCGCTGCTGGTGATGGACACGGACACGGCACAGGCGCTTGGGGCGCTGGAGCTTGACGAAGAAGATCTGGGCCTGGTCGGTTTTGCCTGCCCAGCGAAATATGAATATGGGCTGGCGCTGCGCGACTGCCTGACCAAGATTGAAAAGGAGGGCTGAGCCGAATGGGTTTGCGCAGCTTCTTTGATCGGATTGAGCCGAACTTTACCAAAGGCGGCAAGTACGAGAAGTATTTCCCCATCTATGAGATGGTCGAAAGCTTCATCTACACTCCGAAAACCGTAACCACCGCCGCACCACACGCGCGGTCTTACGTGGATATGAAACGGATCATGACATATGTCGTGATCGCGACCATCCCCTGTATTCTTTGGGGGATGTGGAACACGGGCTATCAGGCGAATTCGGCAATTGCCACGCTTGGCCCGGACGCCGCGACTGGATGGCGGATTGCCCTGCTGCAGATGTTCGGCATCTCGCTGGATCCCTCCAGCATCTTTGCCAATGTATTGCACGGGTTGCTTTATTTCCTGCCGATCTACATCACGACACTTGTCGCGGGCGGTATTTTCGAGGTCATCTTCGCCACCGTGCGCGGCCACGAGGTGAACGAAGGCTTTCTTGTCACCTCGATGCTGTACACGCTGATCCTGCCCGCAACCACACCGCTGTGGCAGGTGGCTTTGGGGATCATCTTCGGCGTCGTTATCGGCAAAGAGGTGTTTGGCGGCACCGGTAAGAACTTCCTCAACCCTGCATTGGTGGGGCGGGCGTTTTTGTACTTCGCTTACCCTGCGCAGATGTCAGGGGATTCGGTTTGGACGCCGGTAGACGGGTTTTCCGGGGCAACCGCGCTGGGTATCACCGCAGCCGAAGGCGTTCAGGCGCTGGCCGCTGACGGGATCACTTGGGCCAACGCGTTCTTCGGCACCATTCAGGGCAGCTTTGGCGAGACATCGACCCTGGCCTGTATGATCGGTCTGGCCTTCCTTCTGACAACGAAGATTGCCAACTATCGCCTGATCGTGGGCTGTCTGGCGGGTACGATCGGCTTTACCCTGCTGCTGAACCTGATCGGGTCGGACACCAATCCGATGTTTGCAATGCCCTGGTACTGGCATTTGGTGCTGGGTGGATACGCATTCGGCCTGGCTTTCATGGTCACGGAACCCGTTTCCGCCAGCCACACCAATATGGGCCGCTATATCTATGGCGCGCTGATCGGCGTCATGGTTGTGATGATCCGCGTGATCAACCCGGCTTTCCCCGAGGGTATGATGCTGGCCATCCTGTTCGGAAACGTCTTTGCACCTCTGATCGACTATTTCGTCGTTCAGGCAAACATCAAACGGAGGGCGCGTCGCCATGTCTGATACGCAATCCCCAGAGCCGAAAGGCGCGATTGCCAAGTTCCTTGCGGCCTCGCCTGATACAGTCGGTAAAACGATCTTTGTCGCGGTTGCCGTGTGTCTGGTGGCGTCAATGGTCGTGTCCGCCGCCGCTGTCAGCCTGCGCCCGGTGCAGGAAAGCAACCGCCTGAAAGACAAGCAGGTCAACGTTCTGCAGGTTGCGGGCGTCTATGAGCCCGGTATCGACGTGACCGAAGCATTCGCGGCGTTTGAACCGCACGTGCTGGAGCTGTCGACCGGCGAGTTCGTCGATGATCAGTTCGACGCGGCGACGTTTGACGATATCGCCGCGGCCAGTGATCCCGAGCTGAGCGTTGCTTTGGATGATGACCCAGCGGGTATTGGGCGCAAGTCCAAGTACCGGGTGATTTACCTGCTGCGCGATGATGCGGGCGATCTCGACAAGGTGATCCTGCCGCTGCATGGCTATGGTCTGTGGTCCACGCTCTATGGCTTTATCGCGCTGGAGAATAACGGCAACGATATCTACGGCCTGCAATTCTATCAGCATGGTGAGACGCCGGGTCTTGGGGCCGAGGTCGACAATCCGCGCTGGAAAGCCCTATGGAATGGTAAGAAACTGCGCGACGACGCGGGTGATCTTCAGATCACCGTCGCAAAATCGCAACCTGCGGCGGGACCTGACTTTTATGTCGATGCGCTGGCCGGTGCCACGCTGACATCGGTCGGTGTCGATAACCTTGTGAAATTCTGGATGGGCGACGCGGGCTACGCTCCGTTCCTGGCCAAACTGCAAGCAGGAGAGCTCTGATGTCCCAGACCAAGAAAGAGATGCTGGTCGACCCGCTTGTCGACAACAACCCGATCACACTTCAGGTGCTGGGCATCTGTTCGGCGCTGGCGGTGACCTCGTCGCTGCAGGTGTCGATCGTGATGGCGATGGCGGTGATCTTCGTGACGTCGTTTTCGTCCTTTTTCATCTCATGCCTGCGCAACCAGATCCCCGGCTCGATCCGGATCATTGTGCAGATGGTGATTATCGCCTCACTGGTGATCCTGGTGGACCAGATACTGAAAGCCTACGCTTTCGAGATATCGAAAACCCTGTCCGTCTTCGTCGGCCTGATCATCACCAACTGTATCGTGATGGGCCGCGCCGAGGCGTTTGCGATGAAGAACCCTCCGGTTGCGTCGTTCATCGACGGCATGGGCAACGGAATGGGCTATGGCCTGATCCTGCTGCTGGTTGGCTTCATCCGCGAGTTGTTCGGCGCGGGATCGCTGTTCAGCGTCACCATTCTGCAGACCGTCAACAATGGTGGCTGGTACGTGCCCAACGGCATGCTGCTGCTGCCGCCCTCGGCGTTCTTCATCATCGGTCTGATCATCTGGGCCTTCCGCACGTGGAAGCCGAACCAGGTGGAAGAACGTGAATACAAAATTCAGCAGGTAGAGGCCCACTGATGGAAGGTCTTATTTCACTGGCTGTAAAGGCCATTTTTGTCGAAAACCTTGCGCTTAGCTTCTTTCTGGGGATGTGTACCTTCATCGCCGTCTCCAAGAAGATTTCGACCGCGCTGGGTCTGGGGATTTCGGTCATGGTCGTGCAAGCGATCACCGTGCCCACCAACAACCTGCTGTTGAACTATCTGCTAAAGCCGGGCGCGCTGTCCTGGGCCGGGTTCCCGGATGTGGACCTGACCTTCCTTGGTCTGATCTCGTATATCGGCGTCATCGCGGCGATGGTTCAGATTCTGGAAATGATCCTCGATAAGTACTTCCCACCGCTTTACAACGCGCTTGGGATCTTCCTGCCGCTGATTACGGTGAACTGCGCCATTCTTGGTGGCTCGCTGTTCATGGTTGAGCGCGACTACAACTTTGCCGAGGCAGCGACCTATGGTCTGTCTTCCGGCTTTGGCTGGGCGCTGGCAATCACCGCGATGGCAGGTGTTCGGGAAAAGCTGAAATACTCGGATATTCCCGACGGCCTGCAAGGTCTGGGGATCACCTTCATCACCGCGGGACTGATGGCGATGGCCTTCATGTCCTTCTCGGGCGTGAAACTGTAAGGAGGGCGCAATGGAAACTTTTACCTTAGGCGTCATTCTTTTCACCCTGATCGTTGTCGCGCTGGTGACGGTCATTCTGGCGGCGCGCTCGAAACTGGTGTCGACCGGGGACGTGAACATCACCATCAACGGTGAGAAAACCATCTCGGTCCCCGCCGGTGGCAAGCTGCTGCAAACGCTGGCGGCAGAAAAACTGTTCGTCCCTTCTGCCTGTGGCGGCGGCGGAACCTGTGCGCAGTGCCGGGTGAGGGTGCATTCGGGGGGCGGGTCGATCTTGCCGACCGAAGAAAGCCATATCACCAAGCGCGAGGCCGCCTGTGGCGACCGCCTGTCCTGTCAGGTGGCTGTAAAGCAGGACATGGATATCGAGGTTCCGGAAGAAGTCTTTGGCGTCAAGAAATGGGAATGTACCGTTCGGTCGAACGAGAACGTGGCGACCTTCATCAAGGCTCTGACGCTGGACCTGCCGGAAGGCGAAGATGTGAATTTCCGCGCTGGTGGATACATTCAGATCGAAGCCCCTGCGCATGCGTTGAAATACACCGATTTCGACGTGGAAGAGGAATACCGCGAGGATTGGGATAAATTCAATCTGTGGCAGTATGAATCCGTTGTGGCCGAACCGATCGAGCGCGCCTATTCGATGGCAAACTACCCGGACGAGAAAGGCATGATCATGCTGAACGTCCGCGTGGCCTCGCCGCCTCCGGGTGCCGAAGGTATTCCGCCGGGCCAGATGTCGTCTTACATCTTTAACCTCAAGCCGGGCGACAAGGTCACAATCTCGGGTCCGTTTGGCGAGTTCTTCGCCCGCGACACGCAGAAAGAGATGGTCTTTATCGGTGGTGGTGCAGGCATGGCGCCAATGCGCAGCCACATCTTCGACCAGCTCAAGCGACTGGAGAACCGCGACCGCAAGATCAGCTTCTGGTATGGCGCACGGTCCAAGAAAGAGATGTTCTTTGTTGAAGATTTCGATCAGCTGGCCGAAGAATTCGACAATTTTGAATGGCATGTCGCCCTGTCGGACGCCCAACCCGAGGATGACTGGAAAGGCTATACCGGCTTCATCCACAATGTGCTGTTCGAGGAATACCTCAAGAACCACCCAGCCCCCGAGGACTGTGAGTTCTACATGTGTGGCCCGCCAATCATGAACCAGTCGGTCATCAACATGCTGCTGGATCTGGGCGTGGACCGCGAAGACATCATGCTGGACGATTTCGGCGGATAAGAATTGAAAAACCGGCGCAGCGAGCGCCGGTTTTTTTTACAGCCGCAGGTCGCTGGCCTCGGGCGGCAGGCAGGATTTGACGTCGAACAGCACGCTTTGATCCTTGCCAAAGCCGCGCACCTGCGCCGGGTCGAGCGCCAGAAACTCTCGATGTGCAACCGCCAGAACGACGCCGTCATACGCACCGGTTTCCGGCTGTTCTATCAATGAAATTCCGTATTCCTGTTGTGCGGCGGCGGCATTGGCATGAGGATCATAGACGTCAACCGTAACACCATAATCCTGCAACTCGCTGATAATATCGACCACGCGGGTATTGCGCAGATCGGGGCAGTTTTCCTTGAAGGTCAGCCCCATTACCAGCACGCGGGCGGCGGCAACATTGATCCCGTCGCGCATCATCCGCTTGACCAGTTGCGAGACCACATAGCCGCCCATGCTGTCATTCAACCGCCGTCCGGCCAGAATGATTTGCGGGTGATGGCCGACGGCCTCGGCCTTGTGGGTCAGGTAATAGGGGTCCACACCGATGCAATGCCCGCCCACCAGACCGGGGCGGAAGGGCAGGAAGTTCCACTTAGTCCCTGCCGCGCGCAGAACCGCATCGGTGTCGATCTCCATCCGACCAAAGATCATCGCCAGTTCATTTACCAAGGCAATGTTCAGATCGCGCTGCGTGTTTTCGATCACCTTTGCAGCCTCGGCCACGCGGATGCTCTCGGCCTTGTGGGTGCCTGCCGTGATGATCCGGGCGTAAAGCGCATCGACCAGATCGGCCACTTCGGGGGTCGAGCCGGATGTAACTTTGCAGATGTCCGCGATCCGATGGGTCTTGTCACCGGGATTGATCCGCTCGGGGCTGTAGCCTGCAAAGAAATCGCGGTTGAAGGTCAGACCTGAGATACGCTCAAGAACCGGTACGCAGTCTTCCTCGGTCGCGCCGGGGTAGACCGTGGATTCATAGATCACCAGATCGCCGGGTTTCAGCACATGGCCTACGGTTTCCGACGCGCGCAGCAGTGGAGTCAGATCAGGCTGCTTGCCTGCGGTGATCGGCGTGGGAACGGTAACGATATAGGTGTCGCACGCCGCAATCTCTGACGGATCAGAGGTAAAAGTCAGGCCAGTTGCGGCTTTTAGGTCATCGGGTTCGACCTCTTGCGTGGAATCATGCCCGGCACGCAATGCGCCAATCCGGTCGGGGTTAATATCAAACCCAACCACCGAAGCCAGCTTCCCGAACGCCACGGCCAGCGGCAGGCCAACATAGCCCAGTCCGATCACGGCAATTCTGCGCGAGTTTGGGTCGGTTTCAAGCATATGCGTCATTTTCCATGATAATCCCGGAACCACTCGACAAAGCGCGCAATCCCGTCTTTGAAATCTGTTTGCGGCCGATAACCCGTCAACTCCTGCAACAGATCGTTGTTCGCCCAGGTTGCCGGGACATCCCCCATCTGCATCGGCATGTAGTTGCGAATGGCCTTCTTGCCGACGGCTTCCTCGATGGCTTCGATAAAATCCATCAGCCGCACCTTGTCGCCATTCCCGATATTGACCACGCGCCACGGCGCGGCGGGGGACAGGCTGTCGCCCTCGGCAATATCTTCGGCGCTGTCCGGACGCACGGGGGGCACGTCGATCAGCAGCCGAATACCGCGTACCAGATCGTCCACATAGGTGAAGTCGCGATACATGTCGCCGTGGTTGTAGATGTCGATCGGGCGGTCATCCAAAATCGCGTCCACGAATTTGTACAGCGCCAAATCGGGCCGCCCCCAACTGCCGTAGACGGTGAAAAACCGGAACATCGTCGTCGGCAGGTTCCATAGGTGGGCGTAGGAATGACCCATCGCCTCGTTCGCCTTTTTGGTGGCGGCATAGATGGTCAAGGGGGTATCGGCCTTTTCAACCTCGCTAAATGGCATCTCTTCGTTCGCACCATAGACAGACGACGTCGACGCCATCAGCAGGTGTTCGACCTTGTGCTGGCGCGCCACCTCCATGACGTTGAACGTGCCCACCACATTCGAGTTGATATAGCTTCGCGGGTCCTCGAGGCTGTAGCGCACCCCGGCTTGCGCGGCGAGGTGCACGATGACTTCAGGCTGAAACTCGTCCGCGATCTGCACAAGACGGTCGTGGTTTTCCAGCAGGTCTTCGGTGGTCGAGAAACCTGGCGTTTGCAGCAGCATCTGATGGCGGCGCTGCTTGAGAGTCACGTCGTAGTAATCGGTCATCCCGTCATAGCCGTGTACCCGAAACCCTTCGGATAACAGCAGCTTTGCCAGATGAAACCCGATGAATCCCGCCGTGCCGGTGACCAGAACCCGTTTCATGCAACCCTCGAACCTATCGCAAACTTTGTCGCATCAGGGATACTGTCGCTGGTCCGAGGTCAAGGGGTTTCTCAGCCCACAATCATTTGCTTCATGCGTAATGCTTCGTATTCCAGCTCTTTCAAGCGAAAGTGGACGACGTCACCGATGGTAATGACACCGCGCAAATTCCCATCGCTCAGAACTGGCATGTGGCGGAATCGGCCTTCGGTCATGGTTTTCAATACGTCGTTCAACATGTCATCCGGGGCGCAGGTTTTGACCTCGCGGGTCATCAGGTCTTCGACGGATTGCGGGAGTGTTTGACCGGGGGTATCTGCCATCCGGCGCACGATGTCGCGCTCGGACAGAATGCCGTGCAGTTTCCCGTTCTGATCGGTCACGACGACAGCCCCGATCCGCTTTTCCTTGAGGATGTTTACAACCGAGTGGATCGTATCATTCGGGCGCACTGCGAAAACGGCGTCGCCTTTGCCCTCCATCAACTTCGCAACAGTCGTCTGGGAATGGGACAGGTTGGATTCCACGGACTGGCTGCGCGTTGCGGTTTCGGCCTTGTCGCCGCGCGTTGGGGGCTGATAAGAGCTTGGTGCCATGGGAAATCTCCTCTTCCTTTGTAGTTTACCTTACCGCAGCTTTGCGACCTGTATAGGGTTCAATTGCGTCAAGCGTGAAAAACCGCCTAACACACGGGATATTCTATCTTTTGTCTGACCTTTACCTGACACCTCCTGTTGCTGTGTTGATCTTCTTCGTTGTGGTCGTGTGTGGCCATAATTTCCGTATGGCGTGGAAACAACAGGCACCGGGCTGGCGAAAGAAGGCTTGGCTGTTCGGCGTTCCGGCAGGAATTGGCCTGCTTGTGCTGGGGTTTATGCCTTTGAAGCTGTAAGGCTGGTTTGACTCTGGCAAAGGCCACTGGCATACGCCGATCACGCTTTTCCACAGGAGATTCCCGCATGCGTCTTTTGCCTGTTCTGGCTGTTGCGACACTTCTTTCTGCTTGTTTGTTCGACAAAGAGCCGGAAGTCGTGCGTTTGTCTGGTGAGACGATGGGAACGACCTTCAACATCACGGCGATTGGTGTGGATGTCGACGAAGAAGCCCTGGCCGTTGCGGTTGAGGAAACCTTGGCAGACGTAAACGCCAAGATGTCCAATTGGGACAAGAATTCAGAGGTTTCCCAGTTCTCCAAGTCGCAGAGCACCGAGCCGACGCAGGTTTCAGAGGAATTTGCCCTGGTCATCGCGGCAGCCAATGACGTCCATGAAAAATCTGGCGGCACGTTCGATGTAACGCTTGGGCCGCTGATTGAACTCTGGGGATTCGGACCGCGCAAACCCGAAGACCCGGTGCCATCGGATGAGGACATTCAGGCGGCATTGAACAGTGTCGGGCAGGCGCGTCTGCTGACACTGGATCGCGAGGCTGGAACTTTGGCCAAGTCGGATGCCGGTGTCGGGATCAACTTGTCGGCCATCGCAAAGGGCTATGGAATTGATGCCGTCGCAGACACCCTGCGGGATGCAGGGATCGAAGATTACATGGTCGAGATCGGCGGCGATCTGGTCACGATGGGTGAAAACGACAAGGGTGAGGCTTGGCGGATCGGGATCGAGAAGCCCGAAGCAGGGTCGCAGAACTTGCAGCTGATCGTGCAACTCGACGATTTGGGCATGGCAACGTCCGGCGACTACAAGAATTTCTTTGAACAGGACGGTGTGCGCTATTCGCATATCATCGATCCGATCACCGGGCGGCCAATCACGCACCGGACCACATCGGTGACCGTTCTGGCCGAAAATGCAATGATGGCAGACGCGTGGGCGACTGCGATGCTGGCATTGGGTCAGGAAAAAGGTCTGGAACTGGCCGAGAAGCATAAACTTGCCGTGTATTTCATCTCGCGGGATGTGACAGGCGGCGAAGATGCCTATATCACGGTACACAGCACCGCGTTCAAAGACGCCTTGGGCACCAACTGACAAGCAGGGACTGATATGAGTACCTTTATTCTGGCATTTATCCTGTTGGCCCTTGTGATGGTGGGCATGTCGCTGGGCGTCATGCTGATGGGAAAGACCATCAAGGGCAGCTGCGGTGGTCTGAATGCAATCTCGGGCGCGGATAAATGCGTGGTTTGCAAAAAAGACGTCGATCCGAACAGCCCTCTGCACGATCAGTTGCAGTGCAAACGCGCCAAGAAAATGCTGGAACAGATGGAACGCGAAGCGCAGGCGTAATTTCCGCTTAACCGGGCGGCAGGGGTTGGCTAGTCTGCGACCCTGACGATCGGGGAGGCATCGGGTTGGGCAAAGCCAAAAACATTCTGTTCATCATGTTTGACCAGCTCCGCTGGGATTACCTGAGTTGCTACGGCCACCCACACCTGCACACCCCAAATATTGACCGATTGGCGGCCCGTGGGGTGCGGTTTGATCGTGCTTATATCCAGTCGCCGATCTGCGGGTCGTCGCGCATGTCCACCTATACCGGGCGCTATGTGCATTCGCACGGCGCGTCATGGAACGGCATTCCGCTCAAGGTGGGTGAAATGACAATGGGGGATCATCTGCGCAAAGCCGGGATGGAGTGCTGGCTAGTCGGAAAGACCCATATGCGGGCAGATGCCGAGGGTATGGCACGGTTGGGTTTGGAGCCCGACAGTCTGATCGGCGCGCGTGTCGCAGAATGCGGTTTCGACGTGTTTGAACGCGACGACGGGATGCTTCCAGAGGGACCGGATGGTTATTACGACCCTCACGGAGCGAAGGAATACAACAAGTTTCTGACCGCTAAGGGTTATGAGAGTGACAATCCTTGGCATGACTTCGCCAATTCCGGTTTGGATGCGGACGGCAATGTCCTGTCGGGTTGGTTCCTGAAAAACGCGGCCGCGCCTGCCAACATCGCCGAGGAGGACAGCGAAACGCCGTACCTGACCGGGCGGGGGATCGCGTTCATGGACTCTCATGACGGTCCTTGGTGCTGCCATCTGAGTTTCATTAAACCCCACTGGCCTTACATTGTGCCGGAACCTTACGCCTCGATGTACGGGCCTGAACATGTGCTTCCCGTTGTTCGCTCTGAAGCCGAGCGGCAAAATGCCCATCCGGTCCTCAGGGCATTCATGGGCACCAAGGTTGGGCAAGCCTTTTCACGTGAGGACGTGCGGGACGCGGTGATCCCGGCCTATATGGGGTTGATCAAACAGGCAGACGATCAGATGGGCCGTTTGTTTGAGTGGATGGAAAAAACCGGCCGGATGGACGATACCATGATCGTGCTGACCTCGGACCACGGGGATTTTCTGGGCGACCACTGGATGGGTGAAAAGACATTCTTCCACGACGCCTCGACCAAGGTTCCGCTGATCATTTACGACCCTTCACCCGAAGCTGACAGCACGCGCGGGACTGTTTGCGATGCTCTGGTCGAGTCCATCGACCTTGCCCCAACTTTCGTTGACGCAACGGGCCATAAGGTTTCGGATCACATTCTGGAAGGTCATTCACTGCTGCCCATACTACATAGCCTGCGCACCGACACGCCGCGGGATGTGGTGATCTGCGAATACGACTATTCTGCCTCTCCGATTGCGGAAAAGCTGAATGCGTCGGTGCGGGATGCCGTGATGTTCATGGTCGCCGACAAAAAGTGGAAGCTGATCCACTGTGAAGGCGGGCATCGCCCATTGTTGTTCGATCTGGAGAATGACCCGAATGAGCTGAACGATCTGGGCGACTCTGCCGCGCATGAAGACGTGATCGCGGTCATGTATTCTCATCTTTTCAAATGGACGCGTCGTCAATCGCAGCGCACCACCCGGTCCGAGCAGCAGTTGATTGAAATGCGCACCAAGAGCCGTGGGCGCGGAGTCGTGGTTGGGGTTTACGATGAAAACGACGCTCCGCTGGAGCTGACTGTGAAATACCGGGGTCGGACAACGCGGCCCTACAGCGATTTCACCGGCAAAGACTAGCGTGCCGGATGAATTCTTGGGTTTGGCGGAATAAAGGCGGTTCACCCGCCGCTGGCCAGACGATACAAGACCACGCAAGAGCAGATAATCCGGAGAGCCGAAATGACCGCCCCCAAACCAGTTGTCCTTTGTATTCTTGATGGTTGGGGACTGTCAGAGGACACGACCGCCAATGCTCCCTTGCTGGCAAACACGCCAACCTTTGACGCGATCATGGCCAACGGGCCGCATGCGACCCTGATCACGCACGGCCCGGATGTCGGGCTGCCCAGCGGTCAGATGGGTAACTCTGAGGTCGGGCACACGAATATCGGCGCCGGGCGCGTTGTGGCGATGGATTTGGGGCAAATTGATCTGGCGATTGAAGATGGCTCATTCTTTGAAAACGAGGAGCTGCAAGCATTCATTGCCAAGGTGAAAGCGTCAGGCGGCACGGCGCATCTGATGGGTCTTGTGTCAGATGGCGGTGTCCATGGGCACTTGAACCATATCGTTGCGGCAGCCAAGGCAATCACGGATGCCGGTGTTCCGGTGGCTCTGCACGCTGTGACCGACGGCCGAGATGTTGCCCCAAAATCCGCGTTTACTTACGTTGCCGAACTGGAAGACCGTTTGCCGGAAGGTGCGCGGGTTGTGACTGTCAGCGGTCGTTACTTCGCCATGGACCGGGATAACCGTTGGGAGCGCGTCAGCGAAGCCTATAACGCGATGATCAAAGGGCAGGGGCGCACGGCAGCTACGGCCCACGGTGCAATTGACCATGCATACAACCAGTCGGAAACCGACGAATTCATTGTGCCGACGGTGTTGGCTGGCTTTGACGGCATCAAGGATGGCGACGGGTTTTTTTGTCTGAATTTCCGCGCCGACCGCGCGCGCGAGATATTGCGCGCGATCGGAGAACCCGGCTTCAGTGACTTTGATACGGTTCCGCGCCCGCAGCTATCTGCGCTTTTGGGCATGGTCGAATATTCCGACGGCCACAACGCATACATGACAACGGTATTTCCGAAACGGGATATCGTGAACACGTTGGGCGAGTGGGTCGCAAAACAAGGCTTACGCCAGTTCCGTCTGGCCGAGACCGAGAAATACCCGCACGTTACGTTTTTCCTGAACGGCGGCAAGGAAGTCCCGGAGGAAGGCGAGGATCGCTTCATGCCGAAATCTCCCAAAGTTGCGACTTATGATTTGCAGCCCGAAATGTCGTCGGCCGATGTCACCGCCAAGTTCGTCGACGCGATTGAAGAAGGTTATGACCTGATCGTAACCAACTATGCCAACCCGGATATGGTCGGGCACACAGGCGATCTGCAGGCCGCGATCAAGGCGTGTGAGGCGGTGGATCAGGGGCTGGCAAAGGTTGTTGCCGCACTTGAAAAGGCAGGCGGGGCGATGATCGTGACGGCTGATCACGGAAATTGCGAGGTGATGGTCGACCCCGAAACCGGTGGCCCGCACACAGCACACACGCTGAACCCGGTCCCGGTCGCTTTGGTTGGTGGTCCTGAAAATGCATCGTTGCGCGATGGCCGCCTATCTGATCTAGCGCCTACTTTGCTGGATTTGATGGGCCTTGATCAGCCCGAGGAAATGACCGGCCAGAGCCTTTTGTCATGATACTACGCGCGCTCATTTTGGCGATGTTTTTTGCATCGCCTTCCAGCGCACAAACCAGCCCGTCTACAGCGGCCCTGAATGCGGCGCGCAAGCTGGAACAAGCCTCGATTGCTTTAAGCGAGGCCGACAGCGCACGTGACCGAGTGCGCGCTTTGACCGTGACAATACAGGCTTATGAGGAAGGGCTTGCGGCAATGCGGGATGGCTTGCGCAAAGCCGCCACGCGAGAAGCACAGCTAACAGCGGAGTTGCGCGCGCGGGAAAAGGATGTCGGGCAGTTGCTTGGCGTGTTGCAGACGATAGAAACAACTACGCCACCGGTTCTTATGTTGCATCCGTCAGGCCCGCTTGGGTCCGCGCGTGCGGGGATGATGCTGTCGGAGGTCACCCCGGGCCTCAATGCACGCGCGCAGGCGCTGGCCGAGAACCTGCAAGAGGTTCGGACGCTGCGCCAACTACAGCAGAACGCCTCGGAAACCCTGACAGAAGGATTAATGGGTGTGCAGACTGCGCGCACCAAGCTGAGCGAAGCGATTGCTGACCGCACAGACTTGCCCCGCCGCTTTGACGAAGATCCGATACGCACGGCCATCCTGATCTCGTCAACCGAGACTCTGGAAGGGTTCGCCAGCGGATTGTCAGAGATTTCAGAAGGAGAGATCGCGGAAACCGACGCGGATGTATCGGCCCGTAAAGGTCAGATTGCGTTGCCGACCTGGGGAGTCATACTGCATCGCGCCGGTGAGACGGATGCGGCCGGAGTTACCCGACCGGGCATAGTGGTCGCCACCCGACCACGTGCGATCGTTACATCACCCACGGCGGCCACTATTCGCTACCGAGGGCCGCTGCTGGAACTTGGGAATCTGGTGATTTTGGAACCTCAGCCGGGGCTATTGTTCGTTTTTGCTGGCTTGCAAGAGGTCTATGGCGAAACGGGTCAGGTGATCCCCGAAGGGTCTCCGATCGGTTTGATGCCCGGTGAAACGCCGGAAATAGGCGCTATTTTGTCAACAAGCGGTGATGGCACTGGAACTGACCGGTCAGAAACGCTCTATATAGAGGTAAGACAGGATAACAGCCCCGTGGACCCGGAATCGTGGTTTCGGACCGACAAGGATGGATAAACGAGTATGAAGAAATTTGTGATGGCCGGTCTTGCCGGAACTTTGGCAGGTATAATCGCAACCACTCAGGTCGCCGGCCCCTTGCTGGCGCAAGAGGCTGACCGCAAGGCCAGCGTTTACGAGCAGCTTGACCTGTTCGGGGATATTTTTGAACGCATTCGCGCGCAATACGTAGAGGAAGTCGAGCCCGAGGATCTGATCGAGGCCGCTATTGATGGCATGCTGACCTCTCTGGACCCGCACTCAAGCTATCTGTCGCCGGACGATGCCGAGCAGATGCGGGTACAGACCCGCGGTGAATTTGGCGGCTTGGGCATCGAAGTCACGCAAGAGGAAGGCTTTGTCAAAGTTGTGTCACCGATCGACGGCACTCCGGCGGATGAGGCGGGGATCGAGGCTGGGGATTTCATCACCCATGTTGACGGCGAAAGCATTCTTGGACTGACGCTGGACAAGGCGGTTGACTTGATGCGCGGGCCGGTTGGATCCGAGATTATCATTACCGTCGTGCGCGAAGGCGAATCTGATCCGTTTGATGTCACAATCATCCGCGACACCATCAAGCTGACGGCCGTCCGTGCCCGGACGGAAGGCACAAGCGTTGTATTGCGCGTGACCACGTTCAACGACCAGACATTCCCCAACCTTGAGGAAGGTCTGAATGAACAGATCGAAGAAATTGGTGGATTGGACAAGGTGAACGGAGTTGTTCTGGATCTCAGAAACAACCCCGGCGGATTGCTGACTCAGGCGATCAAAGTGTCCGATGCCTTCCTGAATGAGGGCGAGATTGTTTCGACCCGCGGCCGCGATCCCAGCGATGGTGAGCGGTTCAATGCCACACCCGGCGACCTTGCCGAAGGAAAACCCATCGTCGTGCTGATCAATGGTGGATCGGCGTCGGCGTCCGAGATTGTGGCAGGTGCCCTTCAGGATCACCGCCGTGCGATTGTCGTGGGGACAAAGAGCTTTGGTAAAGGGTCGGTTCAGACCGTCATGCCTTTGCGGGGCGATGGTGCCATGCGGTTGACCACATCGCGCTATTACACACCGTCGGGCCGCTCGATTCAGTCACTTGGGGTTAGCCCTGACATTATCGTAGAGCAGCCGCGCTCGACACCTCCGACAGACGAGGAGGAAGACGATGCGCGCACACGGTCCGAAGCTGATCTGCGCGGCAGCCTCAACAACGACAGTCTGAGCGAGGATGAAGTTCGCCAGATCGAGGAGGACCGCGCCAAGGCCGAAGCAACGGCTGAATTGCGGGAAGAGGATTATCAGTTGGCTTACGCCATCGACATCCTCAAGGGGCTGTCCGCGTTCAATCCGAACGGTCCATCCCAGTAACGGATGAGGGTCGCCAGAGGCGGCCCTTTTTCTTTGGTTCAGCTTTCGACTTTGCGCAGCTTTTCTTCGTCCAGAAGCAACGCCAGAACGACGCCCACTGATACGGATATAGCCGCAAAAACAAATGCGGTATTCATACCTGCGTCAAAGGCGGTGGCGATGGCGGCCTTTACCTTTTCCGTTTCGCCCGAGTTGAGCTTTGCCATAACTGATTTCGCGGACTCTGTCGTGAGGGTCCCGCCATTGATTGTTCTCTGATCGGCCTCGGACATGGTAATTCCTTCAGCCGCAAGTTGCTTGCCAAGGCTGGACAGGCTGGTGACATACATAAGAGCGGTTGCGCAGGCGACCGAGATTGCACCATAGACCAAGTGGGTCATGAAACTTAGCCCTCCGACCAGTCCCGCGCGTTCGGGTTTTACGGCACAGACGGCAGCTGTTCCTGACGGTCCAACCGTCAGTGTAGCGCCGAGCCCGATCATGGCCATGCCGGGTAGGATCTGAAAATATCCAAAGCCACTCGGCATCACGACAATGCTGATCGCGCCGATCGTGGCGATCAGGTAGCCCCAGAACAGCAGACGTTTCGGACCGAAGTCATTGTACAGCGTGCCAGACACTATTGACCCGACGGCCAAAAGAACCGTCAGCGGGGCAAGGCCAAGCGCCGAGTGGAAGACCGACCATCCCAGAACTTTTTGCATGTACTGAGGGAAATACAGCAATCCTACAAAGGCCGCCGACACATTGAACATGTTCAGCCCCAGCGTGATCCGAAATTCCCGGTTCTGCATCATCTGGGGCAGCAGCAAGGGTTCCTTCACGCGCTTTTCGACTTTGGGAAATGCGAAGAACAGGACCGCGCTGACGAAGAACAGCATCAGCAAGGGGGCCGAGCCCCAGCCCCAATCTGCTCCAACGTCCAACCCGTAAAGCAGCAGCAAGACCGCAAAGGACAGGATGCCCATGCCTGCAAAGTCCAGGTGCTCGCCCTTTTTGTGTTGGGTTTCGCGCTCCATCAGGATGAGCGCGGTCAGCATAGAAATCGTTGAAAATACAACATTTGCCAGAAAGAACAGTCTCCAATCCCCAGAGCTTACGGCCCACCCGCTGATAAGAGGGCCAAAAACATTGCCGCTGGTGACTCCGGCAAGGATCAGCCCCATGATCATGGCCCTATGTTCCGGTTTTGAAACCTTCGTGGCACCGAAGGCCAGGGTGCAGGGCCACACACATCCAGCGCCAACCCCTTGCAAGGCGCGCGCTGCGATCAGGAAGTCCAGGCTGGGGGAAACGAAACACATCACCGAGGAAAACAGGAAAATCGAAAGGCCGATCAGCATCATCTTGCGATGGCCAAACATGTCGCCCATGCGACCGCCCGCGACCATGGTCATGGCAAAAAACAGGGCATAGATATTCAGCACCCATTGCGTGCTGGTAATGTCGGCGTCAAAACTGTTCTCGATGGCCGGCACCAATATCAGAGCACCGGTAAAGTCGATGCCGATACCAAAACCAGTCACCATCAACGCGATGACCTTGATTATGCTGGCGCGATCCATACGCTCATCCTGATTGCCTGGAACGGCAACAATGATGCATGGATTTCAATCGAAAGATAGGGGCGCGTGGGGCTTTGACTTGGGCTGGTTACTCGTCAGCTACCTGCGCGCGCCGAAAGGCTTGCTTCAACATATCCAGTTCGGCACGCAGCAGGTCGACTTCTGCCCGCAGGTCATCCGCGGCTGGGACACCGGCTATAACCGTGAAGTCGGCGAGTTTTCGGGACGTTTCCGCATCCACAATCAAGAAGCTGTGAACCCCGTCCGACAAAGCCGCGACGGGGACGGGAACGCTCAGATCCCACCCGCCATTACTTGGCGAGAGGACTACACCATCCAATGTCTGATCCAGATAACGCACCTCGATCCGGGGCTCGTTCTGTGCTGACAGATGCCCGTGCCAGATGCCGTTTTCCAAACGAAGAGGTGTCAGAGTCGGGTGCGTCATGTTTTCAAAGCTCACAAATCAGCGCGGTAGTGGCGGCAAAAGGTCAGGTCGCGCAGCGTGACGCGGTTCATCCTTGGGCTTTCCAGGATCAGGTCCATCCAGACCTTATCGATGCGCCGTTCGTTCAGTGGCAAATGCGCCAGGTCGAAATCGACCACGTTAGTGGTATTGGTCGGATCAAGCGCCCGCAGAACCTGATCGGTGTTGGGGCCGTGCTGGATGTTCAGTCGCGCCAATATGTTCAGCGGACGCTCAGTTTCGGTATGAATATCTGTTCGGATCAGGTGCTGCTTGGTCAACCCTTGCGTAACCTCGACCGGCAGATCGACGGTCAGGGACAGGAAAGATCCATTGAACCCGAACACTTCGATCCCCAGCCCGAACGCCGCCAAGTCTTTGTCACGGGCGTTTCGCGTTTGACGCAAGCCGATTTCGGACAGGGTACAGTCATGGAACAAGGTCACATGCGAATCCATGACGGCCTTGCGAGGCGCCGACGCAACACCTGACCTTGGCAGGGGGGTGCGCCAGAGGTCGGGCCGCCAGCACCAATCTGTGCCGAGTGGCTTGGGAAATTGGGTTGATCCGATCAACGGCCGCATCAAGCGGCCATCGGCTTCATGTATCAACTTGTCCAGATGGGCGCGCAGTCTGCGCGCTTCGTCGCGTTGCTTGCGCAAATTCGACGGAGTCGCATCCGGCGCGTCCTGCGCTGCCTTACGCCATCGCGCAATGACCTTGCGGTGAATATAGCGATCCAGAAGTCTGCCCATGATCCTATCGTCTGAACTCTGTCCTTCTTTAGTCAAATACGGTGATCGGGATAAAGCGGAATTCGCGTCTTGCGGGATTAATTTTCCGTCTTCAAGGATACGGTTATGGCTGGGCAGCTCTGCCCGGCTCTGGTAGGGCAGGTGCCGTTCTTGCAATCACCCGAGTCTGTGCTTACCGTCCGGCACCTGATTGCTGTGGATCATCCGCAAAACCGCATACCCAAATTCTCGATACAAGGCCGGGGCATGGAACCCACTCTATTTTCATTCATCTGGAAGTATTCAAAGAAACAACAGCTTGTGCTGCTGGTCCTGACCGTTCTTTCATTTCCGTTCCTGTACGCCTCGCTCGAATTGCCCAAGCAGATCATCAACGATGCCATCGGCGCACCGGGTGATAGCGTTACAGTGATGGGGATCACGTTTACCCAGGTCCAGTATTTGCTGATCCTGTGTTTTGCTTTTCTGGCAACCGTGATTGCCAGCGGGTTGATGAAGATGCGGATCAACACGATGAAGGGCGTGCTGGCCGAGCGGATGCTGCGCCGCCTGCGCTTTACGCTGATCCATCGTACCATGCGGTTTCCCAAGTCTTATTTTGCCACCACCAGTCAGGGTGAGTTGGTGTCCATGATCACCTCTGAGGCCGAGCCGATGGGCGGGCTGATGGGCGACGCGATTGCCCAGCCGGTGTTTCAGTTTGGTCAGATGATGACAATCGTCACCTTCCTGTTCATGCAAAGCGTCTGGTTCGGGCTGGCCAGCATCGCCTTGATCCCGCTGCAGGCATGGTTGATCCCCAAGCTGCAGCGCCAGATCAACCTGCTGAACAAAGATCGCATTCAAGAGGTGCGGAGTCTCAGTTCGGAAATCGGCGAAAGCGCGGCGGGGATCAGTGACCTGCGCGCAAATGGCGGCTGGCGATATCGTCTGGCGCAGTTCAGCCACCGTTTGGGAACCTTGTTCGAGATCCGCTTCAAGATCTACAACAAGAAGTTCTTCATGAAGTTCCTCAATAACCTGATCACACAGATCACGCCGTTCCTGTTCTATTCGGTCGGCGGCTATCTTGCGATCAAGGGTGAGGTCACGGTTGGGGCGCTTGTCGCTGCGCTTGGTGCCTACAAGGACCTAAGCGGCCCGTGGAAGGATTTGCTGACCTACTACAATCAGGTTCAGGACATGTCCCTGAGGTGGGAAATCGTGACCGAGCGGTTCGCCCCAGACAACATGATCCCAGAAGACCTGTTCGTGGGTGAACCCGAAACAATCCCGCACCTGACCGGTGATATCCAGTTGCACAACATCACGGTTCGTGACGATGACGGCAAAACGATACTTGAGGATATCGACCTGACTATTCCAAAAGGCGCGCGCGTGGCGATTCAATCGTCAAACGCTGCCGAACGCAGCGCCCTGGCGCAGTTGCTGACGCGAGAGATTTTACCTGTGCAAGGAGAGGTCATCGTTGCTGGGCACGATCTGCAGGAATTGCATCAGGCCGTCATCGCGGCCCGGATCGGGTACGCCTATTCTCGTCCTTACCTGTTTGATGGGACACTGGGCGACAACCTGTTGATGCCGCTTCGGACACATCCGCAAAGCCAGGAGGAAACGCAACAGGCACCCACCCGCTGGCAGATTGAGGCCGAGCGTGCCGGAAACCCCGTGGATTCACTGTCTGAGGAATGGATAGACCCGGGCTTGGCCGGTTTGGAGGACATCGACGACATCCGTGACTGGTGGTTCCAACTGGTCGAGGCGATGGGCATTGACGAGTTCATGTTCCGCCGCACGTTGCGAAGTCAGTTCGACCCAGTACAACACCCCGCGCTGGCGCGGGACATTGTGGGGCTTCGTGGACTGATTGCCGAGCGGCTCAGGGAAAAGGGGCTAGACCGTTATGTCTACCGTTTTGATCCGGAACTGTTCAATCCGACTGTTCCGCTAGGCGGGAACTTGCTTTACGCCGCGCCGTCGCGGGATATTTCGCCGGATATTCTGGCCGGTGACGGGCGGTTCATGTCGATGTTGCGCGCCCATGATCTGGATGATGACGCGATGGGCATTTCAAGCGCTGTATTGAAAACCCTGAACCAGACGTTTGGGCGTGATGGCACGGACCACCCGCTGTTCCTGCGGCTGGGTATGACCAAGGACATGTATTACCGGCTGCTGGACATCGAGGAACGACGCACGGCCAAGGGTGACGACGCGATCAGCGAACGCGAACGGGCTCTGCTTTTGACTGTCCCCTTCCTATTGACGGCCGAACAGATCGGCCCGGATTTCCCTGATGAATACAAGGATAAAATCCTCTCGATCCGAAGCGGTCAGGCGGAAAGGCTGCGTGCCTCGATGAACGGAATGTTTATCCCGGTTGATCCCGACGCCTATATCGAGCGGATGACGGCAATGGAAAACGCGTTGTTCGGGCGTATCTCGCTGACGGCCGGTGCGCATGCGGACGAAATTGAGGATGTTGTCGCCGAGGCAATGAATGAGGCGGGACTGCGCCGTCGCGCGGCTGCCATAATCTATGACCTCCCCTCGGGGCTGGGTGGAAACAACCTGCCGACGGTTTTCCAGGAAAGGGCTGCGTTCTCGCGCGCGGGTATCAAGCGGCCTGATGTGCTGATCCTCGACAAGGCGCTGGCCAGCCACGATTCGGAAAGCCGCCTGCGCACCCGGCTGAAACTGCGCGAATTGCTACCAGACTCCATTATGATTTTCATGGAGGATCACTTCGCGCATCCAGAGGCATATGACCTGTTTGTCGAAATCAAGGATGGGCGCATCGACGGTGTCTCGAAAACGCTCATCGAGGACGAAGCGGGCGCGATCGCCGATCTGAGCCGCAAGCTGAAGATCATATCTTCGACCGAATTGTTCTCGGGTATTGATGGTAAAAACCAACGTCTTCTGGCGTTTTCGGCGCAGTGGTACGAAGTCGCTGCGGGTCAGGTGATTTTCTCGCGGGGTCAGGCACCGGATGCCGCCTATCTTTGCATCTCGGGTGAAGCCAGTCTGGAATGGCCCGAGGACGGCGGAGGTTCCAGATCGATCTCGACGGTCGAGCCCGGTCGCCTGATCGGGGACTTGTCGATCATCACAGGTGATCCAAGACAGTTGAACCTGGTTGCGATCAGCGATTGTTCGTTCCTTCGGATCGGCGCTGAGGAATTGCGCGCGGTGGTGGAAAGCGATGCGAGTGTCGCGGTTCAACTGCTGGAAACGGTTGCAGGTTATCTGACTACGCTTGCGGATCGAATAAACGCATCCAAAGATTCGACCGTATTCTTCGACGAGTCGGAGCAGACAGAAAGTGAAAGCGAACGTGCCTGAATCCCGCCCCGCCTCATACGCTGCTCACGAAGGTCTTGTCTCTGGCGTCCGGGCAAGGCCCGAGCTTTGGCGGCTGCTTGTTGGTCTCGGTATTGTCGCGGCAGTCGTGACTGTCCTGAACCTTGTTCTTTTCAGCGTTGTGGTCGGTTTTGCGTCCCATGAGTGGACCGAAGCGTTTCTAACGGGTTCTTCACCCTTCGCGATGCTGATTCTACTATCCAGCTTTTGTTTTGTTACCTTGGGTGTCTGGCTGGCGGTCCGACGACTTCAGCGAAGAACCCTGAGTTCGGTTCTGGGACCATTTCGCGAAACTGTTGCGCAGTTCTGGCTCGTTTTCAGGGCACTTTTGATTCTTGGCGTCGCGGTTGTTGTTTTGCCGCCCTATGACATGGGCGCGGCGCTGACACCAAACGTGGAATTAACGACTTGGATCCTTCTTCTTCCTCTATCGCTGATCGCCGTGCTGATTCAGACCAGTGCCGAAGAAGTGCTGTTTCGGGGCTATATACAGCAAAGCCTCGCCGCACGTTTCCGATCTCCGATCATTTGGATGGGCCTTCCGTCGCTTTTGTTTGCTCTTGGTCACTACGCGCCCGCCGCAGCCGGTGAAAACGCAGGTTTAATCGCGCTTTGGTCCTGTGTGTTCGGGCTTTTTGCGGCTGACCTGACAGCTCGGTCCGGCACGTTGGGTCCGGCTATCGCCATGCATTTCTTCAATAATATGGTGGCTTTGCTGATTATTTCCCTGCCAGACAACCTAAGCGGTTTGGCACTGTTTATTTTGCCCTATGATATGTCGAATACCAGTGCGCTGCGGGCGTGGTTGTATGTGGACTTCGCGGTTATGCTTGTTAGCTGGCTGACTGCGCGCCTTGCGCTCAGGCGCTGATTGCATTTCTTTCCGTAGCGTCTTATTTGACCTCCAAGCCGCACTAGCAAGGTTCCGATATGAACTGGATCACAAATTACGTCCGCCCCCGGATCAACTCGATCTTCTCGCGTCGGGAAGTGCCCGAAAACCTTTGGCACAAATGCAATGAGTGCGGGACGATGCTGTTTCACCGCGAGCTGGCGGAGAACCAGAATGTCTGTACCCAGTGTGACCATCACATGGCCATCACACCGCGGGACCGATTCCAGCATTTGTTTGATGGCGGAATCTTCACCGAAGTAGACGTTCCCGCCCCAAAGGACGACCCGCTGCAATTCCGGGATCAGAAAAAATACCCGGACCGCATGAAGGCGGCTCAGAAAAAGACCGGCGAAAAAGAAGCGATGCTTGTCGCCAAGGGTGAAATCGGGCGCACGCCGATCGTTGCTGCGGCACAGGACTTTTCTTTCATGGGCGGGTCGATGGGCATGTATGTCGGCAACGCCATCATTGCCGCCGCTCAAGAAGCGGTAAAGCTCAAGCGGCCGTTGATCCTGTTCTCGGCTGCAGGTGGCGCACGGATGCAGGAAGGTATTCTAAGCCTGATGCAAATGCCGCGTACCACGGTGGCGGTTGAAATGCTAAAGGAAGCCAACCTGCCTTACATCGTCGTCCTGACCCACCCGACCACAGGCGGGGTCACGGCGTCATACGCGATGCTTGGCGACGTGCATATCTCGGAACCCAACGCTCTGATCTGCTTTGCCGGGCCGCGCGTGATTGAACAAACCATCCGCGAGAAACTGCCCGAAGGGTTCCAACGCGCGGAATACCTGTTGGATCACGGGATGTTGGATCGGGTGACCAAGCGTACAGAAATGCGTGAGGAACTGATCACCATCACGCGGATGTTGATGAACCAGCCTCCTGCTGTCAAAGGTGATCTTCCAGCTCCCAAACCTGAAGAAGCCCAGCCTGATAATTCGGCTGACACTGCGGAAGATAAATGACTCCTCAGTCCTCGGACCTCATCCTCGAACGGATGATGGCGCTTCATCCCAAGATCATTGACCTGACCTTGGATCGCGTCTGGCGTTTGCTTGGTGCTTTGGACAATCCGCAGGAAAAACTGCCGCCCGTCATCCATATTGCTGGAACAAACGGCAAAGGGTCGACGCAAGCCATGATCCGAGCCGGGTTGGAAGGGGCCGGGCTGAAGGCTCATGCCTATACTTCACCCCACTTGGCGCGGTTTCACGAACGGATTCGTCTCGCCGGAGAGCTGATTTCCGAACCCGCACTGACCGAACTGCTGGACGAGTGTTACGCCGCGAATAACGGTGAAAACATCACGTATTTTGAGATCACAACATGTGCCGCGCTTCTGGCCTTTTCGCGCTCGGCTGCGGACTACACCCTGCTCGAAGTCGGGCTGGGCGGACGTCTGGATGCGACAAATGTTGTGCACGAACCCGCGGTGACAGTGATCACGCCAATATCCATCGACCATGAACAATTTCTGGGGAATACCCTTGGAAAGATCGCGGCCGAGAAAGCGGGCATCATCAAACCCGGAGTCCCGTGTATCGTTGGGCCGCAACAGGATGAAGCGCTGGAGGTGATTGAATACACCGCCGCACGCTTTGGCGCGCCCCTGTTGGTTCACGGCCAACACTGGCATGTCGTCGAAGAAAACGGGCGTCTGGTGTATCAGGACGAAACAGGCCTGCGTGACCTGCCGCTGCCGAATCTTCTGGGCGCACACCAGATTCAGAACGCAGGCGCTGCCCTTGCCGTTCTGCGGCATCTGGAACTGGGCGACGACGCGTACGAAGCTGCGGTCACAAAGGCCGAGTGGCCCGCCCGGATGCAACGCTTGAAATCCGGCCCTTTGGTCGAGCAAGCCCAAGATGCTGAACTATGGCTGGACGGAGGCCACAATGCCGCCGCAGGTGCCGCGCTCGCGGATGTGCTTGCGAAACTGCCATCGCGTCCGACGCATATGATCTGCGGTATGCTGAACACAAAGGATGTGACCGGGTACCTGAGGCCGTTGGCTGATCAATGTCAAAGCCTGACCGCGGTATCAATTCCCGGCGAGGCAGCAACCCTAAGCGCGGATGAGACAGCAGCCGCAGCCTCACAAGTGGGATTGACATCAACCACGGCAGGCAGCGTCACAGAGGCTCTCAAGTCCATTGTCGATAGTGATCCACAGGCCCGCGTCCTGATCTGCGGCTCCCTTTATCTGGCCGGGAACATTCTCCGCGAAAACGCCTAGCACTTCACCTGGCCTAAAAATATCCCGGGGGAGGCGCGCAAAGCGCGGCGGGGGCAGAGCCCCCTATTTCCCCCAATCCTGATCCTGCATCTCTCGCAGGCGCGACGCGGTACGCTCAAACTCAAAGGTTCCCTCTCCCTCGACATACAGCATCTCAGGCTCGGCCGCTGCCGAACAAATCAGTCGCACCCGGGCCTCGTATAACGCGTCGATCAATGTCACAAAGCGCTTGGCTTCATTGAAGTTGTTGCGCGACAGGCGCGGAACATCTTCGAGTACCAGAACCTTTACGACTTCAGCGATGGCAAGATAGTCCGCCGGCCCCAGCATTCGTCCGCAAAGATCATAAAAGCTGGCCCGCGCGACGCCGTTCCGAAAGGCAGGCAACTCAACGGATCGTCCATTGACCTGCAAAATCAACGGCTCGGCGGCTCCTCCGGACAGATCGTTCCAGACAGACTTGATGCTCTGCCGCGCTTCCGGTCCAATCGGAGTGAAATAGACCGGAGCACCTTCCAGACGGTTTTGGCGGTAGTCAGTCGGCGAGACCAATTCCCACACCTGCAACTGTTCTTTGATATGCGCAATGAATGGCAAGAAAAGCTGCCGGTTCAGACCATCCTTGTACAAGTCATCCGGATGGCGGTTTGAGGTTGTAATAACCACGACGCCACCTGCGTGTAACAGATCGAACAGGCGACCGACTATCATCGCGTCCGTGATGTCAGTAATCTGCATTTCGTCAAACGCCAGCAGTCTAACGGATTTGACCACGGCGTCAGCGACAGGGGCCAAGGCATCCTCTACACCTTCATTGCGGGCTTTGTGCATCCCTGCGTGGATTTCCTGCATGAATGCGTGAAAGTGCACCCGCCGCGCTGGGATGTTTTCAAGCGCCTCGACAAACATATCCATCAACATCGATTTGCCGCGCCCAACACCACCCCACAGGTATAACCCTTTGGGCGGCGGAGGAGCCTTGCGGAAGAAGCCTCGTTTGACCGGTGTGGACAGCGCTGATCGGATTCGTTCAAATTGGGGAAGAACTGCTTCTTGTGCGTCATCCCGTGTCAACGAGCCGTCAGCGACGCGCGCCTCGTAAAGCCTAATCAAATCCGTCATATCCCGAGGCATACCCTCCGCTCTGTCCGTTGAAAAGCAGCCATTTGAACGTCATATCAAATTTGCTTATCTGATGTCTCAAAACTCCTGAATTGACCCGCGGATGATTTCGGCTACCGTCCCGCTTTCCAGAGTTCGAGGATCCAATGCCGCAATCTGCCCGCCTGATAAATCCAATCCTGGTCGTGGGATGTATCATAGTCACGGTCAGTTTCGCCGTTCGTGCGTCTTTTGGTGTTTTTCAGATTCCAATCGCTGACGAGTTCGGTTGGCTGCGCACGGACTTTTCGATGGCGATCGCGATCCAGAACCTTGCATGGGGGATAGGTCAGCCGATTTTTGGAGCCATTGCCGAAAAGGTAGGAGACAGGCGTGCAATCTTCTTGGGCGCGTTGACCTATGCGGCGGGTATGGTGCTGTCGGCCTGGTCCGTTACCCCCTTTGAGCACCAGATGTATGCATGGCTGGTGGGCTTTGGCATTGCTGGTACTGGTTTCGGCGTCATTCTGGCTGTGGTTGGCCGCGCCTCCTCGGATGAAAACCGGTCGATGTCGCTTGCGATCGTGACGGCCGCGGGCAGCTTCGGGCAGGTTTTAGGCGCTCCGGCGGCAGAGTGGATGTTGACGTTCCTGCCCTGGCAGCAAGTCTTCATCGTATTCGCCGTCGTTATTCTGGCTTTGGTGGTGACCTTGCCTTTCATGCGCGCACCGCAAGCCATCAGCAGGGACGAGCTGAAAGAAAGCATGGGCCGGATTTTGACCAAAGCCTTCAGGGACCCATCCTATACGCTGATCTTTTTGGGCTTTTTTAGTTGCGGCTATCAGCTTGGCTTCATAACCGCCCACTTTCCTGCTTTCGTGACCGAAATGTGTGGCCCGATCCAACCGGGAGGTGTTCTTCATTCAATCGGCATTACGTCCACTTCGGCTTTGGGGGCCGTATCAATTTCTCTGATAGGAATGGCAAATATAGCCGGCACACTTTTGGCAGGCTGGGCTGGAAATCATTTCCCTAAAAAGTACCTCCTGGCCGGGATCTATACAGCTCGTACGCTGGCGGCGGCGGCCTTCATAATCTTTCCGATTACGCCGGTTTCCGTTGTGGTCTTTTCGCTGGTAATGGGGTCTCTCTGGCTGGCGACGATACCGCTTACATCAGGGCTGGTCGCACACCTCTACGGCCTGCGCTACATGGGCACTCTCTACGGGATCATCTTTTTCAGCCATCAGCTTGGCAGCTTCCTGGGTGTTTGGCTGGGTGGCCGTTTATATGACCAATACGGAGACTACACCTTTGTCTGGTGGATCGGAGTCGCCATTGGCGCGTTCAGTGCAATCGTCCACTTGCCAATACGCGAAAACAGAGTTGCAGTCGCTGCCTGATCTAAACGGCTTCGCTCGGCTTCAATAATCCTTCGGCTACCAGTCGCTTTGCCCAACCCTGCGGTCCGTCGAAATGGTGTGTCTGCCAGCCCCGTGATTGTGCCGTTTCGATATTTTCCATCCGATCGTCGGTGAACAGCAACGTCTCAGGTGGCAGCCCACAATCTTCCTCGACCATCTGGTAAATTGGGATATGCGGTTTCACGGCCCGCATCCTTCCCGAGACATAGTGCCGGTCGAATTCGTTTAAGAACGGGTAAACAGTTGTAGCAAAGTCAAAATTCTGGACCCCGAAATTTGTAAGAGCATAAACCGGGATACCGTTTGCACGCAGCGCGCGCTGGAGGCGAACAGAATGAGGGATTTCAGGTGCGGCAAGCTCGATCCACTTGTCATGCCACATTCGGATTTCTTCGCGCCAGTCGGGGTAATTCTCAGCCCAGTCATAAATCGTTTCGGTAAAGTGATGGCCCTGATCAACAAGGTCATTCATTCCGTGCAAATCCACTTCGGCAAACATTGCCCGGCGACGATCTTCTCCGATCACCTTGTCGTAGTAACGCTCGGGCTGCCACTCGATTAGAACATTTCCAATGTCGAAAATTACGGCTTCAACCGGCATGAGCGCACCTGTACTGCGAAATTCTATCGCCACCGACTGAACCAATATAAACAAGGATTTACAAGGCCCAACCGCAGCGCGCAGCGCTGCACGGCCCAACCGGACGAGCGCATCTTTGATGTGCGTCTGACGGGCGGGAGTGCTAACCCCTCAACGCGCTCCTGAGTTCTCGTTCCAAAGCATCCAGAAACCGAGACCGGTCCGCCTTGCCGAACGGCTTACCACCGCCGCCCGTACCCAACGGATTGGCCGCGCGCAGGTCGGCCATCAGGTCGCGCATCGCCAGTTGCTGCCCGATATTTGCCGCAGTGAAGGTTTCGCCGTTGGGTCGCAGGACCCGCGCGCCAGCCTCCACACATTTTGCGGCAAGCGGGATGTCGGATGTGACGACAACGTCGCGTGGCCCACAACGCTCGGCAATCCATTTGTCAGCCACATCCGCGCCCTCCGGCACGATCACAGTCTGCACCAGAGGGTTCGAGGACGGGCGCAGCCCTCCGTTCGACACCAGCTTCAGGGGCACTTTGTGCCGGGTGGCCACACGTTCGGCTTCGGCCTTCACCGGGCAGGCGTCTGCATCGATGTAGAGAGTCGTCACGCTTTTTTCGCCTGTGTCTGGACCGGCTTTTTGCGCACCTTGAACTCCTCGGGAATTGGCATGCGGTTGAAGGCATCCAGCCCCGCGATCTTGTAGGCTTCGGCCAGCGTGGGATAGTTGAAAGTGTTCTGCACGAAATAATCCACCGTGCCTTTCAGGTTCAATACAGCCTGGGCGATATGGATCAGTTCTGTGGCACCTTCACCCACGATCTGCACGCCCAGAACCCGACGTGTTTTCAATGAAAACAGCATCTTCAACATTCCGTGCTCTAACCCCATTATGTGCCCGCGCGAGGTCTCGCGGAACCGCGCGACACCGACCTCATAGGGGATTCCGCGTTCCTGCAACTCTTCCTCGGACATGCCGCAGGTGGAAATTTCGGGCACCGAGTAGATGCCATAGGGGTACCAGGGGCTTTCCGGCAGGGTAGGGGTTTCAAGCGCATGGCACGCTGCGACGCGCCCTTGCTGCAACGAGGTAGAGGCCAGCGAAGGGTGTCCGATCACGTCACCGGTTGCGTAGATATGGGGCACGGCGGTCTGATAGGTTTTGCGGTCCACTGTGATTCGGTTGCGGTGGTCCGTCTCCAATCCAACGGCCTTTAGGTTCAGGGCGGATGTTGCGCCCATTCTACCGGCAGCGAACAACAGCATCTCGGCGCGAACATGACGCCCGTTTGCCATCGTCACTTCAACATGCCCCCCGGCATCTTCGATTTTCTCAACCGCCGAACCCAGCCGCAGGTCGACACCGTTTTCGCGAATCTGGTGGGTAAAGTCGTGGATTAATCGGCTGTCGATGAAATCCAGGAAGGTATCGCGCGGTTCGATCAATGTCACCCGCACGTCCAGCGCCGAGAACATGGTTGCGTATTCGACACCAATCACTCCGGCCCCGATCACGACCAGAGAACGCGGAATCTCGGCCATTTCCAGAAAGTCGTCGCCGTCAACGACGGTCTTGCCGTTAAATGGCACATAGTCGGGGCGGTACGTTTTTGTGCCTGTGGCAATCAGGAATTTCGAGGCCGTCAGACGCGTGGTTTCGCCTGCATCCGTGGCTACCTCGACCTCATGCGGCCCTACAAACCTTGCCAGACCATTCAGGGTTTCAACATGGTTTCGGTTGAACTGATGCTCTAGCACATCAACCTCATGGTCCAACGTCATGTGCAACCGGGCCTTCAGGTCTTCGGCGCGGATTTGATCTTTTACCCTGTAGGACCGGCCATAAAAGCTGCGTTCGCGCCAGCCCGAGAGGTTCAGCACTGTCTCGCGCAGGGTTTTCGACGGAATCGTGCCGGTATGAACCGAGACGCCTCCGAAGCGGTCCTTTCGGTCGACAACCAATACACGCCGTTTCAGCTTGCCTGCCTGAATCGCAGCCGCACGTCCTGACGGGCCTGATCCGATGATGATCAGGTCAAAATCATATTCGCTCATGCCTCAGTCTCCGTATAGCGCCTCGGCGTGGAATGAGATGTGGTCTTCCATGAAGGTCGACACAAAGAAATACGAGTGGTCATAGCCGGGCTGTAGTCGAAAGGTTGCCTGTTGGCGACGCTCTGCAATGGCCTGCGCCAGTTTTTCCGGTCGCAGCAGGTCGATAAACTGATCGTTGGCCCCCGTATCGATCAGAATGGGGCCGTCAAAGCCCTTTTCTTTCATCAATAGCGCTGCATCATGTTTGACCCACTTCGCCTCGTCCTCGCCCAAATAGGCGCTCAATTGCTTGCGGCCCCAATCTGCTCCGGTTGGGTTGGAAATTGGTGCAAAGGCGGAAACTGACCGGTATCTTCCGGGCAGGTTCATCGCGAGGGTCAGCGCGCCGTGACCCCCCATTGAATGGCCCGTGATTGCTTGTCGGTCGCCGTCAATGGCGAAACGATTGATCAGCAATGCCGGCAATTCCTCGGCCACGTAGTCCCACATGTTGAAATGCGGTGCCCAAGGTTCCTGTGTTGCGTTCACGTAGAACCCGGCCCCTTGCCCCAAATCATAGTCGTCATGGTCGGCGATGCCTTCGCCGCGCGGAGAAGTGTCGGGGAACACCACAGCGATACCCTGTTCTGCGGCCCACGCCTGTGCACCTGCCTTGGTCATCGCATTTTCGTGGGTGCAGGTCAGGCCGGACAGGTACCACAAAACCGGGACGGGGCCGTCCTTGGCCTCGGCAGGCAGAAACAGGCCAAATGTCATATCGCACTGGCAGGCGTTAGAGGCATGGCGGTAGACGCCTTGAACGCCTCCGAAGCAGGCGTTTTCCGAAAGGGTTTCCATCTGGCTTGTGTCCTTACGTTAGGTTCGCGGCATGGCTATCCTTACCAAGCTCTTGCGTAAAGCCCGAGCGTGGCCGAGGGCAAGAATTCTTGGCGAATAACAAGACTAAGGCGCTCCGACCCAGGCTATGACCGCAGGTACGGTCAGGATACTTGCGACCGTGGACAACAGAATTGCTGCCGATGCCCTATGAGGGGCCACGCCATAATGTGCGGCCAGCATATAGACATTGCCAGCCACCGGCAGGGCGGCTGCGGCGATGGCAATGGATGCCGGGAAAGTGGCGACAGGAATTATCCAGATCAGAACGACGGCGACGCAAGCGGGGTGGATCACCAGCTTGCAAAAGCTCAGCCAGCCTGCGATCTGCACACGCTCGGCGGATTTGCTGGCCAATGATGCCCCGATAGCAAACAGGGCTCCGGGTGTCGCCGCTCCGCCGAGAATGGTCAGAAAATCGTTCAAGGGCGCGGGTACCGGAACTTGAAAGGCAGACCAAAGCAGCCCTGCCGAAATCGAAACGATCATGGGATTCTTGAGCAGCCCCAGACCAATCAACCGGAAAGTGGAAGGTGTCAAACGCCCGTCACGTCCGCCATTGATCAGGATCACAATCAGCGAGGAAAACACCACCAGATCAACGGTAAGAACCAGCATGACCGGTCCAATAGCGGCTTCGGTGAACAGGAGGGCCAACATCGGCAGGCCCAAAAAGCCGACATTGCCGATTGCCGCGCATTGCGCTTCGACCGCAGCGGTGGGGATATCCAGCCCCCTGATCCATGCAACGCACGAAGCCAGAGCGTAAACCGCCGCTGTGCCAACAAGATAGCCAATCACCAGCCGCGCGTTGAAAATTTCCGCGAAGGGAAGTGTGGCCGCGAATCGAAACAGCATCGCCGATAACGCAAAGAAGAAAACGAACTTGGTCAGGTATGCCGTTGCTTCTTCTGAAAAGAACCGGCTGCGCCCAGCCCAGAATCCCAGGCCGATGATCGCAAAAAAGGGAAGCGTGCGCAGAAAGATATCGACCATGCCCAGAGTGTTAGCATGGTTTGTCTCAGCGACAAGGCACGACGCACCCGTTGATCTGGCTGACAGCCCCCAACGGCCAGTCCATTCTCCGGCATGGTAAAATTGCCGTGCTCAACCGTTCCAAAAGGGAGCAGCCTGTGCGAATCGTTGAATCTGAACTGAACGGTTTATAAACTCGAAATCCGCATCCGAGGAGAGATCATGTCCGAAACAGCCGCCATTCTGCGTACAGGTCGAAAGTTCGATCAAGTGGTGCGCGGAGCCCGAGAGGTGTTCATGGCGGATGGCTTTGAAGGGGCAAGCGTCGATGACATCGCGCGCGCGGCCGGAGTTTCCAAGGCCACGCTTTACAGCTATTTCCCCGACAAACGCCTGTTGTTCATGGAAGTCGCCCAGACAGAATGCAGTCGAATGGCGGAAAACGTCGTGTCGATGGTCGACGATTCCAAGCCTGTGCGCGAGGTTCTGACCCTTGCAGCAACCCAGTTGACCACTTTCCTTGTTTCCGAATTCGCGCAGCAAGTATTCCGCATTTGCGTAGCCGAGCGTGACAGGTTTCCTGAACTGGGACAGGCGTTTTACGAAGCGGGTCCCAAGAACGGCGCGCGTCACTTGGTGGAATATCTGCAAAAGGCGGTGGACAAGGGCGAATTGGCGATTGAAGACCTGCAGATTGCAGCCGAGCAGTTCTCCGAGCTTTGTAAAGTGCGGGTTTGGTCGCGTGCCGCTTTCGGTATTCAGACCAGCTTTTCCCAGGCTGAGATAAACGAAGTCGCGTTGCAAGCGGTGGACATGTTCATGGCGCGCTACGCGGTTTGAACCCAGTGATCCCAAACGATGTCTAAAAAATGTGCATGCACCTGCGGGTGTGGCGCTGGAACGACTGTTCGATTTGACAGGCTGACAGTTCTGGAAAAACATCGGGCGGACGAAGCGAAGGGCATGTAACTTTTGACGACCGAGAATTCCAGCTTTTCCCGACGCCTGAACGACTTGCTTGTTCAGATATACCCTGAACACGATCAATCAGAGTTGGCGCACCAGATCGTTGAAGCCTTCTGGCCTCCTGAAACTCACAGGCGCAAGCAGGGGCGTAAGCCCGGCAACAAGCTGTGGTCGGAAAAGGACAGCGTTCTAATAACCTACGGCAATTCGATCGAGGATCAGGCACACAAGCCCTTGGACCTGCTGCACGATTTCCTCGTGCGACACTTGAGCGGGGTGGTAAACGGCGTTCACATCCTGCCATTTTTCCCGTTTACATCTGACGACGGATTCGCGGTTTCCGACTACTACAGCGTCAGTGCTCAGCTGGGTGACTGGCCAGACATCACCCGTATCGCGGATGATTTTCATCTGATGTCCGATCTTGTGTTAAATCACGTCTCAAGTCAGGGCGCGTGGTTCACCAACTACCTTCAGGGCAAGTCACCACACGACCGGTTTTTCTTTGAAGCATCACCCGAGGACGATCTTTCCGAAGTTGTGCGGCCTCGTACCACGCCTTTGCTGCGACAGGTCGAAACAAGTGATGGTGAGAAGTACGTATGGTGCACCTTCAGCCACGATCAGGTTGATCTGGATTTCTCGAACCCAGAGGTTCTGGTTGAAATGCTACGGATCATCCGCCTGCATATCGACAAGGGTGTTCGGATATTACGACTGGATGCTGTGGCCTTTATCTGGAAGGAAATCGGCACCAACTGCATTCATTTGCCGCAAACCCACGCGATCGTCCAATTACTTAGACTGCTGTGCGACTACGCCACTGAAACACTTGTACTGCTGACCGAAACAAACGTCCCGCGCACCGAGAACCTGAGTTACTTCGGCAACCGGAACGAGGCGCATGCCGTCTATAATTTCCCACTCCCCCCCTTGATCCTGCACGCAATGCAGTCGGGCACGGCGCAATATTTGTGTGAATGGCAGGCTGCGATGCCACCGGCCCAGTTGGGGTGCGCGTATTTGAATTTCACCGCCAGTCACGACGGAATAGGAATGCGCCCGGCAGAAGGATTGCTGCCGCCCGACGAGAAAGAGCGCATGATCGACACGGTGCGCCGGATTGGTGGTCTGGTTTCGATGCGTACCCTTCCGGATGGGCGCGAGGAACCCTACGAGTTGAACTGCGGCTATTTTGAAGCCATGCGCGAGACGTTCCATGGCGAAGATCGCTATCATCTGGCGCGGTTCATATGCTCACAAACCATCGTGATGTCACTTGAGGGTATTCCGGCATTTTACATTCATTCGCTTCTGGCGACTCCGAACGATCACGCGGCCGTGGAACGTCGCGGTATGAACAGGGCGATCAACCGTCACCGCTGGCACTATCCTGACCTTTTGGCGCGGCTTGCAGATCCAGGCTCTAATCAGGCGCTTGTGCTTTCGGAATTGTCCCGTCGTTTACGTTTGCGCGCTCAACAGCCTGCGTTCCACCCGAATGCCACGCAGTTCACCCTGCGGCTGGATGAACGCGTGTTTGGCATATGGAGACAAAGCCTGGACCGCAGCCAGTCAATCTTTGCGCTGCACAACGTCTCGGCCGAACAGGTCCACGTCAGTCCTGCCGAGATCAACATGATTGCCGAAGAAGTATGGACCGATGCCCTAACCGGAGAGATCCTGCCCACAAATGGGCCAGATATCGTTCTGGCCCCTTATCAGTGCCGCTGGATCACGAACGCGGAGTAAACTCGTCGAGATCGCTGGATACGGCAGCCTTCAACCGCAAAAGAAACTCTGGGTCGGCTGAATGAACGCGGTTCCATGTTGGAATGAACGGAGTCTCGTGCGGGTTGTCCAGGAATACCTGTCCGGCGCGGATGATGTTTTCGGCGAACAGCTCGATGGACTTTTCTTCTTTGTGGCGGTCCAGCTCAAGCCCGTTCATTTTGGCATCGGTGTAGTAACCCTCGAGCAGGTCCAGCGCGGATCGGTAATACGTCGCCTTGAGTGTGCGGAAAGTGTTCGGCGTAAACACCGTGCCATCGGCGGCCAGCTTTCTGAAAATCGCCTTGCAGATATCGGTGGACATACGGCTAAGGCCGCGATTGGCGTCCTCGGGCGAAAGGTCCTGATGTTTGTGGTCGTAATTGTCGGCAATCTCGACTTGGCAGACCGATTTGGGCGCAAGGTTGCGCCACGCCTCAGACAGAACGCCTATCTCAAGCCCCCAGTCCGAAGGGATACGCAAATCAGGCAAGGTGGGAGTGCGGATCGCAAACTCACCGGACAGTGGGTAACGGAAGCTGCGCAAGTAATCTAGGTAATCTCGGTCGCCAATCACCTTTTTCAAAGCAATCAGCAGGGGGCTCACCAGCAAGCGCGTCACACGACCGTTCAGCTTGCCATCCCCAATACGGGGGTAGAACCCTTTTGCCATCTGGAAAGGAAAGGTCGGGTTCACCACCGGATATACCAACCGGTCCAGCATTTCTCGGTTGTAGGTCACGATATCACAGTCGTGGATCGCCATAACGGAGCTGTCGGCGCAGGCCAGAAGGTAGCCGATGCAAGACCAGACATTCTTGCCCTTGCCGGGTTCCTGCGGTGCCAGCCCCAATTCGCTAAGATGTGTTTGCAGATGCGTCAGTCGGGGGCTGTCGTTCCAGATAACGGCGTGGTTCTGCGGTAGGTCAGAAAAGAACTCACGCGCTTTGCGGTATTGTTCTTCATCCGCTTGATCCAACCCGATAATGACACGATGAAGATAAGAAACCTGCGACAGTTCCTTCAGGATTCCGGCAAGCGCGGGTCCTTCCAGTTCGGAATACAGGCATGGCAGGATCAGAGTGATTTTTCGGGTCTCCGCAAAGACAGAAATCTCGTGCGACAGATGACCGGTGGGCCTGCTGCGCAAATTGTGCAGGGTCGTGATGTTTCCGTTCTGGTGGAAGTCTGCCATGTCTATAGCCTCGTTTTCTCAGAGGTCCGCGGTCAGTGTCAGGATTGCATCCGACCAGCCGCGGGGACCACTGTGTTCTGTTCTCAGTATGCGCGTTTCGATCTGTGGCGGGAAAGGTGGAATGCCCGGACCGTCCGGATTTGCCACCACAACACCTTGATCTGCCGCCTTCAGCATTTCTGTGTCATTTGGCGCGTCACCCAACGCGATAGAGCGCGCAGGTTTCAACTTGCGAACGACGTCGCGCAATGCGTCGGCTTTGGTCTTGCCGAATGACAGCGTCAGAAATCGCCCGCCCTGGCGGGCGTGGACACCCAACTTCAGAGCTTCTGCCTTGAAGTGGTCCAGTTCGGCACTGCTCGTTGCCCACAGCCCAGGTTCGCTGAATTTTCGCATGCGCGCACGGGCCGCCTGCGTGAGGTCAAGACCAGTTATGTCTGCCACGTCCTGGTCTGACATGTCACCAAACCCCACAAACCCCGCCGGCAATCGCTCAAGCGCAGTGCGAAGGTCACGATAACTCTCACTCTCGATATCGGGCGCATCAGGCCACAGGACACCCGCGCCGTTTTCGATGATTGCGGGCACATGGGCATAGCCGAGCTCGTCCTGCAGAGGAGTGATTTCAGCGGCTGTCTTGCTGCTGGCCAGAACAAGCCCTGCGCCGATCTCGGACAAGCGCATCAGCCCCGGTTTTGCCGCTGTCCAGCTATAGTCATGATGATCCAGCAAAGTGCCGTCCAAATCGGAGAATACGAGCAGTGGACAGGCAGTGGTCATGAGAGTGGGTAGTCAATTCGTTCGTTCATTGGTCCAAAGTAAAGGTCTGGGCGGGCCGGATGTAAATCCGCAGTGGTGAAACTCCGGTCAGATACTAAGCGTATGCCTAATTTTTAAGCGCAACTTTGTGCTAGCAAAGGTCGTTCAGTTTAGTTCGCACTAAAACGGGACGACGCAAAGACTCAGCGATGTCTGGCGCAGTTTCGAGATTTGCATTCTTGGTCTTACAACAAAATTTTTTGTGCGTAAGCCGCATCAAGGCGCGGTCCGTAGTCTCAACCTTCAACTAAGATCAGGAAAAGCCTGCCCTATTTCGACCGCCCTGTCTGAAAGCTGCCGCCGGTATTGAAGTCTTGATCTGAGTTGACAATGGATTTTGTATTTTGGATACATTGGGCGCAGATTTCGCAGCGATGAGAGTCGCCAAAGAATGTTCTGACCAAAGAGAGCAATGCGAAAATCCGACAAAAAATTTTTCTGGGAGGAACTCATGAAACTTAGATTATTGGCAGCGACCGCAGCGATTGCGTTGTCCAGTGCTGCGGCTCAGGCAAACACATTGGTGTATTGCTCGGAAGGGTCGCCCGAAGGTTTTGACCCCGCACTTTTTACGGCTGGCACCACTTTTGATGCCTCCTCGCATCCGATCTACAACAGACTGCTGGAATTTGAGACCGGCACAACCAATGTCATCCCCGGGTTGGCGGAAAGCGTTGAGGCCAGCGATGACGGTCTGGAATACACATTCAAACTGCGTGAGGGCGTAAAGTTCCACTCGAACGACGAATTCACCCCGACGCGCGATTTCAATGCCGATGACGTGATTTTCTCGTTCATGCGCCAAAAGGACGAGGGCCATCCCTACAATCAGGTTTCGGGCGGAACCTGGGAATATTTCCAAGGCATGGGTATGCCTGACCTCGTAGAGTCGATCGAAAAAATTGATGACTACACCGTGAAATTCACCCTTTCCAAGCCCGAAGCACCTTTCGTCGCAAACATGGCGATGGATTTCGCTTCGATCCTGTCTGCCGAATATGCGGATGCGATGATGGAGGCCGGGACACCGGAAAAGTTGAACACAGCACCGATTGGCACTGGTCCGTTCTCATTCGTGGCGTATCAAAAAGACGCTGTGATCCGCTATGCCCAGAACGCCGACTACTGGAAGGCACCGGCAGATGTGGAAAACCTGATTTTTGCGATCACACCGGATGCATCAGTTCGCTATCAAAAACTGAAGGCGGGCGAATGCCACGTGATGCCTTATCCAAACCCCGCCGACATTCAGGCGATGAAGGATGACGCCGACATCAACATGATGGAGCAAGAGGGTCTGAACGTCGGGTATCTGGCCTACAACACCACCGTCGCGCCGTTTGACAACCCAAAGGTGCGCAAGGCGCTGAACATGGCGATCGACAAGCAAGCGATCATCGACGTCGTGTTCCAAGGTTCGGGCCAGGCGGCCAAGAACCCGATCCCGCCGACCATGTGGGGGTACAACGACGCGATCACCGACGATCCATATGATCCCGAAGCGGCCAAGGCGATGCTGGAGGCCGAGGGTGTTTCGGGCCTGTCCATGAAGGTCTGGGCAATGCCTGTGCAGCGTCCGTATAACCCGAACGCCCGCCGTATGGCCGAATTGATCCAGGCGGATTTCGCCAAGATCGGCGTGGATGTCGAGATCGTGTCATATGAATGGGGCGAATACCTGTCGCGCTCGAAAGAGTTGAACCGCGACGGAGCCGTTCTGCTGGGCTGGACGGGTGACAATGGTGACCCGGACAACTTCCTCGCTGTTCTGCTGGGTTGCGACGGCCGCGAAGCCTCGAACCGCGCACAATGGTGCCACCAGCCGTTTGAAGACCTGATCCTGCAGGCCAAGCAAACCACCGATCAGGCCGAGCGCACAAAGCTGTACGAAGATGCGCAGGTCATCTTCAAGGATCAGGCACCCTGGGCCACCATCGCGCATTCGGTCGTTTACATGCCGATGCGGAATGAGGTGCAAGGCTACAAGGTGCATCCGCTGGGCGGTCACATCTTCTATGGCGTAAGCGTCGAATAAAACACCACTCACAGGCCGGAGCTGCCCGATGCGGTGGCTCTGGTCTACTATTTTGGGAGGTCGGCGCTCATGCCGGATTTGTCCGAATACCGTCAACTGGCAAAGGACATGTCAGTAGATGCCGTTGCACTCGTGCCGGGCCCGAATTTTACCCGCGCATTGGGAAAACCGTTCATGAGCCACGAACGGCCGTTCGTGGTCGTGATCCCGGCCAAAGGAACGCCGGCCGCGATTGTTCCCAATCTGGAACTTGGAACATGGGGCTTAGTTGGTTTTGACGGAGCTGTTTTCGACTGGATGGATCAAACGGGATATGACAATGCCTTTGCTGCATTGGCAGAGCATATGCCTTTGAGTTCGGTCGCCGTTGAAGGGCAAGTGATGCGGGTTTTTGTGTCCAAAGCCCTGACCAATGCGATGCCCAACTTGCAGATCGTGGACGCCGAACGCGAGATTTCAGGCTTGCGGGTCATCAAGACTGACGATGATATTGCCGCTTTGCAGGCCGCCATCAATATCTCGGAACGCGCCCTTGAACGGGTGATTTCCGAGGTCCGTATCGGTCAAACCGAAAAACAGATTGAACAGGCGCTAGTCCAGGCGCTGTTTGCCGAAGGCGCAGCTTCGCTGGCTTTTGCGCCGATAGTCGCCGCCGGGGATAACTCGGCGCAACCGCATGGCAAAGCACGCGCGGACTATCAAATCAAACCCGGCGACGCGTTGCTGTTTGATTTCGGAGCGCGCAAGCATGGCTTTGCCGCAGACATCACGCGCACTTTCTTCGTAGGTGAGGTCTCGGACGAGGGAAGGGAAGTCTATGATACCGTTCTGCGCGCCAATCTCGAAGGGTTCAAAGCCTGCCGTCCCGGCGTGACGGCCCATGACATCGACGACGCGGTGATCAGCGTGCTAGAGGCTTCGCCCTATGCCGATCGGATACGCACCAAGACCGGCCACGGTCTGGGCCGCGACGTGCACGAAGCGCCATATATCATGCGCGGCAACGACCAGAAAATCTTGCCGGGCATGGTCTGGACCAACGAGCCCGGCCTGTACGATCTGGGCAATTTTGGTGTTCGTATCGAAGATGATGTACTTGTTACCGAGGATGGCTGTCGGTCTTTGACCAGTTTTCCCAAAGATCTCACAATTATAGGTCGCTGATGTTTGGCTACGTACTTACACGCCTTGGCATGTTCGTTCCGACATTTCTGGGCGTGACACTGATTTCCTTCATGTTCATCCGGGTGCTGCCGGGCGACCCCATCATCGTCATGGCTGGTGAACGCGGCATGACCGAGGAACGCTATCAGGAGATGGTGGTCAAGTTGGGCTTCGATAAACCAGTTCTGCAGCAATACTGGGACTACCTTGTCGGCGTGATGCATGGTGATCTGGGCGAAAGCTTTGTCACCAAGAAACCGGTTTGGGATGAGTTCTTCGCCCTGTTCCCCGCCACGCTGGAACTGTCGATCTGCGCGATGATCTTTGCGGTGGCTTTGGGCCTGCCCGCAGGTGTGATCGCGGCGGTGAACCGAGGCAAGTTTTTCGATCGGGCACTGATGTCTTCGGCATTGGTTGGCTATTCGATGCCGATTTTCTGGTGGGCGCTGCTGCTGATCATCGTGTTTTCGGGCAATCTGGGCTGGACGCCGGTCTCGGGGCGGATTGACCTGCTGTATTACTTTCCAAGCGTGACCGGATTCATGCTGATCGACAGCCTGTTGTCCGGGCAGGAAGGCGCGTTTGGCTCTGCCGTCCGCCACCTGATCCTACCGACAATTGTTTTGGGCACTATCCCGCTTGCCGTCATCGCACGTCAGACTCGGTCAGCCATGCTAGAGGTGCTGGGCGAGGATTACATTCGTACCGCCCGCGCCAAGGGACTCTCGCCCACACGGATCAACGGGCTGCACGCGCTGCGCAACGCTCTGATCCCGGTGATCACGGTGATCGGGCTTTCTGTGGGCACTCTGTTGGCAGGCGCGATCCTGACCGAGACGATCTTTAGCTGGCCGGGCATTGGCAAATGGATGGTCGACAGCATCTTTCGCCGCGACTACCCCGTGGTGCAGGGCGGGCTGCTCATGATCGCCGTGATCGTCATGCTGGTAAACCTGCTGGTCGATGTTCTTTACGGCATCATCAACCCCAAAATCCGGAGGCGGTGATGACTGAAGTGTCTGCAAACGCACCCAGAACCGAGAACCGCCCCAGCGCCCTGCGCGAGTTCTGGTTCTATTTCAGCGAAAACCGGGGGGCTGTCATCGGTCTCTATGTGTTCGCGGCCTTCGTCCTCTGCGCGGCTTTTGCACCGTTGCTGGCGCCCTATGACCCGACCGAGCAGTTCCGCGACCACATTCTGCAACCTCCCTCTTGGCAGGAGGGCGGAAGCTGGGCCTTTCCGCTGGGTACCGACCCTCTGGGCCGGGATATGCTGTCGCGGCTGATCATGGGCTCTCGCTATTCCTTCTTTGTCGGCATCGTCGTGGTCTGTGTGGCCGTGACGGGTGGCGTGATCATCGGGCTGTTGTCTGGTTTTGCGCCGAAATGGGTGGATACGCTGATCATGCGGGTGATGGATATCATCCTGTCCTTTCCGTCTCTGCTGCTGGCGCTGGTTCTGGTGGCGATACTTGGGCCGTCACTGACCAACGCGATGATCGCCATCGCCATTGTGTTCCAGCCGCATTACGTGCGCCTGACCCGCGCCTCGGTTCTGGCCGAACGGCAAAAGGACTATGTCACATCGGCCCGTGTGGCGGGCGCAGGCAAGGCGCGGCTGATGTTCAAAACCGTGCTGCCCAACTGTCTGGCTCCGATCATCGTGCAGGCGGCGCTGTCGTTTTCAACCGCTATTCTGGACGCCGCTGCGCTTGGCTTTCTGGGCATGGGCGCGCAGCCGCCCACTCCGGAATGGGGCACCATGCTGGCCGAAGCGCGCGAGTTCATTCTGCGCGCCTGGTGGGTGGTCACCTTCCCCGGTCTTGCCATTCTTGTCACGGTGCTTGCCATTAACCTGATGGGCGACGGTCTGCGCGACGCGCTGGACCCGAAACTGAAGCGGAGTTGACGACATGAGCCTGTTGGATATCCGAAACCTCACCGTCGAATTCGCCACCGCCTCGGGCAAGTTCCGCGCCGTGGACGGGGTGGACCTATCCGTCGACAAGGGCGAGCTGATGGCGATCGTCGGCGAAAGCGGCTCGGGCAAGTCGGTGTCGATGCTGGCTTTGATGGGACTGCTGCCTTGGACAGCGACGATCACAGCCGATCAGTTAAGTTTTGAGGGCATCGACCTGACAACAATTTCGGCCCGTGACCGCCGCAAGATCATCGGCAAGGACATCGCCATGATCTTTCAGGAGCCGATGTCCTCGCTGAACCCCTGTTTCACCGTTGGGTTCCAGATCAAGGAAGCGTTGCGTATCCATCTGGGACTAAACCGCAAGGATCGCCATCAGCGTGCGATTGAGTTGTTCGATCTGGTTGGCATCCCAGCACCCGAAAGCCGCCTGAACACTTTCCCGCACCAGATGTCGGGCGGGATGAACCAGCGTGTGATGATAGCGATGGCTATTGCCTGCAACCCAAAGCTGTTGATCGCGGATGAACCGACAACAGCGCTGGACGTAACCATTCAGGCGCAGATTCTGGACTTGCTGGTGCGGCTGCGGGACGAACAGGGGATGGGTCTGGTCCTGATCACCCATGATATGGGCGTTGTTGCCGAAACCGCTGAAAGTGTTCAGGTGCAATATGCGGGCCAAAAGGTCGAGGAACAGCCTGTGCGTGATCTGTTCCGCACTCCGCGTCATCCCTACACCTCGGCGCTGCTGAGTGCGTTGCCCGAACGGGCGACATCAAAAATGCTGCCGACTATTCCCGGTGTGGTGCCGGGGCAGTTCGACCGGCCCAAGGGATGCCTGTTCAGCCCGCGCTGTCAATTTGCGGATGATGTCTGCCGCAACTCGCCACCTTTGCCGCATAGCGCAGAGTTTGGCAAAGCGCGCTGTCACCATGTAGAAAAGATCGCCGCCGGAGAGCTGGTATGACTTCACCCATCGTAGAGGCGCGCGCGCTGGCTCGGCATTATGAAGTAAAGGGCGGGCTGTTTTCAAAGCCCGTCACGGTCAAGGCTCTGTCCGGTGTGGATTTTGAACTTGAACCAGGCAAGACCCTTGCCATTGTTGGCGAGTCCGGTTGCGGCAAGTCCACGCTGGCGCGGGTGGTCACGATGATCGAGGAACCCACTGCAGGCGTCCTGTCCATCGAAGGTGTCGAAATCACTCCGTCTCAATGGGCGCAAATGCGCGAGACTGTGCAGATCGTGTTTCAGGATCCGTACGGCTCGCTCAATCCGCGCCAGCGCATCGGGCAGATCCTGCAAGAGCCGCTGATTATCAACCGCCCAGATATGTCCGCCGCCGACCGTGAGGCGCGCGCACGCGAGATGATTGAGCTTGTCGGCCTGCGCCCTGAGCATTACGACCGCTATCCGCATATGTTCTCGGGTGGGCAACGGCAGCGGATCGCTATCGCGCGGGCGCTGATGCTGAACCCTAAGGTGTTGGTGCTGGACGAACCTGTCTCGGCCTTGGACGTCTCAATACAGTCACAAATCCTGAACCTTCTGGTTGAACTGCAAGAACGCCTGAACCTCGCCTATCTGTTCATTTCGCATGATCTGTCCGTGGTGAAGCATTTTGCCGACGATGTGATCGTCATGTATTTGGGTCGAGCGGTTGAGAAAGCTCCGAAAGAGCAACTTTTTGCAGCACCCCGGCATCCGTATTCAAAAGCACTGTTGTCGACAACGCCGCGCGCGGACCCAGAGGCCCGCAAAGAGCGTATCAAGCTGGAAGGCGAGTTGCCTTCACCGATGAATATCCCGCAAGGATGTGCTTTTGCACAAAGATGTTGGCTGGCGACGGACGCGTGCCGAGCGACTCCGCCGGAACTGAGCGGACAAGAGCATCAGGTGGCCTGTCTGCATCCACTGGATTGATGGTACTGGCTAGTCCTCGGTTTGGCGGGTTGCGACAACCATTGCCAGCAACTGCTCCTTCGTTCGCTGAATGTGATTGGTCAGCAATTCGCAAGCGGCATCGACTTGGCCTTTCTGCGCCAACGAGAGCAGTAGGCGATGGTCTTTCTTCGCAGGCTCACGTTGCTCCATCACGCTGAGATGCATCCGAACGTAACGGTCAGACTGTAGGTTGACGCGTTGAAGGATCTCGTTGGTGATCCCGCGATCCGCCGCCGCATACAGGGCTTTGTGATACTCGTAATTCAAACTACCCCACCGGCCGACGTCATAGGCTTCGTATGATTTCTCCATATCGTCCAACAACTGTTCACAAGTGGCGAAATCAGAATCTGTCATTTGCGGAATGGATCGTCTGAACAGGTCCACCTCTAGCAGGATGCGCAGATCAAATATCTCTCCGATTTCTGACAGGGAATGAGTCGTCACGGACGCACCGCGATTGTTGGTCAACTGGACAAGTCCTTCGGCATCAAGCCGTTTCAACGCTTCGCGGATCGGCATGCGCGATACATCATAATCTTCGGCCAATGCCTCTTGGCGGATGGTTTCCCCTTCGATCATCTCACCGCTCAGTATTCGCTCTCGCAGATCGTTTGTTATGACTTCGGGCAGGCTTTGACGTGGGATCGCGCGCGTTCTGGGCATTTGACAGTCTCAGGAATTACAGATTTGTATCCAAAATACAAAATGAAGTGACTATTTCCAAGGGTCTTGAATATGCTGTCTAGAATAGTCTGTATTCAAGACGCAGCGTTGGCGATTGAACCGCTTTTTGACCCGACGAACGGAGGAGGCAATGGACAGTCAGCGTTTCTTACCCAGAGGAGCGATTTCTGTAGACGTGCCCTATGACGGGCCGCCAAAAAGGTTCTACTTTTTACTGCTACCCAATACCACAATGCTGGCTTTCAGCGCAGCAATCGAACCGCTGCGTATTTCAAACCAATTGGCAAGAAAGCAGTTGTTTGAATGGTATGTTCTGACACCCACCGGGGCACCAGTAACCTGTTCAAACGGGATACGTATTCAAGCGGATCAGCCGATGCGCGATCTGGAACAAGGCGCCTATACATTCGTATGTTCCGGAACTGAGCCGATGTCATCGTTTGAAACCTCGGTCCTGAACTGGATACGCAAGCAAAAGGCGCATGGCTGTGATTTCGGCGGCATCTGCACTGGCGCTTTTGCATTGGCCAAGGCTGGCTTGATCGGAGACAAACGGTTTACCGTCCATTGGGAAAATCGACCCGGGTTCTGCGAGAACTTTGCGTCAATGGAACCAACGCAAAACCTGTACGAGATTGATGGCAAATTACGCACCTGCGGCGGAGGACATGCCAGTACGGACATGATGTTGGAAGTCATCGAGGAACTGTTCGGAAACGCTCTGGCGGTAAGTGTGTCCGAGATGTGTCTGCACCGTCGTGTAGGTGAAAGCGGCAGCAAGCAGGTTTCGCCTGTCTCGCCATTGCTTGGCACCCGGAACGCGAAACTGATCGAAGCCGTTCAGATCATGCGCGACAACATTGAAACTCCGCTCAGCCTTGAGGCGGTTGCCGACCAAGCATCACTGTCGCGCCGACATATGGAACGCCTTTTCAGGCAGCATGCCAATATGTCGCCGGGTCGGTTTTACAACGATTTAAGACTGGATCGCGCTTTCGCGCTTTTGAATGAAACCGATCTCAGCGTCGCGGAAATAGCCTTTGCGTCCGGGTTCACCAGCGCTGACAGGCTTTCGGTCCATTTCCGAGCGCGCTACAAAATTTCTCCGCATAATTTTCGGCGGTCGTGGTCTCACTAGCTCTCAAAGACGGCGACCTCTGTGCGAGCGATCAAGGCCGCGGTAGGTGAAAAACATGGTCCCGGAGCGCCTTTTGAACCGGGACCATGCAACGGCTATAGGGCAGGGGCGGGCCTATCCTTGAATGACAGCCTGTCGCTGTACGCCCAATCCTTCGATCCCAAGTTCCATCGTATCACCGGGTTTAAGATAGGTTTGCGGTGTTTGCCCCATACCAACACCCGGAGGTGTCCCTGTCGAGATAACATCCCCCGGCTGCAACGACATGAACTGCGACAGGTGTGACACGACTGTAGCGACGCCGAAATGCATCGTTTCGGTCGAGCCGTCCTGATACCGGTGGCCGTTAACCTCAAGATACATTGGCAGTTTTTGCGGATCACTCACTTCGTCCCGCGTCACCAGCCAGGGACCGATCGGCCCAAACGTGTCTGCCGACTTGCCTTTGACCCATTGCCCCGAGCGATGGAGCTGAAAGTCCCTCTCGGACAGGTCGTTGACCACACAATAGCCCGCCACGTGGTTCATTGCTTCGGCCTCGGACACGTATTTCGCCTCTGTCCCGATGACGACACCCAGCTCAACTTCCCAATCGGTCTTGCGCGAACCTCGCGGAATTTCCACGGTGTCATTCGGGCCGATGATCGCTGAGGTTGCCTTGAAAAAGATCACCGGTTCGGCCGGCAATTCCATTCCACTTTCAGCAGCGTGGTCAGCGTAGTTCAGACCGATGCAAATGAACTTGCCGACCTGACCCACACAGGCGCCGATACGGGTATCCGCACCAACGGCCGGTAACGTCGCCAAGTCCAATGCGCGCAGTGAGGAAAGACCCTCGTCGCTCAGGACCGCGCCCGAGATATCATCAACAACGCCCGACAGATCACGGATCGTTCCATCATCGTCGAGAATTCCGGGTTTCTCCGCGCCTGCGGGACCATGCCTTAGCAGCTTCATTTCTAGTTCCTTTTCGGTTCAGATGGTCCAACCGCCATCAATGGAAAACGGTTGTCCCGAGGTGTATTTGCTGGCGTCACTGGCCAAATACAGCGCAAGTTCCGCAATTTCGTCCGCCGTTCCAATGCGCCCCATGGGTTGACGCGCGATGAAGTCGGTCATTGCCTTTTCATAGTCGCCGGTCGCCCTCAGGCGGTCATGCAGGCTGGGGCTGTCGACCGTTCCCGGGCAGATAGCGTTGCAGCGAATTCCTTGTGTCACAAAATCGGCGGCAACAGATTTTGTCAGGCCGATCACGGCAGCCTTGGACGCGCAATAGGCGAACCGGTTCGGAACACCCTTTATGGACGACGCGACCGAAGACATGTTGATGATCGATCCGCCACCGTTTTGCAGCATACCCGGCAGGACCAGACGGATCAGCCGGTACATGGCTTTGACGTTCAGATCAAAGCTGAAATCCCAGTCCTTTTCTTCACATTCAAGGATCGAACCGCTGGCCACAAATCCGGCACAGTTAAACAGAATATCCAGAGACGGCAGGCCCGCCGCTACTGATTGAACGGCGTTTGCATCCGTTACGTCCAGCTTCAACGCAGTCACACCTTTCAGATCATTCAGTTCGGCCAGAGCGGTGTCATTGATGTCACTGGCGATAACGTTGGCGCCTTCTGCCGCAAACAGCTCGGCCGTGGCACGACCTATACCCTGACCCGCAGCGGTAATAAGAGCCGTTTTTCCGGCAAGGCGACCGTTGGAATGTGAATCTGTCATGACGTACCTCACGCTTGCTCGGTCAGAAGTTCTGCCGGGATGTCCTGATAGCAAACCGGACGCAGGAAGCGCCGGATCGACAATGTGCCGACCGAGGTTGCGCCGAAATTGGTTGATGCAGGGTAGGGGCCGCCATGCACCATACTGTCACAGACTTCGACGCCGGTCGGGAAGCCGTTGGCAAGCAGCCGCCCTGCCTTTCGCTCGAGCACTGCAACAAGTTTACGGGCCAGAGTTTTATCGCCATCGTCCATATGCAGGGTGCAGGTCAACTGCCCTTCGACCGCGTTGGCGATCTGAAGCATTTGATCATCGTCACGGACTCGCAGGACAATCCCCATTGGCCCAAAAACCTCTTGGTGAAGGACCGGGTTGTCCATCCAGTCGTCACCCGAAACCACAAAAAGGTTTGGCGCGGCACTGCGTGGTTCGCTGTCGTTGGTCACGACCTGCGTAACACCCGCCTGATCCGCAATTTGCGAGACACCGGCGCGATACGCCTGCGAGATGCCCTCTGTCAGCATCACCTGCCCGGAGATTTGGTTCAGCGCGTCCTGCGCTGCCGTCTGAAACGCATCCGCATCTGGTCCGTCGATGACAACGGCAATACCGGGATTGGTGCAGAATTGCCCCGCGCCCATTGTCAACGAGCCAGCCCACCCTGTACCAACGTCCGCACCCCTTGCCGCCATTGCTTGCGGAAGCAGGAACATCGGATTGACAGATCCAAGCTCTCCGAAAAAGGGAATGGGCTCGGGGCGCGCGGCGCAAAGGTCAAACAAGGCGCGGCCTGCTTGCAGCGACCCGGTGAAGCCGACCGCTCGGATCAAGGGGTGTTGAGCAAGTGCAGAACCGACTTCGATACCGTCGCTTTGAATCAACGAGAATGTGCCCGCCGGAACCCCCGTTGCGCGGATCGCGGCATCAATGGCTTGCGCAACGATTTCCCCGGTGCCGGGATGCGCCGGATGGCCCTTAACGACCACAGGGCAGCCTGCGGCCAAAGCCGAAGCCGTATCACCACCGGCCACCGAAAAGGCGAGCGGGAAGTTGGACGCACCGAACACGGCAACCGGGCCGAGCGGTCGTTGGATCATGCGGAGGTCCGGCCGAGGTAAGGGCGCGCGATCCGGCAAAGCGGGATCATGGCGCTGGTCGAGATATTCGCCCTGCTCAATGTGGTCGGCAAACAGCCTTAGCTGGCCGACAGTTCGACCGCGCTCGCCCTGCAAACGCGCCTCGGGCAGGCCGGTTTCCCGGCAGCCGATCGCGGTTATGGCATCACCGCGCAGATCGATCTCATCGGCAATTTGGCGCAAAAACGCCGCGCGTTCAGTCCGTGTGGACCATCCGTAAGTCACAAAGGCATCTTCGGCGGCCTTCACTGCGGCATCCACATCCGCGGGGGTTCCGCTGGCAAAACTGTGACCCGGTCCGTGCGCCGGGGTTGATTGAAACGTCTTGCCCCCGCCGGTCCATTCCCCGGCAATCAAGTGTTTTCCACTCAGCATTTATCGGTCTTTCCTACAGCAGGCCACGTTCGGCCAGATTTCGCATCAGATGAGATGCCCCGAAACGCCATTCAGGACATTCTGTCGACAGGCGAACCGTGTTGGTCAACGCGCCGAGTTTGTCGTTTGAAATTGTGACGATATCGCCCAGCTTGTGAGTAAAGCCTCCGCCGGGTGTATCGCGATCCTGTGTGGGGGCAAAAAGCGTTCCGAGAAACAGCATAAGCCCGTCAGGATACTGGTGATGACGCCCAATAGTCTGGCGAACCAGATCAGCAGGGTCACGGCTGATCTGCGACATCGAAGATTGGCCGTTCAGCACAAACCCGTCCTCGCCGGTCACGGTCAGGGTCAAATCTGTGTCCCGGACATCGTCCAGCGAGAACCGGTCGTCGAACAGCCGGATCATCGGGCCGATCGCGCATGACGCATTGTTGTCCTTGGCCTTGCTGAGAAGGAGCGCCGACCGTCCCTCGACATCGCGCAAATTGACGTCGTTGCCTAGCGTCGCACCCTTGATCTCGCCCTGCGAAGTCACGGCCAGAACGACCTCGGGTTCGGGGTTGTTCCACGTCGAAATCGGATGCAGGCCGACATCCGCACCATGGCCCACGGACGACAACACCTGTGCTTTTGAAAACACCTCGGCGTCGGGGCCGATGCCGACTTCAAGGTACTGACTCCACAGCCCTTCCGCGATCAGCGCCTCTTTGACCTTCGCGGCATCTTCGGAACCCGGCACGATACAGGACAGGCTTTCTCCGATGCGAGTGCCTATGCGATCACGAATGGCATCGGCCTTGGCGGGGTCACCTGCGGCTTGCTCTTCGATTACACGCTCGACCATGGAACCTGCGAACGTGACTCCGCAGGCTTTGACCGCTTGCAAATCGCAAGGCGCCAACCATTGATGCCCTGAGTCCAAAGTTCCGATTGCAACGCCGGGCACCGAGCGGACATAGTTCGCCGCATCGCCCCGCTCCAGAACGTCCCTTACGGTCGGCGCGGTTTTCGACGTAATGTCAAATACTTGACCGTCTCGAATTGTCACCACAGCCGGACCAATCCCCGGGCGTTCCACACGCCCCAGCCATAGACCTTCACTGTCCAAATTAGGAAAAATCATTTCAGTCCCTGAGTTTATAGGCTCGGGCGGCGTTGTCCCCCAGAACCGCATTGCGTTCGGTTTCACTCAATGCGCCTAGCAGAGCATCCGTTGTTTCCAGCCAGCGCTCATAACTGCTGGCCAACGTGCAGACCGGCCAATCGCTGCCCCAAATCAGCCGCGATGGACCGAACGTGTCCAGCAAAAGCTGCACATAGGGGCGCAGGTCTTCGATGCTCCAGCTCTCAGCCGCTTCGGTGACCAGGCCGGACAGTTTGCAATAGGCCTTGGTGTTTCTGGCGAGCGCGCTCATATCTTGAGCCCATCCGTCGATAACGCCGTCCCGTATCAAGGGTTTAGAGCCGTGGTCGATGACCGTGCGCAAATCTGGGTGGCGATCCAATAGCTGGCTCAGGGGTGCAAGATGCTGGGGCAGGGTCAGCGCATCGAAAGTCAGATCATTCTGTTGCAGCGCTTCAAACGCCGGTGTCAGGCTGTCTTTGATCATCCACTCGGGGTCGGCAATATCCTGAATCATCGGCCGTAGCCCAACCAGAACAGGGTTTGCGGCCAGTGCCCCCATTCGCCAAGGCGCATCGTCGGCCTCAAAGTCGACCCACCCGACGACGCCCTTGATAAACGGCGTCCGATCAGCAAGTGACAGCATGTATTCGGTTTCCGCCAGTGTCGGAGCGGCCTGGACCAAAACCGTGCCCTCGATCCCGGCCGCATCCAGCAGCGGGGCCAGATCGGTTGGCCCGAAATCCCTGTAAATCGTCGCCAGATCAGGTGTGAGCCAGCCATAATCCCCCCGGCTCAACGCCCAGAAGTGCTGGTGCGCGTCGATCCTCATCCAATCACACCTTTCTTGAGGATGATGTTGCCATAAAGCCGACGCTCGCCGGTCTGGACCATCGCGAAGGCTGTCGAGGCGCGGTCGTAGAACGCAAACCTTTCCAGCCCTTGAACCTGAACCGGATGGTCTGCGGTATCCAAGATAATCTGCTGAAAGTCTGCAACGGCCTCGGGGATGGCATCTGGGTCGCCTACAACCTGCATGATCAGTGCGGGGTCGGGGACGAAGCTGTCCAAGGGCATTACGGACAAAACAGCCCGCAGGATTTCGCTCGCACTGGAACCGTCAGCCCGAATGCACTGTGGCCCAGAACTGGAACCCGGAAAATTGGCGTCTGCGATCACGATCTCATCTCCGTGACCCATCGCACGCAGGGCATACAGCAATTCGGGTGACAAAACCGGGTCGATGTTACGCAGCATCGGCGGCCTCCACGGGCAGTGGGGCATCAGGCCGGATCAGACCTTCGCTGCGCAGGTCCGACCATAGACCCGCAGGAATTTCCCGGTCGAGCAATGCGACATTTGCTTGAACCTCCGCCGCGTTGACGGCACCGGGAACAACCGTTTTGACACATGGATGCCCAAGGACAAATTGCAAGGCGGCTGCTATCAGCGGAGTGTCATGCGCCGCACAAACCGCTTCTATCTTGCGCACATGATCCAGAATTTCGTCAGGGGCATCAGCATAGTTATACTTGGCGCCAGGCACGGACCCGGTCGCGAGAATCCCCGAGTTATACGGTCCGCCCAGTATGATCCCGACATCGCGCTTTTCGCACAATGGCAGAAAACTGTCCAAAGCCTCTTGTTCAAGAAGCGTGTAGCGACCCGCAAGAAGGAAACCGTCAAAATCGCCGAGCCCGAGAAGTCTTTCGCAAACCTGCCATTCATTCACCCCAGCCCCAATCGCCGCTATTTCACCGGCGTCGCGCAATTCGACCAACGCCTTGTAGCCTCCGCCATCGAACAATTCACGGACCTTCGCGTCCGACATTTCCTGGCTTCCCTGGCTAAAGACACACACGTCATGAACCAGTAGAATGTCGGCGTTGGCTACACCAAGGCGTTCTTGGCTGGCCTCGTAGGACCGCATCACGCCGTCATAGGTGTAATCAAACACAATGCGCTTTTGCGGAACGTCTACAAAGGCTTCGGGCGTGACTTCGTGCGGCTCACAGTCCAGCAAAAGTCGTCCGATCTTGGTCGACAACTGAATGTTCTCACGCCCGAACCGAGCGATAGCCTCGCCAAAACGAAGCTCGGACCGGCCCAGACCGTATTGCGGCGCGGTATCAAAGAACCGTATGCCCGCGTCATACGCTGCCTGCAGAGCGGCTTGCGCATCTTCGTCCGACACCTTGCGGTATAGGTTGCCCAATGGCGCACCGCCGAAACCCATGCGGGTCAAGGGTACGGGCCGCGCCGTGCGGCTGTTTAGAAGTTCAGTGCCTGAAGCTGTCATCCTGCCTCTCGTGCGGGTTGGGGAGTGAGGTTGAAAAGACCGGGCTGTTCCTGCAGCAATACTTCGATCCGAGGCATAAGCTGCCCAAGATGGCCACGCATTGCGTTCTGTGCAGCGGCTTCATCCCGATTTTTAATAGCGGTATAGATCGCGCGATGTTCTTCCAGCGTCTCTGCGATCCGCCCCGGCGTCGGCAATAGCAGCATCCGCGCACGGCTGACCTGCAGCGACACGGTCTGAGCAACATCGGCCAGCCGGTTGAAGCCCGTAAATTCCATTAGCAAAGCGTGGAACTCTTCATCCGCCTGATAGAAACCGGGGATGTCCTCGTCTTCGATCAACAGCTCTTGTAGGCGCATGTTGCGGCTCAGCTTCTTGCGCTGTTCTTCCGTCAGATCGCGCGCGACCTTGGCGACCGTTGCCAATTCAAGCGCCTCGCGGAGGAACATTCCCTCGCGGATTTCAGACATCGAAAAATACGACACGCGCGTGCCGGATTGCGGAACCACGTCGACCAGACCCTCTGAAGCGAGCCGGGCGATTGCCTCGGTAACGGGGGCGCGCGAAACCCCAAGACGCTCGCATATGGGTGCCTTTCGCAAGTTGGCCCCGGGCGGAAAATCCAGAGACAGAATTGCCTGCTTGATGGCCGCATAGACCCGCTGCGCAAGCGAGCCTTCGGCCGAAGAAATCTCGCGCAGAAGCTGCGCGTCTATGTCTTGCGGTCTACTCATATTCAATCATCTAGCATACTAACATGTTAGTTGACAAGTACTGGATTCACGTTTAGCACTCGATTCAGGCAAACGGGAAAACGATGCAAATAGACCATGAAATAAAGGCTCCTCAGGCCACGACTCGCGACACGGTGAGGTTAAATCCCGATGATAATGTCGTCATTGCGTTGCGGAAATTGCAGGCCGGCGAGCACCCATCCGGCCTGTCAGCGCCGTTGGCGAACCAGGTTCAGCGCGGACACAAAATCGCGGTTGAGCCGATAAAGGTGGGCGACAATGTTATTCGCTATGGGCAGATCATTGGTCAGGCCAAGTCGAACATATCTCCGGGCGAGCATGTGCACGTTCACAATCTGGGCATGGGGGCACATCAACAGGACTATGCTTACGCAAGCGCAAATGCCCCATTGCCAGCAATCGCCGAAAGCCGAACCTTTCAGGGATTTCACCGAGCCGACGGCAAAGTTGGGACACGGAACTATATCGGCATCCTGACAACGGTAAACTGCTCGGGATCCGTGGCGCGGTTTATTGCAGAGGCCGCCGCCCAGTCAGAATTGCTCAGGGATTATCCGAATGTGGACGGAATCGTGCCGATCGTGCACGGAACAGGATGCGGCATGTCCGGCAAGGATGACGGTTACGCAACCTTGTTCCGCACATTGGCCGGATACGCGCAGCATCCTAATTTTGCGGGCATCCTGCTGATCGGGCTTGGCTGCGAGGTCATGCAGGTTGCCGATTTGGTCGGCGGACGCCCGATCCGCAAGGATGGTGCGCTGCGATATATGACGATCCAGAATGAAGGCGGCACGCGTCGCACGATCGAACGCGGACTTGAAGAGTTGCGGGGCATCGCGGCCTTGGCCAATCAGGTGACGCGCAAGCCTGCTCCGATCAGTGAAATCACCGTCGGGATGCAGTGCGGCGGGTCCGATGGGTATTCCGGAATTACCGCGAATCCTGCGCTTGGGTATGCTTCGGACCTTTTGGTTCGGCACGGCGGCACGACAATTCTGTCCGAAACATCTGAGGTCTATGGCGCCGAACACCTGCTGACCAGACGGGCCGAGAGCCCCGAGGTAGGAGAAAAGCTGATCGACCGCATTCGCTGGTGGGAAGCATACACCGAGCGGAATGGCGGTGAGATGGACAACAATCCCAGCCCCGGCAACAAACGCGGCGGGTTGACCACGATCCTGGAAAAGTCGTTGGGAGCAGTCGCCAAGGGCGGCACCGCGCCAATGCGAGACGTCTACAAGTTCGGTGAGATCGTCGACAAAAAAGGCTTTGTCTTCATGGACAGCCCCGGTTTCGACCCGTGTTCTGTCACGGGGCAGGTGGCATCTGGGGCGAACCTGATCGTGTTCACGACCGGGCGCGGTTCGGTTTCGGGCTACCAGCCAACGCCATGCATCAAACTGGCAACCAATTCCGAGATGTATGCGCGCATGGCCGACGACATGGACCTGAATTGCGGGGACATCGTCACGGACGGTGTCAGCATCGAGGCCAAGGGTGAGGAATTGTTTGAAATCCTGATCCGTGTTGCCTCGGGTGAGAAAACAAAAAGTGAGGAACTTGGATTTGGAGGGGTCGAATTCGTTCCCTGGCAAATCGGCGCGGTGATGTAGCCCGCGCTTTGCCCAAGAGGAGACGGGCATATAGGAGGAGAAATGAAAAAACTGGTCCACATGACAGGGATCGACAAGCACTTTCCCGGAGTGCACGCGCTCAAGTCCGTGCAGTTCGATTTGAACAGTGGCGAAGTTCACGCACTGATGGGCGAGAACGGGGCCGGGAAAAGCACGCTGATGAAAATCCTGTCAGGGATTTACCAGCGTGATGGCGGTGATCTGACGATCGAGGGCAAATCGGTCAGCCCAACCACACCCCGCGAAGCGCAGGATCTGGGCATAGGCATCATTCATCAGGAACTGAGCCTCATGAACGATCTGACCGTCGCGCAGAACATCTTTATCGGCCGCGAGCCACGCAAAAGCTTTGGCCGACTGGACGAAGCCGCGCTGAACGAGAAGACGGCCGAAATATTCGCCTCAATGAACTTGAACCTCGACCCCAAGGCCTTGGTTGGCAGCTTGACCATTGCAAAGCAACAAATGGTCGAGATCGCAAAAGCTCTGTCTTTTCGCTCCAAGGTGCTGATCATGGACGAACCCACGGCCGCCCTGAATGACGCCGAGATTGCCGAGCTGTTCGTGATCATTCGCAGACTGAAGGACGAGGGTGTGGGCATCGTCTACATCAGCCACAAGATGGATGAATTAAAGCAGATCGCCGACCGCGTGACCGTGATGCGCGATGGTGAATATGTCGGCACCGTGGGTGCCTCAGAAACACCTATCAGTCAGATTATCGCGATGATGGTTGGACGGGAGGTAAACGAAAAGCCCCTGGACGTACCCGATCTGGGTGACGCCGAGGTTTCGTTGCAAATCAGGGGCTTGAACCGAGGCAAAGACATCCGGGATGTCAGTTTTTCGGTTCAAAAGGGCGAGATACTAGGCTTTGCCGGATTGATGGGGGCAGGGCGGACCGAAGTCGCAAGGGCCATCTTCGGCGCGGACCCGAAAGACAGCGGCGAAATTCGCGTACACGGCAAAGAGGTTTTCATCAGATCGCCCAAAGATGCTGTGCGCGCAGGCATCGGATATCTGTCCGAAGACCGAAAACACTTTGGCCTCGCCACCGGCATGAACGTCCGAGACAATATCGCGCTGGCCTCGATGGACCTGTTCACAGGCACCGGAGGCGTGCTGAACGACAGTGAAATTAGCACAACGGCCAAGGGCTACATAGCCCAGTTGGGCATTCGCACTCCGTCTGACGTGCAAGAGGTGCGGCTGTTGTCAGGTGGCAATCAGCAAAAGGTCGTCATCGCCAAATGGCTACTGCGCGATTGCGACATCCTGATCTTTGACGAGCCGACCCGCGGCATCGACGTGGGCGCGAAATCCGAGATTTACAAACTGCTCGAAGACCTGGCGGAACAAGGCAAGACGATCATCGTGATCTCGTCAGAACTGCCCGAGATCATGCGCCTCAGCCACCGGATCGCGGTCATGTGTGAAGGCCGCCTGACCGGGATACTGCCCGGCGGAAAAGACACCACTCAGGAAGACATCATGCATCTGGCCACCCAACGAGAAGCGGCCATGCAGGTTACAGGGACAATACAATGACCACAGCAACCGATATCGACAAGAAAAAGCCCTTGGCGGGTTTGTCCGAAAGCGGCGCGTACCAAAAGATGCTAGCGTTTGCCAGCCTGATCGCCCTGCTGATCGGGTTCTCGATAGCCTCACCGAACTTCATGCAAACGTCGAACATGATCGCCATTCTGCAAGCGACTTCGGTCAACGGCGTACTGGCCGTTGCAGCAACTCTGGTCATCATCACCGGTGGGATCGACCTGTCTGTTGGCACGCTCATGACGTTCTGCGCCGTGATCGCGGGCGTGGTTCTTACCTATCTTGGCATGCCATTGCTGATTGGCGTCGCAGCCGCAATTGCAGCAGGTGCATTTTGCGGTCTGTGTTCCGGCACTTTCGTCGCCAAGATGAAGATCCCACCCTTTATCGCGACGCTGGGCATGATGTTGATTTTGAAGGGCTTGTCGCTAGTCATTTCGGGCACGAGACCGATCTATTTCAACGACACGCCCGGATTCGACCAAATCTCGCGCGGGTCTCTGATAGGAGAGGTCATTCCCGCGCTGCCCATCCCGAACGGTGTTCTGATCCTGTTTCTGGTAGCCCTTGCAGCATCTTACATCCTGAGCCGCACGGTTTTAGGACGATATACGTTCGCGCTGGGATCAAACGAAGAAGCGGTACGTCTGTCAGGCGTGAACACTGACGCTTGGAAAATGCGCATCTATGCGCTGGCCGGAGGCATCTGCGGGATTGGCGGCATCCTGATTGCCTCGCGCCTGAACTCGGCTCAGCCCGCCTTGGGTCTCGGGTACGAGTTGGAAGCTATCGCGGCGGTGGTCATCGGTGGCACGTCCTTGTCCGGTGGACGCGGTACGATTCTGGGCACCCTGATCGGCGCACTGATCATGGCAGTTCTGACCAACGGGTTGCGCGTACTTTCCGTTGCGCAGGAATGGCAGACTGTCGTGACCGGCGCAATCATCATTCTGGCTGTCTACGCTGACATGGCTCGGCGCAAGAACAGCGGCTGAATTACCGAACCAAACCAACGACAAAAACACCAACTGGAGGAGAAAACATGTTTTCACGTCGTTTCATTCTGGGTGCGCTGAGCGCAGCCACCTTTGCAGCCCCGGCCTCAATGGTCTCGGCTGAAGATATCTACATCCCGCTGGTATCCAAAGGGTTCCAGCACCAGTTCTGGCAGGCCGTGAAGTCCGGGGCCGAGCAAGCGGCAGAGGAATTCAACGTCACAATTACCTTTGAGGGTCCTGACAACGAAACCATGGTCGACCGTCAGATCGACATGCTGGCAGCAGCATTGGCCAATAATCCCAAGGCGATCGGTTTCGCTGCACTGGACAGTCAGGCCGCCATTCCGTTGCTCAAGCAGGCTGACGAAAAGGGCATCCCAATCATCGCCTTCGACAGTGGTGTCGATAGTGACATTCCCGTGTCGACTGCGACCACGGACAATTTGGCGGCCGCAGGTCTGGCCGCGGACAAGATGGCCGAGATACTTGGTGGCAAAGGCAAGGTTGCCGTGGTCGCGCATGACCAAACCAGCCGTACTGGTATTGATCGCCGCGACGGATTCGTGAATCGCATCGCCGAGAAATACCCTGATATCGAGGTTGTAACAGTCCAGTACGGGCAGGGCGATCATCTGAAGTCGACCGAAGTCACCAAGGCAATCCTGACAGCCAACCCGGACCTGAATGGTATTTTCGGAACCAATGAAGGGTCGGCCATCGGTGTGGTGAACGGTGTGCAGGAACTGGGAACCGAAGGTCTGGTCATCATCGGCTATGACAGCGGCAAGGCGCAGAAAGACGCCGTCAAAAGCGGCCTGATGGCCGGCGCCATCACGCAGAACCCGGTCGGCATTGGGTATGAGACGGTCAAAGCCGCAGTCGCCGCCATGAACGGCGAGGAAGTTCCAGCACTGATTGACACTGGGTTCTACTACTACGATGCGTCCAACATGGATGATCCAAAAATTTCAGCCGTCTTGTACGACTGATAATTCTACCGCTTACGTCTTTCCGGCTCACCAGATTGGTGGGCCGGTTTGCTTTCACGCTGATGAAATTTTAAGTTTCACTGTGAGATATCGACCTCTTGCGTGAATTTGGCGGTCATTTTGTTTCTAACTTCATAATTTTGGAACTTTTATGCTAATGTCAGCACAAGGTTTTTAAGAATTTGTTCAAAGGTAATTTTACTGGTGCCCGAAAAAACGCATAACTCATTCAGATTGCGCCCGATGGAAAAAGCGGATTTGGCTACTATAGCACCGTGGTTTCAGGACGTTGAAGATCTTGCCCTTTTTGACCGAACCTCACGCATCCCGCTGAGTCAATTTCAGACAGAAGAAAGCTGGAAAGACGCCTTTGCCCCGAATGGTGTTGGATGCAAGTGCTGGTTTGTCGTTGAATCCAGCGCCGGAAAAGCGCTGGGGATGACAGGGCTCGAAGCGATTTCAACGATTAATCGCGATGCGATTGTCGCGATGTTCATGCACAAGGAAGCCCGCCGCCTTGGCGTCGGAATCCGGGCGACCGCACTCGTGGTGGATTTCGCGTTTCGGCAGTTGGGTTTGAACCGCCTCACCTCGTATTACCGCGCGGACAACCAGAGCAGTAAGGATCTGGTGGCCAAGATCGGTTGCCAGGTCGAAGGTTCCATGCGGCAGGCGTGGTTCGCGGATGGGCAATTCCACGACATGGTTGTTGTGGGCATTCTAAAGCAGGATTGGATGTCACATCGCGAAGGATTGGCGCGAGAATTGAGCGACGATACGATCGTCACGTTTGGATCAAATTCACCCGGGGCTTGGTCATGGCCACCGCAGGATACGAACATGTAACCCTCATCCAAGATCCAGGGCAGTCGAAATAGTAATAATTTAGTATATGTTGAACACCGTGCGTGATCAGAGGTCTCGAAAAGAGAAATTCCAGTGAACACCAACAACTTGAACGTTCAAATGACTCAAAAGCTCGGCGCCGTCTTGTTCGCCGATGTTGTCGGGTATTCCCGGTTGATGAGCGAGAACGAGCTGGATACTTATAACGCTTTGAAATCATTGATTTCTCAGCTTGAAGCCTCGTGCGCCAAATACAGTGGGCGAGTGGTCGAAGTGCGGGGCGACGGCATACTGGCGCTGTTTGAAACAGCCACCAGCGCCGTGGAATTCGGGGTGGAATTGCACCAGATCGCAAGCCAGCACAATCACACGCGTTCCGAGAATCAGCGAATCAAATTTCGCGCAGGCATTCATCTTGGTGAAATCCTAATCGACGAACGTGGGATACATGGCGATAATGTGAACATCGCGGCGCGGCTTCAGGAAATCGCTGAACCTGAACGTGTCTATGTCAGCTCGGCGGTCTATGATCAGGTCTGTAATCGACTGCGATACGGGTACGAGTTTCTCGGCCCGAAGCACCTGAAAAACATCTTGAACCCTGTTTCTGCGTATTGTGTTCGCAGCGAAGTTTCGGGCGCGACCATGGCAGGCACGATGCGCCCGGACGTTCCGGGGGATTTGCTTGAACGACCAGATACCCCATCGGTCGCCGTCTTACCCTTCAGCAGCAACAGCGGCGATGAATCCGACAGTTGGATCGCCGAAGGGCTGACTGACGACATCATCATGAACCTCTCGAAGTTCCGAAATCTGTTTATCATTGCCCGGAACTCGTCTTTTTTCTTTAAAACGCAGTCAATGCCTCCAAAGGAAGCAGCGCAGCGTTTGAATGTCCGCTACATCGCCCGCGGCAGTGTGCGAAGATCGGCCAGCCGTATTCGGATTACAGCCGAGCTTGTGGATGCCAGCACAGAACGCACCATTTGGGGTGAGCGCTTTGATCGCAAGATCGACGACATCTTTGATATTCTCGACGAAGTCACCGAATGTATCGTTGCCGCCACCGCTGTCATGATCGAGTCACACGAAAAGCAGCGCATGGTGCAGGCCGTGCCTTCTGATCTTGCGGCCTATGGCTCGGTTCTTCAGGGTCAGCACCACATTTTCAAGTACACACGCAACGACAATCGCAAGGCCCATGACTTCTATCAATCCGCCCTTGAACGAGACGGCGGATACGCGCGTGCCGCGGCTGCGCTGTCGCGGACCCTGAACATTGACTGGCGGTATTCGTGGACCAAAGACCCCTCGAAAGCGTTTGAACAGGCGTTGTCCTACGCGCAGCGCGCGATTGAGCTTGATCCGACGGACGCCCGCGGGTTCGGCGAGCTTGGCTATGTGCACCTGTACCGAAAGGAGCATGACGCAGCCATACAGTCTTATCAGCGGGCTTTGGCGCTGAATCCCAATGACGCTGATATGCATTCTGACTTCGCGGATGCGCTGGCCCACTCGGGGGACAACGAGACAGCGATCACTCATCTACGGCAGGCGATGCGCTTGAACCCCTATTTCCCGGACCAATACTTGTGGCACTTGGGCGGCGCCTACTACAATCTTCGGCGCTATGAAGACGTGATCGAGACCGTCAACAAGATGAACAACCCGACCGAGGGCCAGCGCATGCTGGCTGCAAGCCACGCGCAGTTGGGGAATATGGAGATGGCCCGCCTCATCGCGGACAAACACCGTGAAGCGCATCCAAATTTCTCATTGTCGCGTTGGGCCAAAGTTCTGCCGGACAGGTTGGAAGACGACACCCAACATTTTGTCGAAGGTTTGAAAAAAGCCGGGTTCTAAATCACAAAAAAGAGAACGATCCTGCGCGAGCCTATTGGGTTCGACTCAGGGTCTGTGCACGTCACAGGGCGGCAAGGCTGAATCGCAGCCTGAAACCAAAGGATAGCCCGGTTATCACCTGCCGCGATTGGCGCTGCGATTGCGCCTTTGGGGGCGCCTTGTGGGGCGGACCAGAAATAGAGGGGTCCGTTGCGGTACGGGGCGAAATGACACTCTAAGGATTTTTGACTAAGCCGACGTTCGTCCTTCGCGCGGCGGATTCAACGTCAGAGCCCAACTTGTGAATTCAGTTTTTTTGCTGCTTGCGCTCGCAGAGATATCATCGTTGCGACGGCTCGAAGGACGTCGCTACAGCGCGGCGGGACAAGCCGCCGTTCATCGAAAGCAATGCAATTCATAATGGGCGAAAGATCCAAGTGCGGTCGACCGGCTAGAGGTCAGCCAATGCGCGGTGTGATCGAATGCAAGTTGTAAGCCTCGGGAAAAGTAAGTGCGATCCGCAAAAACGCATGGGATAGTTGCACCTGGCGCAGTTGCGAAGCCTTGTCAGGTCACTGAACTAGAGATCGATTGGAGCGCCGCCCTTCTCTTCTCGCCTCTTAATAAAAGCTTCAAGTGCTTCACTGGTCGAAGGCTCCAGTTGAGGTTGCTCATAGGCGTCCAGGGCTTTCTTATACACCAGATGGGCGCGTTGCGTCGCGTCCAGGCTGCCATCCTCTTCCCACTGACCAAAATTCTTGGCGGTAGCGACGATGGGCTCATAAAACGCGGTATTGTAGTTTTTTATCGTGTTCTCTGTGTCGAAGAAGTGCCCGCCATGACCGACCGCTTTGATCTCCTCGAACGCCATCAAAAGACTCTGGACATCACGCCATGGCTCGTTTGGTTTGCCGAGACAGTCCTTACAGCACAGCAGGTGACTCTAGAGCGGGTTGGGTTCTTCATATCCAAGACGCACTTCTATGACCGGCATCGTAATCAATTTAACGCCCGGCAAAGCAAAGTAATCGGACGTTTGTTCAAGGTTGGACCGGATGGGTTCAAAGGGGGATTAAGTGCTGAGAACTATATCTCGATTACCGGAACATCGCGCGCCACGGCGACGCGGGATCTGCAGGACCTAGTAGAGAAGGGAGCTCTTACCCGAACGGGTTTCCACCCATCGCTGAGCCATGTTGTGCCATCATAGACGTCGGTGGCGACGGCAGGTTCCTCCGGTTCGGTGCTGAGATCAAAGAGCCGGATGGCCTCAGGATCCACTACGAGCTCTACGGGCACGTTCTTTAGGTAGTCGAAGTTTCTCATTTTTATCTTTCATTTTTCATCGCGATGAGCGTTCGCGAATTATTGCTGCTCGATTGCGCACTTCTGGTGTGGCGATGAGCCCCGAACGAGGCAACATCTCACTACAAGTTTGCGGTCGATTGACTTTGATGTATATCGTCCGCAAATTTCAATCAAGAAAAAAGTCTTTCATCCGCAAAAAATGCCTGCTAGCGTCTCAAAGTTCTTTCAAAAGATTGTGCATGGAGGTTCCGCCTTCTTTTTCTTCTTCCTTCCAACGCAGTCTCCTGACTGGGAGTCGCCGGAGTTCACCAATTTTTGCCAGGCTTGCTTTGCTGTTCGCCGGTTCAAACCAACTTTGACCATCGGCCAAATGCGGACCGCGCTGACTGTCGCTGCGTCGACACGGCCCATGGGGTTTCGCGAGGTGGCCGAAGTCGCTGAAATCGAATACGGGCAGGCCACGCACCAAATTGCGCAATTGGCAGATGGCAAGGGGTCCGATCCAGGCCTTAACTTGCTTGTGCGACAGAGGGAGGAGGGGCGTCGTTCGAGCTTTGTGGTGCCCTCACGGACCGGTAAAGCCATCGCATGTCGTTATGTGCTATCCGCGGAAAGGGACCGCGCTGTGACGTTGGATGCTGACGAGCGAGCAGAACTGTTGGCTGAGCATCTGAAGCAATCAATTCTGCCAGCGCTTCACGAGATTACTACACGCTCGCAGGGATTGTCTTTGGGATCTTTTTGCGTGCTGCTGTATGTGACCCTGAAGCAGTTCGAGATTGGCTTCGAAGGTCAACCCTTGCGGGAGATTTCCTCGTCGATTGGCATTTCCAATGTCCCGAGGCACATTTCCTTCCTCTCGGATGGCACCCCAAAAAGAAAGGGCCTTGGACTGATTGACCTGGCCCAGAATCCTGAAGATCGACGTCTGACGCTTCCGAAGCCATCAGAAGCTGGAATTGAGCTGATGGCGGCAATTTCCTCCCGGTTGTTGCACCGGCCCGCTGCGGAGCTTCGAAGGCCAAAACCCGAAGCAATTGAAGCATTGGAGTCACCGGACGATGTCGTGAAGCTGAAGAAAGGTGACTACGACTACTTTGACCCGGACGCGCTTGAGAGATCGCATGATCAAAAGTCAAAATAGTCACAGTCGCACCGTGCACAGCTTGTTGAGCGGTTGTCGAATGGAATAGACAAGCCATTCAAGCATCGACGATATCCTGCAATGAGGGCCGAAACAGGCCCGCGCGGCTGGGCAATAAGCTTGAGCGCATCCAGTGTATTGCGCTGTAGCGTAAAAGAGAAATTTTTACGTTGAAACGTAAATTACTATGGTTTACGCTGCGCCGTAAAAGGAGCCACGTCATGGATCTCACGGCACGAACGGCTGAGCAGATCGGCCAGGCACTTCGCCGGACGCGCAAGACGCGCGGCTGGACCCAAAGCGATATCAGCGCACGCACGAATTTGCGTGTCGCGACGATTTCGTCGCTCGAGAATGGCGATGCGGGAACCAAGCTCGCCACGGTGCTCGCCGTCATGGCTGCGCTTGGGCTTGAGTTTCGTTTGGTGGAGCGCGGTGGCTCGCTTGAGATCGAGGATATCTTCTGATGGCCAAACAAGGGCGTAGCGGCCTGATGCAGGTATTCCTGAACGGACGGTTGGTGGGGATTTTGCGTCTTGCTGGATCGGGAGCGATCAGCTTTGCCTACGATCAGGACTGGCTGTCGTGGGCGCACGCCATGCCCATCTCGTTGTCACTGCCTTTGCGTGAAGAAGCGCATCGAGGCGGCCCTGTCATTGCCTATCTGGAAAATCTGCTTCCGGACAATCAGGCAATACGTGAGCGCGTTGCCGCTCGGGTACATGCAGGCGGCACCGACGCGTGGCACATGTTGGAGAAGATCGGGCGTGACTGCGTGGGGGCGTTACAATTCGTTTCGGGCAAGATGCCCGAGGTTGGTGCGCTCGAGGGAGAGCCCGTATCTGCGGCGCAAATTGCTGACATGCTGCGCAACCTTGCGAGCGCCCCCCTTGGCTTGGACGCAGACGACGACTTCCGCATTTCCATAGCAGGGGCGCAGGAGAAAACGGCGCTGCTGCGCTACGATGGCGCGTGGATCCGCCCGTCCGGGCTCACTCCTACAACCCATATCCTCAAAACCCAGCTTGGTGTTCTGCCCGCAGGGATCGATCTATCCGACAGCGTCGAGAACGAGTATTTCTGCATGAGCTTTTGTCGCGCTATGGGAATGGAGGTGGCGGAGATCGAGATTGCCGACTTCGAGGATGTGCGGAGCCTTGTTGTGACACGGTTTGATCGGCGTTGGGCCAAGGATGGTCGATTGATCCGCCTCCCGCAGGAAGACTTTTGCCAAGCGCTCACTGTCCCGCCGAGCCAGAAATACCAAATGGACGGTGGGCCAGGGATCTCAGAAGGCGTTGGGTTGCTAGCGGCTAGTGATGACCCCGAGGCAGATCAGAGCGCGTTCTTCCGCACACAGGTGCTGTTTTGGCTCTTGGGAGCGACAGACGGGCACGCCAAGAATTTCAGCATTGCATTGCGTCCAGGCGGATTCCGCATGACCCCGCTCTATGATGTGCTGAGCGCCCAGAAAGCCGTAGATGACGGTCAAATTCGCCAAAATCGGATGCGTCTTGCGATGGCGATCGACGGACACTACCGGATCAACGAAGTGGTGCCGCGTCATTTCCTGCAGGCTGCGAAAGCGGCAGGTTTTGGTGTGGTGTTGGCGGATGAGGTCTTGGCGGGCATCGCCTCTGAGATTGAGCCCGCCTTGGAGAGGACGCTAGCAGACTTGCCGGATAGGTTCCCAATGCCATTGGCGGAAGCCATTGCTGCTGGCGTGCGACGTCGGGCGGCTGCCTTTCATGCGGTATGATCAGCAGATCATGTTTTCTCTTTTAACATAATTCTCATTATGCGCTTCAACGTGAGTCCACACTCACACTCACACACACGAAACCAGACCGGGCCGCCTAACCTGCAGGTCGTTAGGCGGCCCGGTCCGGTTTCACTTGGAGGGTCTTACAACCCGATCGCTTTGTAGTACTCGGCGATGCGGGCGATTGTTACCACGTAGGCCGAAGTCCGTAGGTTCGCGTCCTTCAGCGAACGTTTGCGGGCCATGATGTCGTCAAAGGCGCGGGACATGATTTCTTCCAGGCCGGATCGAACCACGTCAATCTCACGGACATCGCGCGTGATCTGAACGCGTTGGGTGTCTTGCAGGGGACGGCCCGCAATATCTTCCAGCGTTGCGACCAATGCAGCGCCCGAGCTGATGTTCTGGCGCCGGTCCATCAGGCCAAAGGGCAAGTGGGTAATGTTCTTAACCCATTCAAAATAGCTGACAACAACGCCGCCTGCGTTCACATACAGGTCGGGCAACACCACGACGCCGCGCCTGTCCAAACACGCTTCGGCATCGGCGGTAATAGGTCCGTTGGCGGCCTCGACGATCAAACTGTAGTTCATTTCTTCACAGTTATTGGCGTTGATCGCGCCTTCCTTTGCCGCCGGATCAGCATCAGACCGCATCCCTAGGCTTTGGCCCAACCAGTCGCTGGCGGCCCGCCGCGCCAGCCGCATCCGGTGACCCTGTTGGGGTAGATGACTGATCTGTTGCGCTTTTTCCTGTTCAGGCGTCGCGCGATAAAGAGGCTGTGTCCTAGAAACTCAAGGAATTGCTAAACGCCCTAGTCTGCGCTCAGCCTGAATCAGCCCCCTTTTGCGTGTCGTGGCTTTGAGTTCTTCAATCTCCACCGCGCACTTTCGCGCCGCTGACTTTGGCACCGCTTACCTTGGCGCCACTAACTTTGGCACCGCTGACCTTGGCACCGCTGACTTTCGCGCCCGAAACCTTAGCTCCGCTGATCGCCGGGCTATCGAAGCCAAAGTAGATATCCAGCAGAACCTGTTCAAACTGACCGGACATCACATCCATACGAACGGTGTAGTCGGCCTTGTCGTAGGGCCAATACATAATGTCATCCGCCACTTGATAGTCGGCAGAGGCCACCCCTGATTCTGATGGGCTTTTTGGCGAACGCGCCATGGCTCCGCTGTCGGCTGCAGCCGTTTCACCAGGACCGTGCACCAGGAAGATCACCGGTTCTGGCAACTCGTAGTAGGTTCCTTCATAGGCAAAGCCGTAAATTCGAGCCAGCTTTGCGTCAGGTGAGTACTGGGACCGCAAAAGTTGGTTGCGCCCTTTGGCGCGGCCGCCCTTTTTCTTCTTTTTCTGGGCCTTGTCATCAATTTCGTCGAACGTCTGATCCGTTCGGTCGGCGTCAGTCTGCCGCCATTCTGTGTCGGTGAACGTGTTTCCGAAATCCACTGCCACCTGACCATTTTCAGGCACGTAAACGGCATAGCTCAAGTTCTTAGCGGCGTCCGCAACATAGATTCCGTTTTGGTTCTTTGGATTCTCCTTAACCAGAATTAGGTCACCTTCTTCGACCTCAACTCCATCGACAGTTTGCTGTGGGTCTGAAATGTCTATGTTGGCTGTCGTCGCAAGCCGAACGTTGACGAAACCTGTATCGACACTGAGGTCGCCCATTACTCTACCAAATAAAAGCACTTCAGAAAAACTCAGCAATGACTCGGTCATATCATTCTCTCCCAATTTCGGGATAAACGGAGTCCCAGACCTCGTCTCCCAAATTTAAGCGACCCGATCACGACCGAGCCAAAATATTCCACAAAAATCATCCCACGACTGCATGCCATAAAACCGCTTCAAAATAAAGGATTTTTGCCCATCAACCTGGAACCTGTGTTCGGACAGAATTGGCGTGGCTGTCTTCGTCCTGATCAGGCAGCCGAGGCCCGGCGCTTGTCACGCCGATATCGCGCATGCGGAAGTTGCCTTGGATGATCCTTTGAAACGCCCCGCCAGTTATTTCCTGATCCACGGCCAGCAAAGCCTTTTCAACTCCGAAATAGCTTAGCATATCGGCATCCAAACGTTCCCACGAGTCTGCAAGATAGGTGCCCAGATAATCGCGCGCCTCAAGCAGCGCGATGCGGAAGCCTTCGGGGTTTTCGGCATAGCGCGTGTCAAAAATCCCCTGCATCACGGCGCTATAGTCAGGAGAGTCCTCCAGTTGGTCCGACAAGTCTTCTTCTTCCGGCGAAATCAGACCATGCACCAACAAGCGTTCGTGGTAGATGTCCACGAAGATGTCGAACATGGAGCCTGTCAACGGCTCGGACAGGGCGTGTTCACTGGACCAGCCGGCGGCGAACTCGGACAAGGTGCGGTCATTGGCCGCCGTTCGAATCTGCGCGTTCTCCGACAGTTCCGCGAAACGGTTCAGCCGATTGAACGTATAGAGATTACCCCGCGTATTCTCTAGCAAGGCTTCAACGACGGACCCGAAATGCAGCGACGCAAGCAGCGCGACCAAATCGGCTGCGGATTCGTGAAAACCGTAATACTCTCCGGTCGCGTCCCCGTCGGTGGGCATGCCGATTACGCTGTATATGATGGCATGACCGATTTCGTGGGCGACCACGTCAAAGTTCAAGCTGTATGGCCGGTATTCATCGCCGTGATCATGCGTGCCCCCGGTTTCCAAGAACCCCCAGCCGATATGCGCGTTGTCGAGGCTGGGCAACAAAGACAGCTCCAACCGATCAAAATCCCGCGCAAAGTGCCACGGGATCTGACGGTCGAAATACCCCTGCCAGACGTCCATAGTGAAATAGGCCGATCCGAATAGATGAGCCGCCTCAAACGCCGGGTCAGTGGGATCGATATGGATGAAGTTTCCAACCTCATCCGGCATGGCGGGCGGCTGAACGTACCCGTTCCACGGCGGCAGGTACATGCCTGGTCCGTCTGGTCCGGGTACGATTGCACCGTATGGGGTCGTTTTGCCAACCGGGTTGACCGTATACATCCGCGGCCCCGAGGGACCCGGACCGATGCTGCCCTGTGGGGCGGAAATTTCAACCAATTCCAATTGCGGGTCCGATTCCAGGAAAGGCGACTGGGGAAACAACAGAAACCGAGTTCCAGGCTCCTCGGCTTCACTGGTCTCAGGTAAATCCATCAAGCGCCCTCCTGCGTCAGGTCGGTGGATTTTCATCCGTCCGGTGCTGTCGAGCCGACATCACTATGGCAATAAACAAACTCTGCTTCGATCAAATCATAAAGTGCATCTCGCCCAGCCAGACCCAGCGAAGATGCAAAGGATTCAAGATCATCCGGCATATCCCGGTCAAGCCTTTTTTCAAAAAACCAAAGGAGCATCTGCAAGCGATCCGCTCCGGCCTCGCGCTGAGCGCGTTCAGGAAGGCTGGCTTTCTTTGCAGCACGATCGCGTAGTTCGGCATAGCGCCCCATGCGACGCAGCTCTGCAAGCAGGGGGGCATCCAGCTTTTCGATCCTGGCTTCGGTGGCGGCATCCATATGCGCGGCACTCGTCAAAATCGCCTCATAGCGTTCGACGCTCAGGTCATTGGCCTCCAGCCACTTCAACATGTCGGCTTTGCGGGTGAGCCCGGCACTGTTTCGATGATCCGACATGAGTTTCACAAGCGTTTCACGGTCCGGCTTACGCTCAATACGATCAGCTTCTTCTTGCGCAAGCAGGCTCAGCACCGCTTTGGTGCGCAGGGTCGTGTAAAGCTCGGGGTTCAACCGTAATTCGTCGATTACCGCCTGACCTTCCCGAGCTTCGGAATCCACACGCTGGCGCAACGTCTTCCAGACCAAGGTCCGCTCGGTTCGAGCCGCAGACGGCTGGCGTGCAGGGGGATCGCTCAGATAGTCAGACATCTGCTGCAGCATGGCGCGTGCGTCGTTTGCTTTTGCATCTACCTGACCGTCCGGCAGCCACGCGTTGAATTCCTCCATGCCAGAACATGTCCCGAGGGCTTTCCCGATATCCGACCAATTTCGGTGCCGATAGTGCATGGACTTGGCCGTGCTCAGAATAGCCGAGGCTGTTTCGCTGGTGACAATTTCAGCAGCGACAGCGCTGGAAACCGTGGTCCGAACAGACACCATTGGAACACTCAATGGCTGAAACCCAAGCTCTGCCGGACTATGAACAACGGCAACCTCATCATCGTCCTGCAGAACGCCCGAAAGGTAGTCCTGGAAAATCTGCCCAACCCCGATCATTCCGAAATCGGCAAGCTCCGCCGCCCTGAGCGCACCCATGCTGGCGCTGCCGAATACAGGGATGCCATGCTCTAAAGCCCAAAGTATTTCCTTGTGCCAGACCGAGGGCACCCCCTCGAAATATCCATCGATGATCCCGATGGCCCGAGGACGATCCCTGGTGATCCGGTACACGTCGCCTTGCCGGACCGGTGGCAAGACGGTTGCATCCAAGTAGTCCACTACTTCATTGCGGGGCAGAGTAGGGCCAACGAAAACCGCTATGCTCATGCCTGACCTTCCAAGACCGACCGGGCCCGAGGTCCGAGCACATAATCCGGATCGTCATGCGGCGCCTCCAGCCCCGGAACAATCGCCCGGACAACCGCGATGTCAAACTCGGGCCGGGAAAGATCAACTCTTACAACCTGAGACAGTCCTACAGACTCCAGTTTACGCAATATCAGTTCGAGGTCTTCATCAAAGGACCCCGTCTCAGACGTCGGGCAATCAAAAAAGTTCTGTTTTGGGGCAGCCCCATCAATCAAATCACGTACATATCGACAACGCTCCGTCTGCGCCTGATCGGTGAACTCTGACGGATCCAAATCGTCGCGCGCGCCCGAGACATAGGTCAACCTGGTTTGCGCCGCTTCGGTCAGCGCACGAAGCAGTGCGATCGATCGGTCAGGATGACAGCCATCCCCAATTCCGATGTGACCATTCTGGCCGTCAGGTTCACAGACCACACACCGAAAACTGGCTATTCCTATGTCAGATGTCGTATCCCAGACCCCCAATTCCAACCCTGCCTCGGTGATCATCTGAACCGCTTTTTGGCATCGTGCATCGTCAACCGTCTCATGATCCAGACGAAAGCCTGCGGGCTTGTGATGCCACAGCGTTGTCGCGTCGCGCTCAACCAATTCACAAATCGCGTGACAGGTAGCTTCGACAACATTGTTTCCAGAAGCCAACCCATTTGTCGTGCGCGGAAACGCACCCTGACCTGCGCTTGGCCCAGAAGTGTAATCCGTGTCGACCATTTCCAACGGCACCCAACAATCGTGATCACCTTTCAGGTCACGCCCTTGAACCCATGGCATGCTTCGGTTCGGGTCGAACCGGCCCCCGGTCACTCGTGGAAGGGCGTTGATGTCCACGACGTGACTATCGACGATCAGATCCGCATGACGGGCAACGCGCTGAGGCAACTGAACACGTTCGGCGTGCCAAGACTCGATTGCCTCCATGACGCCCGAGGCTTGCGCAGCCTGCAACGACAATCCTTTTCCAAGCGACACCGCAACCGAACGAGAATTTGGGCGCGCAACCATCACCGTGGGCAAGCCGATCCTATCCAATCCCGTCAGGTTGGCGATCCGGGTAATACCCATCTCTTTTAGGTACGGTCTGACGATCCGTAAAGTCTGATCGGGATCACGTGACCGATGCGTATCAAGCAAGTATCGTTTTTGCGAGGCTTGTTGCATGCCAGAAACCCTAACCAAAACAACTTTGCGATTGGCCGCAATGTGGAAATCAATTTCAGATCAGGATGATAGATCAAATTACGCGGGTCAACCAAACCCTGCATCGAGATGGTTTATCGGCGCAACACGATGATAGAACCTCGGTTAACGCCATTGCCTCTACTTGCTGCGAAGCAAGGGGATACACCTCAGTCCATTTAGCAATAGACTGATAGTGTGGGTTTTAGATGCGGCAGCAAAGCTAAAGTGTCACCCAGAGGAAATCTCTGTCAGAGACGCTTCAAGAATAGCTTTCAGCTTGTGGGCGTCAATTGGCTTGTGCAGCAGAGAATATCCCCCTTCCCCGCAGATTTGGGACAGATAGGCACTTCTGTTGGCAGAGATGATGCACGCCGGCAGATGCCCGAATTCGCCAACCAACGCTTGGACGGCATCAGTGCCCTTTTTGTCATTATCCAACTGATAGTCAGCGACGACAATGTCGGGCAAAATGCCAATCTCACGCAAAAGGCTTGTTGCCTGCTGCTCGCTTGCACATTCCAAAACCTGAACGCCCCATGACTCCATGGTCATGGTCAATGCGCCTCGCAGGTTCTCGTCATTTTCGATCAGAAGTGCGATTGTACTGGCAAGTGTCTTGGGGTCCGTCTCTGTTGGTTCAAACACTTCGCCGGATGCGACGGTCAATGATTTGGCGAGCGGCACTTCCACCGAAAATACGGTGCCCTTGCCCAGTTCAGAATTCAACCGGATTGGATGCTTCAGCAACCCGCAAGCACGTTCCACGATGGCAAGACCCAGACCCATCCCCTCGGCTGCGCTTGCGTCGGAATGTAGTCGCTGAAACTCCTGAAAGACGATGTCACGCTGATCCGCCGCGATGCCTATACCTGTGTCCCAGACTTCGATCACAACAGACGTCTTGCGACGCCTTACACCGATCAGAACCTTGCCTTCGTCCGTATAGCGTATTGCGTTCGACAGAAGATTCTGGAGAACCCTCCGCAAATAGCTTGCATCACTCCTGACCAGAGCATCCGTGTGAACAAAGCGCAACTCCAGCCCTTTTGCCTGTGCCACCGGCCGAAAGGAATCTTCGAGTTGCGAGAAGATTTCACCGATAGAAAGCGTGGACAGGTGTACTGTGGCACGCCCGGAATCCAGCTTTGAGATATCCAGCAACGCCTCGAGAATGTGCTCGACGCTGCTCAGCGCACTTTCCGCCTTGGCAGCCACGTTTTGCGCGTCGACCTCGTTTAAGCCACTACCCAGCGTGGCCACATACAGCTTGGCCGCAGACAAGGGTTGCAGCAAGTCGTGGCTTGCCGCCGCAACAAAGCGCGACTTCGAGGCATTCGCCCGCTCTGCCTCGTTCAGCGCATCCGCCAGTTCCTCGGTACGCGAGGCTACCCTTTGTTCCAGCAACGCCTTTGCTTCGTAAAGAGCTTGAGCTGATCTGTGTTCCGCCGTCACGTCGGTGAACGATATCACGAACCCCCTGTCCGGCATTTCCTGCGCAAAGACGGAGAGGATCTTGAAACGGCCGGAATGCATCTGAAATCTAAGCGGAGGTCGCTCTGTGGATCGGTTCACCCAAGCGATCAAGTCGGCTGCGCTTACACCTTCTTCAAAACTGATCGTTGCGCTTAGCCGGTTGAACAGAGTTTCAAACTGCGCACCCATCTGGAATTGAGCGTTGGGAATAGCCAGCAACTCGCTCGCGCGATTGTTCCACCCGATCAGGCGGAGCTTGCAGTCAAAAATGCAGACACCCTGATCAATATGCTCAAGCGTTGCGCGGATCAGGCGGGCCTTGTCATCCAGAATGCGATCCCGCTCTTTCCGTTCGATCCGCATGATGTCGGTAACGTCGGTCTGAAGAATGACGGTGCCACCATCCGGCGTCCGGTGTTCGGATACCTGGGTCCAGCGGTTTCCGTTAAGGCGCACATTAAATACGACGTGATCATCTGCATGACGCGACATTCGGCGATGCGCCCAATCTTGCGGAGATACAGCTTCGGGCAGAGACAGGTATTTCGACTGGCTTACCAGTTCGACATATTGGGTAAACCGCAAGCCCGGCGACAACTGGCCCTGAATATCGGGCATGTGCATACCAAATCGGCTGTTGCACAGCACCAGTTCCTCATCAAGGTTGAACAGCGCAAACCCTTCCTGGACAGTTTCAATCGCGTTGGCGAGGTCAGCGCGCGCGGCTTCCGTTTCCTTATTGGCCTGAGCCAGCCTCGCGTTAGAGTCGTTCAACAGCTCAAGGGCGCGTTCCAGGTCCAAGGTGCGGGCCCGAACCTCTTGTTCCAAAGTCGCGGCGCGCTGAAACTGCGCATAGGCGGCACCGCTGGCGTCAGTGGACTCCTCCACTCGCCGCATCAGCGCCGCAGCTATCTTGAGCAGCTTTTCGTTTTGACGATCCAGCGGGTCGTCTGGGTTGATCAGAGTCTCAATCATGTGACGGCTCATCAGGCGGATAAATGGCGACGCCGGTCAAAGTCTGGTTCACATGGATCGAATTGAACTGTTCTCCGTAGGTGGAAAATCCGACAACCCTGTTGTCCGAAAGAATTTTGGACAGCGCACCCGTCATTTGCTTTTCCTGCGCTTCCAGCCTGCGCAGGATACAGTCGCACCCAAGTATGGCGTCGGGCTGTTCCTGCTGTTTCAAAACGTCGATTTCCTGTTCCAGATGCGCAGCCATGTCCATTGGCTCGGCCATTGTTAGAACAAGCCCTTCGTCTATCGCCGAAAAAAACACCAGATCGCCATTTCCGGCCACCCTCTGGATTGCCCGGACATGATGCTGGCCTCCAATCTGAACAACGACCGGATGGGCGGCAAAGGTAAAGGTATTCAGTTGCTCGGGGTCTTTGCCCAGTATTCTTGCATATTCACGCGCTGCGGGTTCTGCGTTGATCTCACGCACGATGCGTTTTGCGGGATCTGCTTCGGTAACGACCATACGCTGCGTCGTTGGAACAAGGTGATCCGTTTTGAACACCTTGATCGGGCAACGTGTGCGTATCTGGGTCAAAACAGCCGCGTTTTCATGCGCCTGCCCTTCAAACAGGACAAAGGTATTTCCAAACCGTGTTCCATCCCCGGCCGACCCTCCAAACAGAGGCACCGGCCCAAGCCCGATCGCAAGCTCGGATGTCAGGGCATCTTCTTTGGTAGACAGCCCATCTATCAGCAAAAAGGTGAACTCGTGATGCCAATCAAGTTCAGCTTCCGTCATCTCATTTCGATTGCGGATCATTTCATGAATGATGTCTGGCGCCGAAAAAGCGTCGAGGTCCGGCACTAAAACCGTTCGCGCCGCAAAATGAGAGGCGGGCAACCCAATGGCAACGATCTGATCTTCGGTATAGCCCTGCCCCGCCAACTCTCCAGCCGTGGTGCAGCCTACCACTGGGGTCGGGGCAAATACCGCTGCTGCTTCTTCGATAACAGACGTTGCCTCAGCACTGGCAGTGACAAAGAGAATGACAAGCGCCAGTTCGTCATCGCCCAGCAACGAAGAAAGCTGCCCGATCGCGTTGTCCGCGTCGTATTGCACAAATGCCGTTTTAACGATGCTGGACGCACGGGCCTGGGTCTCAGGCCGCCCGACTGCTTGCTCCATCGGGCCTCCTCCCCAACGCGATGAGGCTTGAGGGTATTACGGTTAGCCCTGCTCTTGCAAGACGCTGGCAAAGGACGCTTTTTTCGCAATCAGAACTGCCTGGGTTCTGCTTTGAACGCCCAATTTCCGCATGATAGCAGTGACATGCGCCTTGACCGTTGTTTCTGCGATGGACAGGTCAAAAGCGATCTGCTTGTTCAATTTTCCCTCGCATATCAGTTGCAGGATACGCGATTGCTGGTTGGTCAATGTTGCCAGACGGCCAACGGCATCGCTTTGTTCATCCTCGTCGTCTGGGTCAATCAACACGGCACCTTCAGGCAGGAAGGTTTTGCCGGAATGTACGGTCTCGAACGCGGTGCGGAACACGTCCCTTTGGCTATGTTTCGGGACATAACCAGACGCACCGGCGTGGATGACCTGACTGACAACCCTGTTATCTGTCATGGACGACACGACGATAACAGGCGCATTGACAACCGCCCTGAGACGCACCAGCCCATCCAATCCGTCAACATCCGGCAAGTTGAGATCAAGCAATACCGCGTCCGGCTTCAAGCCACTTTTGACAAGCTCCAGCGCACGCTCAAGCCTGTCAGCCGTATGCACTTCACCGATATGTGCAACGCTCTGCAATGTCATCGAGAGTGCATCGCAAAACAATGGATGATCGTCGATGATCAGCACGTTTTCAAAGTCATTTTGCCCTACGGCGTTTGCAAACATTGGAAATGGCCTTTGCAACAAGTTGCCCCAATCTAACAAAACCTAGCAAGTGAATGGAACCGCGCCTACTGGCGGAAGGTCGTAAAATGCGTGCATCCTGAGAAAGGCGATGCCGACCCAATTGCAACCGAAACTTCGCTGACTACACCCAAGGTCTTATAGGCACCGGATGGAACACCGCGTAGCTTAACGAAAAATACGGGAGGGAGTGACATGGAACTTCATGACAGCCGCGTCATCGCGGCCCCACGTTCCAAGGTCTGGGATGCCTTGTTATCAGCCGAGGTTCTGAAAGAATGCGTCCCCGGCTGCAAAGAGATGTCGGGCACCGCAGAGGACGGCTTTGCCGCCACTGTAGTCCAGAAAGTCGGGCCGGTGAAAGCAACCTTCAAGGGCGAAGTAACCCTGTCTGACATGGTCGATCAGGAAAGTGTAAAGCTGTCCGGAGAAGGCAAAGGGGGGGCCGCAGGGTTCGCCAAAGGCGCTGCGGATGTGACCCTGTCCGACGTCCCGGAAGGCACGTTGTTGACCTACAATGTCGATGCGCGTGTGGGTGGGAAATTGGCACAGCTTGGCGGTCGGGTCATTGATGGTGTGGCCAAGAAAATGGCGGACCAGTTCTTTGAGAATTTCCAGAATGCGGTTGAGGAAGAGCCTCAGACCAAATCTGCCGATGCCGCGCCAGAACCGTCGGCCGCGCCAGTTGCGCCTGAGCCAACGCCAGAGCCCGCTCAGGCCGATACGCAACCAGAAGAGAAAAAAGGATGGTTCAAGCGCCTGTTCGGCGGTTGAGCAGAATATTTCAGGGAGGAAAATCTGATGAAGATTTCGATGACTGTGAACGGCGTTGCTGTGAGCGGTGAGGTTGAGGGTCGGACGTTATTGTCTGGTTTTTTGCGTGATCATTTGGGGATGACTG